>NZ_CP064834.1 GCF_018107685.1 Coxiella endosymbiont of Amblyomma nuttalli | reverse complement strand
AGAACTCGCTGCTAACACAGAAATTGCTGGGTTTTGTAGATGTACTATTGTAGCTTGTTATGGGATCACTTATCTAGAGTCAATGAAAAACTTTCGCAAATTATGTAACTTCTTATCACTACCCGTAGCCATCACCAATGATAGAATCTTCTACGTTAAACGTCTCTCAAAAATTGATTTCTACTTGATTTCTACTCTTAAAATAATAACGATAGTATCAAAGGAAATGATTACGCAAATAATATTCGTTCTAAGGAGTGAAATGGATAAACCAATTACTTAATCTGATTGCTTAATTTTAAGAATAGTTAACTGTCATACCATGCATTCATTATAGTGGTTAACTAGCATAGATATAGAGAAAGTGGTAATCTTAACATGCGGGTTGCAAAATAATTTTGAAAGCGGGATGGTTTCATTTGAACAACGTTAAAGAAGACTTATTAGGCATTAATTAAGTCTATATCTCCTCAAAAAGCCCGGTTATTTTTTTAAAATTTATACGGTTGTTAAGGCGTTATATTATGAGTAACAATTGGTGCAGTGCAACCGGGTTATTTGGATAAATTAAATTTTTTAAAAACAAATAATTTTTAGAAAAAATAATAAATGCGACATTTAATTTAGCCGATAAAAAGGCTTATTGTACTTGACTAAAATGATTTTCATGATTTATCAAGTTTTGATGAATAAAAATGGATAATACAATACTACTTCATTAAGAGAGGAATACTGGAACATTTTCAGTAGACTAATTTGATACGCTATAACGAAAGTTATCATCCCCTATGGTGGAGAACAAGAGGAAAGCGTTTTTGAAAAGCTGATACACCTATATAAGCTTCAGATAGGTATTAACATTCTGAATGCACCTTACCTAATCTATGAAGCATATTTTACAGTACTTTTCTTTTGTGGTTATCATCAGATGTGATTTTCATCAGGATGATTTGAACAGTTGCTTTGCTTTAAGTTGGATACTTAGATAGATTCAAATTAATTTTCTTTTTTGATGAGGTTCATTTTATTTTAGCATTACTCCTAAAATAGAGATTACAAAAAACATAATTCATATACACAGAATTAAAGAGCAGCAAAAATAGTTGCAACGTACGTTTAGATAAAATCTTAAACTAACACTGAAGAAGATGATTACTGGTTATAAATTAAAGAAATGTTATTGTCTTTTAAATAAGACTGGAAGTATGATACCAGAAGCTCTCCCTGTTACTACTTTTATGTGTCTTCGTTTGAATATGGTAGAGATGCTATTGAAATCAACAGTGAGAATGATGGATCATCAGATTGGACGGCAAAGTATTCGAAGTATACTTAGATGTATACTAAAAAGTAGACGATGAAAATAAATCCAATATGGCCATTCGTATAGCTACTCCATTACGTACTTGTTGAAGAATGACTGAATGCTGTCCATCGACAACTTCCGAAGTTATTTCAATTTCACGATTGATAGGGCCAGGATGCATAACAATAACATCCGATTTTGCCAGAGCTAATTTTTCATGAGTTAGACAAAACATTTGACGAAATACAGTTAATTCTATTGGATTAGCGTGACGTTCTTTTTGCCAACGAAGAGTAACGATAACATCGGTATTAACAAGGCTCAAATCCAGTTCATGAAATATTTGAATGCGATTGTCATGAATCGTTTTCGGTAGTAATTGCGAAGGAGCAGCCAAGCGAATTTCAGAAACGTCCATCATTAGTAGTCCATCAATCAATGAATTTGCAACGCGTGAATGATAAATGTCACCAATAATAGTGACACATAATTCATTCCAACATGGTTTATATTGCTTAATTGTCATTAAATCAATGAGACCTTGACTAGGGTGTTGGTGATCACCATCACCTGCATTAATCACAACACCTGAAGATAAATGTTTTGCTAACCAGGTTGGTTTATCTTTTTCTGAATGACGGATGATAAAAAAATCAGTACCCATTGCTTGTAAATTTTTAACAGTATCCAGAATTGTTTCACCTTTATTCAAAGCGGAGACTTTAAGATCGACGCTTTGAATAAAGGCACCAAGCCGTTTTGCGGCAATTTCAAAAGAATTTCGTGTGCGTGTACTGGGCTCAAAAAATAAAGTAGCGACAATTTTTCCGTGTAAGATGCTAAAAATAGCATTGTTTTTAACAGCGCTATTTAAAAAATAATTAGCTCGTTGCAAAATAGCCTCAATATGATCACGAGTAAGCGATTGCATGCTTAATAGATGAGTAGGCAGCTTCCCAATAATCATTACCTAACTATTGTCCTCCTGCAGCCATTGTTCCAGAATAAGTTTTGCAGCATGACTATCAAACTGTTCAGGAATCTTAACATTTCTTTGCTTTTTTCTCTCACACCATTGTCTTTTAGCTTCAAATGTAGTCAGTCTTTCATCTACTGTATAAACGGGTAACTGAAAACGAGAGCGTAATTTACGAGCAAATTTTCTGGCCGAAAAGGTAAGATACTGTTCTGATTGATCCATATTATATGGAATACCAACTACTAACGCGTGAGTGTCCCAGATTTCAATCAATGTTTCAATTTTTTTCCAGTGAGGAATACCATCACGAACATTTAAGATAGGCAGTGGATTAGCAGTACATGTCAACGTTTGTCCCACGGCAAGGCCAATACGTTTCATCCCAAAATCGAATCCCAATGCGGTTAGTGTTGCTGGTTTAGGCATGTCCTACTTGATCTGAAAGACGATTAATGTCAATACCAATGAGGGAAGCTGCTTTTTTCCAACGTTTTTTTATGGGGGTTTCAAATAGAATAGAACGATCAAATGGCACAATAAGCCAATCATTACGTGCAATTTCTTTTTCTAATTGACCCGCTTCCCAACCGGAATATCCCAAGGTAATTAAAAAATTACCAGGTCCTTTGTTACTAGCGATTTCTTCTAGCATTACCTTAGAAGCAGATACTGAAATCTCAAGGTTTTTTTTAGAAATAGGATTCTCATAAATAATAAAACCATGCTCCTGTCCCATAGGACCCCCCATTAATACCGGTTGTTCGGAGATATCTGGACGGTCGCTTTCTATCTTCAAATGCTCTAAAACACTTCCCAGATTTACTTGGAGAGGTTTGTTGATAATAATGCCTAATGCCCCTTTAGTATCATGTTCTGATAGGTAGATTACCGATTGTGCGAAAGTAAAATCATGTAATTGTGGCATCGCAACTAGAAAATGATTTGAAAAAATATTTGTTTTTATCATGCACTAAGTATGCGCGGATCTTTGAAGTGTCGCAACCATAGAGGGTATCCAACATCAAGATAATTTGCCATAATGGCCATTCGTGTGAAATAGGGGAAGAACTTATGAAACAAATTGCAACACGAACCACTTATAACGATCTTTCATCTAATGAATTAATTCAGCATGTTATCAAAAATGGTGAAGGAGTACTAAGCTCCACGGGAGCTTTGGTGGTGACCACGGGAAAACGCACTGGTCGATCTCCAAAAGATCGATTTATTGTGAAAGATAAGGAAACATCAGATCAAGTTCAATGGGGTGCTATTAATCAACCGATTGAGCGAGGTGTCTTTGATCGTCTTTGGGAGCATGCTATCCGTTATCTCTCAGAACGAGATGTGTACGTTGCACATTTGCAAGTGGGGAAAGATGAAAATTACTTTTTGCCACTTAAGGTCATTACTGAATTAGCTTGGCATAATTTGTTTGCACGTAATCTCTTTATTCGTCCTTCTGGTGATTATATCAAGGGCAAATTACCATGGACTATTTTAAGCACACCAGGGATCAAAACTGACCCAGAACAAGATGGAGTGAATAGTGATGGTGCTGTAATGATTGATCTATCATGTCGTCGCGTATTATTAGTGGGTATGCGATACGCAGGTGAAATGAAAAAAGCCATGTTTACCGTACTGAATTATCTTTTACCTCCATATGATGTTTTACCTATGCACTGTGCAGCCAATGTCGGGAAATTAAAGCAGGATGTAGTATTATTTTTTGGATTATCAGGAACTGGTAAAACCACCTTATCGGCTGATCCTGAACGTTTGCTGATTGGTGATGACGAACATGGTTGGAGTAGAGCCGGTGTTTTTAATTTTGAAGGGGGTTGCTATGCCAAATGTATCGATTTATCCAGAGAAAGGGAGCCCATGATTTGGGACGCGATTCATCGGGGTGCGATTATGGAGAACGTCGTGTTAAGAAGAGATGGTACTCCTGATTATAAGGATACCAGTTTAACGCAAAATTCGCGTGTAGCTTATCCACTTGAACACATTCCTTTACGTGTTAAGGATAATAAAGGACAATCACCAAGAGCCGTGATTTTTCTGACTTGCGATCTCTATGGGATCTTGCCGCCTGTAGCATTGTTAACTAAAGAACAAGCAGCATATTATTTTTTAAGTGGTTACACCGCTTTGGTTGGAAGTACAGAAGTAGGGAGCATAAAGGAAGTGATGCCAACATTTAGCAGTTGTTTTGGCGCTCCGTTTTTTCCTCGACCTGCAACCATGTATGCTGAATTATTGATGAAACGTATTGAAGAAACCCGCTGTCAGGTTTATCTTGTTAATACTGGCTGGACTGGAGGGGCTCATGGTGAGGGCGGAGTACGTTTTTCTATCCCAACAACGCGTGCTATTATTAATGCCATTATTAGTGGTAAATTGAAAAGCCAGCCTACTGAGATGTTAGATGGTTTCAATTTGATTATCCCAACATCAGCACCTGGCGTTGATTGTGTTTTATTAAATCCAAGAAAAACATGGAATGATGTTGAGGCATACGATACTAAAGCGCGTGTGTTAATGGAAAAATTTCGGGAAAATTTTTTTAGATTCGAAGTGTCAGATGTGATTCGTAAAGCGGGTCCAACGTTTGAATGAGCGATAATGGTTTTCTTGAATATGGTTTTCTTGAATAATGTCAATTAGCTGTAATATTAAGAAAATAAACGAAGAAATTTGGAAGGCGGAAAATCTATTTGGACGCACGCCAAGTTCTGTTATTTTATTAGCTGTCAGCAAGTCACAAGGTGTCGAAAAAATAAAAATCGCGGTAACCTGTGGGCAAAAACGATTTGGAGAGAATTATTTACAGGAAGCGCTTCCTAAAATAAATTTGTTGCGGGCTTATGATCTGGAATGGCATTTTATTGGTGCTATTCAAGCTAACAAAGCACGTCTTATTTCGACGCATTTTTCGTGGGTACATAGCATTTCTAGTCTCAAGATAGCTGAGCAATTACAGCGTCATCGAGCTTCCGTATTATCTCCTCTAAATATTTGTATTCAAATAAACATTAGTGGAGAAAAAAACAAAAGCGGTGTGAGTTTGAGTGATTTACCGGAATTTGTTTCTGTCATTAAGAAATTTAATAGATTGCGATTGCGTGGATTGATGGCAATTCCAGCAAATTACAAGAACTTCGAAACACAAAAACGAGTATTTAAAAAGTTGCAAAGAGCGCAAAAACAATTGATAGAGCAAGGGCTACCGTTGGATGTTTTGTCAATGGGTATGACACATGATTTTCCTGCTGCAATTGCAGCAGGCAGTACGATGATTCGTATTGGCACGGGCATTTTTGGGTCACGTTCACGAGATCTCAGAAGTGTAAACAATTTAAGAGAAAGTGTAATATCATAAGGATTACATGCACTGGCAACGGTAGTATGGTAGTAACATCGTTCTTGGTTTAATCATCAATGTTCATAACCCTGTTTATGTTTATGTTATTAACCGTATTCTGATAAACAAAATTTTTTAGAGAAAATATGAAATGAAAATCTTGCAGGATAATGGTTGGAGTGCTTTTTGGTGTAGATGTTACTATCTTCGTCATCAAACCCTATCGAATTAAAACTGTTCATGCAGAATCGGAGCTAGTCGTTATTGTATCAAATACTATATTTTATTTTAATAGCAGTGAACGGTGAGCACACGTAAAAAATGGCTAAATAAAAAAGTCGCCGTTATTCTTTTCGCGCGAGTCTAACGCAGCGCTTTAATAGTCACTGGGCAACAGGGTTTATTTGCAACAGCCACGATTAGAGACTAACCAGCAAAGACATGTAGTAGAATCTGTCATTCGAGCAATTGAACTTGTAATTTAGGTTTTTTAGAAGATCAAAGATCATGGTTATTACGCTTTCTGTATTTGGTCCAGCCTACGTATTTTATTTATGAAATATTATAGGTAGCGGAAGAAAGTCTTTAATTTATAATCAAAGAAACATAGAATTTTTAACTAAACAGATATTAGATACTGCATACAATGACTCTAAAAGCTAAACAAAAAGTGGTACAATGGCGTTAATTTTTTGTGAGGTTATTCCGGTGACACTACCAGATGTTAATAGCAGGTAGCTATTCTGCATGTAAAAAAGTTATCATAAAAGTAGATGAGTAAAATGATCGTAATTGCAAATGTTGTTTTACTTTTAGTAGATTTCATTTTTGATATTTATATTATTATTTTGATCTTGCGTCTTTTAATGCAGAAATTGGGAGCCAGTTATCATAATCTTGTTGCCCAGTTTGTTATACGAACCACTAATCTTTTTGTTTTGCCCTTGCGATGCATTATTTTTGGCTTCAAAGGGTTTGAGCTTGCAGTTATATTTTTGATAATTGTTTTCTCATTTATTCAATCTTTTTTGCTTGTTTCATTACGCTTTCGATTGGTACCTCATTTTATAGGCTTGCTTGTAATAAGTACCGGTGCATTAGGCAATAAATTCATGAATCTCTATTTTTACATGATTATTATGCGAATTATTATGAGTTGGGTAGTTTCTTCGCAACAAAATCCGATTACAGAAATCATATTTCTAATTACAGAGCCAGTGATGAGGCCTATACGCCGATTAATTCCAATGATTATCGGATTTGATTTTACCCCCTTTGTACTTTTAATCTTGTTTCCGTTAGTTTCTTTTTTAATTTTTGATCCGTTGACAAATGTAGGAATGCGTCTTGCATTGAATTGATGTGATAAGAATAAGATATAAAAATAGTTGATACAGGGCATCAATTTTATTAGGATCTATCTGGTAATAACGAGGATTTTTATATATGAGTGACGTATACACCACATCTGATGAAAAATTTGAGGCTGATGTACTAAAAGCCGATGAACCTGTGCTTGTTGATTTCTGGGCTGAGTGGTGCCAGCCTTGCAAAATGATTGCGCCTATGGTGGAAGAAATTGCTGAAATATACAAAGGGCGTATTAAAGTATTTAAAGTAAATGTGGATAAAAATACGGAAACGCCACAAAAATATGGGATTCAAGGTATTCCTAGTCTATTAGTTTTTCGTGATGGGGAGGTTGTTGCCACTAAAGTGGGCATGCTTAGTAAATTACAACTTGCGACTTTTTTGGATGAAAACTTGCATTTTTCATCTTAAGCTATTATGATCTCGCTGATCGTTTTGCTCATCGGTGTAATTCTGCCGCTTTTAGGTTTACCCTTAACATGATAGGTATTAGTTGGGATACAGTTTTGCAGGCTGATTTTTTGTTAAAAGCACTAGAAAGTTGTCGTCATTTTAATTCATAAACAAGAGGATTTATTGGAAGCCATGAACTTAACTGAGCTTAAACAGAAATCAGTTTCAGAATTAATGCAGATTGCTCAAGAAATGGATCTGGAGAATGTTTCGCGTTCGCGCAAACAAGACATTATCTTTGCAGTGTTAAAAACACACGCTAAAAAAGGGGAAGATATTTTTGGAGACGGAGTGTTGGAAATTTTACAAGATGGGTTTGGTTTTCTACGCTCAGCTGATAGCTCTTATTTAGCTGGTCCCGATGATATTTATGTCTCTCCCAGCCAAATTCGGCGGTTTAATTTACGAACGGGTGATACCATTTCAGGAAAAATTCGCCCTCCAAAAGAAGCAGAGCGTTATTTTGCTTTATTGCAAGCCAATGATATTAATTTTGAAAAGCCAGAAGCTTCTAAGAATAAAATTTTATTTGAAAACTTAACACCACTTTTCCCTAATGAACAACTCAGGATGGAAATGGGTAATGGCAGTACCGAAGACATTACCGCTCGGGTTATTGATTTAATTTCACCTATTGGAAAAGGGCAACGAGGTTTAATTGTATCGCCACCGAAAGCCGGTAAGACCATGATGTTACAAAACATTGCTCATTCTATTACCAGTAATCATCCAGAATGCGTTCTCATTGTATTATTGATCGATGAACGCCCTGAAGAAGTGACTGAAATGGATCGATCTGTTAAAGGTGAGGTAGTTGCAAGCACTTTTGATGAACCTGCTGCGCGTCATGTTCAAGTGGCTGAGATGGTGATTGAAAAAGCTAAGCGATTAGTAGAGCATAAAAAGGATGTAGTTATTTTATTGGATTCGATTACCCGGCTAGCTCGTGCATATAATACAGTTATTCCCGCCTCTGGCAAGGTTTTAACTGGTGGGGTTGATGCTAATGCGTTACAACGACCTAAACGATTTTTTGGTGCTGCGCGTAATGTGGAAGAAGGGGGTAGTTTAACTATTATTGCCACAGCGCTGGTGGAAACAGGTTCGAAGATGGACGATGTGATTTTTGAAGAATTCAAAGGTACCGGTAATATGGAAATTCATCTAGATCGTCGTATTGCAGAAAAACGCATTTTTCCAGCAATTAATATTAATCGATCAGGTACGCGACGTGAAGAACTTATGCTGAAGCAACATATTCTGCAGAAAGTATGGATTCTTCGTAAAATTCTGCATCCTATGGACGAAGTGATTGCCAGTGAATTTTTAATTGATCGATTGAAATTAACGAAAATAAATCATGACTTTTTTAACTCTATGAAAGGTTAAGTGATTCGCGTAATTATTGGAGTATATTTATAGCTAAAAAGCGCTTCTTGTAATAAACAAGAATGTGCTTTTGTGAACATCGCTCGGTTAAACTTGCTGTTCAAGAATAGGAAAGTCGTAACATAAAATTTTAGATAGTAGACTATCCTACTTATTTAGTATAATGCGTTATAATACGTGGGGTTGCTACTGTTTGACTGTTTTAATTCTACTGATGTTTATGCTACTGACTGAAAAGTACTATGTCGGCAGTAAATCATGTTTGTCGTAGTGCGTAATCTTTTTACGTAAAATTGTTAATACGGTAAATAACCGAGAGAATGTTGTATTAACTGGCTGAAGCATAAACTTTCGAATTTGATTATTGATGCTTCATCACATCTCGCTCTTGCCCACATAGGAAAATCAATTTGTAGCGAATAATCGGATTCTCTAGTTAATAGCGAATCATCTGATTCTCTGGTTAATAATGCTAGCGTAGTGTTAGTGTTATAATCCTTTCTACCAACTTGCCCATAAGAAAGGAGCCAGTATTTTTCTATCGTTAATCTAAGCTTAAGAACCATCCATTCTAGTAATGTTGTTGCGATAGGTTACTTACAATGTCACTATTATGATAAATATTACGCACTACGATTAGACACAGTATAGCCAGCCGGTTTTATGTGTCTTATATATGTGTATGAGTGAGAAGACGTTCCCACCTGCTATTTGTGCCAATAGCGGTTTTTAGATTTTTTTGCTTGATTCATAATAGTTTTTTATTTTTGTAGAGAATTATCTAACACAATCCTCAATTTTCCAGGCTGCGTAAGCAGGTGTTTCATAAGGATGAGTGCGCACTAGTTCATTAAGTACTGCTTGTAAACAATGATCCTCGCAAACCATTTCAACCATATATTCTTTAACTTTTTCGATTTGACCTTTTGAACCTAAATAGGGCTGACTACCACATAAGGGTCGATATTGTCCTGTTCCCAATGTCTGCCAGGCGCAACATTCATAATTACCTATTTTCCCAGCTCCTTTTGTAAAAAGGGCGGTTTTTATAGATTCTAAGTGTTCTTTAGGAACATAAAAAGTAATTTTATACATAAAATTCCCCACAAATACCCATAAAGGCTTCATTTTGAATTACAAATAATTTTAATTTGATGATAAAAATCTTGCATTGTCTTTATATCAATCTGTCCTTGAGCAGAACTAGATTCATCTATAGAAGTAAAAGTTAAATAGCTACCAAGTAAAGGCGCTAACAATCGCGTTATTTTTCCTTCTTTACCCATTCCAAGCACGATTATATTTTCCGATGGTTTGTTCTGAAGAAGCCTAAAAAGAAAATAAAATAATACATTCACATCGCCTAGTTGCTTGGTCATAACAGAAAATTTAATAACATCTGGGGAAAAAATTCGCATCTCGTCAGCAATATTGAACAGCGTTTCTAAAGAAGGTGTATTTTGAAAGTTATGATAAGAAATAATCATCTTTGCTTTTTTACGTCGGATAACAATTTTATTGGCAACAGCGAGATCAATATCCAGATAATCAAACTTATCGTTTCCTGCTTGTAAAATTTCATTTTGTGCTTCAAGTGTACCCGTAAAATTCCCATTGTCACGCTTAGCTCGACAACAAAGGATAGCTTTCTTTTGGATATACTTAGCAAGATAGTAAAGCATTTTTGGATTTATATTTTCAAGATAATCGACCCGCAATTCAACAAGGTCTGCTACAGCTTGTGCTTTTTCAAGCTGAAATAAGAAATCAGAAAGCGTTTTTCCAATAACAACAGCACAAAGAAGTGGTTTATTCAACATTTTCGTCTCGATCATAGATTATAGAGAGACTCTCAAATTTAATAATTCGCGCACAACCTGTAATCCTAACGTATGCATCTTCAAAATATCGTTAATTTTTAAATTCAGACAATTGAGAGATTACTCATTTTACTGTATCACTGACAGATAGGCAAAGTTGATTATCATGAGCAACAGTGTGTATTGCAATAAAATAGCAAATTACTCTTAATCATAAACTAAGATACATCAGCAATAATACAAAGTTATATCGATAAGTACTCCATCTAATTACATGGAATGTCATCATTAACGTCGAGACATTCCGTTCTGGTAATACCTTGTCTAATTGTTGAGATAATATTGATGAGAGTTGATTTCCTCAACTTTCTAATCACGAACGCTTTAAACCCATTGTTGTTATTAAGTGATGGTATTAACCTTATATCTTAACACTTTAGCTAATTGAATCCCAAGATTAGCTTCGGTATTTTCATTTATGATTCTAGATTGGAAACGCTGCAATTGACGTTCTTGATGTGACTACAGAAAGATGATAATGATTGTAGGTGGCATGTATGATATTTTACAACTCTTTCTTTCTTTATAGATAAATCTTTTACGAAGAAATTTTACATAAATTACAAGGACATCATGGGGATTCTCTTGATGCTAAAGTATCGATAATTAAATCTGGATTATATCTTTTGTTGAAATACAGCTATATCGGTTAATAATTTAAGTTGTTGCTTATTACCGTTACGATCCCTTCATCAATAATTAATACTACAATGTCATATTGATACTCATCATGACTAAATTCATACTAGCAATTCAATGTATTACTTTCCTTGACTGAACCGTTAGCTGAACGCAATCTGCTCACAGCGGCACACAACAGATCTTCCAACCAAAATATAAACATTGCTTGTTCCCATTGATATTGCTTGTTTCCATTTATTATGCAGATGTAAAATTATAATTAGCCTTAATTAACAAAACGAAAAAAGCGCGAGCATTCAAGGTGGGTTATGAAAACGTTGACACTTACGGATAATGGTTAATTCAGTTTTGAACGCACGATGAACTGTAGCGTCATTCTTACTCTCTAACGGAATAACTGATATTCTGCATCTCTTAAGTTCTATATCTAAGTTATAAAACACCTGTTGTCAAAATTGATGAACATAATGGTTGTTTAGTTATTCTGGGGAGTCATGGATTGAATTTAATAAGTGACATCGAGCTCTTTAAACTTGTTAATACAGTGTAATAGATATTCAGTGCAACAAAACACAGCGACACCAATACCAATAAGAAACAAATGGTTTAATATGCTAGGTGTTTGATATTCTAAGTGAATGAAATCTTGGGTCTAAATCGACACTAGAATGAGAGCATGATTTATCAAAAATCAGAGAGTTAATATTTCGTTTCATCTTTATTATTCTATTATCATTAAATAAGGATATCTATCTATCTTCAAATTAAGGTAAGTATAGCATAATTTTAATTCTATTTTTTGGAAGAGAGTTAATTTAATCTGCAGCTTATCATTTGTAGGTGGCACGTTTAAGATAGTATGTAGATATTGTATACTTAAGATACTTCGTGGACTTTATTATTGATATTCTTTGACATTTCAAAGGCGGGTTTTGTTATGGTGATTGTAACTTATTAGCTTTCTTCAATATAGCTAGTGCTTTCAGAGGTAATACCAATGTCCAATTTAATGTGGCAACCCACCGCTACTCTTGGTAATCAAAAACTGCGCGCCAAACTGTATAACAAGATCCGACAGTTTTTTGCAAAGCGAAATGTTTTAGAAGTCGAAACACCACTTTTATCACAGTACACCGTTACTGATGCTCATCTCCACAGTTTTCAAACTACCTATTATAGCAATAATGAAAAATATCATCATCGCTATTTGCAAACCTCTCCTGAATATGCGATGAAACGTTTACTTGCTGCTGGCAGTGGACCAATCTATCAAATTTGCAAAGCTTTTCGAGATGACGAAATCAGTCATCAACATAATCCTGAATTCACACTTTTAGAATGGTATCGACCAAGTTTTAACTATCATGATTTGATGTGTGAAATGGATGCACTATTGCAAACAACCATCCAATCAAAAAAGGCGGTCCGTAAAACGTACGAGCAATTATTTTTAAATAATCTATCGATCAATCCATTTGCACTTTCTTTACCAGAACTCCATACCTTAAGCCAAAAATTTTCACTACAGAACGCTAGTAGCTATAAGAATCGTGACACTTTATTGCAGTTTTTATTCGCTCATGTTATTGAACCAACCCTTGGATTCAGCCAACCGTTATTCGTGTATGATTTTCCTGCCTCCCAATCTGTTTCAGCCAAAATCGATCCATACAACCCTAATGTAGCCTTACGTTTTGAAGTCTATATTAAAGGACTGGAATGCGCGAATGGCTTTGAAGAACTAATTAATGCCAGCGAACAACGCCGACGATTCGAACTAGAAAATTTAAAACGAAAGGATATCGGCCTTCCTGAAATCGCTATCGATCAACGTCTTCTCGCTGCATTAGAATCAGGATTACCTCCCTGCTCTGGAGTGGCATTGGGACTTGATCGGCTGCTAATGATCATGGGTAAAAGAAGAAGAATTGATGACGTTATTGGCTTCACTATCGATAGAGCTTAATTGATAGAACTTTATCCAATTTCTATCAATTTTCAATGAAATTCGATTACTATTGTCTACTAGAGTTGATTCAATTTTAATTATTCTATCGATCTCATACTATACGAATTTTTCGATTGATTAATTGATTAGATAATTAATCCTACACTAATTTTTATCATTAAAATATATCTCTAAATCTCTTCATCCTCAGTATACCACACTACCAACTTTAGTACTGTCGTTCTTTTTTTTAACAACTAAAATAGGAAAATCACATAAAAACTATAAGGACTTAACTGTTTATTTATTTCCGTTATATTTCTTGTTATTTGTGGTTAGTCAAAGTAATAAATCCAAAAAAAGGTAAATCGATAGCCCATCTTACTCTCCTAATACGACATACACTCACTACACATTGTTACAGTAGATGGTATTACAATAAAACACACATAATGAGCAGGGTCATCTCTATTAGTATCATAAGTATCCCTATAAATTATTCGTGACATAAATAAAATATCATATATTGCTTTTTTAGACATGAATAGCTGCTGAAAATTCATATTCTCATAATTTATAAGAATGAGTTGCTGGTTACTTTTGCTTTGTGTTATAAAAACACCATCGATTATCATCTAAAGATTAGCTGCGGTGCGTGTTAGCACTAATGATATGAGAAATGAGATTGTTACCTTATTTTTACAGTTGTGTTACTGATTGAATGAATTTAGGTCGCTATCATTCCTATTGATATTCTTAAGCTTACCTCTCATACAAAATATTATGCTATCTATACAAGAGTACGGTGTGGATACTTATTCAATGCCACGATGACGAGGAAAAGAAAGATATAGCACAAGCCTAACTATCACCTTACAAACTAATATAATAAAAGGAGATTTGCAAGATAAGTTCTTACTCTTTCTCGAAAAGAGTCTTTAGAAGTGTACTATACTGTTACATCGAAGATAGTTAGTAGTTCCCTTGGTATTCTTCTTCCTGCTTATCTGTCTGGTTAAAGGTATTAATGCTGATCTTTCTTGTCTTCTAATTAATACATAAAATAAAATCACAATGTTTTGGTGATATTCTGATCTAGTTATTTCCCTTCAATAAAAATTCACTGTAATGTTTTTATATGGAAGAGGTCAATGTTGTTTACAGCTTTTTGTCTAAACTTCACTAAAAAACTTAATTAAATGGCTACGGGTGGATTTGAACCACCGACCCCAGCATTATGAATGCTATGCTCTAACCAACTGAGCTACATAGCCACACTAATCGATTTTTAAAAAAGCGCATTCTGTCGGTTTACATGTAGAATGTCAAGCAGTGCCAGATCGAAAATATATAATATCCCCATCTTGAACTACATATTCCTTTCCTTCCAGATGCCATCTTCCGGCGTTTTTAGCGCCTTGTTCTCCATTAAATTGGAGATAATCATTGTAGCCAATAACTTCAGCACGTATAAAGCGCTTCTCAAAATCGCTATGAATGACCCCAGCCGCTTGAGAAGCAGTTGTACCTTTAAGACACGTCCAGGCGCGTACTTCTTGAGGACCGGCAGTAAAGAAAGTAATAAACCCCATCAATTCGTAACCTGCTTGAATGATTCGATTTAATCCAGATTCCTTGAAGTTTAGACTTTGCAAAAATTCGATCTGTTCTATGGGAGAAAGTTCTGCGATTTCTGCTTCAATAGATGCGCAAATAGTAATTACTTTAGCATTGTCTTTTGCGGCATACTTGAGCACTTGATCCAAATATGGATTATTTACAAACTCTCCTTCTGTCACATTAGCTATATACAAAACGGGTTTTAATGTTAACAACTGATAGGGCTGCAATGAAATTTTTTCATCTTCTTTTAATTTCACTCTACGTAACGGTACACCTTGATTCAAGAAGTTTTTAAATTTTTCAAATAAAATTTGCACCTCACGAGCTTTTTTATTCTCTTGTTTCGCATAGTTAGTGATTTTCATTAAGACTTTATCGATTGTTTCTATATCTGATAATGCCAATTCTGTATGCACAATTTCAATATCAGAAAAAGGGTTAATATTTTTAGAAACATGAATAATATTTTCATTTTCAAAGCAACGCACCACGTGCGCGATTGCTTGTGTTTCACGAATATGGGCAAGAAACTGATTACCCAATCCTTGCCCTTTTGAAGCACCAGCAACCAGACCAGCAATATCAACAAATTGTACCGTAGCTGGAATAATTCGTTTTGGTTGAATCAGTTGAGCGATTTTTTCAAGTCGCTTGTCTGGAACAAGAACTACCCCAACATTGGGTTCAATCGTGCAAAAGGGATAATTTAATGCTTTAATGCCTGCTTTAGTTAGTGCATTAAATAGAGTTGATTTACCCACATTCGGTAGACCAACGATACCACATTTAAAACCCATTTTTTATTTGTCTATTAACTATGTAAGTTACGCATAGCATTTTCAAATGTACCTCGCATCAATTCATTAATAATTTGTAAACCTCTATCAATCGCTGATAAAATAGCGACTCGATCGTTTTCAGATGGAGTACTCAAAACATATGGTATTACCTGATCTTTATGTTCAGGGTGGCCGATACCAATCCGTAATCGATAAAAATTACCTGTTTTCAAATGCTCAACAATATTTCGAAGGCCATTATGTCCACCATGACCGCCACTTTCTTTTAAACGAATAACACCTACCGGAAAATCTAGTTCATCATGTACCACTAAAATTTCTTGAGATTTTATTTTATAAAAGCGTGCCAACGCTACCACTGCTCTCCCATTTTCATTCATATAAATTGAGGGCTTAAGAAGCCAACAATGATTAACCTTAGTAATAGCACCGTGAAATTTGTCTTCCTTTTGTAGAGTATGGTTTACTTGATTAGCAAGTGTCTCAACAAACCAGATACCTGTGTTATGCCGCGTATCAGCATATTCATTACCGGGATTTCCAAGTCCAACAATAAGCTTAATGGGTACTGACAAAGTTTATTCCTTTTCGTTAGTATCAACTTCTGACTTAGTTTCCCCAGTTTGAGAAGATTTGTCTGCGACTATAGTTTCTTCCGCTTCAATATCAGCTTGGTTTACTCTAAGGATATGAACACTTACGAGTGGTAAGTCACGTTGTTGATTGGACGTTACAGTCAATTCAACCTCTGAAGGTAGCTTTAAATCGGACAAACGAAAAGATTCATTCAGCTTAAGTTTGGAAAGATCTACTACAATATATTCCGGCAAATTGGCCGGTAAACATCGAACTGCAACTTCCGTTTGCAAATGTGAAATAACACCACCTTGCTTAACTGCTGAGCACTCATCTTCACCAATGAAATGTAAGGGAATATTTATCGTTATCTTTTCCGTTGCTTTAATGCGCTGGAAATCGATATGAAGAATTGTAGATTTGATACAATGACGCTGTAGATTTTTTAAGACTACTTTTTGTTGCTCATCGCCGACTCTAAGGGTAAGGACAGAAGAAAAAACTGCTGTATTTTGGAGCGCTTTTAAAATATCTTTCCGTAGCAAGCTAACAGCTTGGGGGATCTTTCCCGCACCATAAACGATTCCAGGAACCTTATCGTCAAATTGACGCATACGCCGTACTGCGCTTTTACCCATAGAGTTTCGTAACTCCGCCGTCAATTCTAAGTTTTCAGCAATCATTTTTTTCTAACTCCATATATATTCACCGCTTATTTTGCATTTTAGATGATTACAAAGATCTGATTTGCTAACGTAAACCTTTATTAAGTTTTCTTTCAAAAATATAAGGAAACATATCCAATCGTTTCCAATGTTTTAAAAAACTAGTTCGTGTTTTTATCAAATTGAAGAGGCGAACTAACCCCAAAAGGTTAAACAACATTTTAAATCACAATACTAGCAAATCTGTCGTTAACAAGTCTAATTAAAAAATTCAATATATTAAAGATTAACATCATCAAATAAGAAAATAAAATATTCATCAATACGTTAGGAGGATATAAAGGATATTAGAGTGTGCATTACCGATAATAGAAAAGCACATTGAGGTTTAAATATGTTAAAGATAACATTCAATTTTATTTCGAAGTTTTTTTGAAACGGATGTCAATATCTGTTTTAGACAGGACATTTTTTAAGAGTTAGTAGCTTATACTCTCATGAGTATTTAAATAAGGAAATGATAATCTTAAACTTCAGGATAATTAATTTTGTTCAATTAAAGTACTTAGGCATAGAATGATTGAGTATAAAATTTCGTTATTACGTTACATTGAGAAGCGAGTAATTAATTGAGAAAATGAGTCAAATTTAAAATCAAGAATCATATCCGAAGTTGAGAAATGCTGGATTAGACATTAAACTGGATGATCATTTTTTAAATTTTTATCGATGGTAGTCACTCTTTAAAGTGAAAGTCGAGCATCCATATGTCTTAGAAACTGATGTACACGGATTATCGCATTATAATCTTGGCTATCTTTCTTAATTTAAACTTTCAAATGATCTCAAGGTGTTTGCAATTCTACAACTTTATAATTATTAATTTAATCTAACAATAGATGCATATTATTTTTATAAAAGATTAATACTTGTTTTTAAGTTTATCGTTATGTATTTTTAGATCTTTTAACGTTATCTCCATGATAGATAAAACAAAATTGAACTTTACCAGTTGGATTAGTAGAAAGTATAGACAAGATAATTTCAGATACTAAATACTTCTAAAATAATAGGTTATGATGCTAAGTTCTTCGGTAATATTAGCTATAAAGTAAATATACTAAATCACGTTGCGTTCAACAGTGTTTCTGATATATTCTGTAGCTTTATCAGAAGCACTAAATTGATAATCGCTTAATCAAAAGAGTTAGCACACGATCGATTGAATCTGTTGATGAGTTAAAACGCACTTTAAGAAGAGATGTCAGAGAGATATTAAAACAGACACTATATACAACCTAGAGAGGCAATGGAAGCATTCTAAGCTGAATTAGCAATTACTCCAAATGATATAAAAACGATCAATTGGGTTTTTCATATCAATTGAAGGTGGTGCTTTATGCATTAAGAATACCGTCTTTAGACTCTCTCAACCTTTATCACTCATCACTATGTTTATTCAACCAACCCTATTAATATAGCTTTATTTCTTATAACTAGACAATTAAGTTCAAGCTAAACAATATAAGGATTGGGAATAAGGATCAGGAATATAGCCCATATAAATTCTATCGCAGATTGTTTTTAGTGGGATTAATTGAAAATCTTGGACACGTCACAAAGATGGAAAATAATGAGTAAGATTTTTGGTGTATCAAATCATTGCAATAGGTTTTATTTTTAAAGGATTGCACGGTAATCCTTTAAAAATTAGGTGATAAAATGAATACACGCAAAGTGTTTTTCATTATTTTTGGTATTTATTTCCAGTGACATTGGAGTAATTGCACGAAGGAAGGTGATATTCTAATATCGCTTAATATGTTGACGCTTAATTCTGATTTGCTATATGTACTTTCTATACATTACTATACAGAGAGTTGGACGTTATCATGTTTATCACACATAAGCATTGTAAACGTTAGACAATAATGCATAATTAAAGATTATGGGATTCTCAGTATTAAGAAGCATTTTTATAGAACTGGATGTATTACAATAAAACAACAGTTAAGTATGGGTTGTGCATTACACTTCGAGAATTAATGAAGTGATTTTGAAGACGACCGCACCCTCTATGGTATCTTAAATTACCAAATTTATTTTATCTAGTAAAATAAGCCGTTATAATATGGCGATGAGGGAAATAGTTACTAAGATTGATTTGCCGCAATTTACTACGATTGCACTTGACGAGATTGAACTGTCATTAGATCGTCTACTAACAGATAATAGAGATAAAATCAATCGACTGATTACTTCAAGAAAGAATTTTACATGGGACACGTTAATTCAGCCAATTGAAGATATTAATGATCGATTACATCATTTTTGGGCACCAGTAAGTCATCTCAATTCAGTTGTCAACTCCCCAGAGTTACGAGATGTGTATCACGCTTGTCTTCCTAAATTGATGGACTATTCAACAGAATTAAGCCATCACGAAAAACTTTTCCACGCAATCCAATCGATTGCAGAAGGGACAGAATATCAGAAACTCGATATGGCGCAAAAGAAAGTTATCGACAATGAAATACGAGATTTTAAATTGGCTGGTGTTACTTTATCGACTGAAAAAAAACAATATTTTGCTAAATTGGTAAAAACATTATCACAATTACAAAACAAATTTGAAGAAAATTTATTAGATGCAACGCAGAGCTGGTATAAACAGATAACTAATGAAAATGAGCTTCGTGGTCTTCCTGAACATGCTAAAATGGCTGCGCGACAAACAGCAAAGCAAAGAAGTTTGAAGGGATGGATATTCACATTAGAAATCCCTTCTTATTTAGCGGTGATCACATATGCAGGCTCGCGAACATTGCGCGAGGAAATGTATACGGCTTTTGTCACTCGCGCTTCTGACCAAGGTCCCAACGCGGGACATTGGGATAATTCGACCATCATGGAAGAAATTCTTTGTTGTCGTTTGGAGTTAGCTAAGCTACTTGGTTTTTCTAATTTTGCAGAATATTCACTCACCACACGCATGCTTAAATCACCGAAAAAAGTAATTGATTTTTTAAATGCACTTACACAAACTGCTTTGCCAAAAGCAAAAGCAGAACTTAAGATTCTCTGTGAATTTTCTAAAAAAGCATTAAGGATAAAAAAATTAGAAGCATGGGATATTGTTTATGCATCAGAGAAGTTACGTAAACAGCAATATGATATTTCTCAGGAAGATTTACGTCCTTATTTTCCGGAACCACAAGTCATCCAAGGACTTTTCAAAATAGTAAACAGGCTATTTCAAATTACCATTAAATCGATCGATGAAGTGGATGTATGGCATCCGGATGTACGTTGCTATGGTGTATATGATAATCGAAATCATTTAGTCTCTTATTTTTATTTCGATCTTTACGCACGTGAAAAGAAGCGTGGAGGTGCATGGATGGATAATTATCAAACAAGGCGTCGACTGTCTAACGGGAAGCTGCAATTGCCTATTGCTTTTATCGTATGTAATTTAAATCCACCAGTTAGCGGCCAACCTGTTTTATTTAGCCATGATGAAGTCAATACCTTATTTCACGAATTTGGACATGCGCTTCAGCATATGCTGACTAAAATTGATTATGCTGCGATATCAGGTATTCATGGTATACCATGGGATGCTGTAGAATTGGCTAGCCAATTTCTCGAAAATTGGGTGTGGCAAAAAGAATCACTTCATTTGATTGCTAGACACTATCAATCAGGAGAATCTTTATCTGATAATCTATTTCAACGCTTAAATAAAGCAAAAAATTTTCATGCGGCGATGCAAATTATGCGCCAATTAGAATTTGCTTTATTGGACATGCGATTGCATATGGAGTTCAACCCGAAAGAAAAAAATCAAATTCAACACATTCTTGATGAAATACGTTCCGTAATTGATGTAATTACCTATCCGCCTTTTAACAGATTTCAACATAGTTTTTCGCATATCTTTGCGGGTGGTTATGCTGCAGGTTATTATAGCTATAAATGGGCTGAAATGATGGCAGCAGATGCGTTTTCAGTTTTTGAAGAAAATGGTATTTTTGATTACAATAGCGCGCAAAAATTTCTGACTTATATTTTAGAACCAGGGGGATCAAAAGATCCAATGGATTTGTTTAAAGCTTTTCGGAATCGAGAACCAAATATGAAGGCTTTGTTACGACAAAGAGGGATTTTGTAGAGGAAGTATATTCTTTATGAGAAGTAAGAATGATTTGGCGGTCGTTAGAATTCTATGTTTTACTAAGATTGGTAATAGGGTCAAGAGCGCCTGTGGAGATAAAGAAATTATTTTTTGATAAATCAAGCCGCACATTGTACACAAACACAGTATATTGTGCACGAATCTCGTCGTTTCCCATTTAACTATCTATCGTCCCGTCCTATCTGGAAAAATGAAGCGTATATCTCATTCTAGCCAATAGTAATATGTTTGTTGACAAGGACATTCATGATGCACAGAGATGGAACGAAACAGATACTTTGTGCAACAAGTTGAAGATTTTGCATTGTTGCAGCAATTTTTCAGAAACTACCAACTGCCATATTGCTTGTAGATACAATATAACTCTTTGATTTAGTATTATACTTTCAACTATATAATGTACTTTTATGCACTACTCTCATTACGTCTTTAATCAAAGACTGTGTAGATTTTATGAAAAAAGAAGATAACTATTATCGCAATTATGGCATTTGTCTTAAGCTCTGTTCGTAATTATTAGATTATCCCATTTATACTCTTTTGAGTTACTTTCCAAGAATCATTAACAAATGTTTTGCATTGAAAAGGACAAAATATCGAAACGGCAAAAAACTTGCAGAAAACTCACGGAGTCCCGTATCGGATGATATTAATTCTATCATTCATTATCGATAATTGCCGAAAGATAGCTACTCAAATATCATCGTCAGGAATCGTATTATATGTATTTATTGCAATTTAGGATTAGGAGAATAACTGCGATAATGACCAATACATGTTAATTAGTTGATATTATCCCTCAGGATAGTCTCTTATTATCTAGAATACACTTGATTATGGATTTGGATAGGTGTTTCGGAATCCCATGTATTTTCATTGCAGGTTATTATCGTTGATCACAGAGCAGATAATAACTATCATGAAGACCTATAGTTAATGGTAGTTGTATCTTTCTTTCTAGAAAGAAATTGAACGATATATGTGAGTACGCAGATTTGTTATTGCAGAATACAGCCGTCATTACTATTGTATAGTATTGAGACAGTTTTTGAGAGAAAGTATTTGTAGTCTGTTATACCTAAAATCGTCTGAGAAAGAGTACGAATTCAGATAGTTAAACATTCCGCTACCTTAGAAACGTGGTCACTACCGGATGATTATAATAACTCTAACTATACATATAATGCCACTACCATCACAGTAATCAAGTTAATAGACAAGTAGATACGATGTGCAGCATTGGTGCAGTAATCTCTTGACCTAGGATTAGAGATAATGACGTCGTACAACTTTTGTTAAAATATGAAAAAAGATTGAATTGTGATATAAGCGTTTTAGAAGCTTATATTGCGCTGATAGATAATAGCTGGTCGGCTTCTTATTTTCCTGCTTGCTTTGGCTTTGCTCAATCTCTCGCATTAGGATGAATAACAGAAATATTAATAACAGAAATAACTATGTGTTATGTTTAAGGCGGCAGTGTCTTGTATGAAGCGTTAGATAAATGAAACAAAAGCTTAACTTCTATAGCAGATGTTGCCAACGCAGTTTTTAATCATGCCGGGGCGCTTCAATCAATGGCAATGTTATTCGTGTCATATAGATTAGAGAGAATTAGCAACCTGCAAATACGGAGAAAAGATGTCTGACCTAGATGATTATAAGCAAGCAGTCGCCTTAGAATTGATGCAATATATTAAAAATATTGACGTTATTGGTGTAGGTACAGGCTCAACGGTCAATTATTTTATTGATGCACTTGCTGAAAAGAAACATCAAATTGAAGGCGCTGTCGCCAGCTCAGTAGCAACTGAAAGACGATTAAAAGAACGAGGTATTCCCGTTATTGACTTAAATTCGGTTTCCAATCTGGAAGTATATATAGATGGGGCAGATGAATTTAATGAACATTTTTATCTCCTTAAGGGAGGTGGTGGTGCTCTTACCCGAGAAAAGATTATTGCTGCTGCTGCTAAACGATTTATCTGCATTGTAGATGAAAGTAAACGTGTTGATGTTTTAGGTAAATTTCCTTTGCCGATCGAAGTTATCCAGATGGCGCGAAGTTTTGTCGCCCGAGAAATCGTGAAACTTGAGGGAGACCCTGTTTATCGTCAAGGATTCATTACAGATAATAAAAATGTGATTTTAGATGTTCATAATCTGAATATTATAGATCCTATCAAATTAGAAGAAACCCTCAATAATCTCCCAGGCGTTATAACCAATGGTTTATTCGCTCATCGTCCTGCTGATACTCTGCTAGTGGGCACTGCTGGTGGCGTTCGGCTTTATCAAAAGACTTGACTTGCCCACCAGCCTTTTGTTAAATCTGTGTTATTAATCTCGTCTTATGTAATTCTATACCTTAGAGTGATATAGAACTTTACACACTTTGCCATTTGGGTATAACGGTTCTTCGTCATCAGGCAGCATTCATATATATCCATAGCACGTGCTTTCTGGCATCTACTGCAACAGATTCTGTGAGTAGATCGTGAAAAGAATATCGTATGTGTAAAGCTAGCGTTACCATCTTTGTATAAAGATGGTTTTAAGATAAAGAAAAGTTAAAGAAAGGTTAAAGATCAGATTTTAACAAGCCTGTCAGTGTACTTAGTTAGCATGAGTCACGAAAACACCAAGTCTGACTTGGTATTGGAGAATACTCAAACATTCTTTATTTATTTTTATAAAAATGCAACATCCTTAACCGAAGATCTATAGCAGAAAGATCTACAATAGAACTCATCACCACCATCACTCGTAATTATCTGTAATTATCGTCGGGCTTTAGGGCAGGAGAGGATTTAAATAAATCACAACCGAGTGGTATAACATCAGATTCTCCTCCATTTTGGTTAGATTTGTAATTCAGATTCAAAAGAGCACTATGTAACTAAAGACGATCTTGCAAAGTATTCAGCATCATACTAGAAATACTAGAAATCATTTTTAAAAAAGAAAATTTATATTACTCATTTCTGATTGTTGTAGCTTTCTAATAGAAATTATATATTGTAACAATTAGAGGGGAAGGAAGAACTAAAATCAAAGTTAAAATCTCCTACAATTTATCGGTTTTTCTTAGACTCTGAGCTTAAGAGCGCGTGTGCAAGACCAACAATCAAATCACATAACACCCATTTAGAATGTTCTGTTATCTAGAGAGATGTATCTCAGATATTGATTGTCCGAAATCAAACACGACACAACTATAGTCTTAACAAATCTCTACGTTTCTGTAACGGACTAACGACACTCGAACCATTATTTGAACCATGGTAAGATCATGGTCATGGCACAACATGTCGTAACAATCTTCAGCGGTGCACTAAATATTTTTCCAATTTTTTGGAATCAGTATGCTTTTCGTTATTAGAACTAATAGGAATGTTTAACAATAGCAAACGGTTGATAAGCATCATTATAGAATATCATTACAGAAGAAGTGCTCACTAAAAAATATTATTTAGTCTTACAACGGAGTTATAAACCAAATCATGGCTTTTAAAGACTTTCTTATCAATCTCTCATATAATTCTACTTACTTTATTAATAAAACAAGATAAAATGGTCAACATTGTAAAAGACATCGCATATATAATGTCAAGTTAGAAAATAGAAACGCGTCCCCACAACGTATTAATTATAGAATTAACAAGTTGTAGGATTAGGATTTTTTTGACAAGTCTACTGCAAAGTGAAACAAGTTATCGCTTGTAGACAACTTAATATAAGAATAAACTTACTTGGTTATCTAATCGCATGCTTGGTAAACAGAAGATCATTTATAACTACTATTAGCGGCAAAAGAATATGACATTTGCTTCTTATAATGCATTCAAAGAAATTCGTCATCGTGCTCCCAATTTTCAACCTAAATTAGCTATCGTCTTAGGATCTGGGCTCGGTGAGCTGTCTAATGAAATTGAAGATACCATCATTATTTCTTATCATGAACTGCCAGGATTTTATAAATCAAGCATTGTAGGCCATGCAGGAAATTTACATTTAGGTAGAATTAAAGATGTTCCTGTTGCTTGTTTAAGCGGTCGTGCGCACTATTACGAAGGTGCTGACAATAATGTGATTAAAACCATGGTACGCACGATAAAGCTACTGGGTTGCGAAACCTGGTTGGCTACTAATGCTGTTGGATCTTTGCGGGAAGATATTAAACCTGGCACTTTGGTTTTAGTGAGAGATCATATTAATTTTCAATTTAACAATGTACTTACGGGTCAAAACGAAGATGATTTTGGACCTCGATTCGTCAGTATGGAAGACTCTTATGATCCTCACTTTCGAACTCAATTTTTAGAAATTGCTAATCAATTAAAAATTGATTTGCCAGAAGGAGTTTATTTTGGTGTTTTGGGCCCTGCGTTTGAAACACCTTCCGAAATTAATGCGTACCGAATTTTGGGTGCTGATATCGTTGGCATGTCGACAATTCCAGAAGTTATCACTGCGCGACATTGTAATATGCGCGTCGGTGTAATTTCCGTTGTTAGTAATTTTTCTGCGGGAATCACAAAAGAAAAAGTCACTCACGAACAAACCTTACGTGGTGTCAAATTGGCGACTGAAAAATTAACTCAGCTTATTTTAACCTTTATTCAAAGATATCAAATATATTGATGATGAAATACTGATAACAAACTCAAAAATTAATTTAACCTAATGATTCTTTTCATTAATTTTAATCTATGTAGGCACTTAAATTTATCAATTGTGATGGCATTTTAAAAAACGGACTTTTAATCAATCACAATCACATCGTCATTTTTAACATCACGATCTTCGCTATTATTGCATTAAAACTTCTATAGGAAAATAATCTTACCAATACTACTTAAGAGATTATTATATTAAAGTAAAGGTTATCCTAACAAGCTGGTTGAAAAGCTTTAGTAGGTTTGTATGGTAAGCTAATCTCGATTGAGAATTATTTGCGTATTGTTTAGTATTGTTTAAAAGTAAAGAAAGTCCACGGGGCACTTGGAAACCCTCACTCCATTGCTACTTCATTCATGCAAGAATATTTTTAGTCACCTAAGAATCAAAATAGACAAGAGTACAGGACTTGCCATATTTGTCATATCTATCATAAAAGCGCTTGCAGCCTGTCATTATCCAGTACGCTGTGATTCCAAGAGAATTATACTGGAGTATCTAATTTAGGGAGTATAATGCCAAAATCATTCTCATTAAGAAAGAAGCCCATTTTTTTCTATAAAATTATTTAGAATGGAGATTAATATAAATCCCATTTACCGTCCATGTACACTTTCTTAGACTACCACGCATCATATCATCAAACGTACACATAGTGGTATAAAAGGTATCCCTATTTTATTTTCAGATAAGAAAAGATTAACTAAGATTATCAATGTTGCTTGATGAAGATGACACTTGAGTAATTCGGCGATAATCTCATATGAATAATCTAATCTAACAATTGACTTAAGTTATTAGTTTTTTAGAAACGATCTGACTGTCTGTAGTGAATTCAAAATCGCACTGTATTATTTGTAATGAAGCTCATGCAGAAAATACCTCCATATCATTGGCTATAAAGGGATAAACACATGCTACTTGTTACCGCTATTCTCAGCTCATATGTTGATTATTAATTCTTCATCAAATTCTTTGCATCTTTATAAAATTCCATTAAGCTAAATAGTCTATCCTGTAACCCATGAATTTAACAACGGTATCCCATATAAACCCTATCAATAGTGCCTTAGTATAAAGACGGTAAAGAACGATATATCGAGACTAAGGGGAAGCACGATATTACGAAAACAACAAATATTCTTGGGCAAATTAAGAATACAATCACCACTATGCTTGAAGTTAATAGGCTTGAACTAAACAAGGTATTTTGAAAAACAAAATCAAAGACTTTATCTTATCGAACTTTTAATATTGATTATCCCAATAACTGAGAAAGAAATACACTTAACTACGAAAGAAATATACTGAGAGAACACAAACCCAGCGCTATCTTGATAGACCCAGATAATATTGAAAACAACGGTACATTTTAGCTTATATTGAGTAGTGTTATCTGAAATATTTAAAAGATCTGAAACACATAGCGGGTATACTGAAATATCATCAGGTGTACTACGCAATACCATTCTTATAGTGGGAAGTTAATATAAAGAAAGAGTTGCTTATGACTATCACCTAACTGGTAGTTCTTACTAAAAGTTCTGTCTTTAGATCCTATTCATCCATGAGATAAAATTTTCTAAAACTATCCGTATTTGTCTTATGTAAAAAACTGCTCCAGGTTAGTTCATTGCCATACGATTAAATTTAACATTTATTATATGTAAAACAAGAGACTAAACAAACAACTACATTTTTATTCATTAATATCAACTGTTATAAATTGCTAAGAGACAATTCACAGGTGAGTATGAAGCATTTTAATAACAGCATGCGTACTAGGACGTATGTTAAACCACAAATTAAAAAGAGAGGCGTTATGTTCCACTAACATACCTAGACCATCAAAATAATATATTGCACCATGACTTCTTGCCCAGTGTAAAAACGGCATAGCACTCTTTCCATAAGAAAGATCGTAACAATAAGTATGTGAAGCTATTAAACCATCTGGTAAAGCAGGTACTTTCCCTTGGTGACCCAAGCTCGTCGCGTGAATGATAATATCGTAATGTTCAGATTTTAATGCATCAAAACCAACCCCACTAATGTTACCATATGATTGAAAGAAATTGGCCAGTTTGCGCGCTTTCGTGGCGGTTCGATTAACAATAACAATTTTTGCAGGCATTGTCTTGATAAGCGATGCTATAATACCTTGAGTTGCACCACCTGCGCCGATAATTAAAATAGATTTTTGTTTTAACGTTATATTATGATTGCATGTTAAATCTAGAACTAAACCTAAACCATCATAATTAACAGCATAAATGTTTCCATTGTCCAAAAATTGTAAAGCACTTGATACATTTATTTTCTGGCTTTTTATATTAGCCAATTGGTAGGCTTCGTATTTGAAAGGCAAAGTAACATTGATGCCTTTCCCACCTTCTTCTTGGAATTGCGCGATAGCTGCAGCAAAGCCATCGAGCGGAGCTTTTATTTTAAAATATTCAAATGATTGATGCGTTTGTTCAGCGAATGCCTGAAAAATAGTTGGTGATAAACTATGTTCTATGGGATTACCGATGATTGCATATTTATTCATATCTATAATATTGACAAAAAGCCCATGAAAAATCCATATCATCAATCTTATTTAAGTTTATAATCAAAGTATTTCTGTTAACAAATCATTTTTGTTTAAAAGTATATGGTGTGTTGTTTTTATACAATGCACTTTAAGTGAATTCTATTTTTGACATGTTCTTAGAAAGTGCTTTTAGAAAGGTAATGTGTAAAATCATTACGAACGTTGCGATTGATTAGTAAAATCAGGCGCTTAATACGTCTAATATGAATACTTATAAGTATTCATATTTTCGTTATTTATGAATGCAATTTTTGGTGGAGAGATGAAGGGATGGAATAATATCTCGTGCTCAATTACCAAACACCACTATTTTCTACGCCGCTACAATATGTGGTTTTTGCCTTATAAGTTTTGGTGCTAATCGGATTATTTGACACTTTTCAGTTCATAGCTATTAATATGTATGCTGTATTGTATGAATAAGCATTGTATTTTTGAAATACTAACAAAATATAAGAGGTTATAGGAGAAGCTTTATTTTTAAGAGGTACTTTTTCTCTTTTGATTTATCGTGCTTGTAAATCTCTGCAGAACTTCCGTAGCTGTTTCTATATATCGTTTTCAAGTATATAAACACAGAAACAAGAAACAGAGCAATAGAGTAAGAGATAAGATCTGTGTTTATTTTTATGATACAAGTAAATACAAGTATAAAAAAATAAGTGCTGATAACACGAGAGAAATAGGTTTAATTCAGTGTGTCTATCAAAAAAGAATGTGCTTTTGATAAAGGAATAGAGATCCAATTTGTCTTTGATATGCATAGTATAATACTTTTAAAGTAAATGCTTTTAAAGCTCATCTTCATGATCACTTACCAAGGGAGTATGAAGAATGTGAGGCATGACGATGTATATAGTAGCTAAATGGTAGCTTGTTGCTTTTTTATGGAAGTAATAGATGTCTCTAGTCTAGTTTTTTATTATAAAGATTTTTATTCATTTGCTCAAAAAATAATTTTAATTGCTTATAGGTAACCTGATCAGAAATCACTGCTTTACCGATGCGCTTTAATAGAATGAGATGCAAACGTCCATTCAAAACTTTTTTATCCATATACATTGCCGATAATAAAGCACGATGCTCAATTGCTTTAGGAAACTTTGTGGGTATGAATATTTGTTCGAGGAGGTGATGAATACGTTTTACTACGGTGCTATCGAGAAGGCCTTGTTGATGTGAAAATTTCACTGCCAACATCAGTCCCATGGCAACTGCTTCACCATGTAACCAATTATCATAACCTAATAAACGCTCAATCGCATGGGCAAATGTATGACCTAAATTTAACAAAGCACGTTTTCCACGGATTTCTTTTTCATCATTAGCGATGATATCACGTTTGATTTCGCAAGCGCGTTTAATTATTTCTTGTAATAAAGTAGAGTCTCGTTGTAACAACTGTAGAAAATTCGCCTCTAATTTATTAAAAAATTTATCATCATGAATGAGAGCGGCTTTAATAATTTCAGCAACACCAGCTTTAAATTCGCGGTCAGGTAATGTTCGGAGTGTAGCAAGATCAATAATCACCGCTTTGGGTTGATGAAAAGCGCCGATAAGGTTTTTACCTTCAAGCAGATTAACAGCTGTTTTACCACCGATGGAAGCATCCACTTGTGCTAATAGAGTTGTTGGCACTTGAATAAAATCAACACCACGCTGATAACAAGCTGCTGCAAACCCCGTTATGTCTCCTACAACACCACCTCCCAAAGCAATGAGTGTAGTATCACGATGATGATTGCATGAAGCCAATTTATTCAAAATAAATTCCCAGTGAGTGATATTTTTGTATTTTTCACCATCTGGTAAAATAAAAATATCACACTGAAGATTATGATTAATAGCTTTTAGGGGATTGAGGTAAAGCGATGCGATGGTTTCATTAGTGACAATCATAACTTGGTGGGCTTTTATATGATGGCGGAACAAGGTTACGTTTTGTAAAAGGTTTTCACCGATATAAATTGGGTAGAAAGATTCGCTAGTGTTGACAGTCAGTTGTTCAACTCTCATTGAAGGCTATTTTCCTGATTTCTCACTATTCTGATGATGATAGTCGGTTTTTATTTTTACTTGTTTACTAGTCTCTAATTAAGTGCCTGTTTTACTAGATTCAGTTTTTAATAGAAATAACAGTAGAAATGACGGTGAATTTATGTTCATAGAGATATCTTATATATTTTTTTAATATCATTCAAAATTTGAGTCGCTAATTGTTGAGGTTTTAGATTATTCGTAGAATAAACAAGATTCGCAATAGAACGATATAAAGGCTCCCGTTCTTTATTTAGTTGTTTCAATTTTTCTTTAGAATCGTATCTGATCACTAAAGGACGAGATTCTCTTTTTTGAATAATGCGTTTAAATTGAATTTCGACGGAAACCATCAAATATACCACGATGCCGTGTTTAGATAAACAACGGCGATTACTTTCAGTCAATATAGTTCCTCCACCAGTGGATAAAATAATGTTGTCTAGCTTGCAAAGCGACTCAATCATTTTTGATTCGCGTTCACGAAATCCCGTTTCACCTTCTTTTTCAAAAATCCATGGAATATCAATGCCTGTTTGTCTTTCAATTTCACCATCGGAATCATAAAAAACACTTTTGGTGAGTGTAGTGAGAGATTTGCTAACACTAGTTTTTCCGGCACCCATCGGGCCTATCAAATAAATGTTGTGGAGGTTTTTTTTATGAATTTGCGTAATTATCTGAGACATCATAAAAAAATCAACAATTTTTTGTATTCGACTAACTATGGTGATGGCAAAACCACCATTCATTCATCATTCTAAACTCTAATCAATTGGATTTGAATCCCAAGATATTTTGTTAAAACAACTCAGTTTTCCACAATAGGGTCAGTTGTAAAAGAACGCGCAGTACATACAAGTAATGCTGCTCTAATTCATATATATCATTCTTTACAAGATGAAGACGACGATCATATTCCTCCACCCAAATTTTACGATAAAGAATCTCTTTCTCTAATTAACGATGACAACTTGATGGTTATGCGACATTAGCTTATAATGCGAGATGGTATGCATGCAAGATCACTTTGCTTCTAAAGCTAATGGATAAGGGAGGGCAAGCAACTGTTCTACTTTACGATTTAATCTATGATTTACACTCCAATGTCAGATTTTAACGCACCAGTGTCAAAGTTTAACACAAAAGTAGCCTTTAAACTAAACAGTTTCTACTGGAATACAAATCGGTCTCCCTACTTTATACAAATGGAAATGAAGTGTGGCTTTTAGGAATCCGTGCCGAAATTTACAACCCATATCTTTAATAAAACTAACCACAATTTTCTGATGGTTTTTCCAATATACACTTTTTTATACCATAATTTTGTTAAATCAAATAACACGAGACACCTTCTGCGAGAAACATTTTGTCGGAGAGTTTGAAAGTAATAATCACTCGCCTTTTCTGAAACCGCATCTCTTTACATTTCTCGAAATATCAGAATACTACTAGCAGTACAATATTAGAGATAGATAAGTTATTCTTCCTTTTGTTTTTTCTTTTTTTTAGAGTGGCGCCAGTTCTTGATAGTACGTTGACGTTCACGGGCAAGGGTTAGATGATTAGAAAGGACGTTTTGGGTAATGATAGAACCAGCCCCAATAGTAGCATTTTCCCCAATGACAACAGGAGCTACCAAAACGACATTTGAGCCAATGAAAGCATCATCTTCTATTTTTGTGGGCCATTTATTAGTACCATCGTAATTGCAGATAATTGTGCCAGCACCAATGTTAACATTTTTACCGATGGTAGCATCGCCTAAATAGGTTAAATGATTAGCTTTGCTACCTTTTCCTAAAGTAGATTGTTTCATTTCAACAAAATTACCAACTTTGGTTCCTTCTTCTAAAACACTACCGGGACGAATACGCGCGAAAGGACCTACGCTGCATTGTGCACCAATGATAGTGTTTTCAATGACACTATTGGCAAGAATTTCAGTATTTTCATCAATAGTCACGTTTTTTAATAAAACATTCGGGCCAATCCGAACATTCCGACCAAGAAGGATTGTACCTTCAAGAATAACATTAATATCGATAATAACATCATGACCAACGTGTACATCATCACCGCGAATATCAATTCGATTAGGATCAATAATTGTTGCGCCAGACAACGATAATTTTTTTGCCATGGATTGTTGAAAATAACGTTCTAACTTACCAAGATCCCAACGATTATTGACGCCTTGTACTTCCTCAAAACAGTGAGCCATAACACTACCAACGGGGCAGCCTTCTGCTACCGCGGCAGCGACAGTATCTGTTAAATAATATTCTTTTTGCAGATTATTATTACCTATTGTTGGTAGCCATTTTTTTAAATTTGTTGAAGAAGTTGTCATAATACCGGTGTGAATTTCGCGAATTTTTAGTTGCTGCTTATCAGCATCTTTGTGTTCGATAACGCTGATAATGCTTCCAAATTTATTACGTATGATTCGACCTAATCCAGTAGACACGGAGTCCGGTAATTCAGCAATTACTAAACCTAAACCACTGGACGGCGTGCTATCCAACAAAGCTTGCAGTGTCTTAACGGAAATCAAAGGTACATCACCATAAAGAACTAAAACTTGATCATTATCATTACAAAAAGGAATCACTTGTAAAACGGCGTGACCGGTACCAAGCTGCTCATTTTGTTTTACCCAATGCACAGGTAAATGGTTCAATTTTTCACGTACTAAACTTCCGCCATTACCATATACAACATAAATGGTATGAGCTTTTAACAATTGGGTAGTTCTGACCACTCGTTCTAGCAGGGAAATTCCACCAATAGAGTGCAGCATTTTGGAAATACCTGAAACCATTCGTTCTCCTTTGCCTGCTGCAAGAATAACAACCCTCAATACCATAACACTTTATCCTCCAATCTTTCCTCGCTTACGTATCGACTGGATGGCACGCAATTGAGCAATAGCTTCGACTAGCTTCGTCATTACTTTTGAATATTCAATACTTGACTTCTGCTCGGCTAATTGTCTTTCCGCTTGCTCTTTTGCCATCAACGCAGCCGTTTCATCCAGATCGGCGGCACGTAAGGCGGTGTCAGATAAAACCGTTACGATCTCCGGCTGTACTTCAAGTATTCCGCCTGAAATATAAAATATCTCTTCCGTACCACATTCTAGTAGAATACTAATTTGTCCTGGCTTTAAAAAAGTTAAAAGTTGACGATGACCCGGATAGATTCCGAGCTCACCTACGCCACCGGTAATATTTACTCTTTTTACTGCACCGCTAAAGATGGCAGCTTCCGCTGAAACGATTTCTAACCGTATAGTTTTCATAATCATAACCGTCAAATCATAACTGTCTATTTTCACCTAACCGTTTCTTATGACTTAATCGCTAATGCATAACTAACTATAATGCATTATAGTGATTTTGTTTTTTCAAGCACTTCTTCAATTGAACCTACCATATAAAAGGCTTGTTCTGGCAGCTCGTCATATTCTCCACTGATGATACTTTTGAAACCACGAATGGTATCTTGCAATGACACATATTTGCCTGGCACACCAGTGAACACTTCTGCAACAAAGAAAGGTTGAGATAAAAAACGCTGAATTTTACGAGCACGACGAACAGTCAGCTTATCTTCTTCCGATAATTCATCCATACCTAAAATGGCAATAATATCCTTTAATTCTTTATAGCGTTGTAAAGTTTCCTGAACACCACGTGCAACACGATAATGTTCTTCGCTGATAACTAAAGGGTCAAGTTGTCGACTAGTGGAATCTAAAGGATCAATAGCAGGATAAATACCACGTTCTGCAATTTGTCGAGATAAAACTACCGTAGCGTCTAAGTGTGTGAAAATCGTTGCAGAAGATGGATCAGTTAGATCATCCGCTGGCACATACACCGCTTGAATGGAAGTAATAGATCCTGTTTTAGTTGAAGTAATACGTTCCTGTAAAGCACCCATTTCTTCTCCTAAGGTAGGCTGGTAGCCTACTGCGGAAGGCATACGACCTAAAAGAGCAGAAACCTCAACACCAGCGAGAGTATAGCGAAAGATGTTATCGATAAATAGCAATATATCTCGGCCTTTATCTCGGAAAGCTTCAGCGATTGTAAGGCCACTTAATCCCACGCGCCACCGATTTCCTGGTGGCTCATTCATTTGACCATAAACTAATACTACTTTATCCAATACATTAGATCCTTTTATTTCATGATAAAAATCGCCTCCCTCCCGTGTTCGCTCACCTACACCGGCAAATACGGAATAACCGCTGTGTTCAATAGCAATGTTACGAATCAATTCCATCATATTAACAGTTTTCCCCACGCCTGCACCACCAAAAAGACCCACTTTACCACCCTTTGCAAATGGACAAAGCAAATCAATGACTTTAATCCCTGTTTCCAATAATTCCGCTATACCTGATTGTTCAACAAAAGATGGAGCTGAACGATGAATAGGTAATTTTTCTTCGGCATCGATAGGACCTGCTGCATCGATGGGTTCTCCTAACACATTCATTATACGGCCTAACGTTTTTTCTCCAACAGGTATTTCAATCGGTTTTTCCGTATTTTCCACCGTAATACCACGTTTTAAACCTTCCGTGCTACCCATAGCAATGGTGCGAACGACACCGTCACCCAATTGCTGCTGTACTTCAAGTGTAAGCTGAGTATCTTTGACGTATAAGGCATCGTATATTTTTGGAACCGCATTACAGGGAAACTCGACGTCAACTACCGCGCCGATAATTTCATTAATGATTCCGGTTGTTGTCATTTTACTACCTCATTTTTATTCTACTGCAGAAGCACCCGCAATAATTTCCGAAATTTCTCGTGTGATGCCGGCTTGACGTGCTTTGTTATAAATCAATTGTAACTCATCAATTAATTGGCTAGCATTTTCCGTTGCATTTTTCATTGCTATCATTCGCGCGCTTTGTTCACATGCAATATTTTCGATAACTGCCTGATAAACCTGTGATTCGATGTAACGAACTAATAATATTTCTAATAAGTCTTTAGGCGAATCTGGTTCATAAATATAATCCCAATAGCCTTCTTCTGATTTTTTTTGATCAGCTTGTAGTGGCAATAACTGTCGGACAATTGGTTTTTGAATCATCGTATTGCAGAATTTATTTGTTGCAATATAAATTGCGTCAATTTTTTCTTTGTTATATTGATCTAGCATAACTTTCACGATACCAATAACATCTTGTACTGCCGGCATATCACCTAGATAATCTACTACTGCCAAAACCGGTCTACCATAATGACGGAAAAAGTCTTCACCTTTCCGTCCAATTATACACAAATCATCTATATGATTTGCTTTCCGTTGCTTCATATCAGCAACAACCGTGCGAAATAAATTAACATTTAAACCACCACATAAGCCTCGATTAGTAGTAATAACGATATAACCTCTACGTCTAATGTTTTCACGCTGTTGTAAATAAGGATGTGGATATTCAGCATGACTGGCTGCAACGTGACTAATAACTTTGCGAATTTTGCTGGCATATGGACGTGACATTATCATACGATCTTGTGCTTTCCGTATTTTACTTGCTGAAACCAGTTGCATCGCACGCGTAATTTTTTGCATATTTTTTACGCTCACGATCTTTGTTCTTATTTCTTTTGCTTTTGACACAAACTATTTTCCGTTATTTTACAAATATCTGTTCTGTACTAATACGCCTGTATTTTTTTGAATTTCTCTATTGCTGCTTTAATTTCCCTTACGATTTTCTCTGGAAGATCCAGATTTTTATTAATTTCATCTAATAAATCTTGACATTGATTATGCAAAAAGCTTATTAATGCCTGTTCATAATCCATCACTTTTTTCAACTCCACTTCACCAAGATAATTATTATTAACCACATACCAAATAATCGCCATTTCAGCCACACTTAGTGTCTGATATTGCGGTTGTTTTAGAATCTCTATTATTCTTTGCCCATGTTCTAGTTGTTTTCGAGTAGTTTCATCTAAATCAGAAGCAAATTGAGCAAAGGCTTCCAATTCATGGTACTGCGCCAATGCGATTCGTAAACCACAAATCAATTTTTTGATAATTTTAGTTTGGGCAGCCCCACCCACACGTGATACAGATAACCCTGCATTGATTGCCGGTCGGATACCAGCATTAAATAAGTTAATATCCAAATAAATTTGCCCATCGGTAATAGAAATAACATTGGTAGGAATAAACGCCGAAACGTCCCCTGCTTGCGTTTCAATAATAGGTAGAGCAGTTAATGAACCTGTTTTTCCTTTAATTTCACCTTTTGTAAATTCTTCAACATAACGTTCATTAACATGCGCTGCACGTTCCAATAAGCGTGAGTGCAAATAAAAAACGTCTCCAGGATAGGCCTCGCGACCTGGTGGTCGACGCAGTAATAATGAAATTTGTCGGTATGCCCATGCTTGTTTAGTTAAGTCGTCATAAATAATTAACGCATGTTGACCGCGGTCACGGAAATATTCACCCATAGCACATCCCACATAAGGTGCTAGGTATTGTAAAGCAGCTGCTTCAGCAGCGCTTGCATTGACAACAATAGTATGCTTCAGTGCATCATGCTCCTCTAGTTTACGCACGATTGTAGCTACTGAGGATTGTTTTTGACCGATGGCAACGTAGATGCATTTAACACCAGTATTTTTTTGGTTAAGAATGATATCAATAGCAATAGCTGTTTTTCCTGTTTGACGATCACCAATGATTAACTCCCGTTGTCCACGACCGATAGGAACCATCGCATCAATAGCTTTAATGCCAGATTGCAACGGTGTATCAACAGATTTACGCGTGATCACGCTTGGTGCTACATTTTCGACGGGTGAGGTGAGTTTTGTTTCAATTGGACCTTTACCATCAATTGGTTCACCTAGTGCATTGAGCACCCGGCCTAATAATGTTTTGCCCACGGGTACCTCTAAAATTCGACCCGTACAGCGTACAGTCATCCTTTCTTTTAAATGTTCGTAAGATCCCATGATTACCGTACTTATCGAGTCACGTTCAAGATTAAACACTAAACCATAGGTATTTTCCGGAAATGCAATTAGTTCGCCGAACATGGCATCACGCAATCCATAAATGCGGACAATACCATCTTTAACACTGATGATTGTTCCCTCAGTACGTTCCTCTGGTTTAATATCAAATTTTTCGATACGTGATCTAATAATGTCACTAATTTCAGCTGATCGTAATTGTGTACCCATAGACAAACATTTACCTCCTCAAACTCTCTGCCAATCGGGTCAATTTACCTTTGATAGAGCCATCCATTACCCAATTACCGGAACGAATAATAGCGCCACCTAATAGAGATTTATCTATCGTTACCTTTAATTTAACTTTAGAATTAAATCGTTTTTCCAGGTTATTTTTAATTTTTCCTCGATATTCAGCATTTAGTGGAAAAGCACAAATAACTTCGGCTTCAACAATACCTCGATAATTATTCAATAATCGATGATATAAGAAAGCAATATCCGGTAAAGCCATTAATCTTTTTTCATTAATAAGCAATTGAAGAAAATGATCGATTTCTTCCTTCAACGAACTCGTTTCAACTTGGATCGTTTGAATTAAATAGAGCAATAATTCCTTGAATTCTTGATTAGAAATTCGTGGATTAATGATTAGCTGGGCTATTTGTTTATTTTTAACAAGTTTTGACAAAACATTAAACACTGCAGACCACATTTTAAGCCGATGGTTTTTTTTAGCATCAGTAAATATGGCTCTGGCATAAGGCCTTGCTACTGTTAATTGTAACGTCATTATTTAAATTTCACTCACTAACTCATTCACCAAACGATCGTTGCTTGCCTTGTCTATTTCACGCTGTAAAATCTTTTGAGCACTAATCACAGCAATATCCGAAACCTGTCTAAGTAGTTCCGCTCTTGTTATGTTGTATTCTCGTTCAATTTCACTTTTAACTAGTTGTAGTAAATGCGTACCTTCCTTCTGCGCTTTGTTTTTTGCTTCTCCAATAATATGACTGGCTCGTTGATTGGCCTGTTCAATAATGTGTGCTGATTGTACTTTTGCTTCGGTGAGTATCGCTTTGGATTTAATTTCTGCAAGTTTGAGTTTTTTATAACCTTGTTCAGCCATTGCCAATCCATCCGCAATATTTTTACGACGAACTTCCAGAATCTTTATAATCGGCGGCCAAATAAACTTCATCGTCAAGCCAATAAAGACGATAAATACCAGTATTTGTACAATCAGTGATGCGTTAATATTCACTCACAATTACCTTATTTCTACTTATGCTTCTTACAAAGAGAGACGATGGAATTATCATTGACCCGCTACTTTCATTACAGCATCCATAACAGCAGTCAAAAACGGATTTTTAGCAAAAATCAAAATTAAGCCCATTACCAAAGAAATAGCTGCGAAAGCATCCACTAAACCAGCCATTAAAAACATGCGAATCATCAACATAGTTGATAATTCCGGCTGGCGAGCTACACCTTCTAAAAACTTACCTCCAAGCATGCCAAAACCAATAGCCGTTCCCATGGCAGCTAAGCCGACAAACAGACCTGCTGCGATAGCTGAAGCTCCCTGTACACTTGCGATTAACTGAGCGATAACCATTATGCCTTTCTCCCCTTCGGTAATTAATGCGATTCTGCTGCAAGGCTGAAGTAAACAACCGTCAGCATCATAAAAATAAACGCTTGCACCGTAATCACTAATAAGTGGAATATGGTCCAAACTACACCTAACGTAAATTGACTCAGCCAAGGTAACAGTGCAATCAAAATGAAGATTAATTCGCCTGCAAACAGATTACCAAAAAGCCGCAACGCCAATGAAATTGGCTTAACACATTCGTCAATCAATCTAAAGATGACATTAACTGGCATAAGATACCAACCAAACGGCCGATTTAGTATTTCCTTACCGAAACCAATCGCTCCTTTCATCTTAAAGTTGTAAAAAATGACCAAAATAAAAACCGTGATCGACATTGAAAATGTCAAAGTGGGATCGGCAGTAGGTACTACTTTAAAATGCTCTATATTGGCAAAATGCAGTAGCCGAGGAATAAGATCCACCGGTACGAGATCCATAAAATTCATTAAAAAAACCCAAATAAAAATAGTCAATGCCAAAGGTGCAACTAAACTTCGATCACCATGAAAAGAATCTTTGACAGTGTTGTCGACAGCTTCTACGATCATTTCAACGAAATTTTGCCACTTACCAGGCATCCCAACAGTTGCATCACACGTAATACTGTAAAAGAGACCTAAAAATAAAATACCGAAAATTACGGAAATAATGAGCGTATCGAGGTTAAGCGTCCAAAATCCACCATCCGTAAGAGTAAAATTGTGCAGGTTCAGTTGCCAATGAGACATATGATGTTGAACATATTCACTTGGTGTTAGTTTAGTCTGCATATACATCTACTGCGTACTTTCCATCTTGTCCAATTAACTTCCTAAAATCCACAAGGGTGCAAACCAAAACGCAAACTGCGCTCCTGCGAACCCGACGATAAACGGCAAAATAGCAACCGGAATGAATATTACCACAAGTATCACCAACATAGCACTCAGTCCCAGCTTAATCAATTCTCCTAAAAAAAAATTGATCATGATCCGTTTAATTGCCAGAGAACCTGTAACAGCGAATAAGTGCCGAGCAAAATAGAAGTTAGGTAACATACAAACTGCGCCTCCTAAAAAAGCGGACAGCGCCTCGGTTGCTCCTTTGAGCCACCAACACAAAGCAATAATGGTAGCCGCCACTGCTTGCAGACCCATTAATCGGTAAGTAACGAGATACACAGAGTGTGTCGTAGAATCTGTAAACGACTTTTGACGCACAAAACACCCCAATCGTACCAAATTCGGCATAATACACAATTTGGGCAAGCATTGTATAGATTTTTAAAGAGTAAAGCAAGGTCAATTTATTTTAATGCAGAATACAGTCTAAAATTTTCTCTAGCCTTGATAAAGATTTCAAGGATATTAAAGATATTCTGTAAAGATAAAGACGTTTTGTAAGTTTAGAAACTCATTTAGTATAAAGAAAGATAGGTGAATAAGTAAAAATTAGAACGAAGCTTTTGTCATCTCTAAATATTACCTACCTCTAAAAATATTTATATTTTAAACTTTAAAAATTAAGAAACATGAGAGGATAAAAGGATAATTATAGAAAAATACTGATGGTAATTCTAGCTACCTATAAAACTGAATAGTACAGTGATGACTGCGATGACTACTTATACAAATAATAGCAATATGAGAACCACATCTACTATTCAGTTTTTATCCAATGATTCTTGGAAAGGGAGGAGTAACGATATTCTTCGGCATAAAAGCAAGAATTTTAGAGATAGCGAAAATAGTACTATCAGTATCAGTAATGAGGTTATATTCTGAACAATTATATCTACTTTGGTTGAGTTAAAGAAATTCATACTATCTTAGTATACGAAGTACATAATTTCTTTCTATAGTAAAAAATGTTAAATACGGGTAGTTAATCTTACTACGCAGTTGTGACAGTGAGTAAGCTGTGATCATATGAATAAAAACATATCATTACATTCTACTTCTCTTTGCTATTTTTCATAGTTGAGAAAGGAGACTGTAGAGTAAGTAAAATCAGAAAAAAAGGTTGTCTCACTTGATAACCTCCTATCATCGCAGTATAATCCGCTAGAAATCAGACAACACAAAATTGAAAACTTAAAAGTAAATTCTAGCCCTTATACGTACAGAAAAATATTGGAAAAACCTTGGAGTATGTATCCTTGCGATTTTTATAGGTTTTACAGGATGGAAAACCACTTATTGAGATAGTCAACAAAATTTGCTCAGACTTAAATTTCGATTATTTAATTTGCTTAGCGTAGTATGTATTCCTTAGAGCAGTATTAATTACCAAAAATAAGTAGCTGGACCGTATCCAAAGACCTAAAAAGCAGTATCTTTTCAAATAATTATGACTAAATATTAATTATGACTAAATAATAATGATTAATCTCAACTATTCATGTACAGCTGGTGAATTATATATAAACTCAAACATCACATCAACTAAAAATAACGACACCTATCACTGTACCTCGGCGGAATTTTTATTTTTGTTTATTAAGTAAATGCTAAACAATCAGTTTTAGAGAGGTATATTCAATGTATTTATTGACAGTACAAATACTACCAAACATGAAAACTTATTCACGTTATCACCATAAATCACATATATTTTAATTGTTACTTTAGGTGCTTTTAATAAAAATTTCATAAACAGTTAACTAGTAAGCGATATGCCATAATTGTTTTAATCCTATAATTCTAATCGTGTCCATGGTGATGAGAAATACTATATAGAATAGAGTTTAGAGAAACGTGCAAGAATTAAAATAAAAAGCAGTAAGTGAAACAACATTGCGTGGAACGAAAACGACCAACAAAAATTCGAATTTCTTTCTATTTAGCAGATATTTTCATTTTCTTTTCTCAAAAGATATTCGCCTAATATAATGGATGAATAGTCTGTGATGTAATGATGCATGAGAGCACATAATCTTCTGTTAAACCATGCTTACTTACTATCTTAGAATATGAAATAAAGTTTTTTAAACTTACATGTTCCTGCATTTCAATTTGATAAAATATCCAAAGTTTCATGCTATTAGAGTATTTTGCGTATTAACAATCAATCTCCGGGATCTTGTATCTCGTACACAAACTTTGTTATAGCTGCTTCTGATACAAGTGTAATAAGCAAAGGGAAAAGAGAGTAGAAGTTAGAATCACAATCACATTCACAACTGCACGTTGTTATTTATAGATCTCTCGTAGGTTTTCAGGGACGCTTTTGGATAAGCGCGACATAAATAATAGTCATAAGGTAATATTGGTGCACAATGACTATAGACTTATTAAGTCCTCCATATATGATGTTATCCTATATGGTGTTTATTAATGCGTCCCTTATTCTCTTCAAAAAGCTTGATATAATGAATTTTAGTAATTACTTGTTTTGACATACTGTTGGCACAATGTTAGTGATAAGTGAGCATCAAATTATTTATCTTCTAATTAAAAACTCCAGCACTCTCAAGTCATTCTCCTTTGTGCTATACAAAACAAAATACCTAAGGTTTATATCTAATTTATATCTGAATCTTACAAAGTGTGATCTTACCAAGACCTAAGATAACGGATCTCTTGATTGTGTTGCTCTTGAGAAAATGTATTTCGTCAGTGATTTTATGGATTTTCCCATTTTATGCTTATTGCTCCAATAATATGTGGATTTAAATTATGTATGTAAAGTATCCCATATCTCCCCTGCATTTAACTAATAAGCACTAAGCCTTTCATGAATGCGAGCAATTTTTTTTTGGCATTATCATGCATTGTTATTCATTAATAGTTACTTTTAATTAAAATAATTGAGAGTATTAAGAATGTGTTAAAGCTAGGAATAATTCTGCTTTACTGCTTCTTTTACCAGGAATAAAGTCTCTTCAACAATTTTGTTTACACGATCAGATCCTTCTTGCAAAATCTTTTTAAATTCCGTACGATCTTTTTCGTACTCAATACGTCTCTTTTGTATGGGTTTAAGAAATTCTAACAACACATCCACTAATTGTTTTTTACATTCTACATCACCAATTTTACCTTCGCGATAACGTTGTTTAGCTTCCTCTATCCAACCCTTATTAGAATTAAATGTTTCATGAAAAATCCATAAAGGATTATTTTCAATCATTCCCGGGTCACTAGCACGTAGACGATTAGGATCCGTATACATATTCATTATTTTTTTTTGCACAGTATCAGGAGAATCACTTAAAAAAATCGCATTATTTAACGACTTACTCATCTTTAATAATTGACCATTCTTACCAAGTCCACCCGTACCTACTAAACGTTTTATACGACCCACTCTTATTGCTGGTATAGGAAACAATCCTCCTGCTCTAACATAATCCTTATCCTCCGTATCTGGATCAACACCGCAATATACTTGACTAAAACGGCGAGCTACCTCACGAGTGAGCTCCAAATGCGGTATTTGGTCTTCACCTACTGGTACAACTTCAGCACGTACGGATAAAATATCCGCTACTTGCATAATTGGATATAATAAAAACCCCATCGAATAATTATCCCCTAATGCTTTATCTCGAATTTCATCTTTAATGGTTGGATTTCGCATCAGTCGAGGGAATCGGATTAACATGCTAAAAAAAGCCGTCAATTCAAAAATCGCGGGTACATCAGTTTCAATAAAAATTGTGCTCCTTTTCGGATCAATACCGACCGCTAAATAGTCTAATACAATGTCCAATGTACTTTGTCGAACCATGCTAGGTTGACTCATACGAGTCGTAAATGCATGTGTATTGGCTATCAAAAAATAGCATTCATATTCACTTTGAAGTGAGATCCGGTTCTCCACAGATCCCACCCAATGCCCTAAATGTAGACGACCCGTCGGTGTATCGCCAGTAAACAAACGTGCTTTATGTATAATAGAATCTGACATCGTGTCATCATCTCTAGTTTGTCTCGGCGTGTCAATTACTGGACATATTATTAGTCAAATTAAGGCAAAAACCAAAAGGTTACCATCTTCGCAGTTAAGTTTATCCTTGATTAGAGATAAACTTAACTGCGAAGATGGTAGATGGTAAATAAACAGTCACCACACTCATTAGAGTAATACATCACACTAAATCTTTATGAAATCTAATTACTACATTATAAAATAATGCCGGTGCATACCTATTTTTAGTGAGTAGTAAGTGTGCTCATATCTCATGAAACAAAAAATTCAATTAATATTCAGTATCAGTCAGTTGCCTCATTTTGGCCAATTCTCAACTCGAAATATTTATTTCAACAATGTCAGAAAAAGAAAAAATTACCAGCTTTATTTTTAAAATTTTTAAAAAAATTATACTGCACTCCACCAAACGCCAATCTAATAAATAACAAAATCATTTATGTTAAAGAGATAATGAAGATATTCCGAATTGTAGTTCGTTGTTATAACAGCATATTACATTAATCACTTACCATCCAGTATGGTAACTTGGAAAGATTACATAAAGGAAAAGTGACTATCCACTAATTTGGCTGTGGCAGATCCGTTAATTGTGAGCGTGTTAATTAATAATTTTATATCATGAAAATAGTAGTGTAATTTACAAAGATGATAAAAATAATCTATTCTGTTTTTTAATAATTTTATTAATACTGATAAAAAATAGTAATTTTAAGATTAGAAAATTAACTTATTATAATAATTTCAAGGCTATTCTTAATGCCGACCATTAAATTTTAAAGCACTTTAAAAAATTTAGATATTAGAATATCATATCAGACAAAGAGGATATCATATCAGAAAAAAAGTGGATTAAGACAATGGCAGTCAATTAATTGATATAATATTGATATAATAATCAAGTTAGGACATGTTTTACCACCGTTTAGCAACAATATTCACTTTATCTACTAGCGATTTTTATATTGTCGTTTTTTATGTTCCTTACTTATACAAATCTATAGTGACCTAATTACCAACAGTTAGTTTTTCATAAATGAAAATAATCCATCTACAGAAAAATGTTACAACTTTATTAACAAGCATTTCTACTTCAATTAGACAGTTCTGCAAACCTTGTACTACTTAATTAAAAATTTATATCAAGATGATTCATTAATAGGTTTTACTGAGATTATGATATTCTCAATAGTAATAATGAAAATATAGCACGGTGTTAATGATAAAAAAGCCACAAAATTAAGGAAATTAAGAAACCTGCTTATTTTATTAAAATCTTTGGTTATTTTTAGATCTATCCGAGTTCATTATATTTTTAAAAGCAGAAAATGCTTCGACATGGGAATAATCTTCGACATGGGAATAATATAGTGTAATTTAGAGTACAATGAATATTAGGTGGAAAGCTCATAAGAATAAAAAAACGATATCTGTCTGATATTTATTTTCATATCAATGGCCTACGAATAATTATACGCTCTCTTTACAAGAGAGCACTATTATCTCACCAAAAAAGATTAAAAATTAGCAGATACGTTGATATATAATTTACATATTATGAGAAATATTAGCTATCTAGAAATCTTTTGAAATCATCAAAATCGTAAAAGCTTCTTATATAATAATAAACTGATTTATAAATCAGAGTAAACAAGGTAATAACTATATCTTCACATCAATAGTATCAAAGCATCCTTAAATCAAGGATGGTGTTCACAAAATGATTAATGAAGTATGAATTATTTTCTTGCTTTGAGTATGGTATAATAATCGTATGGTACAATTAGGTTTTTTAAAGTCGCTTAATCAACCACAAAAAGAAGCAGTTACTTCACTCTTTAGGCATATACGTATATTAGCGGGAGCAGGGAGTGGGAAAACACGAGTTTTAACATGTCGTATAGCCTGGATTATTCAGCAAAAAAGAGTTTTGCCGCATAATATTCTCGCTGCTACGTTTACAAACAAAGCGGCTTATGAGATGCGTAGACGCATTGAAGCCACATTGGGTATTTCTATCGCTACCATGTGGGTAGGTACTTTCCATCAATTAGCCCATCGTTTACTCCGCACGCATTGGAAAGAAGCAGATTTACCACAAGCTTTCCGAATTTTAGACACCAGTGATCAATATCGTTTGGTTCGCCGTATACAACAAAGTCTCAATTTAGAGGAATCTCAATGGCCTCCTAAACAAACACAATGGTTTATCAACAAGCAAAAAGAAGAAGGATTACGTTCTAATCAAGAAATTGATGCAGATGGCAAGTACCTTACAGAAGCACTAATCAAAGTTTATCAGGTATATGAAGGCCTTTGTCACTCTAATGGATTGGTTGATTTTTCAGAACTCATGCTGCGCTCGTTCGAATTGCTACGCAATACCCCTGCAATTCGGAAGTATTATCAACAAAAATTTCAACACATATTAGTCGATGAGTTTCAAGATACCAACACTATTCAATATATCTGGTTACAATTACTAGTTGGCAATAATGCTAACGTGATGGTTGTAGGTGACGATGATCAATCCATTTATAGCTGGCGTGGGGCGAAAGTTGAAAATATTCATCGATTTTCTATCGATTTTAAAGATGTTAAAACTATTCGTTTAGAACAAAATTATCGCTCCACACAAACTATTCTGGATGCAGCGAATGCTATTATTAAGAATAACAGCATTCGTCTTAGGAAAAAATTGTGGACTCGTGGTCATATCGGAAAACAAATTACTTTGTATACCGCCTTTAATGAGCGCGATGAAATGTTTTATATCATGTCTTGTATTGAAAAATGGATTTACCAAGGTCGGCGCTACAGTGAGATTGGTGTTCTTTATCGTTCTAATGTACAGTCACGTTTATTTGAAGAAGGACTGATTGATCGTCAAATTCCTTATCGCATTTATGGTGGGCCAAAATTTTTTGAGCGTGCTGAGATTAAAGATGCGCTTTGTTATTTACGTCTACTGGCAGATCGTCATGATGATGCAGCTTTTGAACGTATTGTCAATACGCCAACACGCGGCATTGGTAATGCAACTCTTACTAGCTTACATACAATTGCTCGCGACGAAAATATTTCGTTTTGGCAAGCTACCCTTTATTTAGTTGATAATCAAGCCTTGCATCCTCGCGCATTGCATGCCTTACAACATTTCTTACATTTAATTGAAACACTGCATAAAAAAACAAAAAATCTTCCTCTAAGCAAACAAACGGAAATTGTATTAACTCAAAGCGGTTTATTAGCATTATATAAAAAAGATAGAAGCGAAAAAGGTCTTGCTCAGATTGAAAATTTAGAAGAATTAGTTAGCGCCACGTCACAATTCACTCCAGATGAAAACATAGATTTACCACCTTTAAATGCTTTTCTTTCTCATGTTACACTGGAATCAGATGAAGCACAGGCAAAAAATTCCCACAACAATTGCGTCAATTTAATGACACTACATGCAGCAAAAGGCCTAGAATTTCCATTACTTATTATTAGTGGTCTGGAAGAAGATTTATTTCCTCATCGCATGTCAATTGAAACTGAAGATGGAATTGAAGAGGAACGTCGATTATGTTACGTAGGCATAACGCGGGCAAGAGAAGAATTGATTTTAACCCATGCTGCATACCGTCATTTACACGGATTAGAAAAAGTTAATAAACCCTCACGCTTTTTAAGCGAAATTCCTGCTGAACTAATCAATACGGTGCGTCCTGCTCCAACTACTCCAAATGTAACACAAGTTTACCAAACAACTTCTTCATCTCGTTTTTTCGAGGACACTAAACTTTATGTTGGTCAGCGCGTTAATCATAAAAAATTCGGACTAGGTGTTATCACTAATTACGAAGGCCAAAGTGAATACGCCCGTCTACAAGTAAAATTCGACAAATACGGTGCCAAATGGCTCATGCCTCACTACGCTAAGTTGAAAATACTGATATAATTTTTCTATCGATAATCATTGTTTAACTAATATTTGTTCTTCCGTTTCAGTAAGGTATCTATTTTGATACATCAATTTTCTGGATAGTTACTGTTGGTTTTTTGACAGGTATAGTCACGAAAAAAATACTTGAACTTTAGTACTTACTTGCCTTTTAAACAACTACCTTTGTTATTAATCATATATTATGAATCATAATAGCTAGTATCACAGTTTTATCGACGATATTCTCTATAGGATTTCTTTTATTAGCAAATGCTTAACTTATAGCAAGATAATTACTGCACTGATGTTCCGATTTTAAATAGTATTCCAATTTAAATGCGTTTCTTGAGTATAGTGATAACCTGGAACATGTTTATGATTTCGCTTTATTTGCATTAGGTACTGTATTGGATTTCTGTGTTTTTGACCTTTCTTAAAATTTCTAAATCACCATCATCGCCTTTGGCATCACGGATTTTCCTATTATTTCGATTTATATTAATTTTTCGTCATATTATTTAGGTGTACCATTCATAAAATTTGCCATAGATATACTTTATAAATATTATTCTTTAAATGCCTTAGGGCTAGTGTTGAATAGTATTTAGCCAAGAAAGGAAAAATAAAATATTAACTATGATCTTTGCCTTTTAGGAAGAAAGAATAAAAATGCTTATCGAAATACTTAAAACCGTTAATAAGATCTTGTAAACAATATAAATCCTATGTATATTTTCTTTGGTTATCTTGACATGAATAATCAATTAGCCATTCTAACACGAAAATGTTAAAAATTCAAGTAGTTAGATAAATACAAGTAAAATTGAATCTCATCTTATTTTTATAATTAACATTACAGCATCTCCCCTTCGTATAAAAAGGGGAGATTAGTTAACTTGACGACAAAACCGATCAAATCCAAAACGGAATATAGTGTCGTTACTCATTCTAAATAAACCACTAAGGGATTTTACAATAATTAATAATTATTGATAGTAATATCGACAGTCAATAAACACATTGTAAAATAAACATTTTTATACTGAATTTTTTTAGATATGACATAATTTTTTCTGTCAATCATGGAATCGACAATGGGTTTCTCGTAAGCAAAATGCAGCAATAAATGCAACCAAAAACCCAATAGGTAAAATCAACATCGCCCGTTGAAAATCAGAGACTCCATAATTTATGGGAAGATGATGACAGTAAAGTATTTGTAAATCCATCAGTCTTCCAAAAAGAGGTTGGAAAATAGCTTGCCCTCCTATCGTGGTAATATTAACTATGCTGACAGACGTTGCTGTAATTACAGGCATACTGCTTTCCGCCACCATTGGGTAACTAATCGCCTGAGTGCTTGTCGTTAGTCCAATAGAAAAGAATAAAAATAACAAAGTAGCAAAGGATAAATGCGGCTCATATATTATTACCAAAACCAACATTAGCGATAAGATAGCACCTATTAGCATCGGTAAACGACGTAAACTGATTTTATCTGAAAAAAAACCAACCGCTGGGCTACCAATCATCGTCCCTAAAAATAACATGCTAATTACATAAGTTGCATCAAGTCTCGCAATTTTGTGTGCATCTATCAAGTATAAAATACCCCAAATACCCCCTAATAAACTCAGGGCTAAATTCATTAAGCACGTATATATGCCTCCTAACCAATTTTGTAACTTTAAAAAAGCTAATTTCATACTCTTCCAGTATCCGATTTCATCCATCTCTTGTCGTTCTAGTTGGTAACGTTCGCAATAACTCAACGGAAAATCTTTCACAATACTGGCGATGATAGCAAAAATTAAAATACCGAGGACAGCATCAATTAATAGCGCTTTTCGCCAATTCATCGCTTTCACTAATAAAGCTAATGGCGTTTGTGCAATCATCCCACCCAGCATAGCCATAGTTATGATAATACCCGTTACCAATGCCAATTGAGTAGATGAAAACCAACGAGTTGCTAATCGTATTACACTTAGAAAGCAAAACGCACCACCAACACCGATTAAAAACCGGAACATAGAAGCCCAAAACACAGATTTCGTTAAAGCAAATAAAAATATACCTAGAATGCAAATACCTAACGAAAATAAAATAATTTTTCGCGTTGAATAGCAATCGAGTAATATTCCTGCAGGAAATAGAAAAATAACGTTAGAAACGAAATAAAAACAAGATAATTGTCCCAATTCTGTTGCTTTGATATGAAAAGTTTGCATCAATTGTGTGCTAATCGAATCAAACATATTCATCTGTATAAATTCATAAAAGAAAAAAAGAGATGCTGATAAACAAACCAACCATGCGCACCATGAATCTAATCTCTCATGGGGTTGTAAATGCAAAGAATTTTCGAGACTGGTCATTGATTCTTTCATTTCGATCCTTGCATTTCGATCCTTGTCTTTTTTTGTGAGACATACAGAACATTTCTTTAGCTGAATAAGCGATCATCAACTTCAATAAAAAACTAACAACACAATCATCAAATACTAGTCCACAATTTAAATAGAGAGCTGACACTTGATTAATAACATTTTATGACCAGCAAAACTCTATTTAGACAATCAAATAAAAACAAATAAAAAATTTGAGTAAATCGCTCTCACTATAATTAGTATAGAAGCTACCAATTTCACCGTACCTATTTGAACACGATGGATAGTAACATAATAACAACCTAAATTCCGGAAAGATAGCAAACAATATGGAAAAAGATAAATGAGATAATTAATCAACAATGAACAAAATTAGGGCGATAATCGAATCTATAATCATACGCATTTCGTATTTGCTTAATCTATTTGAAAGCCATTCCACAATTAGTACACCGATAATAGCATCTATTAAGGAAAAAATAAATTCGTGAAAAAGTATGTCTGACAAAGAAACTCCAACTGTTTTTATCGTTCGTGTCAATACTATAATCTCAATTCATAAAACATAATTCTGTTCCTCGTGAGAAAAAGTAGTCCGGTCCAGTGGAAAATCTTTTACAAAGAATAATAAGAATAATAGCATCAACCCATAAGAAGTCACATCTCTACTATCCAGGAATATCTATTTCAGAACGTAAACAGCATCTGAATCATAATTCTCTAGTTATCACTAAGATGATAATAAACCAATGGTCAACGCTACTTTTTTCATTTCGATCTATCAAGAAACCAGATGTACATTGTTTAATAAATAAAAGAGCCAGTAATATTCTTATCATAAAGTAATACAAATTATCCGTTGCCAAATAGCTGTGACAAGAATCGTAAAAACAGTACGAATGATGCTAAAAATGATACTAAACAGTAGAGCCATCAAAAAATGAGTACTTTTATGTATATATGCGAGATCAAATAGTTATCCAGATAAGAAAAATCGTATTAGTATAAGGTTAATTCGTTTTTCACATTCATTATTAACACAATCATCACCGGTTCTAACATATTTGCTATTTCAAATTTGTTCAGTGAAATTATGTAAACAACTTTTCAAAAATAGTGGAGCAATGCTTAATCTCACCCGATAGGGAAAATTTTGTAATTCTTATCAGTACCGCAATACAACAGCTAAGAATATCCACGCTTATTGCTCTATACTCTACAAAGAACCGAATTCTCTTCTCGTTGCGCGCTATGATAACGAACCCTAAGATTCCTCTGAGATCTTATCCGTAGCCTCTCATCATCAATAAATAGTAGGGTATTGTACTACTTTTATTAGACTTGAAAATACCGCATTCTTCACTTTCATAGTAAAAGCAGGGAATAATGAAAGTTTACGAGAAGATGATAATCGCTGAATACGTCCATCATAGTTATTTTGCTTAGTAACGCACTTTTGATTTGTCTTTCTATAAGGCTATAAGGCGATCCTCTATTCGACATCATATGTTGTATATAAAAAAATTACAGAAAAAAGAAAGTTAACTAACGAGCATACTTTCACCAACCAACATTCTAAATCTAGCTACACTATAATTTGAATAAAATCAGTATAATCAGTAAGTTTGATTCTTTACACGAAAACATTATGTTTCTTTAAAAATCGTTTTTCTCCACAATTGTTCAATTAAAATAGCTACATGAAATTCAAAGGAGGACAAATTCAAAACATTCTTTATTTGATCAGCATTCAATTGCTTTGCCTCTTCAAGCATTTTACCTTCTCCCCAACGACAAATATACTCACACGCTGCCATTATCATGGGTGAACCATATGTTTGAAATTTAGCTTCTCTTATTTTATGGTCTTTAAAACTCAAATAAAGTTGACATAAATGACCCTGTGCAATGCTACCTACTTTAAATAGTTTGTGCAGAAAACTACTGAGAAAAACCGCTATGCAATTTCTCCGGCCGCTAAAGCGTGATGAGCTAGCTCATAGTGCAACGGAAAATATCAATTTTGGTATAGTGTAATTTGTAATCTCCATTTGTATCTCTAAACACTTATATCTCTAAATAAGAGAGTGACACCTCCCGACATTTTAGAATACAATCTTTCTGCTTATCAATCAACAGAGAGGAAGTGGAGTAAAATTTTAAGCACCTATGCAAATTGTCAATTAAATGATCAACAGAATGTGTGATTACATTCAAAATCAAATCAAAAGATTAGTGGTTTATAACAACAAGCAATTTAAAAGATGCATCGAAAAAGAAATGAGTTTTCAGAATAACCTAAAGTATAAGGAATAAGGAGTTATAAATGCGTTTCTTCTTTAATACATTATTCGCGACTGTTATTATCTCGCTCTACATGATTCCATCGATCCTGTTAGCGTTAGCCGTTATTATCTTTGGTGGTCTTGCGCGATTAATTCCTGCTAAATCAGGGTATCGAACACTAATGAAAATAGCTCTGTATATAGCGATTATGTGGACTAACGTTTCTAATAGTATATTATATTTTCGCCGACATCAATGGAAAATTGAAGGAGAAGGAAATCTTAATCCTCGTTATTGGTATTTATTAATCAGTAATCACCAAACTTGGCTCGATGTATTAGTATTAGGTTACGTATTTAACCAAAAAACACCTTTAATTAAATTTTTTATGAAAAAAGAATTATTGTGGGAATTGCCTATACTTGGGCTTAGTTGCTGGATATTAGGTTATCCTTTCTTACATCGCCGTTATCAAAAAGATATTCGTAAACGCTCTACATTAACAGGAAAAGATATTGAAACCACAAAAATAATCTGCAAACAATTTAAAGAATTTCCAACAACTATTATGAATTTTGTGGAGGGAACTCGCTTCACTACTGAGAAACATAAACGACAACAATCACCTTTTCTATATTTATTAAAACCTAAAGCTGGCAACATAGCTGTGGTTATTAATGAATTACAAAATGAATTAAGAGGGATTTTAAATGTCACTATTCATTATTCAACACCCATGTCATTTTGGAAATACTTTAGTAGTAATGGTGCTAACATAACCATATATTATGAATTGCTTCCCATCACTGCTGATCTCATTGGTAATTATTATGAAGATAGAAAATTTCGCCGTTATTTACAACAATGGTTAAATTTGATATGGAAACGAAAAGATTTATTATTAGATAAACTTAATCGTGGTCAAACATAGATATAAACTAACCATTATCATTATTAGATTAGTAGAAATAATCTTTCGATATTGTGATAAGTTGAATGGGTTGTGTCTCAATCTGAAAACTGAAAAACTTATACTCATCTAATTTAGAGTAAGAATATTGGGTGCACTTGCGAATTTGTATAATTGGGATGTTAAAAGTAATGTAGTCCTTTTAATGCGGTATAAGCGAGAAATAATAGTTTGATGGCGTAATAGTAGTATGTGAAAATAAAATGTCAGTCACGTCAGTAGGTTAAGTGTATTCCAGAGCTAAATGATGGCGTGCAAAAAATTATGTTTAAATCAATTGTGAAATGACAATGGTTTAAATCAGTCGGTTTTCGAGCTGATTAGCAACAGTTAAAAGCAGTTGTGTTTCTTTTGGAAACAGCAAAATCTTTCATAGACCGTGTGATACGCATCTAAATGGACTTATAGTAATGCAATAAGCGATTAATAGTTCTGTCAAAAGTAAAAATTCTCGATGACGCGAAGTATTTGATGCAGCGTTTGACCGAGTTTAGTTTAGTAATCTTTATTGCATTTAATAGATCAATGATTGCTGTTTTTGTATTCTAAATGATATTTTTAATTAGATACTAATCGGTCAGACTGACATCAGATTAATAATAGAATTTCAAGATATGATAAAGCTATAAATATAGCGAAATATGATGTACAAGGTAGTGTTATCATTTTGAAATCAAACGAGCAACAATAGTTTTTATCTGTAAAGGAGATAGACCGCATACAAGGGGAAATATTAGTGTTCAACACCAAACACCAATAGTTCATACTTTATAGTTATACTTTATTAATTTAGCAAATTAATTTCATCAACACCTAGTGAACCACCATGCCAAATGGAATGCGTGATTAGAATTGCACGTGATAAGCATTCTTCATAATGGATCTTTTGCGGTATAACATGAATTATTCATTCATGTTTTGATACCTAAAAACGAATAAGTGAAGTTCCGTGCTACTTCGCAGTTCACACGGATTGTACCCGTCATACTAAGCCTCTTTTCTTTGTTTTAGCAAGAAGGCTGGAGAGTTACATAGGCAAATACTCATTACTGAGAATAATCAGTTACTGAGCAGTGATTGCAATTGACGTGGATACTCAATAGTTAGATAATCCCCATATGACTGAGTTAGTCCAAAAAATACCTCCTCTTCAACCAGCTCTAGTGTTTACGGAAGCAGCAGCTCGAAAAGTTAAGGAGCTTATTGATGAAGAAGATAATCCCAAACTGAACTTGCGTGTATTTATTACAGGGGGGGGTTGTTCTGGTTTTAAATATGGATTTACGTTTGAGGAAACCATTAATATCGACGATCTTATTATTGAGAAGCAAATAGATGAAAAGCAGAAAGGTGCAAATAACGAAAGGCAGGGGCACATAAGCTTGGTCCGCTTGTTGGTTGATCCTTTAAGTCTGCAGTATCTTCACGGCGCAGAAATTGATTATCGAGAAGATGTGAGTGGTGCTCAATTCGTTATTCGCAATCCGAATGCAAAAATCACCTGCGGATGTGGTTCTTCTTTTAACGCTTAACCAAAGAGGAGATGTTAAGCAAGGTATAGTAAAAAGGTATAGTAAAAAGCAATCTGACAATCAATCTCATTTACAAAAGTAAACATCAAATCGACTGCTTTTACCTGCATATGTCGTGTTGGGTATTACACCGTCAAGTGGTGGTGCTAATCGGGGACGTTTAACAACAACACGGTGTTTGGCCTTTTGTAGTGCGAGACTTAACAATTTTGTAGCATCATCGTTGGCACCAACAATATTTCGCAATAGGCGCATTTCTTTTTTAACCAAAGCTGATTTCTTTCTTACAGGATACATCGGATCTACATAAATAATGTCATAAGATCGTTTTAGGGTGGATAAGTAACATTGAGCATCTGTTTCGATTAATTTGAATTTTAGGAACTGAAACCATTTTGCCTTTTGTGCACGTTCCAATCCATCTCTTAATAAAGCAGCGATAATGGGATGACGTTCGAGCATAGTAACATCACAGCCTAAATTCGCTAATACGAAGGCATCTCGTCCTAAACCAGCTGTTAAATCTAAAACGGTCGGATAGGCATTGGATTTCAATTTAATAGCCCGTGCAAGGAGTTGACTTCGGCCGCCGCCGAATAATCTTCGGTGTGCTACAGCACCTTTGAGAAAATCTATATAAATAGAACCATGGGCTTGAGTAACAGTTGATTGTAGTGCGAGATGAGATCGGGTAATAGCTAATAAGAAAGGATAATCGTGCATATTCTTAGTCGCTAATTTTAATTTCAATTTTCGAACTGTCTTTTCGGCATACAGTCGGTGAACTGAATCTGAGCAGCCGACATCAACCGGTATATTCATTGATTAAAGTATATCACTTTTTTCTGAGGTTTGTGCATGACAATAATAAGCTATAAATCTTTTGTATATTAAATAGCTCATATTTTGTGTATTAAATAGCTTATATCTTGTTTGTTGGTAAACTAATTTTTATGGCTGCAGGACAATAATGGTATTCTAATAAACTATAATTCTTTTTACATAGTATTTAATCAACTTGTTTGTAAATCCATAATCACAGTCAGTGAGTTCTTGTTTTTCACCTTATTTACCTACTACCAAGTTTCCGAGAAAATCACTGGTTATAGAAATGATATGAATAATACGCACAAGCGCACAAGGGATTAGCGTAACAACATTGATTAGAATAATTCGCCGCCCCTGATACACGAATGCACAGTTGCGCCATGACTAGTCGATTTTTCCTTTTATCGTTTCATAAATCACGAGTACATTAGGATCATCAATGGTTAAACAAAAAACAGATTAGTTGTCCATTAAATCAAAGGTTTAATTATCATGTCTTTAATAATTTATAGGTAAACTCTATTAATAAATTTTTATTCGAAGTTACCAATGTTTTCGGTATGCAGTAAGGTCAAACCAATGGGAAGTATTGCCTTAGAGGTGCATTTGAGAGAAAATCAAGGATTTGTCTTTCAAAAAAGATATCGCTAGGGCTCTAGGTAATAGTAAAATTTAGGTAATAGTAAAATTCATGCTGCTATATATTGGCGGGATAAGGGGTATTGCAAATGTAATGGGCTATAGGAATAAAATTCATGCCAAGTAAAGTACATGTGACATTCACATTTCTATTAATACTCTGACTGTCATAAATACGGTAAAGGCCGTCGATCATATGTCGACTAAACAAATACACGATAAGTTTAAGCACAATATTTTCTTTTATTGCAGTAGATGTAGTATGAACACTATCATGGTTAAGATATCTCAATCTATGGGATTTTAGATCATTGTAATTGCCACTATATCATATCATTTTGAGTGTTTCTAGGAAGTCGGGGAGTGTACGTTAGAGATGAAAAATCATCGCTTGCTGAATTAGCATCATCCTGATAGATTGATGGAAAAAAGGTTTATCATTTGCAATGATCAAAATAAACACTCAAAGAAAACACAGCAACTTAAAAGAATACGCATAATAAATCTGAAACAAGGCTCGAGAAGTGGCGTAAGAATCTTCATCGTATTCCGTTGGGCATGACGAAGGAAGGAAAATGGTAGCTACACAAAAATTTATTTCTGCCTCAATTTTGTCCGCTGATTTTTCTCGATTAGGGGAAGAAGCAAAACAAATAATTGATGCTGGTGTTGATTATATTCATTTCGATGTTATGGACCATCATTTCGTTCCTAATTTAAGTTTTGGTGCAGTCGTTTGCAAGGCGCTTCGTCATACAAAAATTACGGTACCCATTGATGTGCATTTAATGGTGGACAATCCTGATGTTTATATAAAACCTTTTGCTGAGGCTGGAGCAAGTTTAATTACTTTTCATCCTGAAATAGTAAAAAATGTAGAAGGGACGATAGAGTTAATCCATCAAGCTGGTATGCGAAGTGGATTAGCGTTTAATCCAGATAAATCTGTATCGTTATTGCCGCCACTTATTTTGAAACAAGTAAATTTAGTTTTATTAATGTCCGTTAATCCCGGGTTTTCAGGGCAAGTCTTTATGCCGAATAGTTTGGAAAGAATTTCATTCACGAGGAAGTTGTTAGATGAAGTCCATAGTAAAGCAATGCTCGGAATTGACGGGGGAATTAAAGCTGATAACATCATGGAAGTTTCTTGTGCAGGTGCGAACTTTTTTGTAGTCGGTTCAGGATTGTTTTACGCATCGAATTATAAAGAAGAAGTTAAAACTCTCCGTCAACAATTACATTTTGATAATTAAGACCGTCTCTCAGTAGCACATGCTCTCGTCTAAGTATAAATAAATTAAGGATATGACATCAAAAGTAAGCAGAACCTTGTAGTATAAGGATTTACAGGAGGAGCAAAAGAGCGTGTATGTTCTGACTCAGTTAGTCGCGTGGCAGGTACAGGTGTGGATGCTGATATGCTATTAATAATCGACAATTATGATTCTTTCACCTATAATCTGGTGCAGTATTTCGAAGAATTAGGCTCTTCTGTGACTGTTTATTTTAATGATAAAATTTCGATTACAGATATCCAGATATTAAATCCAAAAAACATTGTTATCTCTCCAGGTCCAGGACGTCCAGAAGAAGCTGGAGTGACGATGGAAGTCATTAAAACATTTTCTGGAAAGATTCCCTTACTAGGGGTGTGTTTAGGTCATCAAGCAATTGCCAAAGCATTTGGCGCTGAAATTGTTCTTGCACAAAGAGTGATGCATGGAAAAACATCACCAATTTATCACAATGGAAAAGGCATGTTCCGTTATCTAAAGAATCCATTTAAAGCCACGCGCTATCATTCTTTACTAATTGATTTACAATCACTTCCTGCCGTATTTGAAATTACTGCATGGACAGAACCAGAAAACGAAATCATGGGTATTCGTCATAAAGATTATTTGTTGGAAGGCGTGCAATTTCATCCAGAGTCTGTGCTAACAGAAAGAGGATACCAACTTTTAAAGAACTTTTTAGATCCAATAAGCAAGTGTGGACATCACTTTTGCATGGAAAGCCATTAATTTTTTTACTGGATGAGGTAATGATTTTGCACCAGCAGATTTCGCTTTTTCCCCGTGTTTTATCTCATCTTTTTGTATTTGCTTTAGGATTTTTCGGCTCTTTATGTCAGTTAGTGGAAGTTTACGTAAATGGTTGGCTAAATGTATTTCTACTTGTCTTTCTGTTTCTTCTACAAAACCTAAACTTAAATGATCTCCGGCGAATCCTGTTAGAAAGCCGATGAAGAAAGCATTTATGTACCAAAAAACATTTAGATAACTGACATGTCCACCTAATTCATTTACACGTTCCTGGCACCAGGCCAAATGATCGATTTCTTCTTCTACTGCCTGTGCCAACATTGCTCGGATAGTTGGATTTTTAGATAGAACCATGTGTCCTCGATAAAGCGCTTGAGCACAAACTTCTCCACTATGATTAACGCGCATAAAGCCCACGCTTTTCTTTTTCTCGAGATGTGTTAGAGGAATTTGCTTATCCAGCCTTTTTGCTGGATTTTCCCGTTTGGTTATTGGTTTATTAAAGAGTATCTCTAGCAAAGCATGCCATTGCAAAATGGTCTTATCGATCACTGAATGATATCGGAGGCTGTTATTCATATCTCTGGATGGCACACTTGTACGGCGCATATCGTGTACATAAAATAAATGCATTTTGATTATCTTTCACTTGTTAATCTAGGTCAATCAAATAATTCTATAAAATTGTAAAATTGTTTCATATCATCGACTAAACACTACAGATCCCTTTTGTATGTGCAGTGCGGGCGAGAGTGCAGGTGTTACAGTCGTCTTTTAATTGTTGAGTAAAAACGAGTACTCCCATCTCTTAGCAGATAATGTGATTACCTGTGAGAAATCAAAAATCTGTTGGGTATTCACATGAACATAATTGCTTTCACTTGTGTGAAAGCTGGACATTGCTTTGAGCATTTTTTGGGGATAAAAATTACCAATAATGATACATTTCTCGTTTAATATAAGTAGGTGCCAGGTTCTTAGTTGAGTGTGCATACGGGTTAGAGGAGACAATACTCAATAAGCAACGGCTATTAGCTGAATTTACTGACAAAGCGCATCTTGACTATTTGGATATCCAAAAAATTTAGATCAAAAACCTTCTCACATTGTTGATAGTTCAATATCGATGTAAAAGCGGATGAGCCAGGTAACGTCAAGATTAGAGCTCATTATGAATCAGAAAATATTATGTAGCAATAGTGATTTTAAGTGAAAATAGCGCTTTTATTAAGGTATATCTAGAAAGACAGGGTACTCTCCTTGGATAGCATATTATCAACCACGATTAACTATTAGGGATATGAACGAAGGGGACACAAAACTATTATATAAGAAAACGCCATAATCTTTTGGTTTTCCGTCGATACGATACGAAGCAGGCCTAGTGATCTGATTGATTAATACAATGAAAGTAAATAAAAAATGGTTAGTTAAATTGAGAAGATTACAACGTAAAAGCAGTTTTAGCCAAGGTGTTTGGAATTTCTCGCACTAATTTGGGCACTAAGTAACCCGGTAGCCGTTTCATTAAATTGGCTAATAAATTTTTTGCTTCAAGTTCGCTTACCTCAAAATGCCAGGCACCTTTTACTCGATCTAGAAAATGTAAATAGTATGGTAAAATTCCAGCCTCAAATAAGCGCTCACTTAAGTGAGCGAGTGTTTCAGCATTATCATTAATACTTTTTAACAAAACTGATTGATTTAATAATGTTATCTTTGATTGGCACAAGGGATCAAATGCGTTTATAACTGATTGATCAATTTCATTTGGATGATTGCAATGAATAACCACAGTTGATAGAAAACGTGATTTACGCAATAGATCAATAAATGCAGAAGTGATTCGTTCAGGGATTACCACTGGAAGACGGGTATGAATGCGTAATCGTTTAATATGAGTAATCATTTCAATCTGTGCAACAAATTCTGTTAATACAGTATCCTTTACCATTAAAGGATCTCCTCCGCTCAAAATAATTTCTGTAATACTTGTGTCTGATTTCAAGTAATTAAAAATACGTTTCCATCCTTCTTTCCCAGGGGTATTTTTGTTATAAGGAAAGTATTGACGAAAGCAATAGCGGCAATGGACGGCGCATGCGCCACTTAACGTTATTAGCACTCGTCCGTAGTATTTATGCAAAAGTCCAGCAATCCGATTTACCCGTTTTTCATTGAGCGGATCGTGGCAGTAACCTCGGCAAGTGATTAATTCTTGTAAGGTTGGTAGTACCTGCAATAATAGTGGATCACGAGGATTTTTTTTCTCCATACGGGCTATAAACCCTTGTGGTACTCGTAGAGGAAAAGCGTTGTCACCAGAAATCCGAGACATCGCTATAGGATCGAGTTCAAGTTCACGCCACAATTTGATCGGATCAGAAATTGCCGTTTTCAGTAAAAGTTGCCAATCACCCATTTCATCAGAAATCCTAGAAAAGGAACTTATTGTATCATGCTAGTTGTATATTTTCGCTTATTCCATTTTAAAAAAGTTTATTTTGGTATCACGAAATTGATCTCGAAATTATAGAACACTAGGAATTTATTTCATGTTTCAGTTAAAAATCGAATGCTATCATGGATTTGAATTACGTATCAATATTCGCAATCAGTGACTGAAATTTTATGAAAGATAAAATGAAACGTCTGTGAGAAGTTTCTCATCGGAAATCATAAGAAATAGTGGTAGTATAGGCAGTATGATTTAATCCAGAATTTTAGATACATTGACAAATGATAGGTTTCCTCTTTGTTCTTATTTTGAGAAGAAACTAAACTTGTCATCCCTCAGATGCAATCCTTTAGCCTTGATTGGAGTGGAAGATTAAGAGAGAGAGAAGAAGGGGAAGAACCATATCTCAGAGAGTATTATAGACTAACCATACGTTGTTTCATTATCGCTTACGATGATCACGGACTGAGGGACTAACTGCTCTCATGAATAGTTGATGCGATCGGTGATGGTTGTTCTGATTTCGTGACGTTCCTGTTCTTATTGTGTCATAACAATATTCAATGTTCCAATCTTTTCCCCATAACAAAGAGTATCACCAGCTTTTTGTCGCTTTTCCCAAGTAATTGAGTGATTGGGAAATAACAAAATTACCGTTGAACCCATTTTAAAATGACCTAGCTCTTCGCCACGAATTAACGTGATGTTTGCTTCAGTATATTTCCAAATAGAAATAGCCTTTTGGTTAAAGGAAGTCACAGTACCATGCCAAACTGTACTGATGCTACCTACTAGCATAGCGCCCACCATCACTATCGCCATGAGGCCTGTTTTTGTTTCAAACAAACAGACAACCCGCTCATTGCGAGCAAATAACTGTGGAACGGTTTGAACAGAAATAGGGTCGACGGAAAATAAACGACCAGGTATGTGAATCATTGTCTGTAATTGACCATCAATGGGCATATGAATATGGTGATAATTTCTCGGAGCTAAGTAAGTTGTGAAAAAATGGCCATCTTGAAATAATAATGCCTGATTTTCATCTCCCCCTAACAAATCTAAAACTGTATAAAAATGATTTTTTGCCTGAATCATTTGAGTTCCAGTTAATTTCCCTACTTCTCCAATTATTCCGTCGGCAGGGGCAGTAATTGCATTAGAGGCTGTCGCGAGAGGACGTAAGTTCGTTCTTAAATAGCGAGTAAAAAAAGTATTGAAAGAACGATAATAGCGGATATTAGGATGTTCAGCCTCTTTCATATTCACACGATAATAGCAAACAAAAAATTTGATTGTCCATCGAGTCAACAATCCCCATTGACGATCAGCCAGCCAGCCGACAATTTTTGACAGCCTATGTTGTGGTAAGTATTTATGTAATCTGATTATAATCACTACACCTTTATCGTGGGTTGAATACGGTATACTTATCAAATCTACGAGTGCATGTTAAGATAATTAAATTCCAATAGTAAAGGGTAATATACTTGAAAGTTTATTTGGTAGGTGGTGCTGTTCGAGACAAATTATTGGGATTACCTGTGAATGAAAGAGATTGGGTGGTAGTGGGAGCAACTCCTAACATGATGATTTCCAAAGGATTTAAACCTGTAGGTAAAGAATTTCCCATTTTTTTACATCCAGAAACTCATGAAGAATACGCACTTGCGCGTACAGAACGAAAAATCGCAAAAGGATATAAAGGATTTACTTTTCATGCAACACCGAATGTAGCATTGGAAGATGATCTTAAACGAAGAGATCTGACTATCAATGCGATAGCTGAAACATCAGAAGGAAAACTCATCGATCCTTATGGCGGACAACAAGATCTTAAAAATAAAATCATGCATCACGTTTCTGCTGCTTTTCAGGAGGACCCTGTCCGAATTTTGCGAGTAGCCCGTTTAGCAACTAAGTTTCCAGAATTTTCTATACATCCCGATACGCTAACACTAATGAAAAAAATGGTGCAAAACGGCGAGGTAGATGCTTTACTTCCGGAACGGGTGTGGCGAGAGTTGGTGCGTGCATTCGATAATAAAAAACCAGCTCGTTTTTTTGAAGTATTAGATGATTGTGATGCGCTTTCTGCTTTATTTCCTGAAGTTTACCTGAATAAAAAAGGAATTTCCGCTTTAGCCCTTATCACGAATAAAACTTCATCTAGTGTGATTCGTTTTGCTACCTTATTTCATAATCTCTCATCTGAGACCATTCAATCACTAACTCAAAGATATCATTTTCCAAATGAATATACGGAACTAGCACTTTTAACCGCCCGCTTTCGATCATATTATGCCAAGAGTAATAAAATGAACGAAAGTGAGTTGTTGCATTTCATCATAAAAACAGATGCCTTACGTCGAAATCAACGCTTTAAGAAATTTCTTTTTATTTGCCATTCAATTGACTCGACGGTTACACCCTATCATAATACAAGAATTAGGCACATTATTGAGGCAATTAGATCGGTGGATATTAAGTCTCTACAAAAAAAAGCCCTAAAAGGGAGGGCATTTGCAGAAGCGCTAGAAAAATTGCGTCTTGAAAAAATTCATACATTAATCTCATGCTAATTCTTTATAAGACCAGTGCTACCAACCAATCTGTATATTTTATGTGACACTTTGAAAATATTTGTAAATTGAAGTCTTATTATTATCTTGTTCTAAAAACACATGATCGAAATCAGTTAATAGAAGCAGTATGCTTTTTAAAAGTCATATTTCATTTCAATGCAAAATAAACACGAAAATATGGTTACCAATTCTATAAAATAAAATAACAATTCAATTTTTGGTAAATTTTTTAACAAGGTTGGACTAGGATTAGTTATTAATATAGCTAAAGTGTAAAACAATATCTCGGTTTTTAAAATACGTACGATCATTGATTTTTAAAGATAGAATAATGACGCTTATTTTGATGCTAAATTAGAGCGTTTCCTGGTATAAAAAGTGTAAAGTTACCAAATAAGACATCCTAAACGATTTGTTTGATTTAAATGAGTAAACCCTAACAAGGGTTGTTGATAATTTTTTGTCAACGCAATAGCTTTAAATAATTCACCCATCTCACTAGGTAGCGTTAGTTTTTTAATCTGTTGCGTAATTTCATAGTGCAGGACAATGTCTTCGTAAGTAGGTATAAAGGAAGTGATACCGCAATTTAATAAAAATGCTGCTTGGTGGGTAAAACCAGCAATCATTAAGGACGGTAAGGCCGCTTCAGCAAGAGCGGTAAAATCTACATGTGCTGTAATATCCTGTATACCCACTAAAATAAGTGGATCAAAATGACTATAATGTCGATAGTGGCAGGTGACCGTTCCCTGGTTTCTATCCGGGTGATAATATTCAAATCGCGGAAAGCCATAATCTATTAGTAAAATGAGGCCCGTGTGTAATATATCAGCTAATGAGGTGATCCATCCTTTCATCAGTAAATTAATTTCTGATTCATAGCCCTCTGTAAAATTAATTCCTAGGCTTTTGATAGCCTTAACTAGTGATAATGATGGTTCATCGGTTTTCCAGATAAATCGGTTGGCTTTATAATCAACATAAATTTCTTTAATACCATTTTCGATTTTAAATTTATGAACAGGCATTGCATCAACAACTTCGTTGCCGATAATCACTCCTTGAATTGGATAACTGGGTAGTCGAGATAACCAGTTAACGCGATCTAGTAATTGAGGAATTTCATTTTTGATAAGGGTTGCCTGACGTTCTTGAAAATCGGCACTGACTTCTAAAATATAATAGTGTGCAGGTAAGCATTGATGACGTTCCAATCCTCGTAAAATGTCTACTGCCATTACACCTGAACCAGCTCCTAATTCAAGAATGTCTCCCCTACCTAAATCCGTTAGAACCTGTTGACATTGTTGCATAACAGCTCTGGAAAAAAGCGGAGAAATTTCTGGAGCAGTAATAAAATCGCCAGCTTTACCGCATTTCTGAGCACCAGCACTATAGTATCCCAGCCCAGGAGCATAAAGAGCGAGCTGCATGTAGCGAGCAAAAGTAAGAGGACCATTATCAGTAATTTCTTGCACAATATATTGTTGCAATCGTTCGCTATGCATCTTTATAAAGGAGTTTGGAGCTGGTAATTTATCAAGTAACATGCGCGTAGTAATGATATAAAGGCAATCAGTTGAATGTCAGCAAGTAATAAAATATACATTTATCGAAAGCTCGTATTTACAGGGACCACATAATTACGTTACCATTCCCCATGTACAACGACACGCAAGGTGCGTTGTTAGCATCAGTGATGCTGATGCTTAGTCGTCTTTGTGCGATACATTTTAGTACATAGTTGAGAAAACGTAAACTTACTTTCCCAGATATTATCTTCTTAATCGAAAATATTCATGCTTGGGAAAAAAGGTAACCACAATGGATGATGAAAATCATCAAAAAAGCAGGTACCTGCGTCACTATCTGATATTCAGGATTTTTAGGAGTTAATAGAAAGTATAACAGAGGAAAAAGTTTATTATGAAAAAGAATTATTACGTTATTATTGCGTTTGTTCCTATATTTAATAACTATTGCCTCATGAATTAAGAGACATACCACATTACGTCTGTTCTCTCAGTCCATGTTGCCTATCAAACACAAAGCTGTCAATCAGACTACTAGGGATTACATCAGATTTTTGATGATAGATAGGTTATTGATAGTGCTTTTGTTGATATCTAGCAATCTAGATAAATGGCAATAGCTATTACTTACTGCTTGACAACATGGTATCAATATTTCTCTGGATTTTCCGGTATAGTCCTTTTATGTGGTCCTTTATTAGAGCTCGTTCAAGGTATGTTACATACCCACGTATTCCAGAATAACTCGTATGAGTACAACTCGGATATCTATCCCTCTCGTTTCTAATCTTATTTCAATTTAGATATGTGAAGAAGTGCCCATCCTAAGCCCCTAAAAGGGGGTGGTATATCCGATTTTGAGGTTTGTGGTGTAGATATATGTTATTAAGTAAGTAAGCTTAAGAGAGATTTAAATCAGATTTTCTTTAAACCTCTTTTTGGAGCCTTTATTTTATTTTAAGAATAAGATGGTATTCTGATCTATGTTTGACACGATCCGCAAACTGCTAGTATGCTTGTTTGTCCAACTAATGAGTGAATTGGGGCGTCGCCAAGCGGTAAGGCACTGGGTTTTGATCCCAGCACTTCCCAGGTTCGAATCCTGGCGCCCCAGCCGAAATTTTTAGTTTAGAAGGAAATTTCGTGTGTCGAGTTTCAACGATATTCGTATTTTCCACGGTAGCGCTAATCCGGATTTAGGGACTAACGTCGCCAAAGCACTAAATACTACTATCGGACATGCCTTGGTTACTCGTTTTAGCGATGGCGAAATTCGTATCGAGATACAAGAAAATGTGCGTGGACGTGATATTTATCTCATTCAATCCACAGGATATCCAGTTAATGAAAATGTAATGGAATTACTCTTTATGGCAGATGCTTTTCGTCGAGCATCAGCCAAAAGTATCACTGCGGTTGTGCCTTATTTTGGCTATGCCCGTCAGGATCGTCGTGTACGCTCTTCTCGAGTGCCCATTAGTGCAAAAGTGATTGCTGACATGATGCAAAAAGTGGGTTTTTCGCGTCTTATTACTGTTGATCTTCATGCAGATCAAATTCAAGGCTTTTTTTACATGCCGGTGGACAATATTTATGCCAGTATCACTGCCCTAGAACAATATGGATTGTTTGAAAAGCTAGATCATCCCATGATTGTGTCGCCTGATGTAGGTGGCGTGGTTCGTGCTCGTGCTATAGCAAAACGACTTAATGATTCAGATTTAGCGATTATTGATAAACGACGCCCAAGCGCTAATCAAGCTGAAGTTATGAACGTCATCGGTCGTTCAGAAGGACGACATTGCGTAATTGTAGATGATATTGTCGATACTGCTGGTACGTTATGTCAGGCAGCCAAGGCTCTGAAAAACAAAGGCGCGTTAACAGTTTCTTCTTATTGCACTCATCCCGTTTTATCTGGTAACTCAATTACAAACATCATGGAATCGGATATTGACGAATTAGTCGTGACGGACACCATCCCGCTTAACACCGAAGCAATGGCTTGTGGTAAAATCAAGCAGATTTCATTAAGTCATCTTATCGCTGAAACCATCTCTCGAATTAATCAAAAAGAATCTGTGAGCTCTATGTTTTTGGATTAGAAGTCAGTAATGAAACGTACTTCAGTTCTTGTTTCAGTCAAATCAAATTAGAGTACTAGGGCGATATTCTTTCAGATAAACAAATAATATTTTTAGACTTTTCAGGCTTATGTCTATAAAGCGTTGACTAAATTTAGTCTAAATTTAATTTGTCTGTATATTAATCACATTAACTTAACGTTAAAAAACTAATTATGGCGATCAGCGTGAATCTTTTAAAAAATTACGATCCACAATTAGGCAAATAGATCATGCTGAATCTTAAGAAGCAACAGAATAATGGCCTTCCCTTTTCCTTTTGCTTACTTTTTCTATCTTTACATCCACACCTCCTGTTCCGAACCAGAAATGGCACGCGTACACCATTACGTACATTAAATTGTATCTTTCTCCTAGCTTTATTAGATAGATTGGAAACTAGAGATAACCTAAGACATTTCCCTCGGCTGCTATCTTTATTAGAAAACGGAGACGATTAGGATTGTGTTATTTAGCTCGGGAGACATATTCTCCACACCGCGTGTCAACTTTAATGATTTCGCCTTCCTTTAAAAATAAAGGAACACGGATAACAGCACCGGTCTCCAACTTGGCATATTTAGTACCACCTGCAATTGTATCTCCGCGAATAGCAAGTTCTGTTTTTATAATTTTCAATTCGACAAAATTGGGGAGATTAATTGATAAAAAATTATCATTCCACATTGTAATAGTATAAAATTCTTCTTTTTTAATCCACTGCTTTGCGTCGCTAACTACTTCAGAGGTGATGACATGTTGTTCATAACTATCAGGAGTCATAAAATACCAAAACTTACCATCGTTATATAAATATTGCACCTCAATTTCAACAATATTGGCGGCAGGTAGCGACTCACTTGATTTAAATGTCCGCTCTAGTATACGACCAGTTTTTAAATTACGGAATTTTATTCGGTTAAAGGCCTGTCCTTTGCCTGGTTTGACGAATTCATTTTCTATGATGCTACAGGGATCTCTGTCAATCACGACTTTTAATCCGCCTCGAAATTCATTGGTACTATAAGTCACCATAACGACCCCTTTGTAACTAGAAGCATATTGGTTATCATGGGATTATGTCAACGATCTTACAAGTTGCTATACCTATACCTATCTATCAATGTTTTGATTATCTGATACCAGAATCAATTGCATATACCCAATTGCGACCAGGTATGTTTTTAAAAGTCCCTTTTGGTCATCGGAAATATGTTGGGGTATTACTCGATTTGACATCTTATTCGTCTCTTCCCACCACACGACTTAGAGCTATTCATGCTGTTCTTGATAGAGAACCATTGCCTTTATCGTTACTTCAATTATGTCGTTTTGCTAGTAATTATTATCATTATCCTATCGGTGAAGTAATTCTCGGTACTTTGCCACGTTTAATTCGACAAGGAAAAAAAATAGATAATGGGAAAATTGATAGTTATTCTATGATCGAATCTCCCAAAGCACTTGAATTAAATTTTCATCAACAGCACGCCGTTGATGAGATCGTTAAGCGAAAAGAATTTCAAACTTATTTATTAGCTGGTGTAACCGGTAGCGGAAAAACAGAGGTTTATTTACATTGCATTGAAAAAATTATACAACAAAATAAACAAGTATTAATTTTAATTCCTGAAATTGGCCTAACTCCTCAAACGTTAAAACGATTTCGTGAACGATTTAATGTTCCTATTGTGGTTTTACATTCGAGTTTAACAGATAAAAAACGGGCACAAGCATGGCTAATGGCTAAAAATGGCATCGCCAAAATTGTTATTGGTACACGCTCCACTATTTTTACGCCACTACTTAGTCCAGGAATGATCGTTTTAGATGAAGAACACGATCTTGCTTTTAAACAGCAATCTGGTTTTCGTTATTCAGCACGAGATTTAGCTGTCATCCGTAGTCGGATTGAAAATATTCCTATAATCTTGGGTACCGCAACGCCTTCTTTTGAAAGTTTCTATAATGTGGAACACAAACGTTATCAATTACTATCGTTACCTAATCGTGCAGGAAACGCTCATGTGCCGACCGTGACCGTAATTGATTTGCGGAAAAAAAAATTAATAGCGGGAATGAGCGAAGATTTATTATTTTCCATTGAAAAGCATATTAAAAATAATGGCCAAGTGTTACTTTTTTTAAATCGTAGAGGTTATGCACCAACATTGTTATGTCGCGGTTGTGGTTGGATAACTCACTGCCATCGTTGCGATGCGCGATTAACTTTGCATTCTTGTCCTAAACGACTTTACTGCCATCATTGCGGCGTTAGCAAAAGCATTCCTCTCTATTGTTCACAGTGTCGGTACTATGAACTGATTGAGATTGGACTAGGGACAGAACAATTGGAATTGAGATTACAAGAACGTTTTCCCGACTACAGTATTGTGCGCATTGACCGTGATAATACGCGTACCAAAAATAGCATGGAGGATAAATTAGATCTTATACACAATCGGGGAGCACCAATTTTAATTGGTACGCAAATGATTGTAAAAGGCCATCATTTTACTCATTTAACATTGGTAGCAATTATTGATGCGGATAGCGCTTGGTATGGTACCGATTTCCGTACAGCAGAGCGAATGGGACAATTGTTAACACAAGTATCTGGTCGCGCTGGACGTGTTGAGCAAAGGGGTGAAGTATTCATTCAGACGCATTATCCAGATAATCCATTTTTAATCATCTTGTTAAAAGAAGGATATGAGGCTTTTACAAAAGCACTATTAAATGAACGCAAAATGGCTGCTTTACCACCCTATGCACACCTTGCTTTATTACGTGCTGAAGCAGTTAGACGAAATTTACCGAATGATTTTTTAATAACGATAAGGCAGAAGCTCACTGATATCGTAGGCAAGGAAGTAAATCTGTTGGGTCCCGTGCCTGCCGTCATGGAGCGCAAGGCAGGTCGTTATCGTTATCAATTATTGTTCCAATCTAAAAGCCGCACCAGTCTACATAAGACGTTAAAAAAATTGATTACCTTACTTGCCAATCAACGTATGCAGGTTCGTTGGTCATTAGATGTCGACCCGCAAGAAACAGTCTAGCTATAATATTTCTCATCACTTTCATTCGCCGACTTACTTTACAATAGCCTGTGAAGATCGAATACTCGGGCAACTTTAGTTATATGCAATTTCTACTAGTCAATTCTGAATCCCCAGCGTTGAAGTATGCTTTTAATTGTAGGGTTAGGTGGTGGTATTAGTTGAATCACTGAATATTCGTCCCGTAATGGATAGTGACGACGTAAATTTTCAAATTGACTAGGATTTCTGAGAAGTAATTCACGCATATTTTTTGTTTCGTTAGCAGGATTATATATTTTTAGTAAGATATCTTCTATGGTTTCGCAATTGTCAATGTTAAGCATCTTTTTTTCTTGTAATCGTTGCAGCTTTTTAACTTGACATGTGTCAGATAAATGAAAGTGTCTTAGAAATGCTTCATAAATAGAAATGGTTGCCTGTAACTTCGCAGATCTGCTGTAACCAGCAATATGTGGCGTTGCAATAGTCACTTTTTTTAATAACTCCAGATTAATTTTAGGTTCATTTTCCCATACATCTATACAAGAAATAATATGATTTTGTTTTAATAATGCACTATTATCAACGACAGATCCTCGTCCTGCATTCAATAAAACAATCCCTGGTTTCATCTCTTTAAGTAAAGGCTCATTAATTAAATGATAAGTGGGAAATTTTCCGCTTTTAATCAACGGCGTATGCAAACAAAAAAGATCCACATTCGTTAGTGACCTCAGAGGCATTGAAATAAAATCTTTTTCTAATTCAGCACGTGGCGGGTCATTATAGAAAACCGTAAAACCAATGTTTTTCAAGCGAGCTGATACTGCAGCACCAACCCAACCTACACCAACAATTGCCGCTGTTATTTTCTCGCGCGACAGAAGATTATTCTTCCGCAAAAAAGCTATACAATGAAGCACATATTCTGCAACCGCACTCGCATTGGCACCGGTAGCAACAGCCCAGGTAATGGATTGCTTTTCGAGTAATGCATGATCGATGTGATCAAATCCCGCCGTTGCGCTTCCCACAAATTTTACTGATGTTCCATCCAATAAAGCAGAATTTATCGAAGTTATCGATCGAGTAAGTAATACGCTAACATCTAAAAGATCATGCTTTTTAATATGCTCTCCAGATTTTAAAATAAGTTCACCCCACTTGCCGAATAACTCAGACACAAAAGGAATACGATCATCAGCTAGGATTTTTATCATGGCAATAAGCTTATATAGTTTAAATTTAATTTCTCGTAGACCATGATATACGTAGTTTACCCAATTGTAATTTCCTATGTTGAATCATTAATAGTTCGATGGATAGACAATGAATAGGTACTACCATAAACATCTGCAATTATTCGCAAATGGGGTGAATCATTTGCGAATAATTGCATCCAAAACCATCGGTTGTAATCTGTAAACACAGGCACTGAATATTAGAACTGAATATTATTAAATGCATTGACTTAATGTTAAGATAATTAATAAGGAACAAGAAAGTGTAAAATAGATCTTCTATAATAAATAAATAAATAAACTAACACTATTAAACTATATTTCGTACATTACTGGCGCTTCTACAAATGCTACGTCTATATTTAAATTAGACACAGTCGACGTAATAATACCATCGAGATGCTTCTATTAAAACAGTCAGAATACTGTTGTAATATATTCTTTTAACAAGTGAAATTATGCTAACTATCTGAAGTTTATTGAAATATCATAAGTAAATATTTTTAGACAACAAGGATATTGTCAGAAGATTTTATTTCTTATTTGATTATCATAATTTTGAATAACTACATAGTGTACTTACCAAAAAATTTTAGTAAGTATGCTTTGGAGAGACGTAATATTATTGATAAGAAATAGTATGTTTATAATTCATTGGGAATAGTCAAACTCATTTTTGATTTAATTGATTGATTTATATATGAACATCAGCAAAGAAATTATTCTTCCTTTAGAAATTTCTTATTTTTTGAGCAAAGATCAATTAATTTTGTGCATAGGATAGTTAGTAAACCCTTTCATGTTTTTGGATTGAATATTAATACGCTCTTTTGATAATTGCGTGTACTTTCGCGTCCGTTTTTGCTTATTGAAAACACCCCGGTGCTGTTGCATGCATTGATTAGAATAAGTTACATAATAGGAATTATTATGCCATTTTCATCTATTGTTAGATCTTCGATAACCACTTTATATCACCTTGATTGAAGCACACCTACATTTCATGGTCGTATGATAGATAAGTTCATTAATTTAGCAATATAACTGGTTATTTACTGGTAAGTTCAGTGGCAATTACGAATATAGGTGTTTTCTACATGAAATAGAACATCCATCAGCAAGTTCATTTTACAGAGTCTTTCATGTAATCTTGGGTAAGATGAGCTGGTAATTTAAATCTAACAGCAAGCCAGATAATAAGGATACATAAAACACCAGCAACAACAAAGTCCCAACCAAAGGGAATAACACCTTTTCCACCACCAAAATTGCCGAGATAGGAAATTAATGTAACACCTAAAAAGTAAGGCCAGATCCAGGTGGAAGCCTGCCAATCAAAAGAAAATCGTTTAGCGGGTTCAATAAAAGCACGATGAATTAACAAAACAGTGAACCCAATAAACATTGCGATTCCTAATTTGGAGATAATTACCCATCCACTCCAGTAAGTTAGCAAGGTACATATATAGAAAGCGAAAGTAGCCCATATAGTTACGAATGGAAGTTTAAATGGTCGATGATAATCCGGGAGTTGCTGACGCAATGCTAATAAACAAATAGGAGCAATACCGTATGTTAGCGCCATCAATGAAGTTAAAAAGGTAATCATGCGATCCCAACCTGGCAATGGAGCAAAAAGACACATGCCTAAAATAAAGTTAGTGATAATCGCAATGATAGGGCTTTCTTGGCTAGTTAATCGTTGGAAGAGCAAAGGAATATGATGATTTTTACTCATCCCATATAGAGCTCGAGCACCACTACTGATATACATTAGCGCCGCCGCTAATGGACCAATGATAGCGCCCACATATAAAATGGGTAATAAGAAGTCTAAATGCCGTTGATGCACAACGGCTGTAATAGGGCTAGTACCGCTTTGCAACGCTAGATGGTCCCACCCATGGGCTAGGTTATCAGGAGTAAGTGATGATAGAAAGGCAAATTGCAACAGAAGATAAACGAGTAAACAGATGACGAGGGAGCCAATAATGGCGAAAGGCAAGGCTTGAGCCGGATTTTTAGCTTCGCCGGCTATCTCACAAGCTTGCTTAAAGCCGTTAAAGGCAAAGACAATACCGCCGCTGGTAACTGCCGAGAGCACACCATGTAAGCCAAAAGGCATAAATGTTGCGTGAGCAGGATGAATAAGACGTTGTGGTGAAAAATAAAAGGCAAGGATAGTTAGAGCGACTATCGTTGGGATCGCAATTTTTAGAAGAGTTAATCCACTGTTAAAGCGTAGTAAGCAGCGCAAAGAAAAAATATTCAGTGCGGTAATGCTGAGCATAAATACTGTTGCTACTATATAACCATCTTCTGTTAATCCCCCATCGTTGTAAACCAGCGAAGGAAAAAAATAGTTTAAATATTGCATTATGGCTTGTACCTCTGTGGAAACTAGCGATGCATAAGAAAGCCAAATAATCCATGAAAACAGGAAGCTAACCAAAGTACCATGGGTATAATAAGGGATCCGTATACTAGATCCTGTAATAGGTAACATAGCGCAAAGCTCAGCAAAAACGAAGGCCACAGTGATAGCGGCCGCACCTCCTATCAGCCAGGCAAAGATAGATGAGGGACCAGCCAATTTCGCAGCATAATAAGTGGCGAATAACCAACCTGAGCCTAAAATAGTGCTTACCGAAGCCAATAGTAAAGAAAAAGGTGTGATAGATCGTTTTAGCATAGTAGCCACTAATAATGGATCTCTAATCAAATGCAAGAGGTTATTTTATCAATTTTAATCGCTACTGAACAGTGTATTTTCCAAAGAAAAGGCTGGAATAACCATTAAGTTTCTACTTAAACTAACTAAATAATATCAATGATGGTTAACGATAAAGATTAATGATATAAAAATGAATGATACTATTTCAAAGCTGTTGATTTTAGTTGATGGTTCTTCCTATCTTTTTCGAGCTTATTATGCCTTACCGCTATTAACGAATTCTAGAGGATACCCGACTGGTGCGATCTATGGTGTGATCAATATGTTGCGAAAATTAACGACTGATTATCAGCCAGATTATATGGCCGTTATTTTTGATCCTAAAGGGAAAACATTTCGAAATGATTTATACAGCGCTTACAAAGCCAATCGCATAGAGATGCCAAATAAACTTCGCGACCAAATTAAGCCACTTTTTGCAATTATCAAAGCATTAGGATTACCGTTGATTATCAAAGAGGGTTATGAAGCCGATGACGTTATTGCTACTTTAGCCAAAAAAGCACAACAAAAAGGATTACATGTTTTAATTTCCACAGGAGATAAAGATTTAACTCAAATCGTTAATAGTCACATAACGTTGATTAATACGATGACAGATCATCTGTTAGATCCGTATGAGGTTGAGAAAAAATTTGGTGTTCCACCCGAAAAAATTATTGATTATTTAACTTTGATAGGTGACAATGCAGACAATATTCCAGGGATTCCAAAAGTAGGTCCTAAAACTGCGATTAAATGGCTTAATCAGTTTGGTTCGGTTGAAACTATTATGGAATGTGCTAATGAAATTAAAGGAAAAATAGGTGAAAATCTTCGTATACACTTGGATACACTTCCTTTAGTACGTCAATTAGTTACTATAATTTCTGATTTATCCTTGCGAGAACAACTAACGGATTTAGTGCCTCTTCAAAAAAATAGAGAAAAATTAATTGAGTTGTTTACCGCATTTGAATTTAAGTCATGGCTTGCTGAGATTATGGTGGAAGAAACCACAGAATCCACAATTTCACAATATGTTACGATTACTGATAAAAAGACTTTTGAAATATGGGCAGCAAAATTGAGAGCAGCTAATGAATTTGCTTTTGATACAAAAATTACAAATTCTAACGCAATGTATGATGCAAGGTTGGTAGGAATTGCATTTGCGATAAATCCTCATGAAGCAGCTTATGTGCCACTAGCACATGATTATATAAATGCCCCAGTTCAGCTGGATAAACAATGGGTTTTAAAACAACTAAAACCTATATTAGAAGATGGAAGCAAAACTATTATTGCGCAAAATTTGAAATATGATAGTTGGATTTTAGCAGCAGAAAATATCACCATAAAAACAAAAATCTACGATACATTACTTGAATCATACGTGTTAAATAGCAGTAGCACGCGACATGACTTAAATACGCTAGCTTTAAAATATTTGGGTCGGGTGACCGTTAAACTTGAAGAAGTTATAGGGAAGGGAGTGAAACAAATTACTTTTAATCAAGTCCCGCTTGATGATGCTACCGCCTATGCGGCTGAAGGTGCTGATATAACATTGCAGATCCATCACAAATTATGGCCTTTAATTGAAAAAGAAAAAAACTTAAAAAAAGTGTTTGAGCAAATTGAAATGCCGCTTGTGCCTATTTTGATGCAAATGGAGATGCACGGCGTTTTGATTGATACAGCGGTATTACGTGCGCAAGGCATCGATTTAAATCAACGCATTGAGGTATTAAAACGAGAAGCTTATGAATTAGCAGGCCATAAATTTAATTTAAGCTCTCCAAAACAATTACAAAGGATTCTATATAGTGAATTAAAATTACCGGTATTAAAAAAAACACCCAGCGGACAGCTTTCAACAGCAGAAAATATTTTACAAGATCTATCTCTATATTATCCCTTACCGAAAGTGATTTTAGAATATCGTAGCCTAAGCAAATTAAAATCCACTTATACTAATCGTCTTCTCAAACAAGTTAATCCAGATACTTGTCGTGTTCATACATCATATAACCAGGCAGTCACATCAACAGGGCGTCTCTCCTCTAATAATCCTAATTTACAAAATATCCCCATCCGTACCAAGGATGGGAAAAAAATTCGACGTGCTTTTATTGCATTGCCTGGCTTTCGTATTGTCGCTGCCGATTATTCACAAGTAGAATTGCGCATTATTGCTCATATTTCAAAAGATCCTGGATTAATAAAAGCATTTGAAAGAGAATGGGATATCCACCGCGTAACGGCCTCTGAAGTGTTTGGTGTAAAATTAAACCAAGTCACTTCTGAACAACGTCGGCGTGCGAAGACTATTAATTTTGGTTTGTTATATGGGATGTCGAGTATTGGCCTAAGTAGACAGCTTGGTATTAGTCACGAACTTGCACAAAAATATATTAATACTTATTTTCAGCGTTATTCCAACGTTTACGACTATATGCAAAAAACTCGAGCTACTGCCGCTGTCAACGGGTATGTCGAAACCTTATTTGGTCGACGTGTTTATCTCCCAGACATTCATGCCTCAAATCTTCAACGCCGTCGTGCCGCCGAACGTTCTGCCATTAATGCCCCAATACAAGGAACTGCGGCTGATATTGTCAAAATCGCCATGATCGAAGTCAACGATTGGCTTAAAAAGAACGAAGTTGATGTGCATTTAGTGATGCAAGTCCACGATGAACTAGTTTTTGAGATCGCCGACCAAGATCTCGACCAGACGGTCCCACAAATTAAAAAAGTTATGGAAAAGTCCGTTTTCTTATCAATACCGTTAGTTATAGATATTGGGGTTGGAGATAATTGGGAGGAGGCGCATTAGAGTTTTTTGGAATTGTCAATTTTGATATTCAAAATCCTAATGAAGTTTATATTATTTCGTCATTCTTTCGTACAATTAAAAAAGTATAAAGTCCATTGAAACTGGTGATGTAATTGTGGATAGATCGAAGATTACATGTGAAAGTTAAACGGAATAACAGAAAAATTTTTCTTTACGCACCAGACGCCAAAGAAGCTAACTCATTATATCCATGTTCATATGAAAATACTACTTTTTCTAGTTGGAGCCGTATTCACTTATTGATGTTTCTGTAAAAGTCTATCAATCTTGGTCACTGGTTAGTAATTTGAGTCATTACGTTGTAGTAAATAGTATGCAAATTATTTTTACTTAAAAATAGAACATGCGCAGCTAAATTTCAAGGATAAAATGTTACTCAGAATTCAAGTTGCTCTTCTTATTCTACCGTAACCGATTTTGCTAAATTGCGTGGCTGGTCGACGTCGATTTTTTTCAAAATAGCTATATGATAGGCTAATAATTGTAGAGGAATTGTATAGACAATTGGTGCAATCACGTTAGACATGGTAGGCATTCTTATGGCTGAGCTATAGTGATTTTTTAACTGCCAACGTACTTTTTCATCTAAAAATATAAATAATTCTCCACCCCTCACTTGGACTTCCTGTATGTTGGATTTCAATTTTTCAATTAAATGATCATTGGGTGCAATAACAATAACTGGCATACCTTTATCGACAAGTGCAAGAGGTCCGTGCTTTAACTCCCCCGCTGGATATGCTTCGGCATGCATATAAGAAATTTCTTTTAATTTTAATGCACCTTCTAAAGCAATAGGAAAAAGTGCACCACGACCCAGAAGCAAAGCGTGTTCTTTATTAATAAAACGTCTGGACAATCGTTTAATTGAGGTATTTAACGCTAAAGTTTTTTGAAGTAAACTTGGCAAGCTTTGTAGATGTTTTATGATATTTCCATAATCATTTTCTTTCCGTCGCAGAAGCGCTGCTAATAATAACAACGAGACTAGCTGTGTCGTAAACGTTTTCGTTGCAGCAACACCGATTTCAATCCCAGCCTGTGTAAGAAAAACCAAATCCGCCTCTCGTACGATCGAACTTGTCGGAACATTACAAATACCCAAAGTTGCCGCATACCCTAACTTTTTTGCTTGTCGCAATGCCGCAAGTGTATCAGCCGTTTCACCCGATTGAGATAAAGCGATAAACAAGGTATTAGATTCAACGACACCTTTTCGATAGCGATGTTCACTTGCAATTTCTACTTGGCAGGGGATATCTGCTAACGATTCCAACCAATAACGTCCAACAAGCGCAGCGTGATAGCTGGTTCCACACGCCACGAGCTGTAAGCGTTTTATATTTTTAAATATAGATTCAGCTTTATCACCCATGCTTTTGGGGTTAATGCGATTATTAATTAAATGCCAAGCAACAGTATTTAGCGCCCCTTGAGGTTGTTCAAAAATTTCTTTTTTCATGTAGTGGCGAAATTTACCTTTTTTCATAATCTCATAATTAATTTTGATGTTATGTGCAGTTCGTTTAACCGATTTTCCAGAATCATTATAAATAGTCACCGAATTAGTGCCGATCTTAGCGATGTCACCTTCTTCTAGGTAAATAAAACGTTGTGCTACCGACAATAATGCAGCTAGATCTGAGGCAATAAATTGCTCACTAATTCCTAAGCCGATGATGAGAGGACTACCACGACGAGTTGCATATAGAATGCGAGGTTCATTCACTGAAATAATGCCTAGGGCATACGAGCCCACCAGTTTTTGGACAGAGTGTTTGACGGCGAACAATAATTCTTTTTTCTTTTTGCTGTAGTGACGGATCAAATGCACAATAACTTCAGTATCGGTTTCAGTTTTAAATTGATATCCGAGTTTTAAAAGTTTTTGTCGAAGTGCCTCATGATTTTCGATAATACCATTGTGCACAATAGCAATGCTATTTTCAGAACAATGAGGGTGTGCGTTATTTTCTGTCGGTTTTCCATGAGTCGCCCAGCGCGTATGTGAAATACCTATGTGACCTTGTAGATGCTTTTTTTTAAGTTTTTCTGCAAGAACGGAAACCTTCCCTTTAGCCCGAATACGTTGAATTTTCGAGGTTTGGGGGTGTAAAATAGCGATCCCTGCTGAATCATAGCCGCGATACTCCAGACGTATCAGTCCTTGGAGTAGAATATCAGCCACAGGACGTTTAGCGACGGCTCCCATAATGCCACACATTAATTATTCCTTTGTTAAATTTTAATTAACTTTACCTAAAGTTTAATTAACTTTACCGGAAATGAAGGAATTAAAAAATCGCATTAATGTTTATTTATGCAGATAATGAAAAATAGGGCAATCAAAGTGGTGGTTAGGATCTTTTACTGCAAGCTATAACTATCTAACAAAAATAGTGGTGCAGAACAAACATCAAAAAATACCTCACCACATATTAAATGTGTTCTACTTCAAACTGATAGCTTTCGCTTTTTTAAATTTATTCAGATAATGAACTGATATGATCATATTTTGTACAATAAAAAATCACTTCGAATCTCGAAGAGATAAACTGCATTTTCTTTTTAAAATGTAACGTATTATATGTTGACATTAACTTTTTCCGTAGAATTCAAGTTTAACTAAATTAGAACATAGGGGAAAATTATTTCCAGGAAGTCGGCAGAAAATTTTCCTATTCAGGAATATAACTGCGCTAGAAAGAGAGATAAAAAATAATAAAGTATGATAAAATTCGACTCATGGAATCCATTCTAGAAAAACTAAGACGACGAGCTATTAGTGCGCATGCTGTCCAAGCAGGTCAAAAAGGCATACAGGAGATTAAAAATATTATTACGGTGGCTTCTGGTAAAGGTGGTGTTGGGAAGTCAACGACGGCAGTTAATCTTGCTTTGGCACTCAGCGGGGCGGGTGCTCAAGTAGGTCTGTTAGATGCGGATATTCATGGACCAAATCAGCCACTCATGCTTGGAATTCGAGAAAAGTTTGAAATACAGTCCAATAAAAAATTGATTCCAATTAGGAAATATGGTATTCAGTCCAGTTCCATTGGCTACCTTATTAATCCAAAAACACCGATGATCTGGCGAGGGCCGATGGTGAGTCAAGCATTACAACAATTACTTTATGATACACTATGGAAGGATCTCGATTTTCTAATTCTTGATTTACCTCCTGGTACTGGAGATGCTCCTCTAACGTTGGCGAAAAGAGTGCCAATAGCAGGTGCCGTAATAGTTACCACGCCTCAAGACGTTTCCTTATTAGATGCCGGAAAAGCACTCTCCATGTTTAAAAAATTGGGTATTACGGTTTTAGGCATCATCGAAAATATGGCTATCTATGTTTGTCCCCACTGTGGACAGGAGGACGCTATTTTCGGAAGTGGTGGTGGTAAGTTGATGGCGACTGAAAATCATATCCCTTTATTAGGTCAAATCCCTTTAAATGGTATGATTCGAAAAAATACTGATGCTGGAACTCCAATTATCTTTTCTGATCCAACAAGTTTGTTGGCAAACTATTATCGCGAAATCGCTTTCGCTTTAGTCGAGCAATTATCATTACAGCCAATCAATTATGCCATAAAATTTCCAGACATTGTCGTGGAGGGAACGAAGTAATGTCGATTAAACCCGATAAATGGATTCGTCGTATGGCTGAATCCCAAGGGATGATTAGTCCATTTGAACCAAAACAAGTCTGTCAGACGTCTTTAGGAAAAGTGATTTCTTACGGAACATCAAGTTACGGTTATGATGTCCGTTGCGCTAACGAATTCAAAATTTTCACTAACATCCATACTGCTATCGTAGATCCTAAAAATTTTGATCCTAGAGGGTTTATTGATTTAAAAGTTGATGTTTGTATTATCCCACCAAATTCATTTGTGCTGGCATATACAGTTGAATATTTTAAAATACCACGCAATATATTAACTGTTTGCGTAGGTAAATCTACCTATGCACGTTGTGGGATTATTGTTAATGTGACGCCTTTAGAACCTGAATGGGAAGGCCATGTTACATTAGAATTCTCTAACTCGACAAATCTACCTGCTAAACTTTACGCTTACGAAGGTGTGGCGCAGATGTTATTTCTTGAGTCTAATGAAATTTGCGACATTTCCTACAAAGATCGTAGCGGAAAATATCAAGGCCAGCGAGGCGTAACTTTACCGGTAGCATAAAGCTTTGAAGAAAAGTTCGCGATGATATCGATATTTATAGATGATGGTGCGTAGTGGTGTAGTATGTATATAATATGTATATTAAGATAAAGGTAAAACTAAAGGTAAAACGAAAAACAGGAGAGTGGTTGTATCCGACTGACTTGGTGATGATATCACTAGTGCATTACTGGTGTTTTTGTTGCTCTTCTTGGACGAAGATAACAAGCACGCGATGGGTATTGTATAGAATTAGGTATGTGGGAACCCATCTTGGTTATCAAGTAAATAATAACGATAAAGATAAGGTGACTAATGCGTCAGGCTTGTACGCTTTGTACAGTTAGTTTTTCGTCAACTTAAAAATGATGCAGAATAGAAAAAGTAAGAACGCAATTCTCTCCACGGAATTTTGCAAATTGGTGTAGTTCGATAAATCAACTGCTATTTGACTATGCGTTTTCAGCTGATGAGATCATAATTTAGTTCAAATTGTAGCTTGCTTAATTTAGATACTGCAGTTTTGTTTTAAAGAAGAAGTTTTCATCACTTCTTACTTATTACTTATTTTAGGATAGTCTCCCGTTTTAAGTTAAAAACGGGTGGGTCTTATGACACGATATATCTTCATTACTGGTGGTGTAGTTTCTTCCCTAGGCAAAGGTATCACTTCTGCATCCCTGGGCGCCATTCTCGAAGCTCAAGGTTTCAGTCTTACAGTCACCCTGATTAAATTGGATCCCTATATTAACGTAGACCCTGGAACCATGAGCCCTTTCCAACATGGAGAAGTATTTGTGACCGAAGATGGTGCCGAAACTGATTTAGATTTGGGGCATTATGAACGATTTGTGAATACCACTATGACCAGAAAAAATAATTTCACTACAGGTCGTGTTTATGCCGATGTGATTCGTAAAGAAAGACGAGGAGATTATCTAGGGGGAACTATTCAAGTTATTCCCCATATTACTGATGAAATCAAAGCAAAAATTCTGGAGGGAGCTAATAATGTTGACATTGCATTGGTTGAAATAGGCGGTACTGTAGGCGATATTGAATCTCTGCCATTTTTAGAAGCTATTCGTCAAATGCGTATAGAATTAGGTGAAGAGCGGACTTTATTCATGCATTTAACTTTAGTGCCCTATGTAGCAGTTGCTGGAAAAATTAAAACTAAACCTACTCAACATTCTGTTAAAGAATTGCGTTCAATTGGCATTCAGCCGGATATTTTAGTATGTCGTTCAGAACATCCACTACCTGATGATGAACGCGCGAAAATTGCTTTATTTACTAATGTACCTGTTCCCAACGTAATTTCTTTGTCTGACGTAAGATCTATTTACGAGATTCCTTTAATTTTACGTGATCAAGGATTAGGGGATCGCATTTGTGAAAAACTGAAAATTAAAACGTGCCCAGCCAAGTTAGAAGACTGGGAAAAAGTTGTGAAAGCACAAAAAAATCCTCGGCACGCTGTAACTATTGCAATGGTAGGTAAGTATGTTGATTTTTCAGATTCCTATAAATCATTAAGTGAAGCGTTAGCTCATGCTGGCATTCATACGAACACGCGAGTCAACATTGAATACATTGACTCCGAATCTATTAAATTGCATGGAACCAGTTTATTAGAAAATGCGAATGCTATTTTAGTCCCTGGCGGATTTGGTGTGCGAGGCATTGAAGGCAAAATTCTAGCTGCACAATATACGCGCGAGAATGATGTCCCTTATTTAGGAATTTGTTTGGGTATGCAAATTGCTGTTATCGAATTTGCGCGAAATAAAGTAGAAATGAAGGGTGCTAATAGTACAGAATTTGATATCCGAACACCTTATCCCGTTGTGGCATTGGTTAGCGAATGGTTATCTAAGGAAGGTATGATTGAAAAAAGAACACTGGATGAAAATCTAGGAGGAACAATGCGTTTAGGTGGACAGTTCTGTCGCTTAAAGGCTAATACGCTCGCGCGTCAATTTTATGGTAAAGATATTATTATTGAACGGCATCGCCATCGTTATGAAATTAATAACGACTATATTGGTAGCTTGGAGGCAAGAGGGCTTATTGTTTCAGGACGTTCGATTGATAATCAATTAGTGGAAATGATTGAGTTGCCGGATCATCCATGGTTCGTAGGCTGCCAGTTTCACCCAGAATTTACTTCAACTCCTCGTAAAGGTCACCCTTTATTTATTGGTTTTGTCAAGGCAGCTCTATTAGCAGCTGAATAATAGTGGTTGTTTTAGCAGTCTATTCACCAAAAAATTTATTTGACGTAAAAGACATAATTGAGTATGTACTTAAAATTGCAAGAAGGTAATCAATAAATGTTGTTCAATGATTCTCAACTATATCCTACTGACAGTTTGTTTATAATCTATAATCGTTTCTCGCTGATCTTTAGCCTTAAATTGTTTCAAGCTTAACAAAGTAATAGTTCTCGCTTCAATGGGATAATAGATAAGGTTTATAAAGCACCTATCAACATGACTGATCTTAACAGTTAATCTTAAGTACACAATTGGAAATTGTGAGTTAAAGAAATTTGAGAATAGAAACATTCATGGATCATAAGATAAAACAGCACAATCCCTTTTCACAAACAGACGGTAAAATACGACTACTGAGTATTTATGTTTATTTCATACTATCCTGAGCAGTCGCGTTACCACCATGATAGTTTTACGTAGTACGACTGTATATAAGTGGACTGTAAGGGGATTGTCTTAATTGGTAGGGTTTAGTTTAATTAGTTAGAGAGAAGAGAGAAAAAAATAGTTTTTTGTATGTGAAAGATGTAGATGAGATCAAGAAAAATATTTTCCAAGAAAATAAATACTATTCAACATATAGAATCATATGGATTCCATACAGAACAGTCGGGTACGTGATTCGTTTTGAAGATACCTTATGAAAACTTTCAAAGTTAGTTTCTAAGATTTATTTAGAAAAACTTGTTTAGAGACTTGGTGTGTTTTTTGAAAAGAAAGCTAATGAAGAACTTGATAGATCATTCAAGTTACTCTCTATCGATGAGATGTACAGAGACTATCAAGACAACATGAAAAGATAATGGATGGTTGTAAAAATATTTTAGTGAAATAAATTTAGTTGAAAATAGATAGCTTTCACCATCATGCTTCTTAAAGCATTAATTTTGGTTTAAGATAGTATATTAGGACAGTCATTTATAGCAACCCAGTAGTACCAGTATTTAGAATATTTATGAGTTCGGAAATTATGTAGTTGTATTTTTTACACACTAAAATTTTTTGGATTTATTAGTTCTTTTCTATATTGTTTCCATTTTATCTACGCAATAGATTGAGCTTTTTAAGCAAGCTTCTAAAAGTTGGTGTACAAATACTGGAAAAATCAATGTGGAGATTAGTAAGTGATTTCATCCAGACCTCCGCACATTGCTTGTTTAAATGATTCTGCGCATAATAGTACTGCTTTAAAATGGAGGTAAATGTGCCCTTCAAGGGACCACACGGCGATGACAGCTAAAATTGATATTCCTCCCTACGAAAATACACGCGTTGTGGTTTATGGTGATTTAATGATTGACCGCTATTGGTATGGTCAAGTAAGACAAATTTCTCCTGAAGCACCTGTCCCTGTAGTAGATGTGAGTAATAGTGAAGACCGACCAGGGGGTGCTGCGAACGTGGCTTTGAATGTGGGAGCGCTAGGCACGTCAGTAGTGTTGATGGGCTTGGTAGGAGATGACGGGGAAGCTAAAGAACTGAAGTCCCTGCTTGCTACACACTCTATTGATTGTCGTTTCCATCATGTACCAAATTATTCCACAGTGATCAAATTACGGATTCTTGTTCAAAATCAACAGCTTTTACGTTTGGACTTTGAAAAACGTATAAAGAACTATCGTGATACATCTTTAATGATTCGATACCGGGAGGCGCTGTCCAACGCTCAAGTGGTAGTTTTATCAGATTACAATAAAGGCACACTTAATAATGCTTCAACTCTTATTAAAGAAGCTCGTAACAAAGGATTACCTGTATTGGTTGATCCAAAAGCTACTGATTTCACTCGCTATGAGGGAGCTACTCTTTTAACGCCTAATTTAAAAGAATTTGAAGCAGTGACAGGTTGTTGTAAAACAGAACAAGAAATTGAGTCTAAAGCGCGTGTCCTTATTCAACGACACCATTTTGAAGCTATCCTCATTACACGTGGCACGCATGGAATGCTTTTAATCCAGAAAGACAAAGCAGCCGTTAATTTAACGGCATATACCCGAGAAGTGTACGATGTGACTGGAGCAGGTGATACCGTGATCTCAGTCATAGCAGCCTCACTAGCGGCAGGCTGTGATTGGGTGCAAGCAGTGACGTTGGCTAATATAGCAGCAGGATTGGTAGTTCGCAAGCTCGGGACTGCAACAATCACCGTGCCAGAGTTGCAACGCGCCTTGTATCAAATTGCTGGTTTGCATGTTGGTGTATTGACAGAAAAAGAGTTGTTATTGGTTGTTGCAAATGCACGTGCACACAGAGAAACCATAGTAATGACTAATGGTTGTTTTGATGTGTTGCATGCAGGTCATGTTCACTATCTAGAAGCTGCTAAAGTGATGGGTGATCGTTTAATAGTTGCTGTGAATAATGATCAATCGGTTACTCATTTGAAAGGAGGAAAACGGCCTTTAAATGCCTTGCACGCACGAATGGAAGTTTTAGCTGGTTTACGTGCAGTGGATTGGGTTATACCTTTTTCGGAGGACACTCCTGCTCGTTTAATTGCAAAAGTGCTTCCTGATATTTTAGTCAAAGGTGGAGATTATCAACTTGATAAAATTGCAGGTGCTGATATAGTGATTAAAAACGGCGGACGGGTATTGACTATTCCCCTCAAAAAAGGGTTTTCAACATCAAGATTAATTGAAAAGGTTAGAAGAGTGATATCGTGATTATTGTGACGGGTGCAGCAGGATTTATTGGGAGTAATTTACTTAAAGGTCTTAATAAAATGAGTCTGACAAATATCATTGCTGTTGATGATTTAACGAATGGAAGAAAATTTCAAAATTTGGCTGTTGCTAAATATGCAGATTATCTGGATTATGAAGACTTTTTAAGTCGAGTTATAGCGGGCCAAGCGTTTGCACATTCTATTGAAGCAGTGTTTCATGAAGGCTCTTGTTCAATAACCACAGAATGGAACGGTCGATATATGATACGTAATCATTACGAATATTCTAAGCATCTATTGTATTTTTGTACAAAAAGAAAGATTCCTTTTATTTACGCTTCCAGTGCTGCCGTCTACGGCAATAATCATCAATTTGAAGAAACTAGTGATAATGAAATTCCTTTAAATGTTTATGGGTATTCAAGATGGATCTTCGACCAATATTATTTACAGCAACGTAAGCAGATTAATTCTCAAGTAGTCGGATTACGTTACTTTAATGTATATGGTCCGCACGAACAGCATAAAGGTTCTATGGCCAGTATGGCTTTTCATTTAATGAATCAGTTACGAGAAACAGGAATTGTCAAATTGTTTAAGGGTTCCCACGGTTACTCCGATGGTGAACAGTTGCGGGATTTCGTTTCGATAGAAGACGTTATCAAAATTAACTTATGGTTCATGGGAAACCCAGATAAATCAGGTATCTTTAACGTTGGTACTGGAAAAGCACGAACATTTAATACATTAGCTAATATATTAATCAGATTGAATACCAGGGGAAAAATTGAATATATTCCCTTTCCTGAAAAATTAAAAGGCACTTACCAAAGCTTCACCCAAGCGAATATTGCTAAATTACGTAATAGCGGCTATTCAGAAGAATTCTTGACACTCGAAAAAGGACTACGTCATTATTTTGATTGGATGAGTTTAATGAAAAAAGAAACTACCTTATGTGAATCAAATTCTATATTTTAGTTGTTCAAAATCTTATATATAAAGATATTCTTGTCTTCTTCATTTCAATTTAGGCGACTAAAGACTATGTTATTTTAGAGATTCTGGAGTGGATCTATGTCCACCATGCCCAGTGTGCTACTCTAGATAAGCCTGAAAAAATATATTTTTCTAATAAGTGGAGCATTCAGTGGGTGATCTAGTAGAAAATCCAGAGCAAAGCCTTAAGTAAACCATACATGCAATAAATACCAGTACTATATGAGATAGTATATGAGATCAGTTGGAATTTTAGAGAATATGGAAAATATATTTAATGAGTTAGCTGAGTTTTCTACTTCAGTTTCTGACCAGAGACATGAAACTACTCATACTTTCATGAAAACCGTCAAGTTCTTTCAAGTTCTTTCCTTGCTGAAAAGAATCGTCGTGCCATCCTTTAATCCATAATTAAAGCAAGACACACCTTATCTAATTGATGTTCATCAATTAGATCGAGTTAATTTTCTAGACAATTAAAATTTACAATCTATTCAAAAGCAAATGTTACTTTCAGATCCTCATAATACCATAGGATAACAGATATAACCATAGTGATATAGAGCGCTATTTACTACTGTGCGTCGTCATAACAAGTTACAATTAATCCCTTTCAATTGTTTAATCATCAGCAATATTCGTCATAAAGAGGCTACGAAACGACTTTTACGGAAAATTTACTTTCTATAGGTGAGAAATAAGTAATGACAAAATCAATCAAATACCGCAGATACTGGAAAGAACCATCACCGATCATTTTACACCACAAGATCTTACTAAGAGATGACGCTGTAGAAAAAAATACAAGCTATCATTTCATTTATTAGGATAATAAGACGTAACTATATCAATAGGATCTAAATCCTTTTTATTTAACTTTTGTTTCTCATAAAATTTAGCGTACCGATAAAACGTTCCATAACTCTGATTCATTGCAATAATAAATCCCACGGCTAGCCATCCAAAAAATCTCTCTGTAAAATATAGACTTTGATGAATGTCCCTAAATAGTATGGGTAAGTGTTAAAAACTATGGATACTTTACTGTATCGTTTTACAAGCCGATCGATATCGAGAGTAGAATAGCGATTAGTTTTTGCATCATGTCAGATAAATTCTGAAATGGGATTTGCCAAATAGCATTTTTAAATAACCTATTAGCTTTGTGCTTTGATATCGATAATTTTCATGCACGATATTGTTGATATAACTTAAACTACCTTTTCGAAACAATTGAGGTTGACGATAATCGGGATACCAGCTGCAATATTTGATTCAACGTCCCATAAAATAATTTTTCTTGGTACTTGATCAACATCTAACGTTGCGTCAATATCAGAATTGATAATTGATTAAAGCTCATCGTTGCACCTTTAATGTGCAGCGTTCATCGGAATCTAAACTAAATATCCAGTCATATCTGTCATTTGCCATTGCTTGATTGCGCAAATCACCAAACCCTTGTAAGGAACACTTGAGCTACTCGAGCGACCCAATATTTCAGCCAACTTTGTTGTGCTATCTATGCTATATGAATCGACGACGATAATTTCATCTGCCCAAAAAACACTTTTATGGCTAGTTATATTTTTTCTATTTGATTATAAACAATAATGTACGCCGACATTTTATTCATTGGCTCTCATTTTTAACAAGAGAGAATGCATTGGCTTGCATTCTCAAAACAGCACCATCATACATTCACGCCAAATTAATTATTAATGAATTAATTATTAATTTAATAATTAATAATTAATTTAATCGTAATGTTTCATAAACATTTTTAGCGATTTCACAGTGACCTGACCTATAAGTTATTGATTACCACACACTGTCCTAAAATTGTTTTAGACCGTCTCAGCCTATTCAGGGTATTAGTAATCTAGATATCATAAGCGCAACTCTTAGATAAATTTATCACGATAAATATAGATGACTGTTATAGGGTGGCTGTACGAATGAGTTTTCACCAAACAATGATTGACATCTTTTTGATTTAACACCTCATACATCTTACTTAATTGTAAGATCACATATTTTGATTTCATATGCTACAATCTGGATAAATTACTTAGGGTCTTATGCTAATGAGAGCTACCGGTAAAATCATACAAAAAGAATCATGGACGACGAAGATTGTTGGGAGTACTTTAATTCTTTCTGCTTTTTTTTTGCCACTTTCAACAAGTATTACAGGGGCTTTATTTTCCGCATCTGCTATTTTAAGTCTGTTTAGCGATCTCTGGCAAAATAACAAATGGTGTACCATCGTTTCTTTACATCCCATTGCCGTTTTTCTGATAACTTTTGTTTTGCTTTATGTTATCGGGATTTTTTACTCTCCGGCGTCTCAGCAAGATATCCTTCATCGGTTTTCAAAATTGTTCGTATTCGCATGTGCCGCCGTTCTTTTAATGAGATTCGTTTGTGAATCCCATTGGAAACAATATATTTTAAATTCTTTTTTAATAGCAATGCTGGTTACGTTAACTTTATCGTACATCAAATATTTTTTCCATCCTTCATGGTTGCTTCATTCTCGCTTTGATCGAGCAAGTGTCTTTAAAGATCACATTGTCCAAAATTTTTTAATGGTTATTGCAGTCTTTATTTTTCTTTATCGATATGTGAAAAAATTTAATTTCCGCTGGCTTTACGGATTGTTGACTATAATAGCAATTTTTAATGTACTTTTTATCAGTGGTGGACGTTCAGGTTATTTCATTTTTGGTGCATTGCTTTTATATGCCGGGATTTTTTTTTTGGATGGCGAGGATTGTTTATTTCACTTCTTATTGCCATTATTTTAAGTGAATTGGCTTTTCATTTTTCTAACGAATTTAAGCTACGGATCGTACAAATTGTTAGCAATACTAAATACTACTATCAGCAAGGACAAGTAAATACTTCTCTTGGCATTCGTATTCAATCCATCAAAAACGCTTACTTCCTTTTTAAAGAAACACCCTGGTTTGGACACGGAACAGGAAGCTTTCGTACTGTCTACGCTACTCTACCTCAAGATCAGATAAAAGCAACTGGCATTATACCACTTTCTTACAACAGCTATTTAAACATTGGGGTTGAATTGGGAATTTTAGGTATTGCATTACTATTATTGAATTTCATATTGCAGTGGCAACACAGTTTCCTGCTCCCTGAAGAGAACTGCTATTTGATGCAAGTACTCTTAATTAGTATGATTATCGGATGCGTTGCTAATCCTTGGCTTAGTGATACCACAGAATTACATTTGTATGCTTTATCACTTGTAATTAACTTTTCTAGAAAAGATTAAAATCAGTGGTTACTAAGTAGTATATGTTTTTCACATGATACTTTTAAAGTTAATATTCTTGAATATAAACGAATTGTATTTTCCTATATTAAGAAGAAAGTCATGAATGGTTGAAGATTCCTACCCAATCAGTCTCTTTATAAGTGACTTTCCATACTATAATCGTCAATCCGATACCTGCATTTCACAAATGATATTACGTTGATTCCTTGTTTTAAGCACACATCAGTTATAAGCTGTTATATCGAATCTTACGCATTTACTTTATTGATTCATATTTATCAAAAATATCTTTATGAAACAATTTGCCAATGGAGCTGGTAGATATTGCTACTGAGAAATAATGCTATATTCAGATAATGACATACTCAAAAATATTACATCGATTGTAATTATGTAGGAGCACTGAAAAAATTATTCTCAGGTCAGACAGAGAAGATGGTCTTAAAAAACAGTTCAATTTTGTTTGAAAAATACTGGAGTAGCGATCCGAACATTAAATGTAGGACAGTTTAATTACTTTTATTCGTTTTTCAATCTGCTGATATCTTAAATAGTAAAGCAGCTTGACCACCTTCATAATACTTTTCAAGAAGAAAGAATAGTTGTAGCAGCTTCCAATATCTGTTTCGGTTTTAATTCTCTCATACAGTTATAATGTCCGTATGGACAAGTACGTTTAAAGCAAGGACTACACTGTAGTGTGGATCTTAAAATTTTAGATTTCTTTGACAGAGGTGGTGTGAATTTAGACGATGTAGAACCATATATCACGACCATGGGTCGACTCAATGCTGCTGCAATATGCATCAGACCTGAATCATTCGTTATCACCAACGAAGCCAATGACAGCAAATCTACAGCCTCACTTAACTTTGTTACTCCCGCAAGATTTTCAGCCTGATGCTTCGTTAAAGCCGTAATTGAATCCGTTATTGCTTTGTCCTTCATAGAACCAAATAGCCAAACACGCCATCCCTCGGACAGCTTAGCTCTGGCTATATCTGCGTAGTAATTCATCGGCCATTGTTTGGAGGGACCGAATTCTGCTCCAGGACATAAAGCTAGAATGGGCGTATCCTTCTTTGATAAAGAAAGTCGATTTAGTGTAGTATCAACACTTGATGCGGAAATTTGTAGTTGTGGATAAGGCAACTTGATGGGTAAAGGTTCACCTTTTTTTAATCCCAAAATCATGATACGTTGAATCATTTGCGGCAGATGTTTTTTATTCAACCACCGTATATCATTCAAAAGACCATAACGCATTTCTCCTATCCATCCAATACGTCTTGGTATTCTTGCAAAATAAGGTATCAAAGCCGATTTATATGAATTAGACAATATGATCGCCTGTTCATAGTGTCGTTCCCGAAATAATATACCTAATCGATAGCGATCACCTAATCGAAGCTCACTATGGCCAAAAGGAGAATCTAATGATTCATGAACTTCTGACATATGATCCAACAAAGGTTTTGTCCATGCAGGTGCAAAAACATCAATTTCTGAATTTGGATGACGTTGTTTCAACAAGTTAAGCAGGGTTTGAGTCATTACCATATCACCTATCCACGCAGGCCCTATAATCAAAATTTTCATTTTCTTTTCCATAAATTACGCACTCAGACTTTCTGTAATACTTTCTGTAATATTTAACATTTAAAGTCCTTCAGAATATATTCGGCTTCACAGTAAGGACACCTAACATGACCTTCCCGTTCAATAGGTAAATAAATACGGGGATGCGCATCCCACAAGCGATGTTTAAGCATCGGACAAGAAAGAGGAAGATCCGCCTGTGTTACTTCATAATGTTGTTTAGTGATACCTTGAGATTTTATCATCGCTCAGTCCTCTGAAAATCGGGAGTATTCTAACACAACGGACTTAGAGTAGGAGTTTCTTGAAAATATTTATTCTAAACATAAAAAGTGTTAGGTATTCTTCAATACACAAATTCCAGTTTAAAACAAGTAAAACAATCATGTACCTCTTAAAAAGTACAAGCTTATCAAATCTATAAACTTTAAATACTTATTTCCGTTCACGCTAATTGTTCACGGTAATTATCCTAATAACTCACTACTTTTAGACTATCTATCATTAGGTCATGCAAATAATCATCGACAAATACCACATGACATTTTTACGATTTCACCAACCAATCGTCAATATACATGGATATTTTTGACGTTATTAAAATATAATTGATTTCAAAATTATAAAAGGTGAATACAAATTTCTTATCTGATTCTCTATTTTCTTAGGATTTAAAGTTTATTGCTTTTAAGCAGCGATAGACTGATGGATCTAGATTTTATTTCTCACTAGTGATGTCTTTTGTTTCTATAATGTGAGGCAATAATTGATCTATGGGGCACAGCCATCGCTCGTTTTGGATTTGACAAATCCTTGCATGCGAAAGAATTGCGACTTTTCGCTGTAGTAGCCTTCATTAAATTGTTTACTAACATAACGCATTGACATCCTGATTAGTATGCAACTCTCAAGGTTATCACGTCTCTAATTATCTACCAATTATCTACCAATAAATTCATTTACCAATATTTCTAACTGTCTTCAGAAATGAGCATGTCTATCGACGTTTACGTTAGTGGACTTAGGTGGACTTAATTCCTGTTCTTTGTTATTTTTTGTACGATTCACATCTTTGATCTAGGATGGTTGTACTCTGAAGCAATTTTGGGATTTGCTCGCTATAGGTATCAATTGTTTTCTTATCTTGTATTTTTACTGTCAACCGTTCTCGGCCAATGCGTAATTTTCGACCGTACTATAGACATATCCAATGAAATTTGACTATATGTATTATGACAAGTAGCAAAGCGGATTCACAGGCTTGCCGTTTCGACGAATCTCAAAATGGAGCATTACACATCCTGAATCAGTACGGCCCATTTCTGCAATTTTCTGACCAGTACGAACCTTATTACCTTTCTTCACGAGAATCCGTTTATTGAACGCATAAGCACTAAGATAATCCTCATTATGCTTTAAAATTATGAGATTACCATAACCTCGCACCCCAGCACCACTATAAACCACAACCCCTTCGAAGGTAGCATGAATAGGTTCCCCATAATCACCAGTGATATCGAGCCCGAGCCCTCGGTTGTCGCCTGCCATTGGTGCAGTAGCAGAATAAGGGCCTATAATGCGTCCTTTAGCTGGCCATTGCCAATGAAACAATGATCTTCTTGATTTAGCTGGATTCATGGGCTTAGGCTGCTTCAATGGAAGCGGTTGGTCACTTTCTTGTACTAACTTAGTCAAAGTAATTTTTTGACCATATGGGACATTAGTCATATGTAATAGGTCGCCTGAACCAATAGTATAGGGTACCCTTAAATGGTTAACTGCAGCTAAGGCTCGATAATCCAGACCAAAAGCCAATGCAATGGAATAAATAGTGTCTCCTTCTTTAACACGATAAAATCCTTTCTTCGCGTTGGGCTGTAACCAACCATTAATAACAGGCGCAAAATGTGTGTTTTTTACACATCCGGCTATAATCACCCCAACCAAAATAACCAATATCAAGCCATACAATCGATTAAAAGGAATCTCTGACATGTTTTATCTTTCTAATCGCTTAATCCAACTGGACAATTGATCAAACACTTCGTAGTGCGTCAAATCAACCCGTAATGGAGTAATGGACACACAACTATTGTTAATAGCAAAAAAATCTGTGCCATGGCCAGAATCGTGCTCAGATCCTGCTGCGCCTATCCAATAGATGGGATGACCACGAGGGTCTATTTGGCGAATAGTAGGTTCTGAACGATGGCGTGTTCCTAAACGAGTAACTTCAAACCCTTTTAAATCAAGGTATGGAAGATCTGGTACATTGACGTTTAAAATGGTGCCGGGATGTAATGGTTCTTTTACAATATGTTGAATTAATTTATAAGCAACCTTCGCTGCGGTTTCATGATGTCGAAATTGCTCACCTACTAACGAAATGGCTAGTGCTGGCAATCCTAAAAACCGTCCTTCCATCGCCGCTGCCACGGTTCCTGAGTACCACACATCATCTCCTAAATTAGGTCCATCATTGATTCCAGTAACCACGATATCTGGCATTTCAGGAAGAACACCAGTAATTGCTAAATGTACACAATCCGTTGGCGTACCTTCGACGCTAATCACGCTATTTTCTAATTTTTTTATATGTAATGGTGCATTTAATGTTAACGAGTTACTAGCACCACTGCGATTGCGATCAGGTGCTACGATGTCAATCTTTCCCAGTTCAACAAGAGTACGTGCTAATACTATCAATCCTTTTGCATAAACACCATCATCATTAGAAATTAATAATCGTAGTTTTTTTTCAGAGATATTTTTCATGGAGGAAGCTTAACATTTTGACATCTATTTGACGACTTGATAGAACACTTCACCTTTCTTAATCATTCCTAAATCATTACGGGCACGTTCTTCAATAGCTTCATTGCCGTGTTTTAAGTTATCAATATCGGCTATCAACACCGCATTACGATTCGCGAATCCCTTATTTTCGAGCATCTGTCGATGAATTTTTTGATTCAAATGATAAATAGATATAATACCACCTGTAGTAAACCATAATTGATATTGCAGCAAAATAAACAAGGTGATGAGAATTATAATAGTAATGGATCGCATGGATCGCATTAGGTCTCTGTGTTAAAAAGGAAATATTTTCCTATCTGCATAGGGTGCTTGCTCACCCAATTCGCGTTCAATTTCCAATAAACGGTTATATTTCGCTATTCGATCTGATCGACATAAAGACCCCGTTTTAATTTGGCCTGCTGTTGTTGCTACTGCTAAATCCGCAATTGTGGTATCTTCCGTTTCTCCTGAACGATGCGAAATAATAACACCATAATTAGCACTTTTTGCCAAACCTACAGCGGCTAATGTTTCTGTTAGTGTACCGATCTGATTGAATTTAATTAAAGTTGCATTGGCAATACCTGCTTTAATACCATCTGCTAAAATTTTTGGATTGGTTACGAAAACATCGTCACCTACTAATTGCACTTGATTTCCTAATTGTTCTGTTAGTAATTTCCATCCTTTCCAATCATTTTCCGATAAACCATCTTCAATCGAAATAATTGGATATTTCTTCGTCCATTTTGCAAAGCGACCAATTAGAGCATCAGTGGTCACTTTTTCATTTTCGAAATTATAAAAACCGTTTTCATAAAGTTCTGAACTCGCGGCATCTAAAGCTAAATAAACGTCTTTACCTGGTTTGTAATGAGCATCACAAATAGCTTCTAAAATCAATTCAAAAGCAGCTTCGTTATGAGGTAAATCAGGTGCAAAACCGCCCTCATCAGCAACAGATGTTGTTAATCCGTGTGAAGTTAATTTCTTTTTTAATGCATAAAAAATTTCTGCGCCATAACGAAGCGCCTCAGCAAATGTGGGAGCGCCAACTGGAACAATCATAAATTCCTGAAAATCTAAATTATTATTAGTGTGGGCGCCACCATTAATAATATTCATCATAGGTATTGGCATACTAAAGGGACCATCGCCACCAAGATAGCGATATAACGGTAAGTTCATATCATTTGCTTCCGCACAGGCTACTGCTAATGAAACACCTAAAATAGCGTTAGCACCTAAATTGGATTTATTTTCTGTTCCATCTAATTCGAGCATAATACGATCAATCTCTTCCTGAGAACGAGGATCTTGACCTAATAAGGCTTCGCGAATGGGACCATTTACATTTTTAATCGCTTGTAATACGCCTCTGCCTTCATAACGCTCAGGATCGTTATCTCGTAACTCAACGGCTTCATGCTTTCCCATCGATGTACCAGAGGGAACAGCTGCTCGACCCCGTGCATGTGAAGAAAGCGTAACCACTACTTCAAGAGTAGGATTTCCTCGTGAATCTAGAATTTCTCTGGCATCAATGTCACTGATGGTTGTGGTCATGGTAATGACTATAAAAATATAAATTTTTAATAAGTTTTTAGCGATTAATTAAATTTCAAACTAAATCTCAAAATATCAAATTTAATTTAGTAATTAGTAAATTAATTAATTTTAATTTCATATCTCATATACTTTGATTTTCTTTATTTATTTTCTTCATTTTTTAGAAAGTTAGTTTCCTTAACCACTTTATCAATAACTTGCAGTGTTTTTAATAACGGAAACATCTTTGCTAAGGGCCAAGCATTGGGTCCATCGCTTAAAGCACGATCAGGATCAGGATGCGTTTCCATAAAAATACCAGCGATCCCTGCTGCTACAGCCGAGCGCGCTAATAACGGTACAAATTCTCGCTGTCCACCGGAAGTGGTACCTTGCTTTCCTGGTAATTGCACAGAATGAGTCGCGTCAAATACCACTGGGCAAGCCGTCTCTCTCATAATAGCTAAAGCACGCATATCAGAAATTAAATTATTATATCCAAACGAATAACCGCGCTCACATACCATAATATTTTTATTTCCCATTGACCGTCCTTTTTCTACCACTTGTTTCATTTCCCAAGGAGACAAAAATTGCCCTTTTTTGATATTCATTGGTTTCCCACATGCAGCTACATTACGAATAAAATTACTTTGTCGACACAAGAAAGCAGGTGTTTGTAATATATCAACTACAGAAGCTACTTCGTTAAGTGGTGTATCTTCGTGTACATCAGTTAAAACTGGAAGCCGCAATATTCTTTTAACTTTCTCAAGAACTGCTAATCCTTTTTCAATGCCTAGTCCACGATAACTTAAATGTGAGGAACGATTAGCTTTTTCGAACGATGCCTTAAAAACAAAGGGTATATCCAATGCTTGGGTGATTGTTTTAAGCTCACTAGCGACATCCATCACTAGTGCCTCACTTTCAATCACACAGAGACCTGCAATTAAGAACAGAGGCTGATCTAAGCCCACTTCGAAACCAGCAATTTTCATACTCTCAACTGTAATGAAGTTATGAAAGAATGACAAGTGAAGGATTGTGCCTTTTCTCAACGCAGCATTGAATTAAACCCCCGATATTATTTTCAGAGGGTATTCTGTAGACTTCTGCTTTTCCATTCGGTTTTCTTACCAATACCAATAAGAAGTGGACTATCCAGTCTCATTTTTAGCATTGACAACTAACTTTTTTATCCATTCCTTTTCCCTTTTCTTTCTGGTTTTCTCGGCAAATTAAAATCGTTGTCTTAAATCTGAGAAATTGCTTGTTTTAAAAGCATCGCTCCATGTTTGTTTGCTCAATTAAAAAAGAATTACCATTCTCTAGACAACCTTTAAAAGATCATTCATCCAGACATGGATACAAGTTTTTGATTCATGATTATAGCGGACTATCAAACTGATTACGTAACAATTTTTCCTTTTACCGATAACATCTTAGTTACAAATATGACCTTTGTATTCACCCTTTAAAGACCAGTTGGAAACGTAAAATACCTTACACACTATAATTGGAAATTCCTATGAAAATGTCAGAGTCATTCACTTGTTTCATATAATTTTTGAGATTTTATCTATAATTCTTTAATCAGAAAAATTATGTCTTTTTGATTTTCCTATAATTTTTGAATTAGTAAAGCGTTTTTATCCACATCTATTTTTGAGAGGATTGCTTAGTGGTATAGAATGAAATAGTTTGCAATCCGCCATTGTGGATAATTAAAATTAATTGATTTCTGCTGCATAATCCTTCCCTTGCCGTCATAATTACTATGAAGAAAGATTCGGTGTTACTGAATTATGGTAGAAAGATTTAACAGCATTGATCCTTACTAAACTTTAGATAATGAACTTAGCTGGTATCTAGACATAAAATGTTTAGATGAAGCTGAATTACACGATCTTATAGCTTGGAAGTGTTATAGATGTCGTACGATTTTCAACTTTTTAGCACTACAGCACTACAGCATAAAATATAAAAAGTCCAGCCTTTGATACTAAAGACGAAGAAGACGAAGTAGAAAGTTCATAAAGTGTTTCTATTTACACTGCTAATATAAAGTAACTTGCTGATCTTAAATAGAAAAAAAATTTGCATTGCTAAAAAAAGATGAGTACTGATTTTGTTAATAACGTAGAATTAATATTCGTGTTCCTTGTATTTAGAATACATAGGTGTATAGTGGCGCGATTTATTTGTTGAACAGGTGGTGAGAAACAGGGTTAAAAGGTTAAATCAAAATCTTATCCTCAGAAGTGATACTCTTCGCTAAAACGTTATTTAATCATCTATGATGCAATCTTGTGTTATTGAGAACAGAAAAATGATTTTCTGATACCAGGTAAAAAAAATTACATCCTTTTATATCTTTTGAAAGACATGGTAGTCTAAAATGTAAGAAACTCATTTTTATTTCATTTAGTTACAGTATGACGATTGATTGTTTTTTAGGAATAGGGGAGATTTCTGTTATCTAAGAAGACGTTGGATCATTAACAAAGCCACCAAACAAGATACGAAATAGTTATTTCTTTGAGTACAGAAATCTCGGAAGATCATAAAGATTCTAATGTTAGTGTAATTTGAAAGTATAGATAACATGACAAGCGTACTAGATAAAAATAGGATACTATATTAGAACAATTCCTAGAGTAACTAATTTCCAATTTCTTTAAAAAGTTCAGGGGTCCACCTCATCGTTTTACATCTTTGCAAGTTAGCCTTAGCTTATTGGAACGCATTAGAGCAGAAACAGAAGAATCATATTTAAGTTCATTATTTAACTTAGTATTATTCGTTAAAAATATTATTTTTTGATTGTCTTATGTTAAATGTTCAGTTTAACCTGATGTTATTTAACAGTTTTTAATAATATTTCTGAATATCTATGGAGTAATTCGTATTGTATTGTTCTGGAAAATTTAGGCGAAAGTCTATATGTAAACGAGAATTGATGTCAGTGGTATAATCTTTTGTAAATTAACCTTCGGAATTATTTGGGATAGACTTGTGTTCTGAATTGATATATATGTATATATATACAATTATACAATTATAAAATCATCATTTCGAACTGAAACATTTTGAAACATTGGTGCTTTGTTATTATTATTTCACGTCTGAGCATTAAAAAAATATTTTTCTTATCTAATCGCGTTACGCTTGTTGATCATCTTTACTAACCCGTTTTATTCGGATGTTCACACAAATCGTTAATTAAACAATTGGGACATTTTGGACGTCGTGCCGTACAAATGTAACGTCCATGAAGAACCAGCCAATGATGGGCGTCAGCTAAATACTTTTGAGGAACAACTCCCATTAATTTTTTTTCAATTTCAAGCGGGGTTTTCCCATAAACTAGGCCCGTTCGGTTTGTAACTCGAAAAACATGTGTGTCCACAGCAATTGTCTTTTGTCCAAAAGCTATATTAAGAATAACATTAGCCGTTTTGCGACCCACTCCCGGTAAGGCTTCTAAGTCTTCACTTGTATTTGGCACTGTAGAATCATACTTTTCGATTAATATGTTACAAGTTTTAATGATATTTTTAGCTTTAGAATTGAAGAGACCGATAGATTTAATATATTGCTTTAAACCTTCTTCTCCTAGTTTTAAGATTGTATGCGGTGTATTAGCGACTTTATACAATTTTTTCGTGGATTTATTAACACTTATATCGGTTGCTCGTGCAGAAAGCATTACAGCAATCAGTAATTCAAATTTAGAATAATAAACTAATTCTGAAACTGGTTGACTATTACGAACTTTAAATCGATGAAACATTTCTTTCCGTTTAGCTTCATTCATATAACGCTTTCCTTTTTTCCTCAACGCGTGAAATCGCGGCACGAATGGCGGCTCTACGCATTTCTATTGTTAAGTCAGAAACTTTATTACCACATTGCTCGGTTTTATCGCGCATCAGTCTTTTTTGCCGATTTTCATGGCGTAAACGCCATTGCTGAGCAGAATGATTTTTCTTCTCGGACGTTAATGTTATTGATTGAATATCAATACAGTCGATTGGACACAAGGACAAACATAATGAACAACCTGTGCAGGCATCACTAATGATAGTATGCATTTGCTTAGCAGTACCTATAATCGCGTCGGTCGGACAGACTTGAATGCACTTTGTGCACCCAATACATTCTTCTTCACGAATTACTGCAATTGTGGGAGGCTTCGCTTTTTTTGACATTTCGGAAATATAAGGTGTAGCATCTACATTAAGATATTTGGCAAGTGCCATTAGTTTTTCAACACCGCCGGGCAAACAAAGATTAATAGGTGCTTCATTCTTGGCAATTGCTTCAGCATAAGATCGACATGTAGAGTACTCACATAATCCACATTGCGTTTGGGGTAATAGCGAATCAATTTGATTGACTAGATTTGCACTCTTTTCAGTCATTGGGTTAATTGGGATATTGTATTAGGTGGTACACGTTGTATTAAGGGTTCAAAAGGATTGACAGAGTGATCAAGTAAAGGCGTTTTTAGCGTTGACCAATTAAGTTTGCTATTTAAAAATTGCTCTGCTTTTTTTGCGGTTACTGGCAATATTGGCCTTAAAAAAGTAGTTAACACCTTAAACAAATTTAATCCTTCTGTACAGATCGCTTGGACTTGATTTTTATGATCCGTTTCTTTCACCAGTACCCACGGTTTTTTAGCATCGATGTATTGATTAGCACGGTCGGCTAGCGCCATGATAGTTCTCACGGCTTTATTGTAGTTTAATGATTCATAGCATTTGATGATGATTTGTTCCGTTTCTATAAAAGCTTCATACAATTTAGGCTCTGGCAATTCAGTGGACAATTGACCGTTAAATTTTTTAGTGATAAAACCTGCACATCGACTTGCTAAATTAACGTATTTACCTACAAGATCAGTATTGACACGTTGTACAAAATCCTCAAGATTTAAATCAATATCTTCTACTTGATGATTTAATTTCGTTGCATAATAGTAGCGTAAATATTCAGGATCTAAGTACTGCAAATAATGACGTGCTGTAATGAAAGTACCGCGGGATTTTGACATTTTTTGTCCATTAATGGTTAAATAACCATGAACATAAATGGCGGTAGGCAAGCGAAAGCCGGCTCCTGATAACATCGCAGGCCAAAAAAGTGCGTGAAAATAGACGATGTCTTTACCTATAAAATGATAAAGCTCTGTTGGGCTTCCTTTTTGCCAATAATAGTCAAAATTAACAATAGGACGTTTTTTTGAAAGATTTTTTAAACTTGCCATGTAACCAACAGGCGCATCCAACCAAACATAAAAATATTTATTAGGCACCTCCTCGGGGATTTCAAATCCAAAATAAGGCGCATCACGAGAAATATCCCATGGTTTAAGTCCATCAGTAAACCATTCTTTTAATTTATTGGTTACCTGTGGTTGTAAATGGCCTGAATTAATCCATTCTTTCAATAAATCAGTGTAATGATTTATTGAAAAGAAGAAGTGTTCGGAATCTTTTTTAATGGGTTTTACGCCTGATAATCTAGAAACTGGATTAATTAATTCTGTTGATCTGTAGGTTGCACCACAGATTTCACAAACATCCCCATATTGATTAGGCGAATCACAATGAGGACAAGTACCTTGAATGAAACGATCGGGAAGAAAAATTTCTTCTACTGCATCATACGATTGAGAAATTGTTTTAGTAAAAATATCTCCCCTTGCTTTAAGGTGTTTATAAATCAATTCAGAAAGTTCGCGATTCTCAGGTGAATGAGTAGTATAAAAGTTGTCAAAATCGATTAAGAAATCAGCAAAATCGTTAGCATGTTCTTGATGCATTTTAGTTACTAAAGTTTCAGGAAGAATACCTCTTTTTTTGGCTGAAATCATGATTGCTGTCCCATGCGCATCTACCCCGCAGATAAAAAGGCAATCATTACCATAGAGAAATCGTTGAAATCGCACCCAAATATCCGCCTGAATGTATTCAACCATGTGTCCAAGATGAACGGGCCCGTTAGCATAGGGCAATGCAGCAGTAACCAGAATTTGTCGATTTTTTATGTTCTTCATGAAAGAGACACTATACTCATTTTGCATTGAGTTTTCATCCTTATTCTTCATCTTAAAATTTTCCCCATCTAGAGGGTGGGATAACTTTTAGTAGCATAGCTTTCTGTTACGAGTTATTTTTTTGAATCTTTGAGTAGGTGTATCACTGGTTATGGTTATCATCTAAATAACTTTGATCATTGTAGTTTTTCTATCATTATGAAGAAAGTTACTGACCTCTTTTTTTTGTTGCTAGAATTTATCGTACTAGAATATACTAAATCTGAAGCCATCAGAGAGTGAGAATTTTTGATTTCTGGTGTAGAAAAATTCAGGTAACATACATGTATTGGTTCGTTAATGTTGTTTAATTGAGCTAAAGATCTATCTTAAATGAATTTACAAATTAAGTAGTAACTCCACTCTCCAAGCACATCTACATTCATCCCATATATCATTATCTTTAAATTTTGAAGGTAGAAATTATAAAATGCATGTTGACACGAATTATCTTTTTCTGTATTTCAATTTTAGATCAGATTAGGGGTGAGGATTAGCTGCGCGTGTATGATGATAGTAGAAGAAATGATGTATCTAGGATGATGTATCCAAAAGCACTTAATGTAATACATGTAATACGAAATATGCTCAGTCAAATAGGCCAATAAAACTAATCTTGCTATGTTGCAGCAGTACCAGTATTTTACTAAATGTCCAACTTATTCTACCAAGTTGCATAACTTATTAAAACGCGTTATCATTCGGGCTTTGTTTCGAGAACATTGGGAATCGTCATGCCTTCACGTCGAGATTGTGCTAACGCGATTCGTGTGTTAGCAATGGATGCTGTTCAGAAAGCGAATTCGGGCCATCCAGGTATGCCAATGGGTATGGCCGATATCGCCGAAGTTTTATGGCGAAATTTTCTAAAATTTAATCCGCAGAATCCACAGTGGTTGAATCGTGATCGTTTTATTTTATCTAATGGTCACGGGGCAATGCTGCAATATGCGCTTTTGCATTTATCAGGTTTCAATCTTACTATTGAAGACATTAAACAATTTCGCCAGTTTCATTCTCTAACACCAGGACATCCGGAATTTGGCGATACGCCAGGGGTGGAAGCTAGCACCGGGCCTCTTGGACAGGGACTGGCAAATGGTGTGGGCATGGCAATAGCAGAACAGATTTTAGCTGCTACATTTAATCGAGAGGGATTTCCTGTCATCGATCATCATACCTATGTCTTTGTTGGAGATGGTGACTTGATGGAAGGAATCTCGCACGAAGCCTGTTCCCTTGCGGGAACGCTTGGACTAGGAAAGCTCATAGTATTGTACGATGACAACGGCGTTTCTATCGATGGTAAAGTAAGTGACTGGTTTACAGATAACACACCGCAACGTTTCGAAGCATATGGTTGGCATGTTATGCCAGAGGTTGATGGACATGACTCCTATGATATTACTAAAGCGATCGAGGCAGCAAAAAATGTAATGGATAAACCCACTCTGATTTGTTGTAAGACCATTATTGGTTATGGTGCTCCTATGTTAGCTGGTAAAGCGATCACCCATGGTGCTCCGTTGGGAGTAAAGGAAGTCGCTGGTGTACGTCAAGTTTTAAATTGGCCTTATCCACCTTTTGAAATTCCCTGTGATATTTATGCTGCTTGGGATGCAAAAGAGAAGGGTAAATCGTATGAAGCTGAATGGAAGACACTTTTTACAAAATATAAAAAACGACATCCAAAGCTGGCTCATGAGTTTTTACGACGACAAAAAAAGCAACTACCCGAAATATGGGAAGCACAATGGCAAGAGTTAATTTCAAAAATGCAAAAGTCCAGAGAAGACGAAGCCACTCGTAAATTATCTTTAAAATGTCTAAATACTTTCGCTCATCTATTACCTGAACTAATTGGTGGTTCAGCTGATTTGTCTGAATCTAATTGCACTAAATGGTCTGGATCAACTCGTCTTGGTAAAAAAAATCGCGATGGCAATTACATTGAATATGGAGTTCGTGAATTTGCAATGACTGCGATTCTTAACGGAATAGCTCTACATGGCGGTTTTATCCCTTTTGCCGGTACGTTTTTAACCTTTTCCGATTATGCACGCAATGCAATACGATTGGCCGCTATGGAAAAAGTGCAGACTATTTTCATTTACTCTCATGATTCAATTGGGCTTGGTGAAGACGGTCCCACACATCAACCGGTTGAACAATTACCTGCACTAAGAATGATTCCTGGATTACGTGTTTGGCGTCCTTGTGACGGAACAGAAACTGCGGTGGCTTGGAAACAGATGTTAGAACATCAAGGTCCCAGTTGTCTTCTATTAACGCGCCAAAAAGTGCATCACCAGGAACGCGATGAAAAACAAGTCTCTCTAGTTGAAAAAGGTGGTTATATTTTGTGGGAATCTAAAACGGATCCCATTATCATTTTGATGGCAACAGGTTCAGAAATTATGATCGCCGTAGAAGCAGCAAAGGCCGTGGAAAAGAAAAACATTTTTGTACGAGTTGTCTCCATGCCTTGTTGTGAATTGTTCAAAAAACAGGATACCGGTTATCGTGAATCTGTTCTACCTGCACATATTACCAGACGTATTGCCATTGAAGCCGCTCAACCGGATTATTGGTATCAATTTATTGGTTTTCAGGGAGATATTATTGGGATTAATCGATTTGGTTCTTCAGCGCCGTGGGAAGTTGTTTATCGGAAATATGCTTTTACTCAGGAACACGTTGTCGAAAAAATTAATCAATTAATGAGGAGAATAGCATGACTTTCAATATCGCAATTAATGGCTATGGTCGTATTGGACGAAATATTTTGCGAGCATTGTATGAATCTGGCAACAAGCATAAAGATCTAAAAATTGTTGCCATTAATGATTTGGGTGATATCAATACTAGTGCATATCTAACCAAATATGACAGTGTGCACAATCGATTTTCTGGCACAGTCCGCATCGGTAACAATTGTCTGGTCATTAATGACGATAGTATTGAAGTATACGCTACCAAAAATCCAGAAGAACTACCATGGCAGAATCTTAACATTGATTTAGTTCTTGAATGTACAGGTTTATTTACTAGCAAAAAAAAAGCGGAAGCACATTTAAAAGCAGGTGCTAAAAAGGTCTTAATTTCAGCGCCAGCAGGTAATGATGTCAAGACTATTGTATTTGGGGTTAATGAAAAAATTATTACTAAGGAAGATACAATTATTTCAAACGCTTCATGCACGACAAATTGCTTAGCGCCGCTCGTTAAAATTTTAAACGACGAAGTTGGTATTGATCGTGGTTTAATGGTGACTGTGCATTCATATACTAATGATCAAAATCTCACAGATAGTTATCATAGAGATCTATACCGCGCTCGTGCCGCAACACAGTCTATGATTCCTACTAAAACTGGGGCAGCTGCGGCGGTAGTTTTAGTGTTGCCTGAATTAGATGGGAAGCTTGATGGATATGCCATTCGTGTACCAACAATCAACGTGTCTGTTATCGATTTTACTTTTAACGCGAGACAATCCGTCAGTGCTGCCGAGGTCAATTTTATTATGAAAAAAATGGCTGAAGATAAAATGAAAGACATTCTTGGTTACAGCGATGAGCCATTAGTTTCTATTGATTTTAATCACGACGCACATTCTTCTATTTTCGACGCGGGACAGACACGCATCATTGATAAGTTAATTAAGGTTGTTTCATGGTACGATAACGAATGGGGATTCTCCAACCGGATGCTCGATACGGCTCAAGCATTTTTAAATATTTAACGGTCTCGTGTCTTTTTGGCACGCAACGGTATTTTCATTACCTAGACTTCTCGTTGTCGTTCGCATTTGTGCGGATGTATCTCTCCACTCTGTTGCTCTTATCATTCAGTTATTCCGATTTTGTGAGATGCCTAGAAAACAGGATACTTCTCAACTGGATTTTAGACGCATACTTCTCAATCTAGATATGAGTTGACTAACTTAACTATAGGAATCATTCGAAAAATTAAGGAGAATTAGAGGTGAATGGAAATGTTTGAATACGGAATGATTAAATTTCTAACAATGTCCGATATGAATCTTATGCATCGACGCGTGTTAATTCGCGAGGATTTAAATGTGCCGATGGAAGCAGGAAAAATTATGAACGATGAGAAGATTGTTCGGGCATTACCTACCATTGAACAGGCACTTGAGGCACAAGCGCGTGTGATAGTATTGTCCCATCTTGGTAGGCCAGAAGAAGGAAAATATGATGCAGCATTTTCATTGATGCCAGTAGCAGAGGTATTGAGTAAAAAGTTAAATCGTCCTGTACCACGAGTTAAAAATTGGTTAGATGGGGTAAACATTGAGCCTGGTTCCGTGGTACTTTGTGAAAATGTTCGATTCAATCGAGGTGAAAATGAAAACGATCACGAGCTTGCTAAACAAATGGCAAAATTGTGCGATGTTTTTGTTATGGATGCTTTCGCCACTGCACATCGTTGCCAAGCTTCAACCGTGGGGGCAGCGCAATATGCGCCTATTGCATGTGCCGGTCCTTTACTCATTGCGGAAATTAAAGCATTATCACAAGCGTTAAAAAATCCAAAAAAACCGTTGGTTGTCATTGTCGGTGGCTCCAAAGTTTCAACCAAAATTCAATTGTTAGAACATTTATTAGATAAAATTGATCAGCTCGTTATTGGAGGTGGCATAGCAAATACTTTTTTAAAAGCTCAAGGTTATGCGATTGGTAAATCATTTTACGAAAATACTTGGCTGGAAACCGCGAAACAGTTTTGGAAAAAAGCGAAAGAAAAGAATGTTTCTGTTTCCTTACCTATTGACGTAGTGCTTGCAAAAGATGCATTAAAGGATATTAAATTGCGAGTAACATCTATCGGGGCTATTACAGAGCATGAATCTATTTTTGATGTAGGCCCAAAAACCAGGAATGGTTACACTAAATTAACTTCGCAAGCAGGTACTATTGTGTGGAATGGTCCAGTAGGTGTTTTTGAAATACCAGCCTTTAGTCATGGCACCTATGCACTGGCTAAGGCGATTGCCAAAAGCGAAAAAACTTACTCTATTGCCGGTGGTGGAGACACTTTAGCGGCGTTGGACAAATTCGATCTTACGGATCAATTATCCTACATTAGCACAGCAGGAGGTGCTTTTTTGGAGTTTTTGAAGGGAAAATTGTTGCCAGCCATCGAGATCTTAATAGAACGAGCAAAATATCATGAGCAAAAATAATAACCACATGCTGCGTCGTACTAAAATTATCGCAACGTTAGGCCCTGCGACAGATAAGCCTTACTTACTTGAGACAGTGATTCATGAAGGCGTTGATATCGTTCGGTTAAATTTTTCTCATGATATTCATGAAAAACATAAGAAGCGTATTGAAATGGTACGCGAGGCAGCTAAAAAACAAGAGCGTGTTATTGGAATTTTAGCGGATCTACAAGGTCCTAAAATTCGCGTTTCAAGCTTCAAGGCAGGAAAAATTCATTTAAAAAAAGGCGAACAATTTATTTTAGATGCGAAATTACTTCCTAATGAAGGAACGAAGAAGAGTGTTGGTATTGATTATAAAAATTTAACGAAAGATGTAAAAGCCGGAGATATTTTATTACTAGATGATGGTCGACTTAAATTAATTGTCCAGCGCATTAAAGACGATAGAATTATTTGTCGTGTTACTGTAGGAGGTGAACTTTCTAGCCATAAAGGAATTAATAGATTAGGGGGGGGTCTTTCCGCCGCATCGATGACCAAAAAAGACATCGATGATCTAAAATTTGCATTAAGTCTTAATGTTGATTATATTGCAATTTCCTTCCCGCGTGATGCAGAAGATGTTTTAAAAGCCAAATATTTAATCCAGAAACATAAAGGAGAGGCTGGTGTTATTGCAAAAATCGAACGAGCAGAAGCGGTTAAAAATATCGACGTAATTATCAAAGCAAGCGATGGTGTGATGGTAGCTCGTGGTGATTTAGCTGTTGAAATTGGGGATGCAGAGGTACCTCTTGTGCAAAAGGATATTATTCATCGCGCACGTTCGTTAGATAAACCAGTTATTATTGCAACGCAAATGATGGAATCAATGATTCGTACTACAGTACCAACTCGCGCTGAGGTGTCCGACGTTGCTAATGCGGTGTTGGATAACACGGATGCTGTAATGTTGTCAGCAGAAACTGCAGTTGGTCATTATCCTGCTTTAGCAGTAGCAGCAATGGCACGAACGTGCATGGTTGCTGAGTCTCAACCACGTTCGCATATTTCCCGCCATCGTGTTGAATGTCGCTTCAAGCGTGTCGATGAAGCTATTGCGATGGTCACTATGTATACGGCGAATCATTTGAACATCAAAGCGATTGTGGCACTAACAGAATCAGGAATTACGACGCTCTGGATGTCGCGTATTCGCACGGCGATCCCTATCTACGCGCTAAGCCGATTTGATAAATCATTAGGTCGCATCACACTTTATCGCGGCGTCTACCCTATGAAATTTGATCCAACTCAATATACGCGCGAAGAAGTGAATGTAAAGGCTATTGAAATAATGCAAAAACAAGCTTTATTGCGAGAAGGCGATTTAGTGATTTTAACAAAAGGTGATCATATGGGCGTAGGTGGTGGTTCAAATGCCATGAAAATTATAGTAGTTGGAAAGGTTATGTAGTCTATCTACAGAAATTTTGTTGTTCAAAACCTCATTCCTACAAGGGTCCTGTCCAGGCAAGCTGAGTGAGGTTGGTTGGCTGTTCTTTTTTGATTTCGCCTTTTATACCACCTTATTATAGCGATAGCAGTGATGACAATTTTGACTTTCAAGTTTGATAAAAACACCACAGAATGGAATATTAAGTCGTTTTGTAAATAAAAAGTTGTGCCTTTTAAGACGACAAAGTGTTGCGAAAGATGGCAATAGACTTTATGATGTATTGGGTAAACAGAGGAAAGAGTATGGCGCTTATCACATTGCGACAGCTGCTCGATCATGCAGCAGAGCATGGTTATGGGGTTCCAGCATTTAATGTTAACAATTTAGAGCAAATGCGGGCAATTATGGAAGCAGCAGATGAGACAAAAAGCCCCGTGATTGTGCAAGCTTCTACAGGTGCACGACAGTATGCCGGTCCGCAATTTATTCGTGCTTTAATTATCGCAGCTATGGAAGAGTGGCCACACATTCCTATTTGTATGCATCAGGATCATGGTGCTTCTCTCGCAGTGTGTCAGCGTTCCATTCAACTCGGATTTACTTCCGTCATGATGGATGGTTCCTTATTAGAAGACCAAAGAACGCCGTCGAGCTATAAATATAATGTACAAATTACTGCTTTAATGACAAAAATAGCTCACATTTGTGGTGTTTCTGTTGAAGGTGAGTTAGGTTGTCTTGGCTCCTTAGAGACTTTAAAGGCTGGAGCAGAAGATGGTTCGGGTGCTAAGGGTGAGTTGTCGCGTGAACAAATGCTCACGGATCCTGACCAGGCTGCTGATTTCGTTAATAAAACCCATGTAGATGCATTGGCTATTGCTATTGGTACTAGTCATGGAGCGTACAAATTTTCCCGACCGCCAACAGCTGAAGTGCTGGCGATCGATCGAATTAAAGCAATTCATGAGCGTTTACCGAATACCCATTTAGTTATGCACGGTTCTTCTTCAGTGCCACAGGAATGGTTGCAAGTAATTAATGAGTATGGTGGTGCAATGCCAAAAACTTATGGCGTACCCGTAAAAGAAATTCAAGATGGGATTCGCTATGGTGTACGCAAAGTTAACATCGATACCGATTTGCGATTGGCATCCACAGGTGCCATTCGTCATTATCTTGTTAAAAATCCTTCCAAATTTGATCCACGGAAATATTTGGGCGAAGCACTTAAAGCAATGAAAGCAATTTGCAAAGCACGCTATGAAGCCTTCGGGACTGTTGGACAGGTAGAAAAAATCAAAATTATCTCACTGGAAAAAATGGCGAGCCGTTATAAGAAGGGTGAATTAGATCCACAAATCCTCAAGGTTCAACCGGTACCTGGAGGAGTTTGATCAGAAGATATCATTATTATGAAGGAAAACGCTTTCTCATTCAACGGTTTTTAAATTGGTTTATAGTGGCCTGTTTCTTCTGCCTGTTACACATGAAAGCATTTATCTGTTCCTTTACTTTACAATCATTATCACTACTTCTGTCTTAAGTATTATCAACTTATCTTGTTTTAGCAGTATTTTAAAGGATAAAGTTCATGTTGCAGATTTTCCATGCGGTTGTTCAAACAATTGCTTAATTGATTGCAAAGAATACAATCATCAATTCTTGCGTACAAAAAAATGAATGCGAAACTGACTATATATTTTCAACAATCCGACGTCAATTGATGCAATATCAGATACTTTGGCAATTCCTTAGATTCTGAACTGTTATTCTGACAGGACGAGTTATTATTCTAATAGCACAGAAAAGAACGTGGAGGAATATTATGTCAGTAGCAAGTCAGTAGCAGGAAGACAAAGAGACCAAATACAGTAATTATGCACGTATTTCTGTCAATTTAATTTTATTTTATTGTTATTAATCAAGCATGGAGAGGTATCATTGCTCATGAACTGAAAATACCTTGGTCATGACTTTTAATCATAGTTGGAAGTGTAGCTAATATTAACCGAGTTGCTACTAACGAATTGATTGTTGTTAACGAGTTGCTAGTCTTCCAATGATATAATTCTATCAAATGCTTAAGATGCTAATGCATTTAAATGATATAGATTAATCATGCCAACACTAAAAATACTTGTTACCATCTTTGTAGTCGTTGCAAGCAACTAATCAAGTTCGAGGAAAAAATAATTAATTTAAGACAATTAATGTTATTTTGTAATAGCAACAATGCAATAAATTGTACATCCAGATTTAAAAATTGATCGAATGCTCTAAATACATATCAAAGGGAAAATCTAGAATAGTAGTTTTAGCATTGTGGGATAGAGTCAACGATAACATAGTATAGTGTTTTGATTGAGACAGAGAAAAGTAATAATGTGATTACGACTAATGAGAAACTATATAATGTTACAAGTGACTCAATTATAATGTTACAAGTGACTCAATAATGTAACGATTATACACGTGAAATACTATGTTTCCAAGCCGAGATACCACACTTTTTTATCGGATTTATATATAGGTATATCGCTTTACTTCGAACGATAGTGTGTCTGTTCTAGTGCAGGTACTAGAATATACATCCATGCTGTATATTCTAGTTATACCTCTCTTTATTACTATTTGATATCTATATTAAGTAATATATCTTGATAATCGGTGATGGTAAAAAAGACGCCATATTTTAACTAAAAGTGAGACTTAATTAAAAGTGAGACTAAATCGGGCTTCGATAACTCAACCACTGATATCAGTGATATAAATTGTTCGTTAGTTGTTAGTAATATAATGGATGATTTGACTGACGATTAAGATCAAAGATAAAAAAGGAAAATGAAGACAAAATTCTTATCTTTGACGATATGCTGACTTTAAGCAATGTATTCTACTATAAAAATTACAACATGAATTAAGAAAAATCTTATGAATTAAAAAAATCTGATGATTTTTGTTCACCCTACTGTGAAAAAGGTAAATGCTGTTACCCCTTTAGATAAAGGACATGACGCATTTACTGCCACTGTTTCTTATTTGATTCATTATTATAATGGTGATTACAATTATAGGAAGTGAAGATAATATGCTGATTATTCAGCAAGTTACCACGTGTCCTATTACCGTCGATTACTCGCGATTTAAAGTAATAGTAAATTAGATATCACTAAAATGCTTGTTATAAGATGTAGGAATTTCCTAGGTATATTTAGGACAGCGTTTTCTATGAATATACATTCATAAACTATCTCTACGTATTTTGGTAAAAGCAAATATTCTGTATTTACTCGACAAATGAAGTACGTTATCAGATTCAGGCCCAAGTTATGACACTCTTTCTTTAATGTAGCAATTGCTCATAAGACTGTGTGGGACATTATTTTACCACTGTGGCTTAAATAAAGTTTCAAAAACAATGCCGCATATAGCACGTTGGATGCATGAAATAGTACTTTCCAGACATTTAATCATCAACCCTACTTAAAGATTATATCTAGAATTGGATAAATCTGGGTGAATACCAAAATTGGCTTATCTTTTGCCAAGAAGGCATCGGAGTTCTTCATATTTATTCTTTATTTTAATTATCGTAACTATTTATTATAAGTATTATCACGATATACCAGTCATGTTATCAAGGATGTTGATATTTGTGTATCAATTGCAATCAATGATCATAAGGGCATATCTGCAATAAATCCAGTGAATGTTGAAACAAAATACCTTGCTAAATTATACCATGGGTTTGTAAGGAAATGGCTTGCTGTGTGTATCGAGTATAAACTACTGAGGAAATATTGCGAATATCACGAGTTAAACATTGTATTGTGTGCAATTATATTGTGTTACAAAATTATATTGTGTTACAATTATTTCTGTGGGAAAGCGGAGAAGTTCGATCAGATTTTAAAAGTTAACTAAAGAAACCGAAAAACAACGAACTATTTGACCTCTACGTTTATCTTTCCCTTTATTAAGTTAATATTATTCGATTATATTGTGATTTTTGCCAATTCATGTTGTGCTTAAAATCATGATAATACTTAGTCAAATATAAATAAATAACAAAAAAAATTAGGTTCGAAAGGATAGAAAGGAGCGGAATGCTAGGTTTTATCCTGTATATGCACGGATAAGATGAAAACAAATTGTCAAATGAAGTAAGACCTTTCTATTTGTAATGAGAAGGTTTTTATAAATTAAAGACGGATTTTATTTGATAACAGAATAAAATCGAGGTATATAACATTCATGTAATGAGATCTGTGAATGATTCAACCATATTATAAATTTATTTAAGAAATCTTTTAATTGAAGACTGAATAGTGCATATAATACTAGTATTTTTGGTTATTCATCGAGCGGCGGTAAATGTCATTATTAATGTCATTATAAGTATGGAAATAAGAGTATTCTTAAGCAAGTATTGAAAATAGTCAGAGTGAAATATTGGATAGGATATTTTTGAGAAATTGCGAAGATGAGTTGGGACCTATAGTATGTGATACAGATATCAAAATATTTGAAATGGATGAATAGGCGAATACATAAGATATAATGGTATTTAACTAATACAGAAAGATCTTAGCAGACTGTCTATGATCATATCAAAGAAAACGATACCTAAGACCGTGATTGTAGTTTTTAGAATTAATATTACATACGGTGACTTATATCGATTCTTTCACTTTTAAGTGCAGCATTATGTAATCATGATCTTAAAAGATTACGATTTGGTTTGAATTTCTCGACCAGTTTTTGATTGCCTATTTCCATATCGCACCAATAATAGTATCTTATTAAATACTTTTCAAAAATTAAAAAAATAAGTTTATATAACATGGATATTAAAGAAAGACAGATAGCGAAGATATCTACTCTCTATAATACTTTTACATGCATTATCTCGTGCTTAACTCATTCTTAATTTGAAATTAAAAAACAACTGATTTAAGTTGTCCAATTAGTGATTTATTATCTTCTAGAGAAGAATGTAAAATTGCTACTATCTATGCGAAAAACTACTTTATCGCGCTACTAATCGTATAATGATTTTCATCGGTGAACTTTATATTATTTAGGAAATTGAAAACTTGTTATGAATTATTAAGATTTTTCCTTACCACCTTGTTTTCCCGACAAGGTTAATTGAATCTAGTATAGTATTATAGCCCTTATTACCTCGAAACTGCGGCATAAATACCGAAAAAACCTATGGATTTTTTTAATATAGATGATTGTACTAATAATATATTGGTCTAATAAATTAATCTATTAAATCTACATAGCTGATAAATTTTTTCCAGCATATGTGTGCATGATAATCAACGATTGGTATTAACTAGTTTGTTGGTGCAATATAAAAAATAACTAAGATATAAATAAACAATATGTATTAAATGCAGCATAAACGTGGTATTATTATGCTATCGGATGCTAGTTTTTTTGTGTCGAATGTAATGTAATGAATCTAACGCTAATTTTCAGAAAAATTGAAGCTTTAAGTAAAGCTTCTACATTATCAACACGCAAAATCGTTTATTAGTTTTGATTTCTAGTCAGTATATTTTGATGATAATTTTGGAAATGCTAAAAATAAACGTCAAGAGTCAGAGAAAACTATTCTAGTTGCTTAACATTAAAGAATTAACAAATGATATTATTGCTTGTTATTTGTATGACAAGTAAATAGAAGATAACAAGAAATAACAAAGAAGGTTGATTCACCATCGGATAATTACTCAAACATAAGAGTATCATCTGTTGTTGCCTGTGCCTTTATTAACAATACTTTTTATTTCTTGTCAATAGCTTAGCTTGCATTAAGGAAAAAATGATGTTAATTCAAATAAGTTAGTAAAGCGGTTTTCTATGCTGATTAATAATTTGTTATTATTACTTCTAGTTTCGTTGAGCAAATGAAAGTATGATAAGCTTACGAAATTGTTTTAAAAGTTATACAAAATTAGTTGAATCGATTCCTATCCTATTAATTTTTAATAGGCTGGTACTATCTAAAGATATTATTCTAAAAAATTAAAATTATTGAAGAACGAAATTATTGAAGAACGATAAAAGTACTCGAGATTGTTTTTTAATTTGGATAGTGATGCTGTTTGGTATAAATTCACAGAAAAAAGAAAGCAAAATTAAAAGTACGACGGTTGTTTATAACATTAAATAACGTAAATTTTCGCTAATAATGATTTCCTAAAATTAAATAAAGTTACTGATCCATGAAGTATATAGAATACGGTTCGAGTGATGATAAAATCAGTCAAATATTCGGTTTTATTTGTTGAAACGCGTTTGTTTTGGTGATTTTACATTAATAATCCGAAAATTAGCATGGACTGATGCTTATGAAAATTATCAATACGATATTGTAAATAGTAGCAAATCAACTAAATTAATAAAAGCATTGCTATATCAATGAATCAAGAACAATGACACTGAAATGGTGAATAAATATACATGGTTAATTATTGTAAGAGTTAGAACAGCGAGCGATAAGTTATAGACGTAGCGGGCGGTGATTATTATTGTTCTGATATGTACCAAAATCTTAGCCAAGATGAAACGATATTAGTCAATTAACAACTAGTTTTCGTTGAAAAAATATAGCATAAAAATTCAAAAGTAGTTATCCGAAGGTATAGCAACTTAAATTCATGGTAATGATGTTAATTTTCAGCAAGTACTTTGATCTTGGATAGTTGGATAGGATCTCTAATAAACGCATCACGGTGTTATCACTAATTGTGCAATGTGGATGCTACACTTATTTTATCCTTTTTCCTAGATATTTTGCGATTGCCTTAGATTGTTTAAAGTACTTTTGGATTCTCGGATTAAGTGAATAGTTAAACTTAATGCTGAGATAATTATCTTTATACTCCAAGACAAGTTAGTAGAGCAGCCTGTTAAAATGGATTACACAGATAATACTGTACGATGTGGTAACATATAATTAGAGTCTATTGTAGAAAAACAAAATATTAGCGACTATTAGTAGTGCGAACAGGACACACTTTACCGGTACCGTAAAGCCATATACTTAGACTGGATATTTCTGCGTTTTACTGAGTGTATACATCAATTAGTAAAAAACAACATCTTGTATAAACAAAAAATTGCCTTTCAGTGAACTTGGTGTTCATGATGATGTCTGATCCGGAATAACCAACTTGAAGTGCTCACGCTGTCCATGCTAAATCAAAATATCTAAAAAACGTTCTAAATAAGACGTTTCCAAGTATTTTACATCTGATCAACTCTAAGTTGATTGACCAGATCCTGAAACTAAAGCTCGAAAATCCTCTTCAATTAGGTGTAAACGACAGCCCAATTTTTTGAGGAAAAAGTTGTGAGATTTAATTATTTGCTACTTGTCGTAAAGATAATCGCTGTATGAGGCATAGGTAAAGAATTACATGATGATAAATTTTATAGAGCATAGAAAACGAATGATCTCAGCAAATCTGTAGCAAAAAGCGATGGCTATTTTTTCGAAGAATTCATAAGAAAACATTTCAGTACGAAATCATAGGCTATCGGTTTAACAAACTTTGTATAAGCTATCCACAACCCTATTAGATATTTTATACAAATGATGTTATACTTTTAACTTTTCTAGCCATAAAATTATTCGTTACTATGACTGAATTTAAGTCACCAGCCTATCAAGAGGCTAAATATCTAACCAGCGTGGCTGAGTTTGAGCAGCTTCCACTGGATAAAGGGGCTGAAATAGCTTTCATTGGACGGTCAAATGCGGGTAAGTCAAGTGCATTGAATGTGATTACAGGTATCAAGGGGCTGGCTCGTACCAGCAAAACACCTGGTCGTACTCAAATGATCAATTTCTTTGCACTCAATGGAAATCAGCGTCTCGTAGATTTGCCTGGGTATGGGTATGCTAAAGTTCCACGGATGGTGAAAGAACGCTGGGAAGATTTGGTAGATAGCTATTTGAAGAAACGCCAGTCTTTAAAGGGGTTGGTTGTAGTAATGGATATTCGCCATCCATTGAAAGAAAGGGATACGGATGTTATCGAATGGGCTGTTGATTATAATATCCCTCTTCATATTTTGCTGACTAAATCCGATAAACTAAGCCAAAGTGTGGCGAAAAAAATCTGCAGTGAAGTAGAAGCCGAACTTACATCTTATAATAATTGTATCACTCTTCAATTATTTTCTTCCTACGATCGTACAGGATTAGATGCGGTTAAAACAGTTTTAAGTAAGTGGTATCAGCAATAAAAAGATTGTCTTTTCAAAAAAACTTGGGTAGAGTACACGAGCTTTTAGATTCAACCTTCTTGGTAGGAAGGTCAGAGTTGTGTTGGTACGTTATACTTGCCTAGAACCTCCGAGCAGTCTTTATTGGTTTAATTCTTTTGGGCGTGGTGGTATTGCTGCGTTTTGAATAATATTGCTGGACCTTTTTGCTCCTAAAAAAATGGAGGGGACATGTTTCCACTTTCAAGAAAAACTTACACGAAAACTTACACGAAAAATGAAACCACCTCTTGGCCGATTCCTAATTATTGGGATGGGCTTGCTCTTTTATTAGTTTTGGCTGTTATTATTTTATTGTGTTATGGTGCCAATGCAATGATGGAACGATTTGATGTTGGACAAACGATCCCTATTGTATTAAATCCTATTGAGTTACCGTATTATGCCTTACGTACTGTGTTGCGTATGCTAATCGCGATGTTTTTTTCGCTTTTATTTACCTTCATTTTTGGTACATGGGCGGCTAAAAGCCGACAGGCCGAACGCATTATAATTCCTGTTGTTGATATCTTACAATCGGTACCAGTGCTTGGATTTCTCACGATTACAGTAGCTGCTTTTGTCGCATTGTTTCGCGGTAGTTTATTAGGTCCTGAATGTGCAGCACTGTTTTCGATTTTTACAGCACAAGCATGGAACATGGCCTTGAGCTTTTATCAAAGTTTTCGAACGATACCTCATGATCTGCAAGAAGCTGCAACTATGTTGCAATTATCGGCGTGGCAACGTTTTTGGCGTGTAGAAGTGCCATTTGCTATGCCAAGTCTTTTATGGAATATCATGCTATCCATGTCGGGGAGTTGGATTTTTTTAGTGGCTTCTGAAGCTATCACTGTTGCCGGTCACAATATTCTTCTACCCGGTATTGGTTCCTATATAGGGATGGCTATTGGGCAAGCTAATAAACTAGCAGTAGTATACGCGATTATTACGATGATCATCGTGATCGCTTTATATGATCAATTGTTATTTCGTCCTCTCGCTGCCTGGGCTGAAAAATTTAGCATTGAAGTAAGCGTGGGAGGAAGTGAAGTGCAATCATGGGTATTAAATCTCTTTCAGCGTACGCGTTTTTTGCGTTTTATCGGTAATTATTTTTCTTTATGTGGAAATGCTATCGTTAATTGTCGGCTCTTCTGTTATCACCCGGTAAGAAAATCAGTTGAATATAGTCGTTTATTACGTCGATTTTTAACGATTAGTTGGAATGTCATGCTGATTTTAGCTATGATTACTGCTCTATACCTACTAATGCGTTTCATTTTGGCCGAAGTACGTTGGTCTGAGGTATTACATGTTTTTTATTTAGGCTTTATAACAGGATTACGTGTCACCATTTTACTTATTATTAGCTCCGTTGTATGGGTACCCATCGGGGTTTGGGTAGGTTTACGACCAAAGGTTTCTAGATTTGTACAACCCATTGCCCAATTTTTAGCCGCATTTCCAGCTAATTTATTATTTCCCATTATGGTGATGCTTATCATGCGGTTCGCATTGAACGTAAATACTTATACTTCACCTCTAATGATTTTAGGTGCACAATGGTACATCTTATTTAATGTAATCGCCGGTACTATGGCATTACCTAAAAACCTGTATCATGTTGTTGGCACACTAAACGTAAAAGGATGGTTGTGGTGGAAGCGATTTATGTTACCAGCAATATTTCCGCATTATATTACTGGCGCTATTACAGCAGCCGGCGGCGCTTGGAATACGAGCATTATTTCTGAAGCCGTGAGCTGGGGGAGCACTCATTTACATGCCACAGGCTTAGGTGCATATATCGCTATTATTTCACAACAAGGGGATTTTCCACGTTTAGCGTTAGCGATTATGGTCATGTCCCTATATGTGTTGGCATTTAATCATGGTGTGTGGCGGTCCTTATATTGTCTAGCAGAACAAAAATTTCAACTAAAATAGAAAGTTAAAGAGTCAGAGGTGACGATCATGAAAAAAAATGTTCCAATTATAGAAGTTAGGAACATTTGTAAGTTTTTTAAAAAACAGGGTCTGCAAGATTTACTTGTATTAGATCGTATTAATTTTAATATTAACGAAGGTGAAATCATTGCTATTTTAGGAAAATCAGGTTCTGGAAAATCTACATTGTTACGCACTATTGCTGGTTTAATTAAACCTTCATTAGGAGTGGTGCTTTATCACAATGAGCCTATTGTTTCTCCTGTGCCTGGTTTAAGTATGGTGTTCCAGCATTTTGCTTTGATGCCATGGTTGACTGTGCTGGAAAATGTTGAATTAGGTTTAGAAGCAAGAGGAGTTTTACGTGAAGAGCGCCGAGCCCGTGCGCTTGAAGCTATTGATATCGTTGGGCTCGATGGTTTCGAGTCGGCTTATCCTAAGGAATTATCAGGTGGTATGTCACAACGGGTCGGATTAGCACGTGCGTTGGTGGTCGATCCAGAGGTATTGCTAATGGATGAACCATTTTCTGCATTAGATGTATTAACCGCAGAAAATTTGCGGGGCGATTTAATTGATATCTGGCGTTCAGGTAAAACCAATATCAAAAATGTCATTATCGTTACCCATAATATTGAAGAAGCTGCATTTCTAGGTGATCGTATTTTGGTGTTTTCAATTAATCCAGGAACTATTCGAGCGGAAGTGAAAGTAGATTTGCCACATCCGCGAAATGATCAAGATTCTCAATTTCGTTGTCTTGTTGACAACATTTATGGGTTGATGACAAAACCGGCAGTAGAGGCTATTCCCGAAGCCGTTAAATTTAAGACGATTAATGTAGGATACCGGTTACCGCAGGTACCTATTTCAGAAATGATAGGTTTTATAGAAACATTATCCTCTTATAAACAAAAAAAGGTGGATCTTCCGGAATTAACGGAAGAATTACATTATGAGGTGGATGAATTATTTCCTATTATAGAAGCTCTTGAAATATTACATTTTGCTCATGTTTCAGGAGGTGATATTGAATTAACATCGAAGGGACGTCAATTAGCTAAGGCCAATATTCTGGAGCGTAAAAAAATATTTGCACAACATTTAATTGATTATGTTCCTTTAGCAAGTCAAATTCGTCTAGAGTTGAATGAGAACCCAAACCATGAAATTTCTGAAAAACATTTTCTGGACAATTTAAAAAATTATTTGAGTGCGCAAGCAGCCGATGAAGTATTAACTACCGTGATTGATTGGGGGCGTTATGCAGAAATTTTTGCGTATGATTATAATTCCGGTATTCTTAGTTTGGAGAATCCATAAGTGATGGAATTATGTCCTGAAAGTGGTGTCACTTTTTTAGTGGCGGGTTCAGTTGGAAAACTGGAGGTTATGATCACCCGTCCTAAAAACGTCGAAAAGTCTGTGACAGGTATCATTTGTCATCCACATCCCCTATATGGTGGCACGATGCATAATAAAATTGTAACCATAATCGCTAAAGCATTTAATCAATTAGGTTTAAAAACAGTACGCTTTAACTTTCGAGGCGTAGGAAATAGTGAGGGACAATATGATAATACTATCGGAGAAACTGATGATCTAAAAACTATTATAACATGGGTTAGATATAATCATCCTAGAGATGAAATTTGGTTGGCTGGGTTTTCTTTCGGCGCTTATATCTCTGCTAAAGTGGCTAACGCGGATCACACTATTGCAAGACTTATTACTATTGCTCCTGCTGTGAATCATTCCGATTATGCTTCCCTAACGGATATTATTTGTCCTTGGTGGCTTATTATCGGCAGGGAAGATGAGTTAATTCCTTTTGTTGGCGTTGAAACTTTCGTGCATGATTCCCCTGTTGCGATCAAATTCATTCCTGTCGAAAAGGCCACTCATTTTTTTCATGGTTTTTTGATTAAATTGAGAGAAATCTTAATCCTGGAGTTAGCATTGGTGTGTTGTTGAGTGTGATGAGAAGTGACAAATGAGAATAATTCTCAATTAACTTGACACCGTTCCTCCGCTTGGAGGATAATACCGGAAATTTAACTTGTATCTTATTCTAAATAAGGAAAATTAACTGTGTTGGCTCTATCTAATCTAAGAGTTGGAGAATTTGGTAGAATTTTGGGATTTCGTGGTAGTGGTGATAAGGGATATCGTCAGAAATTACTGGCGATGGGGTTAACACCTAACACATTATTTGAAGTCATTCGGCGAGCTCCCCTAGGAGATCCAATCCAAATTCGAGTACGTGACTTTTATCTCATCTTACAGCAAGATGAAGTGGCTCAATTGGAAATCGAGCGCGAGTAAATTAATGGGTCAGAATATGACTATCGTTTTAGCAGGGAATCCTAATTGTGGTAAAACGGCCGTTTTCAATGCGCTAACTAGAAGTCGTCAGCAGGTTGGAAATTGGCCAGGCCTGACGGTAGATAAAAAGTATGGTTATTTTCAACATCAAGGAATCCAAATTAAAGTTGTTGATTTGCCTGGCGTATATTCCAGTGTTGTTTTCAAAGAAGGTGCTATCGATGAGAAAATTGCTTGCCAGTATTTGTTGTCTGGAGAAGCTGATATTGTGATCAATGTAATTGATGGTAATAATCTCGAACGCAATTTGTATCTTACATTGCAATTGCTAGAAATGAATATCCCTACTATTTTAGCCATTAACATGATGGATATTGTGAAGGAACGTAATTTGGAAATTAATTTAAAGCAGTTAAGCAAGTTACTAAATTGTCCGGTGGTAAGTTTAATTGCTTGCCAAAATAAAGGTATCGATTCGCTGAAAGATACTATCGTAATAATAAAAAAAGATATGTTACCAAAATTTGCTTTACCTCTACCTATAGAGATTAAAAAAGCTATTTGTTTGCTTTCTGAAATGATGATGGTAGATCACGTATCTCGTGCACAATGGTTAGCATTGCGTTTATTAGAAGATGATCATTTTACAAAGCAAGTAGTTAATCCATCGATTCTAAAAGAAAGTAAGCGAGAAATGCAATTCATCAAAACGAAATTAAATGAAGAATCTGACATTTTAATAGCTGATGCGCGATATATGTTTGTTAACAAAACTGTGAATCAGGTAACACAACTAGCTAAAATGCCATGCCAGTCTTTGACACAACGGATTGATTATATTGTATTGAATCGTTTTTTAGCTATTCCAATATTATTTGGTGTTATGTATTTAATGTTTTTATTTTCAATTAACATTGGTGGTGCGTTTCAAAGTTTTTTTGATATCAGTAGCAATACTATTTTTGTCGATGGTTTATCACGTTTATTAATATTTTGGCATTGCCCTGTTTGGCTGACAGTGATTTTAGCTGGAGGTATTGGAAGAGGAATTAATACCACAATTACTTTTACACCAGTCATTGGAGGTATGTTTTTATTTTTCGCGTTCTTAGAGGATAGTGGCTATATGGTGCGTGCAGCTTTTATCATGGATCGATTGATGCGTGCCTTGGGTTTGCCCGGAAAATCATTTGTGCCCATGATTATGGGTTTTGGATGTAATGTGCCAGCCGTAGTGGGCGCACGTATGTTAGAAAACCAGCGTGATAGGGTGTTAACGGTCATGATGATGCCATTCATGTCGTGTGGGGCACGGTTAGCTATTTTTGCTGTCTTTGCAAGCGCTTTTTTTCCGAAGAATGGGGCGATTATTATTTTTGGTCTTTACTGCATAGGTATTTTAGTGGCTGTACTATCAGGATTAGTTTTGAGAAAAACCATTTTACCAGGAAAACCTGCACCGTTAATCATGGAGTTGCCACCTTATCATATTCCACGTGTAGGTTCTTTATGGCGACATATGTGGCAACGATTACAAAACTTTTTATTTCAGGCAGGCCGTTATATTGTTCCAGTTTGCGCCATTATTGGCGTTCTGAATTCAGTTACCGTAGGAGGAAAATTGGTACGAGAATCTGATCAGCAATCCTTATTATCTGTTGCAGGCCGGATGGTAACCCCTTTATTTACACCACTAGGAATAAAACGAGAAAATTGGCCAGCTATTATTGGCTTGACAACTGGTATTTTAGCAAAAGAAGTTGTGGTTGGAACGTTAAATAGCTTGTACAACGAACGATGTCATGTAACCCAACAAATCGCTTCGCAATTTGATTTTTTTTGCGGATTGGCTGATGCCGTTAAGTCAATACCTAAAAATTTAGGTAGATTGGGTAATGCATTTAAAAATCCTATTACAGCAACAGCAAATAAGGATTCACATGAGATAGATAAAATAGCTTATGGGGTTATGTATCAACAATTCGACGACGATGCCACTGCAGCATTTCCTTATCTGTTATTTATTCTATTGTATTTTCCTTGTATATCGACAATGGCTGTGATGCAACGCGAAATAGGGAAGCAATGGGCATTATTTTCCGCGTTATGGAGTACCGGTTTGGCTTATGTATTGGCCGTTATTTGTTATCAATTACTCACAATAGCCTATCATCCGTGGACAACGTTATGTTGGGTTGTACTATTATTAGCAGCATTAACCATAGTGGTAGCATTATTGCGATATTATGCTTCTTCTCACCTTGATAGGAGAAATACAATGTTCTAGCTCTACCTGAATTACCTAGCTACAGCTTTTTTGAATTTTAGTAAAGAACAAAAGTTTTCTGAGGTTTAAATGTTGTTATCTATCAAGACGTTTTTAAAAGAACGAAAATCGGCTGATTTACAGGAATTGTCACTTTATTTTTGTAGTCATCCAGATGCCATGCGCTATTTATTAGCGCACTGGATTCGCAAACGAAAAATATGTCGTCTAACTAAACCCAAAGGGTGCAACACAAAATGTCAAGTTTGTCAAGTACAATTTACTGAGGTATATCAGTGGGTGGAATGATTGCTTATCATCAAAATACACTTTCAGTGTATTTTTTGGTTTTTTGATATTATGATACAAGAATCTAGGTATCGTGTTGTTAAGGTCGGTTACTCTCGTCTAAATTCGGTTGGTAGTTAGAATGCGGCAGTGAAAAAGCATAATCGTGTATTATGCTTCTTAAAAGCTACGTTCTTTTTAAGTACTGAATTAATATAGTCGATCTATAGTATATTGAGACAATATTTTACCAAACTATCTTTAACGAATTTCTTTTGATTCTTTCTGGATATTCTAGTCATTCATACTGCTTGAATTAAAATGGATTCTTGGACATAACCTATCGAGTATCTTTAGCAAATCTTACAACTTTATTTTTATAACCTTGTGAACTTTATAGTTGTGAAATTGAATATCCAATTAACTATTTTTGGGTACTTCCTGAATTTGAGTTAGATCTTCATCTTAAAACACGGATAACTCTGTAATCTAAAGCAATAAGAGTCTTTTAAAAATAAATTTTTTATTGCTTTCTTCTTTTTTCTGTAGCATCTGCTTTTATCACTTTGTTCAATAAAAATAACATTGCTAAAGATTGTTGACTGTTCCTCAGAAAACAGTGTTGTAGCGCTATTGATTTTTTAGCAGCTGCTTTTTCTTTTTAATTAAGTAGTGTTATGCTCCTTATAATTATTTATGTTAGTTTAAGCGGTGCTCATTTTCCGTCTTCCCCATAATCATCTGATGCTGTCTTTTAGTTTTAGTTTTTGAGTTATATCTTTTAAAATGAGAAGCTAACTGCACTGTGTCAGTTTTGATTATTAGCAACAATAAAATGCTCTTTAACTTTAAAAACATACTGTGTAACTCGTAACTTATTGTTACTCAAATATTCTGGAGTTAAATTTTAGCAAATATTTTTTAAAAATAAGATTATATTAAGATTATACTCTTAAGTGCAGAGTTCAGATGCTTAACTTTTAGCACAGTGCTATTGGAAATGGAAAACAGAGGGGAGAAAGCACATCTGATACTTCATCTGCATCTTCGTATAAGTGAAATTGTAAAGACGTTCCTAATTATTAGGAACCAGAATCATAGAAATTGCTTTGAATCAGAAATGTCGTTTCTCGGTAGTCCTAATCTTAAGATGGAAAGAGTTTTACCTATATGTTTAATGTTAAGTGATATAAACAGAAATGGAAATTTAGACTCAATTTATCGATACCGCATTTTTAATTGTAACTAGATAATTTAAAAAAAATTTAATTTAACATCGGCTAGTGAAAATTATATTTTGAGCTAACATCATTCCTGTAAAAGAAGGAATGATGTTAGCTCTATCCTTGAAGAATTATTTCACCATTTCCTTTGCTCAAGTCTTCAAAAAGATCGCATTAACTTATTTTTTTATTGATGTTGTGGTCTGTAATTTCAGGGTATGAGCGGATAATTTCTACTTTTATAAGGCGTACAAGCTCTATAGTGCATGCTTTTTGCATTTTACGCTAATTTGTTATACTTTCCTAATATTATTTCTTTCTTTTTAAAGCACTCTAATAGCTCTCCTTAATACTGTATATCATTGATAGTGATTTTACACTTTTATGCTCAGAATAAGCATGCTTGACTTTGTTATTCTTGTTAGTTAGATAATGTAAATAGCATATTTAGAAAATTATTTAGACATGTGTGTCTTGTATTTTACAAGAATATACTGTATCATGATCAATTTGCTTCTAAATATTTTAGGGGATTTGGCCTGTGATGACTTATATAGCCAATGTAAACACGATAAGTCGCCGCTGGTTATTGGTTGACGCCAGTGGTAAGGTATTGGGACGACTTGCTAGTCAAATCGCAGCGATTTTACGAGGAAAACACAAAGTAGAGTATACTCCTCACATAGACAGCGGAGACTTTGTGATCGTTATTAATGTTGATAAACTAATTGTCACAGGTAATAAAACTGAAAGTAAGCAGTATCATCGTCATTCCGGTTATCCGGGTGGTCTGAAGACTACTAATTTTGCTAATTTACAGGCCAGAAAACCGGAACGTCCGTTAGAACTAGCAGTTAAAGGTATGCTACCTAGAGGCCCTTTAGGGCGTCGGATGTATCGTAAACTGAAGATTTATGCAAGAAATAAACATCTACATGAAGCGCAGCGGCCAGAATTGACTGGATTATAAGGGAGGGTCCTGAGACAGGTGGCACAAGAGATAGAAAAGCAGAGTCTAGGTACAGGCCGGCGGAAAACTGCCTGCGCGCGGGTTTTTTTAAAATCAGGTACTGGGGAGATATTCATTAATGGAAGACCATTGGACGCATATTTTAGCCGGGAAACTGCTCGTATGATCGTACGTCAACCGTTGATCAAATTGGATGTTGATTCCCGATTTGATATATATGCGACTGTTGAAGGCGGTGGGCATAGCGGACAGGCAGGTGCCGTTCGTCATGGAATTGCCCGTGCCTTAATAGGTTATGATAAAGAAGGTGGGGAATGTGGTTCTTGGGGCAGCATGTTGCGAAAAGCAGGATTTGTTACTCGTGATCCGAGAATGGTTGAGCGTAAGAAAGTAGGCCTGCATAAGGCACGAAAAGGCACCCAGTACTCCAAACGATAAAATCCACATGACGATGCTAAAACGCTCAATCATGACTTTGTATTCAGGTCCTTTGGATATTTATAGTCACCAGGTCCGCGTCGTATTAGCGGAAAAAGGCGTTCATGTAGATATAGTTAGTGTCGATTCTAATCACCCTCGTGAAGAGTTAGCGGAGCTTAATCCTTATAATACTTTACCGACGTTAGTGGATCGTGAGTTAGTTTTATTCAATCCACATATCATTATGGAATACCTAGACGAGCGTTTTCCTCATCCACCGCTTTTACCAGTCTATCCTGTCGCTCGTGCTATATGTCGCCTATTAATGTATCGTATCGAACGAGATTTATACTATCAAATGAAAACTATTGAAGAAGGAATTCCTAAGCAAGTAGAGGCAAACCGTGATGCGCTGAAGAAGGATCTAATTGCGATGGATCCTATTTTTGCGGAGAAACCCTATTTTATGAGCGATGATTTCATTTTAGTTGATTGTGTGATGGCGCCATTGTTATGGCGATTACCATATGTTGGCGTGAATTTATCGCGTACCTCAGCAAAAGCAATTTTCAATTATAAAAAACGTCTCTTTGAACGAGCATCTTTCCGGGCAAGTTTGAGCGAAGCAGAACGTGAACTTAGAGAAACACATGATGCCTAGTCGTCCTTATATATTAAGGGCACTCTATGAATGGCTTATTGACAACCAACTCACTCCCCATATTATGGTGGACGTTACGATTCCTGATGTTGAGGTACCAAAGCGCTTTATTGAAAATGATATGATTATCTTGAATATCGAGCCAAAAGCGGTAGGGAATTTACGTATGGGAAATGATGCCATTGAATTTGATGCGCGTTTTTCTGGAGTTGTTCATCATGTTTTTATTCCTATATTCTCTGTTAAAGCGATTTATGCTATCGAAAATAACTATGGGATGATATTTAATGATGAAGAAGTGAACGGAGAGAGTGGTGGAAGAAATCTTCTGCCGACAACCGACGACATACCAACTAAGACAGGTAGGCCGGCTTTGAAAATCGTTAGATAGGCTATTGGGTGAAATTGTTGTACAATGACCTTTATGAATTTCTCAAATATCACGCATCTCATTGCAGTTATTATTTTACCGCTTTTATTCGCGATTACCTTACATGAAGCTGCTCACGGTTGGGTAGCCAATAAATTAGGGGATAAAACAGCTTTCATGATGGGGCGTATTACACTGAATCCTATGAAGCACATTGATCTTTTTGGCACTATTATTTTACCGATCTTAATGTTGGTTCTTAGCAAATTTACGTTTCCTTTTGGTTGGGCGAAACCTGTCCCTGTTACATGGCAAAATTTAAAAAATCCTCGTCGTGATATGATGTTAGTTGCTCTAGCCGGTCCATTGGTTAATTTTGCTATGGCGTTGTTATGGGCTGTAGTGACGAAATTAAGTCTTTTTTTCGGAGATAATGTGGACAACTCTATTAGTATTGTTAGAGATGTTTCCGCTTTCTTCTATAACGCAGGGTTTTTTGGGGTATTGATCAATATAGTTTTGATGATACTCAATTTGATTCCGATTCCTCCTCTCGATGGTAGTCGAATACTCTTAGCAATTTTACCGAAAAGAGTTTCTTATAATTATTCTAAAATAGAGCCGTATGGAATTTGGATTTTATTAGGACTACTAGTGTTTGGTTTATTAGGTCGTATTCTTTTACCGCCCGCATTATATTTGAGTCAGTTGGTTTGTCTGATTTTTGGATTATGAGTAATTTTCTAAGTAGAATTCTATGGTCAGCATGCATTTGTTATAGTAAAGATGAGTTTTTTTATTCGTATTCAAATACTTTAATAACCTTTGTTACGCCAGAAATTCGTCGAGCTACATCAGCTACCATAGCTGCTTGTTTAGGAGTAACGATTCCCATCAAATAAACAACATTATTTTGTGTAATTACTTTAAGATTAGAAGAACGCAAGCCAGGTGTACCTAATATAAGAACACGAGCTTTAGTAGTGATCCAGGCATCATTTGCCTGCTGTATGGCTGAAGTTGGAATATTAATGTTAATCTCGTTGTAAATGCGTCGAATATTCGGGATTTTTGAAACGATTTGATAAGCATAATCACGCATTTCTGGTGTTTTCACTTCTCCTACAAGTAAAGCAATGTTGTTAAATACTGAAATGGAAATATGAGATTGACCTTTGAGCAGAGAATCATTGGACAATTGGTATTGAGCCAAAGAATAAGCATTGTAATCCTGCTTCATCGTTTGGTAATTACGTTGATCATAGATTACTGCTCCTCCCAATGTTGCGCCAGCAGCACCTGCAACAAGTATGGCAGCAGGCACACAGCCTACTAAAGGAAAAATGAATAAAACTAAGAATAATAGTTTTTTCATATCTATTCCTCAAATGCAAAAAAACAATTGTCGATCAATAATATCGCAGAGACAGTGAATAATCAGTAAGTGAGTTTCTTGAATTCGTGCGGTTGATGTAGCCGGAACACGTATCTCAATATCATTACTATTGAGCAGCGCTATAAGTTCTCCACCATCATGGCCCGTTAATGCGACGACATTCACTTCTCGTTGATGAGCAGCTTCTATTGCCTGGAGAATATTTTTTGAGCGACCACTCGTGCTAATAGCTAATAGTATATCACCGCTGGATCCTAATGCCTTAATTTGTTTTGCAAAAATTTCAGTGAAGCTATAATCATTGGCTATGGAAGTCACGGTGGATGGATCGGTGGTAAGTGCAATAGCTTGTAAACTCGGCCGTTCCGATTCAAAACGATTCAGCATTTCTGAAGAAAAATGCTGAGCGTCCGCAGCTGATCCTCCGTTACCACAGGTGAGTATTTTGTGATGCTTAAGTAAACACTGGACCATCAATGCTCCTGCCCGAGCAATTGGATCAACAAGGACATCGATCGAAGTAATTTTAGTTTGAATGCTTTCGTTAAAATTATATTTGATACGTTGATATAAATCCATGAATAACCTCCTAATGCAAAATTACCATTCTATTTCAATCGCGCATTTTTAACCTAGGCAATCGATCGATTTTCAAGTGATCTAAAAAATATCAAACTGACGAGGTATTCTATCGATGAGGTAGTCTTTTTGTAAGTAATAATTTTTTTTTGGAAAGCAAGAATGAATAACAATAAATCAAAATAATAAAAATGGTGGTTTCCATGAGATAGTGTTGTTTTAAAATCGACATTATTTCGAGTGGATGTGTGAAGCGCGTGGAGCGGTAATAGCACACTGCAATAAAGCAAATCATCCGGACCAATTAATGATGCATAATCAAACTAATCTTTCCATCTCTGAAACGAAAAGATTTTCGTCGTGAGATATTAAGGAATAATTCTTATCATTGTAAATAATCACCACTCTTTTGAACTATAAACCGACTCTATATCGTTAACTGTATTCGGTTGTTAATTACGCTCAGCTCAAGCCAACTGGAGAAAATACACTGCTTGGTAATAAATATCAAGATTCTATGGCACTTTAGAGGTTATAGCAAATGGCGAAGAATTTATCTAATTGGCGTATTCACTGCGTTTGGTAAACCTAGAGCAACAAAACTCAGATATGTCATCAAAGATCACACCATCAATATCATTGATCTCCTTGTCTCCTTTCACAGCGGAAGAATACATTGAATAGGTAATGGACATAGGCGTATGCTTAAGATATGCGTCAAAATCTCCGTATCGATGAACAAAGCAGCTAGGATGTTTGTTGTATGAAGTAATCCACTAATTTGTCCTTCACGTTGCTCAGTTTTATCAATGTGTGAGAAATATTTGACCAAATTGTTTTTTTAATAAATTAATTGAGTAGTAACTTTATCACTTAACGATTATTAGTTTATGTGAGCAATAATTCCCTGCTAAGAATCAGCAAAGATAATTCATAATTCATAATAATATGGGTATATCGTTTATTTCATATCTTTATCGCTACTTGCGTGGTTAAATAGCCTCTTGATTAAGTGGTTTGCTGATAAATGCTGCCGATATCTTTTCCGTTAGTGTTTAATAAATGAGTGGGCATGCAGCCTGATTATTTTGCTTGATAGTGGATAGTAAAATTCATTTCGGATTATATTGGTCTTGATTGGTAAATGAGCTTTCCAGAGACAAAAGAAGAGTAATTTTTTTATGTTGGCCGCTAGTAGCCGGCGGATTCTAGAAAGCGGAAAAAGTCTAATTATGAAGTATGTTTGTGCATTACATTCGCAAGAATCATGAATCTTTAATGAAGAGAGATTTTGTGTTCTTAGACATATCTAGGAGAAAGGCGCGAACATAACAGATACTGATCATTTAAATTTTTGATTATCAGTAGCATCGAGTAACAGCAGATATTCCACTGAAGATATTTTTAAGGCGCTTAGCATTTCATTGAAAATGTCTACGTTATATCCGTGTTATGAATTTAAAAAGCGCGAATTAAGTGTACCTTTTAACTAATAATTGCCTTAAGGAATTGGTACTACATATAAAACAACAAAAAGATTACATAACAATCGATACCGAAGAAACGTATCGGTTATAGTTATAGAGGTTTCTTTAGATATTTTGTGAGCTTATTTAAAGACAAATCTTTTAAAAAATTAGAGAGATTAAAATTAGCTATTCAAGTGTATTAAAACGGTAATTGAATGGTTGATTGACTTAGCGTATGACGAAGAGCAGCGTATTCCCATCCGATTGAAAAATAGGCTTATTAGGATTCAGCAATTAGGGTCACGCAAATAGAATTTATATTAACCACAACATCATGAGCAGTGTCGTGCCGTCGCTACCGGTCTTTTAATGAGGTGGATGTCAGGTACTGACCACAAGCTGATGATCACATCAGTTACATTTACCTCGAGCTTTTATCTCTACATTATTAACAACACTTCCAACTATTAACACTATTGCTGTTGGCGATAGTGCCAGCTTGATAGCGATGGAAAGTCGATTGTTAATTGCGTAATTGAACTTGAGCCGTATTCTACATTATCGCGCTATTTCTTCTTTTTATTTTACAGGACTTGGTTAAAAATTACCATAGGATCTTGATATGGTTTTATATTGACTTTAATAGTTTTCTTTATGAACTGAGATTAGTAAGCGTGAGTTTTAGGGATTCTAAAAGGATATAAGTAGTAATGAGCGAGTACTTAAATAATAACAATAGAAGTTATATAGAATCTTAAAAAGTGTAGTTTTGCTATCATTGAAGTAATGTATAAATACAATGTGTGTAGTAAAATCAAGTAGGTGAATAATATAGATGTATTAAATTTTGATCCAAGGTTAGCTTCTACGTGTGTAAAAAGCAGTTGGCTTTTCTAGAATCGTTTTGCTGAATAGTGGAGAGCCCTGTTACTATATCTATACTGCTAATTTAAATAACTTTGTTGGGATGAATGTCATTAAAATCTGATTTGGAAAAGACTATAAAGACTATATGGAATGATTGATTTTATTCATCTTTCAAATTAAGATGTCTAAAATGACGATTTTTTAGATGAAAACAAAAACGAAATCAGTAATGTAGAAACATAAAGGTAAAAAATAAAAGGAAAAATTTTTGGCTACTGATAAAAATAAATTGAGCGCAAAAAATATTGTCTAGAAATTTATAACAATAACGTATTAAGATTAAGGTACAGTGCTTAAGCTAGAGAAAGGCCAAGATCATTCTTGATTTGTTGAATTTTGTTGCATGGATTAATATGGATTGATCTTGATAACTCTTCATAAACACGGAGGATAATATCGCTCTTCTCGTTAAAAGTGCTGTTAAAAGTACTAGTTAATGAATGGCAAGATCTATTTAGCGCATATCTATGAGTGCGTATCTATGAGTGTATATCGTATTCGATACACCTCCATAGGAGAGTGCCTGTGAAAAACTTGTGTGTTGCCTCAGTAATTGTATAGTGAATACTGAACTCCTGGTGTTATTAATTGAAATGAAACTGATTTTTGAAATAAATTTAACTTCTAAAAAGAAAAATTACCCCGTCATAGTACAAACGGTTTTCTCAAAATTAAACTGTGAGTAGTGATCCAGATCTTTGAATTTTTACGAATTGTCACTTGTATGGTACAAAAATGAGATGGAAAAGTAGTGAGTGCCACTTTTTATCTCTGAAAGGTTGATTATGCTATTTTTACAGAGTAATAGCGTCTGTACTTTACTCCGTCAACAGCAAATGCTCTTTTGCTGTAAGCAGAAGAGATCAGATATTAGAGGTATTAAGGCGAAATTCGGCTATTTTGTCGATTGTGACGATAGCCGATTAGACAATAACGATCGGGAACGATTAGAACGTTTATTACCCAACGCCTATTTTTGTGATCATTTCCAATTCAGAGAGACTTTTGCTTGTTGGGTTGTACCTCGAATAGGAACGATTTCTCCTTGGTCATTGAAAGCCACCGATATTGCCAACAACTGCGCAATTCCTATTAGTCGTATTGAAAGAGGAATTTATTATGTTTTTCAAGGGATTGCATCAACTGATAAGCAAAGTATACAAGCTATAATTTCAGAATTATATGACCCCTTGTTAGAATCCATTTTATTTTCCAATGATGATTTGCCGTTGTTGTTTCAACACCCGTCATCCAAAACGTTTAACTCGATTAATATTTTAGAAGGAGAAACGGCATTAAAAGAAGCCAATCAAAATTTGGGACTGGCTTTAAGCGATGATGATATTAATTATTTATCAAGTGTTTTTAAGAAATTAAATCGTAATCCTACCGACGCTGAACTAATGATGTTCGCTCAAGTAAATTCCGAACATTGCCGACACAAAATTTTTCATGCAGAGTGGACAATTGACAGACAACGTAAAGATGAATCCTTATTTGCGATGATTCATTACACGTATAAAACACATCCTAACCAGGTCATAATGGCTTATCGAGATAATGCGGCGATTATCAAAGGTCATACGACAGATTATTTTTCTATTAATCCAGCCAACAATCTTTATGGGATGCAAAAAGAACTTATACACATCGTACTAAAAGTAGAAACTCATAATCATCCAACTGCTATTTCACCTTTTTCAGGTGCAGCGACAGGGAGTGGCGGAGAAATTCGTGATGAAGCAGCCACGGGGCGAGGTGCGCAAAGCCAGATGGGATTAACAGGATTTTCTGTATCGCATCTAAAAATTCCTGGTTTTTCACAGCCTTGGGAAATAGAAAAAAGTAAACCGAAATCATTAGCGTCTGCATTAGATATCATATTACAAGGATCTATCGGTGCTGCTTCATTTAATAATGAATTTGGGCGACCAAATGTTTGTGGTTATTTTCGAACGTTGGAATATGGTCCATATGGTTATCATAAGCCCATCATGATAAGTGGCGGCATTGGGCATATTCGTCATTCTCAAATTGAAAAAGAAACTTTTAGTGAAGGAGCGTTGTTAATTGTCATGGGTGGCCCTGCAATGGCGATTGGATTGGGTGGAGGTTCAGCTTCTTCAAAAACGAGTGAAGAATCTACAGAAGCTTTAGATTTTGCTTCAGTTCAACGATCCAATCCAGAAATGCAGCGTCGGGCACAAGAAGTTATTAACGTTTGTGTTGCCTTTGGAAAAGACAATCCAATTTTAAGTATCCATGATGTTGGTGCAGGAGGGTTGTCGAATGCATTATCGGAATTAGTGCATCTCACAAAGTGTGGCGGCGAATTTAAATTGCGAGATATTCCAAACGCAGAACCTGGAATGACTCCGCTTGAAATTTGGTGCAATGAAGCACAAGAGCGATTTGTGTTAGCTATTAAAGCAGAATCATTGGTAGTTTTTCGTGATATAGCTAGGCGAGAACGTTGTCCTTTCTCTGTGGTTGGGCAAGCTATAGGAAATAAAAAGTTGATTGTGAATGATGAGTATTTTAATAATCAGCCTGTTAGTCTCCAATTGTCTTTATTGTTCGAAGATATACCGCCCTTAAAATGTGAAGATAAACATTTTGAATCGTTACTTCAATCCAGAGTGGATGTTACTTCTCCTGAGGTAGATTTATTTTCTTTCCCGACAAGCTGTGAGCTGATGCAGCAAGACCGTGAATTCAGCAGGAGAAGTGTAAGTGACGGAATACGAGCTTGCGATAGTACAAGCACAAATTTGGATTGGAGAGAGACAGTAAAACGTATTTTGCAATATCCTTGTGTAGCTGACAAAAGTTTCTTAATTACGATTAGTGACCGTACAGTAGGAGGCATGGTCGTCCGAGATCAAATGGTTGGTCCATGGCAAGTACCCGTGGCTGATGTTGCCGCAATAACTCATAGTTTTACGGAATTTCAGGGACAAGCATTAGCTATAGGCGAACGATCACCGATTGCTATTATTCATCCAGCGGCATCGGCACGAATGGCGATAGGAGAAGCCATTACAAATATCGCCGCAAGTTCCATTGAAACACTTTCCAATCTGGTATTATCAGCCAATTGGATGGCTGCAGTAGATACTCCAGGGGAAGGGGCAGGTTTGTATGAAGCGGTGAATACTGTTGCCAAAGAATTGTGTCCCGCGTTAGGGATTTGTATTCCTGTGGGGAAAGATTCATTATCTATGCGGACCATTTGGATGGATAAAGGTCAAAATAAAACCGTCATATCTCCCATCTCATTGATCATCACTGCAATGGCACCTGTGGTTGACGTACGCAACATCTTAACACCTCAATTACAAACAGAGATAAAAAAAACTAAGCTATTATTAATCGACTTAGGGAACGGCGCTAATTCATTGGGCGGATCATGTTTAGTACAAACCAATAATTTATTGGGTCAAAAAACACCTGACGTTAATGATCCCATGTTATTGCGTCATTTTTTTGAAGCGATTCAATTGCTCAATCGAAAAAAATTATTGTTAGCTTATCACGATCGATCTGATGGCGGTTTATTTGTCACTATTTGTGAAATGGCTTTTTCTGGACGTATGGGCGTTACTATCAAATTGGATTCACTAGGTATTCATCCAATAGCTAGTATATTTACTGAAGAATTAGGTGCTGTCATTCAAGTTAAAGAGGAAAATATTGAAGAAATATTAACCATTTTAAGGAAAAGAAATTTAAAAGCCCATACCCACATTATAGGAGAGGTCAATAATTCAGATGAAATAGTGATTAATTTTGAGAACAAAACACTCTATCGTGAAACTCGTACGACGCTTCAAAGGTGGTGGAGTGAGACGAGTTATCGTTTACAATCTATTCGAGATAATCCAGATTGTGCCAAGCAACAATTTGATTATTTTTTAGATAAAAAAAATTCGGGATTAACTGCAACAGTCACTTTTGATATCGAAGAAAATATTACCTTACCTTATATCAATAAAGGCGCACGACCACGTGTAGCTATTTTACGAGAGCAAGGAACTAACGGTCATCGTGAAATGGCAGCGGCATTTTATTTGGCAGGTTTTGAGAGTGTAGATGTACATATGAGTGATTTATTGGACGGTAGAGTTAATTTAATGAATTTTAAAGGACTCGCAGCTTGCGGCGGTTTTTCTTTTGGTGATGTGTTAGGGGCGGGTCGTGGATGGGCACAATCGATTTTAATGCATTCTAAAATTTGCGATGAGTTCGCTTCATTTTTTCACGATGTTAATCGTTTTGCCTTAGGTATTTGCAATGGATGCCAACTTTTTGCCCATTTAAAATCTTTGATTCCTGGTGCTCAGCACTGGCCGGCTTTCAAGCGCAATATGTCAGAACAATTTGAGGCGCGTTTGGTTCTAGTTAAAATTTTTGAATCACCATCTATCTTTTTCAAAGATATGAGAGATAGCCAGTTACCAATCACTGTTGCTCATAGTGAAGGTCGGGCTGTTTTTCAAAAAGGAGAAAAACAATTCATAAAAGATAATAAACTCGTTACATTGTGTTACTTGGATTACAATTGTCAACCTACAGAAACTTATCCAGCTAATCCTAATGGCAGTCCAGATGGTATTACAGGACTTACTGTACCGGATGGTCGCATTACCATTTTAATGCCTCATCCAGAGCGTGTTTTTCGCACTGTGCAACTGTCTTGGTATCCTAAAAGATGGAAAGAAATGAAAATGAGTCCTTGGATGCAGATGTTTCGTAATGCGCGTGTTTGGATAGATTAATTGTGACCTTCACCGCAAGAGGATGTCGGAAAAATCGTTTTTTGAATTTTTATTTCTGCAGAAGAGTTCAGCGTATGCGGCGAACTTGTTTGTTAAAAAGATATTTCCATAGTTCTTATTGAAATCGCAATATCAGGATAACTATAGTGCAGCCTGTTTCTTATTTTTCACCTCAGTGTTGATGAAAATTGTGGAAGTTCCTTGCCTTGATAGACATCAATACATTACTGATATTAATCTAATTTACGACCTCCAGTGCTTTTATGAGTCAATGCATTACCAAACGCGTTGCTTGGTAATTAGCCACTTAACTTGTCTATTGGTTCATAATAATCTTACTGACCACTTATTCCCTCCTTTGGCAAAAGAATAAATTATCATAAATAATATGAATGTTGTGGAGGACATGATGTGTAAAACCGATTAGATTATGATCTGAGTTGGCAATTAGATGGATATATGTCAGATTATATTTGTGCTTGTAACGCCGACGTTTTGTAAGGGAAACAAACAATGAATATTATTAGTCAATAAGATGCCTGTACCTAGTTGATGAGTGCAGTAAAATCAAGGGTATTTTAGTTCTATAAAATAATCAAACATAAATGTGATGAATAAAAATTACTCAAAGCAAAATTGTAAGTTAAATTGTCAGATCAGGTAAAATATGAATTTGTTGTCGGTATTTAGTTATAATTTATAGTTATAATACACACATCCATTAATAACACTTGGTAGATGTGTCTAGATTTTTAAATATGCGTGAACATACAGAGGCATGCATTAATGAGTTAGCACATCAGCTGATTTACTTTTAAGTTTGGTTGAAGATATTTTGGGTTTTACTTGTCTTGAAGTGGAAAAATTGGAATCAAGGCATTCTTTTAATTGCTTTATGATAAAAATTTTTCGTCATCAAGTAAATCATACAAAAGAATTAGCATTAATGTGCATCACATTTCATTCTAACTAGTTATTTATTCATGGACTTAATTATATATTTTGTCACATATGTCTTGATTTAGTTAGTAAATGCAGTTAAGTCCACAAAACAGGATAGGAAAGCAGTATTCATATATTTATTGATCTTGTTAAAAATGGGGAATAGTAGAATTTTACTAAAATTCTAGTAGAAGATTCTGGCGAATACCTAATGAAATAAGAATACTTAATGAAATAAATTAATACTGCTTTGACGTTTTAGTCGAACAATGTCAGCTTATATCAACGCTTATGAGGGATTGTAACTAGAAATTTAGGCGTTGTGAAAAACTTACTATCGATTTTAAGTGGAGAAATTTATGTTGCGCTTTATCAATTAAATGAAAAGAAGGAAAAGATTAGGATATAAATAAAGATGTGTCATGTACGTTTACGTGGATATCAAAACCAAATGAGTGTGGTTCTGTCTTGGTACGTGAAATGCAGCAGTTAAAGAGTAATGAAAGCATATTTCAATTGTTTCGATGGTATCTCATGTGTTGAATTTGGAAAAGCATAAGTGTTTAGAAGTTGAGATGGATGGTTTTTTTTAATAAGCTACTATAACGAGTAGATTATAAAGGGCATTACTGGATGGTATATTTAACCTTAGTTACTGAATTGTATGCTTTAACCTTAAACCAAAAATCAAGGAAAGTTTTAGTGTGTCCGATTCATTTTAGTGTATCCTATATGAATTAATAATTAAAATATAAGTTATAAATAATCATTTGATGCTTATATGAAGAAGAATGTGACATTAATGTTGGAGCTGAGGTTGCTAGTAATTTAGTTTAGGGTGATTTTATGAAGTGGAATATATGTTAGATCTATAATAAAGTAAGAGGTATAAAGTAAGAAGCGAGACATGCAAATGCCGATATTTAGATTTATTAAATTGTTTAACTTAATCTATTACTGTTATTACGGATAGATATCCTGGTGAGCTATCAGCGTCGCAACAAGATAAACAAGATTATTTGCAGTAATAAAGCGAGTGCGATTATCTTTACTAATTCAGCTGTAGATACATCATTTTCGGGAGGAATAAAAAGTGGGAATAGTTTCTCCTGGTTATTATTTCCTGTTTTACAATTCGAAAGAGATAGAAGGAACAGAAAGTTCAATAAAGAATATTCACTTCGGTACGTGTTCATTTCACTTCCTGTATTAATTTTATTTCATTTCATTTTCATACGAGTGTGTTTATTAATTTTTATTCGGTCTTTTTAAGGATTACAAATAGGTTGTAAGGTTGTTAATTTTGCATGCATTAATAGGGTTTGGTATTTTTAATGTTTTTATGTGCTAGACTAATATGTTGATTAATGCACTTTATTGATGAATACAGATCCTTTCCTCTAATGTGCTCTTTTAGTATGTCTTTTGTGAAGAATAATTTTAATAGTTGGAGGTTTTAAGAGTTTATGACTATAACTATAATTGGCATCGCATTATAAATTTAGGAGTGTAAGAAATTTAGGAGTGTAAGTGAAATTACATTGATACTTATACCTCCTGTTGAGTTAGTATTTTGCACTAGGGTTTTGTAAGCGGTTTTTATTCTAAGTTTAGAAAGTTATCAGTATATGGTGACGCAATACGCTTAACAAAACAGAATCTTGTATCGGAGGATGTTAATTGTTGTCTCGTTATAGACTAACAAAGATTTGCGTTTATTTTAGTTTATTTTACATTAATGAATATCTTTTAATGAATATCTTTATGGTTAGAAATGTATTTTAATTATTTTCTAGTAATAATAACTGCTTAATTTAGTATGGGCATTACAACACAACCCATAATGATACTGTTTTCAGTCATTCTAGAATAAGTATTTTGTAATGGGGATTACATCGTTAATAACAGTAGAAATTGATTTAGCTTACTTCCGAAAAATTTAATTTACCTCTCCCAAAAACCTAAAAGGTGACGTAAGACATATGGTTTTGTGGTTATGAAAAATCTTTCTGTGATCTTATCAGGAAATTACATCTTACCATTGTCGTGGTTAATATAGGATGGCGCGATAATTTTAATTGACCGACAATGGTTATTGTATCATATAGTGGATAGAGAATTAGTGGATAGAGAATAAAATTTTTAAGTGACTGTTGTGTTTATTTATTAGTAGTAGAGTGAGGCTAGAAATGATGAAGAGATTTTTTAGAAATCGGTGTTGCACTTGTAATGCTTCTTCCTGTACGGTATCAATTTCTTAGCTGAGAATATTTTTATTCCTGTCTAATGATATTTCGTTAATTATCTCAACGAGATGAGTGTGCGAGACAAGATTTTCCGTCTTATTTAATTATTTCTCGAGTATGTTTTCGCTTTGCCATTTTCTAAATCTGTTGCGCTTAACTCAAATGTTTCTTCTATAATGAGACAGAATTTTTGCATGGGCACGATCACTAAACTTATCAGTACTAGGCGATTGCATAGAATTATCGGATAGTTGCCATACTATCATGTAATTAAGAAAATGAGGAAAATTTTTACGTAAAGATATAATTTCTTTAAAAGTCACAATTGCTTGTTATTTAATATATTGGCATTCGAGAGCAATTAGAATCTAAATAGGTTTTGATAGCTCATTTTCTTAGTGAGCTCATCAAGAAATCCTTTGGTGTTCCAATGTTTGCGTGTGGTACGGGAGAAATTCCGCCGATGAAAAATTAATTGGACCAATGGTTAATTTTAATCTCACTTAGGCATGAGTAAAACATTTAAAAAATTATCCGTATCCAGTAACGTATCAATACGATAAATATGTGGGTCTTTATTGATATATTTTAGGATATTACCTGTTTTTATAAGGAAGATATAGGAGCAAAATTAGACTTTGACATGAGCTAATTTTAAGTGAAACATTAACACCTTTAAAAAGCGAGCAATTTCACCACCAGTTATCAGACGATGATCACTCGTTACAGAAAGTGGTAATGTTCGATGAGTGGTAGGGGTGCCGTTTTCCAAAACAACTTCATTTCGTACACGTCCAACACCAATGATAGTTACAATCGGTGGAAGCAATATGGGGTTGGTGTAACGGCCAGCGACAGTGCCGAAATTAGAGAGCATGATAGTTGCGTCCCGAAGATCTTCTGGGAGAAAGGTTCGACTTTGAGCTTGTTCTTTGAATCGATTAATTTGTTGGCGTAATTCGACATCATTATGGTGGACAATATCTTTTAATACCGGAACATACAAACCATCTGGTGTATCCACCGCTATACCTATGTTAATAGACTTTTTTAATTGATATCCCATAGCTTCGCCATTAAAATAAGCATTCATGATCGGCACTTCATTACAAGCCGCTTCAATGGCGCGAATCAATCGAATAGTGATATCATGTTCCCCAACCCAACCATGTAAATCTGCATCATCCATTAAACTTACTGGCACCACATCTCGATGGGATTGAGACATGCTTTGTACCATTGCCCTTCGAACGTTCGATAAAGGGGTTAATTTTCCCTCGTATTTTTGATGAGAAGTCGTATTAAGTGACTGGATTATTTGCTTGACTTCCTCAGCAGTTATCATATTTCCTTTGGGCGTGATATGAGACAGGTCAACTCCCAATTGTTTTGCCAGCATACGAACGGCAGGAGTTGCTTTGATAACTTTTTTTTTAGCAAGTTGTACAGGTATGCTATTTACGTCTTCCTGTAAGGTAGTTTCACCAGCTTCAATTGTTCCCACAATTGTACCCGTATCTTTTAGTGTTTTAGACTCTCCAGCTTCTCCTTCAAACCCGATCAACGGATTCCCCGTTTCAATCGTATCGCCAGCTTCACCATATAACTTTTCAATTTTTCCTGCGAAAGGAGAAGGTACATCAACTAATGCTTTTGCTGTTTCCATCGCTACCAACGGATGATCAACATCTACTTTATCACCCACTTTGATGTACCATTCACGAATCACAGCATCTGGCAACCCTTCACCCAAATCAGGTAATTTAAATATTTTCATAAGGAGAACTCCAACACTGATTGTGCGGCCTTAATAATACGATTAGTGCTCGGCATGTACTTTTTTTCTAATTTGAAGTAAGGCATCACCGTATCATAACCAGCCACACGTTTGATAGGGGCTAACAATGATAATAATCCGTGTTCAGCAATACTCGCAGCGATTTCTGCACCAACACCGCAATTAAGAGGTGCTTCATGGATAATGACGCAGCGCCCAGTCTTTTCCACAGATTGTAAAATTGTCTCTATATCTAACGGCTTGATCGTGGCGATATCAATGACTTCAGCTTCTATTCCTTGAGCAGCAAGTGATTCTGCGGCTTCCCAAGTTTCTTTGATCATAGCACCCCAAGTAATTAAAGTGATATCATCTCCTTCACGCAATAAAAAACAGCGATCGAGCGACAATGCTTTGCCGTCATCTGAAACTTCTTGTTTGACTAAGCGATAAATGCGTTTTGGTTCGAGAAAGAGAACGGGGTCTGGATTGCGAATTGAAGCTAATAATAGACCATAAGCTCGGGCTGGCGAAGAGGGGATGACGACGCGTAGACCAGGGATATGAGCGAACAGGGCTTCCATGCTTTCAGAATGGTGTTCTGGTGCGTGAATGCCACCTCCAAAGGGAGCGCGATACACGATGGGACAATGCAATCGTCCTCGTGTCCGATTACGCATTCTTGCAGCATGATTGAGAATATGGTCTAAACCGGAGTAAATAAATCCCTCGAATTGAAATTCGGCCACGGGTTTTAATCCTTGAGTTGCCATCCCTACGGCAATACCAGCAATCATGCTTTCCGCTAAAGGAGTCTCTAAAACTCGTTCTGCTCCAAATTTTTCAAGTAAACCTACCGTTGCACGAAAAACACCGCCGTTAATACCAACATCTTCACCTAGAACGATAACAGAATCATCTTGCATCATTTCATAAGTGAGTGCTTGATTAACAGCTTCAATCAAGGTAATTTTACTCATATTTTACTCTCAGTAAGTTCTTCACGCTGTTTTTTAAGCGACTGTGGAAGTTCCGCATATAAATAATCAAATATGTCTGTTGATTTTGGCGGCGGTATATTCAAAAATTCTTCAACAATTTGTTCGACTTCTTGAGCTAGTTCTTTTTGTAGTTCCGTTTCTTTTTCTCTAGACCATAAATGTTGGGATTCTAGGTAGCATCCGAGGCGAGCGATGGGTTCCATTTTCCAAGCGGCTTTCGATTCTTCCAATGGTGTATAACGTGTCGCATCATCGGCGGTAGTATGGTCGCATAAACGGTATGTAACGGCTTCAATCAACGTGGGGCCGCCATCATAGCGAGCTTTTTCCAAAGCTTTTGAGACAGCATAACGTACCGCAATGACGTCATTGCCGTCGACTTGCAAACCTTCAAATCCACCAGCAATAGCTTTCTGCGCCAATGTTTGACAAGAAGTCTGTTGAGAGCGAGCTACTGAAATAGCCCACTGATTATTGTTAATTACAAATACTAAAGGTAATTGCCAACAGCCAGCTAAATTGATAGCTTCATAAAAATCTCCTTTAGAAGTTCCCCCATCACCACAGATGGTTAATACAGCCCGTTTTTGTTTACGATATTTTACTACATAAGCTACACCCGCTCCATGTAATAATTGGGCTGCAATGGGCACACAATTGGGAAGATCTTCTTTTACTTGAGGATTTGAATAATAATTTCCTCGCTCATCTCCACCCCAATAAGCTAAAAATTCCGATAATTTAATTCCGCGCTCAAGACAAGCTCCTTGATCTCGATAGTAAGGACAAAAAATATCTTCTGCCTGCATAGCATTACCCATTCCAACACCAACAGCTTCTTGTCCACGCGCTGAAGGGAAAGTGCCGATTTGACCAGTACGTTGCAAGTTAACAGCTTTGTTATCAAAACGACGAATTAGAGCCATTTGGCGATAGAGATGCAGCAAACTATCTGGATTCGCAAATTCAGGAAAGAGCTGAGTAGGGCAGCCGTTTGCGTCGAGAAATTGTAAATAAGAAATCGAAAAACTAGCTACTGTTGTTTTTTTCTCTGTCATATCATACAGCCTCCAACTTGTTGGAGGCTACTGCCAGTTTTTCTTTGGCCATTAAATCCGCTAATTCGGCGGTGGGAATATTCTCTTTTATTGAGCGATCGAATAATTCTAGAAGACGATCATAAATATTATGAATTAATTGATTGGCAATATTAATGTCGTGATAACGGTGAATGGAAGCTGCTTGAATTAAGCCTCCAGCATTAATTACATAATCTGGCACATACAGCAATCCTCGTTGATGAGCGATAATTCCGTATTTTCGATGGGCTAATTGATTGTTAGCAGAGCCTGCGATGATCGATGTACGAAGACGATTAAGTGTATTTAAGTTAATGACTCCACCAACAGCACAAGGTGAAAAGACATCACACGAAACATCATAAATTATTTCTGGTGCGATCACACGCGCCTGAAATTCATCTGCAAATTGTTGAGTGACTTCTGGTTTGGTATCACACATAGAAATGGTGACACCAGCTTGATATAACAAACGAGCTAAGTTGTAGGCAGTTTTACCACCGCCTTGGAGTACCACGTGTAATCCCTCTATTGTGTCGCGATTTAATTTAAATTTAACAGCTGCTTTTATGCCAAGAAAAATACCGCGTGCAGTAAATGATGAAGGATCGCTTTGTGATTTATCAGTTCCTGCTGCACCAATAACATGTGGCGTGCATTCTGCAACAATGTCCATATCTTGGGTGGTTGTGCCAATATCCATAGCTGTAATATAACGACCATTCATGCTGTGCACGAAATCCCCAAAAGAGCGAAAAAGCATCTCGCGATTTTTAATTGTAGAATGATTTAAAATGACTGCTTTTGCACCACCATTTGGCAAATCAGTGAAAGCTGCTTTCAAAGTCATCATATAAGAAAGTCGAATGGCATCTTTTAAGGCTAGATTCGTGGAAGAATACGAGTAGAAACGACACCCGCCAATGGCAGGACCACGCTTCGTACTGTGAATAGCAATAATAGCGTGCAATCCTGCAGTTAAATCAATTTTGGTATGAATGTCGCCAAAACCAAGCATTCTAGCATAGCGCATCAATCCTGCATAGGTGTGATAATGGTGATTGAATGTTTTATACATATTTAACCTTATTCAAGGAACCTGAAAAATTGTCACAATATTAACAAGGTTTTTAGTAGGATGTATAGAGATATAAGGACTGTTTTTAAGAAAAACAATGAAACTTTTAAATTAAAAAAGAACTGCCCATCTAAGTGTCCCTATTTAGATGCACTTGAAAATATACTAACTTCTTTTTACGGAGTAAAAAGCTATATACGAAACTGCTATAGGGTTTAATATCTAATTAATGCTTTCGGTAAGAAGCAATCATTTATTTTTTAGATCGTGGTTAGAGCCTCATAACAACGCCTGGTATAATTTGACGTTGAAGGTGATCCTATGGGCATGAATGTATCACACGATTGATTAGGCGATTAGTTTTAGTATAATGTTGGCCAATGAGTACAGTATTTTTGCATTGGGCAAATATTTATAAAAGCGATAAAGTTGAAAGTGAGACTAACATTGGATTGAAAATCGTGGGTCCAGATCCAGATACATAATCGTATTTCCGTTCATCCAAATTGTAGATAATGAATGCCTATTGGTGTGATCGAAAACGCTATTTTAAAATTTTATATTTTAATTAGTGTATTTAGAGTTAAAATGTCAGTTAACTAATTATTTTCCTATGGATTTTCCTATGGGGTTAATACGGCTTTAGCGATCATCTGCAATTACTTTAAGGGCAATGAATAATTTTCTGGTTACTTATTTAAAAAAAGCCTTGTCTTTAGCAAAAACGCGGCGCGGGTTTTGTGCGCCTAATCCTGCGGTTGGTGTGGTGTTGGTAAAAGAAGGTACAATCATCGCAACAGGTTTTCATAAAAAAAGTGGTTTTCCTCATGCCGAAGTAGAAGCTATCCGATCCGCTGGAGAAAGTGCAAAAGGTTGTGATTTGTATGTAACCTTAGAGCCCTGTTGTCATTACGGAAAAACGCCCCCCTGTACTAATTTGATTATTCAATCCGGTATTAAATCAGTTTATTATGGGTTTCGAGACCCAAATTCTGTTGTGTCAGGTAATGGAGCTCAACAATTAGAAAAAGCAGGTATCCGTTGTTTCTTTATCGAATTACCGGAAATTAATGCATTTTACGAAAGTTATCATTATTGGACAAAATATAAACGCCCTTGGGTGACAGCAAAATTGGCGTTAAGTTTAGATGGAAAAATCGCAGGACCTAAAGGAGAATCCCTGATTTTAACAGGAGACGAGTTAAAACAATATACTTTTGAATCTCGTAAGAGGAGTGATGCGACATTAACCACGATTAATACTATCTTGAAAGATGACCCTCAATTAAATGTGAGACTGAATAGTAAGGAAATAAAAAAAACGATTTATATCTTGGATTCGGATCTTCGATTGCCACTTACTGCCATGCTCCATAAATCAGCAGAAAGAATCATTATCTTTCACAATAAACGAGTAGATTGGAAACAAAAAGAAGTGTTAATCAATAAAAATATTCGATGTATCGAGATACCTAGGTCAAAAAACGGTTTAAATTTAAATAAGATACTCAGTATTATTGGTAATGATGGTGTGCATGATTTATGGATTGAAGCTGGTGGGCATTGCTTTCAATCCTTTTTAAATAAAAACCTTCTAAATCGTGCTCTAATCTACATTGCCCCTAAAATTCTTGGCACTCATGCTACTTCAGCATTTAAAATTCCTTTTTCTTTTTCGGAACATTCTATCCAATGGCATCAATACGGGAAGGATGCTATTTGTGAAGTTCAATTTCAGTAACGTTTCTGTTTCTATTTGCTCCCATCAATATCATGATATTTCTAAAATCAATTTAAAACGTTATCATTGATCCAAAGGCAGATTACTTTTTTTAAAAGTGAAATCTAAAAGTGAAATCGATAATCTTTGCCTCAATTCTAATTTCTTCATCGAAACCGGAAATATTTGAATAATCAATATATTAATCTGAAAATAAATTGAGATGTTCATGAAATTAATACGATTTTTTATTTTTTTTAAATCACTTATATTTATCTTGCGTCTATTCTATATCATGAAATGAAATAATTTGAATAATCCCAGACTTCCTTCAGTTCGAGCAATAAGCCACTATCTTAGTCTTGCATGTTTTCCAAGGCATTCTATCTGTGATTTACTATTACACGTAGTAGTTCTTAGCGAGAATTTGTAGCGCTCAGTTTTTTGTGAACTTCAGGAGATGTTAGGCTATAACAAACTTGTCTCTGTGTTTTTCGTTCTAATTAGGATTTCATCTAGCAAGTAGATATAAATGTATTTGCTTCAATTGTTGCTTAAATGATTTATCTTTGTTACAGTAAATGTAGTAAAATTGCTAAGGTGTCTTAATTAAGAGCGGTGGGGGCATAGGGAGGCCCTAGAGAGTGATAGGGTTCTTGTTGAAATATAGTCCATAGGACTTTTCCTCTCGACTGAGGAGACAAAGGTCCGATGCCAACTATTATAGTCAGGTCAGCGAACTTCAGAATAACGGTTACAGTCCGGATGGAAGAAAGTTGAACATCTTTCTTTACCGTCGCCTCCCTGGTCTTTCGTAAAAAGCACTGGCTAAGAACAGCTGTTGATTGTAAAGGTTCCTTACCTAAAGAGGGATTGTGTTTACTGGTATTGTTGATCATTGTGGTGTTATACATTCAATCGAAGCATCGTTCGATCGCACGATTTTGTGGGTTGATAGTCATTTCCGCGATTTACAAGAAGGTGAAAGTATTGCAGTGGATGGAGTTTGTATGACGGTGGTACAGGTAAGCTTTGGTTGTTTCTCTTGTGATTTATCCACAGAAACACTCGCTTGTACAAAAGCAGGACATTATCAAATAGGGGATCGGGTGAATCTAGAACGTGCATTGCTTCTGACAGACCGATTAGGAGGGCATCTTGTTTCAGGACACATTGATCAGACCGCTACGGTGGAAACACAAAAAAAACAAGCAGGATTTGTGCAGCTGAATTTTGAAGGTATTCCAAATAAGTCGAAAATTTATTTGATTCAAAAAGGGAGTATAGTGGTTAACGGTGTGAGTCTAACCATTAATAACGTTATGAAAAGTGGTTTTTCCGTCATGTTAATTCCCCATACCCTGGGACGAACGAATCTAAACGATTTTAAATCTGGTCAATGGGCAAATATTGAATTCGATATGGTGGCGAAAATAATTATCAAAATCACTCAGGAGAAAATAAAGCATGCGCAAATCGTTTGATAGCATCAAAATTGCCCTTGAGGCGCTACAACAAGGCAAAATCGTTGTTCTAGTTGATGATGAATCACGTGAAAATGAAGGCGATTTAATCGTTTCAGCTGAACATGTTACATCTAAACATATCAATTTTATGACACTTCATGGACGCGGATTGATTTGTTTATCAATGTTGGCATGTGATTTTGAGCGATTAGATATTCCGATGATGGTAAGACGAAATCGCTCACGATACCAAACACCTTTCGGTGTATCTATTGAAGCTGCCTATGATGTAACAACGGGAATTTCAGCACAAGATCGAGCACGAACTATCCAAATTGCTATTGATGAGAAAAGTAATCAGGATGATATTGTGATGCCAGGTCATATTTTTCCTCTGAAAGCGAGGGATGGTGGCGTATTAATTCGTCAGGGGCATACTGAAGGTAGTGTTGATTTGTGTCGTTTAGCAGGATTAAAACCGGCAGCTGTATTATGTGAAATTTTAAAAGAAGATGGTAGTATGGCGAGACTACCTGATTTGTATCGTTTCTCAGAAAAGCACGATATGCCATTAATTAGTATTCAGGACTTAATTACTTATCGAATTAATCATGAAATATTAATCGACGAAATTTCTGCTTCGACGTTACCAGTTAAAAATCGTGGTAAATTTAAAATTAAAGCCTTCCGCAGTCGTATTGATCATTTAGAACATATTGCATTAATTAACGAAAAAATTGGATCTGATCAAACTTGTTTAGTACGAATGCATTCGGAATGTTTGACAGGTGATGTATTTGGTTCGGCACGATGCGATTGCGGATGGCAGCTACACGCCGCTATCGATGAAATTGCAGCGCAAGGGGGCGTTTTGCTTTATTTACGCCAAGAAGGCCGAGGTATTGGTTTAGCTAATAAAATAAAAGCTTATGCTTTACAAGAAGAAGGATGGGATACGGTAGAAGCTAATTATCAGTTAGGCTTTGGGGCTGATATGCGAGATTATGGATTAGCGGCCCAAATGTTACAGACGTTGGGCATACAGAAAATTCGGTTATTAACGAATAATCCCGATAAACTGAAAAGTTTGCGACGGTATGGGATTGAGGTTGTTGAACGAGTAGCATTGGAGACTGCACCGACATGCGATAATATCAGTTATTTACAGACAAAGCGTGAAAAGCTTGGGCATCTGTTAAATTTAGCGGAGGTAATCAATGAAACAGCCAATTAAACTTGCCATCGTAGTAAGTCGTTTTAACGAATTAGTGGTGAAGAAATTATTGAGCGGTGCTCTTACACGGTTGGTAGAATGCGGTATTTCTAGCCAAGTAATTAAAACGTTCTGGGTACCTGGCGCTGTGGAAATCCCGTTGATAGCGAAGCGACTAGCAAAAACAGAAAATTATGAGGTAATCATTTGTCTAGGAGCTGTTATTCGGGGCGAGACTAATCATTATGATTACGTGTGTGAGCAAGTGAGTTTAGGTTGTCAACAAGTTTCCTTAGAATACGAAATTCCCGTTATTTTTGGTATATTAACTACTCAAAATAAAGAACAAGCTTTTGCTCGAGCGGGTGGTAAACATGGTAATAAAGGGGCTCAAATGGCCGATGTGGCGCTGGAAATGGTTCAGCTGATGAAAGAGCTATCTATATAGAGCCCCAGTAGTTAGTAATGTGTAATAGTAACCCTATTCTGCAAAGCGTTTCTAATTGGTTTGTAAAACGTTTTTCAGATCCTGAGGCGTTAGCCTTGTTTTTCACTCTGCTTTTTGGTTTTTTACTTATTGAGTTTTTTGCACGGTATTTGTTACCTGTAGTAATTAGTGTGGTTATTGCTTATTTATTTACTTCCCCTGTTCGGTGGCTCAGGCGATGGTACTTCCCACACTACTTAGCTGTCATAGTGGTATACTTTTTTTTTCTAGGCCTCTTCTTGCTTTTGTTATTTGGTTTATTTCCATTGATGTGGAAACAGTTAGTTGGAATGATTTACGAGTTTCCAAGAGCTGTTGTTAAAGGTCAAGCCTGGATGATGGATTTTGCGCGCCATTATCCTAAATTTGTTCCTCCCAATCCATTAGGTAATGTAGCCACTTATCTGCAAGATCAATCAGCCCGAATTGGTCGTTTTATTGTATCTTTTTCACTATCGTCAATTCCCGGTGTTATCGAAATTATTCTTTATTTTGTTTTAGTACCGTTATTAGTTTTTTTCTTTTTAAAAGACGGCAATGTTATTAAACATTGGTTGAGTCGTTTTTTGCCAGAACGTCGTGGATTAATTCGAATTGTCTGGTACGAAATGAACCAAAAAATTGGTGCTTACATACGAGGACGGGTAATTGAAGTTCTCATTATGAGTGTGGTTGCTGTTATTACTTTTACGGCGTTAGGATTACAGTATGCGTTTTTATTGGGTGTTTTGTTAGGTTTATCTGTTATTGTTCCATATATCGGTGCGATTGTTGTTACGATTCCCATTGCTGTTGTAGGCTTAATGCAATGGGGCTTCTTGTCTTCACATTTTGCTTACTTAATGATTGTATATGCTATTATCATCATGTTGGATGGCAATTTATTAGTGCCCTTATTATTTTCAGGTGTAATGGATTTACACCCAATTGTGATTATTTTATCCGTATTAGTGTTTGGTGGTATTTGGGGATTTTGGGGTGTATTTTTTGCAATTCCGTTGGCCACTTTGATAAAGACTGTTTTAAACGCTTGGCCATAGTCGAAAAGTCATAATAGTCGAAAACACCCTGGAAAATTTTGAAGCAAAGCAATTTGCTTGTAGAATCTACCCGGAGCCTTGTAGAATCTACCCGGAGCGCTGAAGAGACGTAGTTTGTTTCTTTTAGTGTTTAATGATTTACCTCTTCTCTTTCTTTATTTATATCGCCAAAAGAGTTGCCAGCAGATATCATTTTTTCTTGAGTTATCTCAACAGCTTTTTGATTAGCATCGTTAAAAGCCGCTTTTATCAGATCTTCTATGATCTCTTTAGGCTCTCGAAATAATTCATCGGCCAGATTCATCTCAAGAATATCATGTTTTGCAGTGATTGTCACTTTCACTAATCCAGCACCTGATTCACCTGTAATGCGAACTTTGGTTAGTTCATCTTGTGCTTTTTGCATGATCTCCTGAATTTTTTTTGCATTCTTCATAAAATTGCTAATATTAAAGTTATCAGTCATTATTGCCTCGATCTGTTAGTTCATTTCAATTGGGACTCGAGAATGGAAGGCATGACTCAATGTACCGCCATCAAGATATTCTAATTCACCACCAATGGGTACGCCATAAGCAATGCGTGAACACTTTATTCTAGTATGATTGATGTGATTTGCAATATAGTGCGCTGTAGCTTTTCCTTCCATAGTAACATTGGTAGCAATAATCAACTCCTTAATATTTTCGTCCTGCAAACGGTGCAGTAAGGTGGGAATGCCTATTTCATGAGGACCGACCCCATCCAATGGTGAAAGATGCCCCTGTAATACAAAATATCGTCCTGAATAAACGTGTGTTTGCTCAACAGCTACTACATCAATAGGACTTTCAACTACACACAATAGTGTTGCATCTCGTTTAGTATTGCGACAAATATCACACAATAGTTGTTCAGTATAAATTTGGCACAATTCACATTGCCCAACTTTGTGGATTGCGGTTTCTAATGCGCGTGATAGAGCCAATCCTTTAGCTTGTCCAGATTTTGCAAGGAAGTAAAAAGCCATACGCTGTGCGGATTTTCGTCCAACGCCTGGAAGGCTTTGTAAAGTATCAATTAATTCTTTAGTTAGTGGACTAAACACCTGATCCACCTTTTCTTTAATTATTAATACAAAGCAAATTGACAAACATCATCAGGAATGTACATGTTTTGTAATAACTTTATTTTACACTATTTATTTACTTAAATTTTTTCATGCTCTTCAAACACACTACCTAAACTCTTTGACTTTATTTTGTAATACGTGTTCATCAAATTTGATGTCTCAAAAATTGCGGCCTCCGTCATGGTAACCTTAATAATTTTATCAGAAGATTTCCTGCTAATTTCAGATATGCCACGCCAGAATACACGCTCTGCATCTGTTACTGGATTCTGATGATACTATTTTGACATCTGCTAGTAAATAATTATTAACTTCTGTTGGCAGCGTTCTCTAAAATAGTACCTCCTGACTATTTCATTACTTTTCCTATTATCACGCTAACATTTTTTCTTTTTGCCACTTTTATCATTGCTACTTTGATTGTGAAATTCATCTCATAGGTTTCAATTTCATTAATTATCAAGGTGAGTAGTTACTTTTCATGAGGAACAATACTTTCCGTAAGGAGTTTAGCGTCAAAGGCTTGTATGATTCGTTGAACTTGTTCGTCGTTTATTAAAGTTTTTTCAGCTTTTAACAGACGATCTTGTGTTTTCTTTCTAGAGATTATAGCTGGTGTTTCACATTGATGATCATTGATATGAATTTTTATCCTTATGAAACGATTGAAAAGCTTAGAAAGCGCTTCACTTATTCGTTCTATCTGTTTTTGTCGCAATAACGGCTTTTGTTTCGAATGTAGTGTTAAATGTAACTCTGTCTCAGTCATTTCTTTAAAACTACATTGTTGAGCTAATGCTAAGGCAGCACCTGTTAAATTCAGTTGAGGTAACAATTGATGCCACGGTGTTTCTGATTTTTGAGTGGTTGAGGCAATTGGACAAGTTTGCAAAGTCTCCTTAGAATCTGTATAGAAAGCAAGCATTCGCAACAGTGTCATTTCGAATCCGGTTTGTGCCGATGGTGAATAAGGTAAATCTCGTTGTCCAATTAAACCAATTTGATAAAAAAGTTGCACATCTTCGCAAGAAAGCTTTTTTGCTAATTCTTGTAGTTGATTATTGTTATTTTCCATAGGTACATCCGGCACAATCTGAAGGACAGTTATTTGGTGTAATAACGATAATAAATCAGACAGTACATTAGAAAAATCAACCCCTTGCTGAGCGAATTCATTGATACACTTGAGTAAATGATTTCCCGACCTCAGAGCAAGTGCATCAAGAAGATTAAATAATAAGGTTGGTTCAATCATCCGAAGCATAATTTTCATGTCTTCGGTTATAATTTTTCCATTACCATAAGCAATTCCTTGATCTAGTAAGCTTAGTGCATCACGTATACTGCCATTAGCAGTACGAGCTAATAAATCAATTGCCTTGGTTTCGAATTCGATTTTCTCTTCCTGTAACACATGACAACAATGAGCAGCAATTTGAGATGGGAACAATTGTGTCAAATGAAATTGCAAACAGCGAGATAAAACGGTAATAGGTAATTTATGATGATCGGTGGTCGCTAGAATAAATTTAACATGAACAGGTGGCTCCTCGAGTGTTTTTAAAAGTGCATTAAAACTATGACTGGAAAGCATGTGCGCCTCATCGATTAAATAAACTTTGAAACGACCTTTTGTCGGAGTGTATTGAATATTTTCGAGTAGTTCACGAGTATCCTCGACTTTAGTACGAGAAGCCGCGTCTACTTCAAATAGATCAGGAAATCGGCTTACGTCAATTTCATGACAATTGTTACACTTGTTACAAGGATTCGCGCTGACTCCTTTCTCGCAATTTAGGCATTTAGCTAGGATGCGACTTATCGTAGTTTTTCCGACACCTCGTGTGCCGGTAAAGAGGTAGGCGTGATGAAGATATTGTTGGTTCAAGGCATTTCTTAACGCTTGAACCACAGGCCACTGCCCAACTACTTCCTTAAAATGTCTAGGTCTCCATTTTCGCGCTAAGACTTGATAAACCATACCTGACCTCAAAAAGAAAGGGCAGCTACAAAAGCCACATCTCGGCACCCAAATCTACACCGTTACCGTTGCTCCTTTCCAGGTCTAGCGGGATTCACGGTGATTTGCTGCGAGAGGACCTCATGTAGCCGCGCCGTCTACCTATATTTGTCGGAGAGAGAGGGATTCGAACCCTCGATACGAGCTAACGTACACACAATTTCCAGTCGTGCCTCTTCAACCACTCGAGCATCTCTCCTCTCCACAAACACACGAAAGCACAAAAGTTAATAATGATCCTCTTATTCGATGCAATCAATAGATCAACAGACAGATTATCGATTCATATAGACACCCATCTAGATGACCTTTATCTGTCCATTCCGTCTTTTGCAGAAATGACAAGGGTTTTTACTTTTGGATCTTTATTCCACTGCTGCATACTCGGCTCCATTCTAGTATATAATCTTAATTATGTTAAGAGTAGTTCAAGTATTCGCAAGTAAATTTCTGACAGTTTTTCTAAATCAATAACAAGAATATGCTCATTAATATGATGAGCTGTTTGGTTGGGTGGCCCTAATTCAACAACTTCACAACCTGTTGAGGCGATAAAGCGACCATCGGAAGTACCACCACAAGTGTTCAGTTCTGTATCGAGGTAACAAATTTCTTTAATGGCTTGTCGGCTAAGGGCAGCTAATTTCCCGTTTCCACTAAAGAACGAGGCACTTGAAATACTCCAACGTATTTTATAATTAAGTTGGTGATGATTGAGGATTTTTTCCAGTTTTTCTTGCAGCATTTTGGGTGAGTGAATAGGTGCAAAACGAAAATTAAATTTAGCGGTTAATGTCGCAGGAATTACATTAGCAACACCAGCCTCAATACTGTAAAACTGAAACGAAGTCGGATTAAAATGATCATTACCTTGATCCCATTCAGTTTTTATTAGAGCGTCGAATGCTTGAAAGCTATGGTGGATAGGATTGTCTGCTAGGTGGGGATAAGCAATGTGACCTTGCTTGCCAATTATCGTTACTTCCCCGTGCATGGAGCCGCGGCGACCAATTTTAATAGTATCGCCAAGAATCTGGTTACTGCTCGCTTCACCGATGATGCAATAGTTAAGCTTAATATTTTTTTTCTGTAAATATCCAACTACTTTTTTTGTACCATTTTCGGCGAGACCTTCTTCGTCACTAGTGACAATAAAGCCAATGCGACCCTTGTGTGTAGGATATTGTTTAATAAAATTTTCAGCAGCAACGACCATTGCAGCTAATCCACTTTTCATATCAGTCGCGCCGCGTCCATAAAGGTAACCGTCTTTTTCGATAGGAATGAAGGGTGGAGATTGCCATTGGTTTTCATCTCCAGGTGGAACGACGTCGGTGTGGCCCGCAAAAATAAGAGAAGGTTGTTTATCACCATGCCATGCCCAAAAGTTAGTAACTTCTTTAAATGGTAGACTTTTACATTGAAATCCTGCGGAAGTTAAGCGATTCATTAAAATTGCTTGGCAGCCTGCATCGTGAGGGGTAACAGAAGGGCGCTCAATTAATTGTTTGAGCAATTGCAGTGTGTCAGTCATTTTTTATACTTCACGTAATAATTTATTGAGTAAAGTTTTACTTCTAGTTTTTTCATCTACCTGTTTAATTATAATTGCACTATAACGATTATAATTTCCATCTCGAGAAGGTAGACTTCCTGGGATAACAACTGAGCCAGCGGGTACTCGCCCGTAAGTAATTTCTTGCGTTTGACGATCATATATAGGTGTGCTTTGCCCGATAAACACACCCATTGAAATTACAGAACCTTGTTCAATAATGACTCCCTCGACAATTTCTGATCGTGCTCCAATAAAGCAATCATCTTCGATGATGGTAGGCTGAGCTTGAATAGGTTCGAGTACACCACCAATGCCAGATCCACCAGAAAGATGAACATTTTTCCCAATATAGGCACAAGAACCTACGGTAGCCCAAGTGTCGATAAGTGTTCCTGAGTTGATATAAGCTCCGATGTTGATATAGCTAGGCATTAAAACAATATTTGGTGCCAAATAAGCACCTTTACGAATGAGCGCATGTGGAACAATTCGGATATTAGCTTGATGAGAAGTATCATCAGTATATTTCAAAGGCATCTTATCATAAAATGAGGTATAACCAGCACGAAAGACCTTACAGTGTTCGATTTTAAAAAATAATAGAATAGCCATTTTTATCCATTCGTTTGTAACCCACCGTCTACTTTGTTTTTCAACAACTCGAATCTTGCCTTTATCAAGATCTTCGATAACACGATAGATAGCTTGTTGAATGTCATCTGGTATAGAGTTAGGATGATATTTTTCTCTATCTAGATAGGCGTTTTTAATAATGGTTTTTAAATTACTCATGAATTACCGAACCTAATATGGAAATTTTATAAACTGTGAATAATGCCATAATTTGTGATCATTTTACATTAGATTCATCAAATTAGCTTTCTAGCTATCGTTGAGTATCTCAGATTTATATTTTTAGGTTATAAATTGCTTAATATCATTGTGATAACTATGCAGTGTACTAAATTGATTTTTCTAGAAGTGGCTAGTATGATGCCCCTTGTTTTCTTAAATTTTAACGGGGTATAGCGCAGTCTGGTAGCGCACCTGCTTTGGGAGCAGGATGTCGGGGGTTCAAATCCCTCTGCCCCGATTGCTCGTTTTCCTTTAGTTTTAGCTAAACCTTTTGTATGCGGAAGTCAAAAGACTACATTTCTATATTGTTAGGGAGATATATTTTTGGTTCCATGATGGACACAAAAACGGAAGTTATACTTGCTGTAAAATGTTGTAGCCACTCATTGCACTAGATTATTTAAGTGTTTAACGCAATCATTATTATAATTGTTTTTACATCAGCTCGTATTGATATTCTTAGTCAATAAGCATTCAAAAAATATGATCTTAGCATTTGAAATCCACGAAAGCCTAAACTAAAGACCTTTGTCATTGATAAGCAAAGTATTTCATCCATCAGACAGAACAAGTAAATTATATATAGCAGAAGAGACTCTGACTTAACTTAGAATATGTGCTAGCATACGAGCGTTTGTATGCTTACTTGGTAAGAACCGCTATGATATCTGTTGATATTCTGCTAAGTCCGGGGTAAATTCATAAATTCATTGAATTTTGATAGCACAGTATAGAAAACAGTTTTGCTATCCTGCATATCGCACCATCAGGAGATGCCAGTAGTGGTAAGAATAACTAAAAGACAGTAGGGAAATTTAGTTTAGAGAAACGTTCTTAGGCGCCCGTAGCTCACTTGGATAGAGCATCGGTCTTCTAAGCCGAGGGTAGCAGGTTCAAGTCCTGCCGGGCGCGCTTTTGGGATTGCTTTTAAAACTACATCATCTCTTCCCAAGTAGAAGAGACAATGGACGGTTTTGAATAGGTTATTAAGGGAAAATAATGTATTGAAAAAATCATAATTATAGAGGGATAATTATCTGGTGGGCGTAGCTCAGTTGGCAGAGCCCCGGATTGTGGATCCGGTTGTCGTGGGTTCGAGCCCCATCGTCCACCCATATTTAAGTTAAAAGGTGGATTAGACGTAAAAGTAATGTATGAATAATATATGATAGTTTGTTGACAATAGGAGTAGAAATTTTGAGATAATTACCCTGAAGGCGATAGATGCGTCTTGGCTCTGCGTTTGTTAGTTTTATCTTTGTAACCCATTATTTCCAATGATTAGACATTGTAGGTGGTGTTAAGAATACCATCATAGTAACCGTCAATCTTAGAAAATTTAACGAAAAAATAAGAAAATAAGTTAGTTACTTTGGAATCGAGTCGTATCATATTCTCTTAAATAATGTATCTGATGAAAATCGTTATTGTAGAGTGTTGAGGTGAATAAAGGTTTTGATTCCTATTAAGAAAATTTTCTCAGTTATGAGAAAATCGAAAAGATCGATGCAGTCATACTTTCTTTAAAAAGAAATTGGAATTAGAATGATCTTAATCATTGGTTATTGATGAGTGAAACTGTTGGAGGTGATAATAAAGGGAAAATACGTAATATTGTAACAGATAGGTATAAAAAGATAGGTACAAAAATTATCTTACTAATTTTCAGATAGAGCGAATATTCACTATTAGTGTTAAGGATAAGGTTGTAGTTAGTACCCCAGATGCGTTTTGTATCATTGATAAATCGTATCCGCAAGAAGTCAAAGTAATTGTCAAGGCAATGAAATTACAGCAAGATTTTGTTGGCACAGAGCACAAACAACGCATATATCGTCCGTGGGGATTTTATGAGAAATTAGTCGCAGGAATCAATTATCAAGTAAAGTATTTAATGATTAATCCAAAGTCTGCGCTTTCATTGCAACTACATTATTGTCGATCGGAACAGTGGGTTGTTATTAGCGGTGCAGCGGAGGTCATTAATGAAGGAGCTGTTTTTAGGTTGAACCATAACCAATCTACTTATATTGTAAAGAGGTATAAAGCATCAAGTAAGCAACTTAAGTGATGAGCTACTGTTAATGATTGAAATGCAAAGTGGTCAATATTTAGGGGAGGACGATGTGGTACGTTTTGATGATATTTATGGACGTTCCATTAGCCAAAAATCTCATGAAAGTGAGGCGTCCCGTAAAATAACAGAATAGATGAATGCGCCATCCCAATGGCAAAGATCTGTCTAAAAGAAAATTCAAAAAATAAAATATGATCCTTTTAATGAAGTCTTGTCTAACAATAAAAGTTGGGGTATAGGTTGCTGGGCTATCGTAACCACCATAAGATTTTAAACAGTATTGTGTAAGTCTATTCGCCTCTTGCTTTCTTAGTTGGACTAATGAAATGAAGGTTTCGTCATCTTTAAATCGATCGCGATATTTATAGGTTTCATCAATAAAAGAAATAAAAGACTTTTTATTACGGAAATGAAGATGTTTAAAACAATTTCTTTTAAAAAAAATACTCGATGTAAGTGGAGTTTTTTTAATCTCATAAAAATGTCATACAAGTGTAAATCTAAGAAAGAACCTTTATAGGCAGTTGGGAAAACGGCTTGGAGTGTTTTACAAGTGGTTCGAGACAAAATCGGAAAAGTAGGCAATGATTTTTTTATTCAAATTATTTGGATAAGCTAGGTAAATGGTATTAGGTTGCATGCAATGAAAGTCTACGATTTTTTTTATCCCAATTTACAGAACATCATCGTTAATGGCGATAATAATTGCTCCTTTAGAGACTTTAAAGCAGGTGATGTTGTAAAAACCCATTGTATTGCGCGGTTGAACTAATTTTTTTATTTTAAGTTTTTTGTATTCAAAATCGTGCATGGAATTATCATTACTGTCAATAAATAAAACGACTTCTATGTTTTCTGGATGCAGCGCAGTCTGGTGAGCAGAATTCAAAAATTACCTCAACCGTTGAGGACGTGCTCTCGTTGGTAAGAGTAGAGATAAATTTATTCGATCCATGATGATATTTCTTCTGTCTGTATCTTCTTTCGAAAGAGATAATAGTCTTCTGGAACACCAATACCAATAAAAGTACCTATGAAAGGGAAAACATGAAAAAATAGCGTTGGCAATGAGTATTTAGAAAATCATTTTCAAATGAAAACGGGTCTTGGCCTAAGCGAGATAAATGCCTAGTAAGTTCAGGAGAAACCAAGTAGATACCTGCATTAATCCAATTCAGCTTAATCTCAGCTGCCTGAAAAGAAACAACTTGTTTATTTCGTAACGTGAGGCGATTATAATGCCTGACTTGTGAGGTAGTAGTTATTTTTACCAATAATAGGATACTTTTTCACGGAAATATCTCAAATAAGACTCTCTCATCAAATTTAATGGGCAGGAAGAGTAAGTATCACCATGCAAGATCATTCAAGATAAAGATACATCTTGTTATCAACACTTATTGTTGGCGTGGTCATCATGGCGCTGGAGACGATTCAGTGATAGGGTATCGAGATGTTAAAGAAATCCAACATTGGATTCAACAAGATCCTATAGAAATTTTAAAAACAGCATTACAAGAACGCCAGATTTTAAATGCACATTTTGATAAGGGTTATAAAAATAAAATCCAAACAGAAATCGAAGAAAGCTTTCAATTCTCGTTAAAGAGCGATTATCCTACTTATATTACAGCCTACAGAGCACACTAGCTTCTTGGCCAATAACCAAATGTACAGGTAACTTTATTCGATCTTTTTGATAATCGTATTCGATAGCCTCTTCAATCATACGAATACGTCACATATCGTGATAGAGTTTTAATAAAAATTCTGATTGATACTGTTTAGTACGCATCAAAAATTCTGTTGGATTGATCATTGTACATGTAAATTTGATCATCTGCATTGCTCCTTATCCAAGTGAGATACATACTGGCTTGCTGTGATCCCAAATAATCTTACCTTTAAATCCCACTACATTTGCTATTATTTCCGCCAAGTGTTTGATATTAATGTCGTAATTGCAACTAATGTTGATAGGATTGATATTTTCAGTAGCATCGCTCGCTAACAACCGCACCACAGCTCTGATTGCATTATCTATAATATATAAATTCGCGTTTAGGTGATCCTGAGCCCCATAGTACCATTTGAGCATATTGATTTAATTTGGCCTGATGAAATTTACTAATTGAGACACTCGCCACATGAGCGCTGTCAGAATCAAAATTATCATAAGGACCATATAGAGTGTTAGGAATCGCGAAGATAAAATTCGTGCCGTATTGTTTGTTAAATGCTTCACGGAGTTGGAAAACAGACAATGCAGCAACTGTATAAGATTGGCTTGTTGGTTCTAAATAATTTCTAAAAAGAAAGTGTTCTTGTAATGGTTGAAAGACATTTGCAAGATACATACAAGAGGAGCCTAAAAAAACAGCTTTTTGAATATTTGACTGATGACAAGCTCGCATCACATTTAACGTAGTTAATAAATTGTCAATCATTAAGTCAGCGGGAATAGCTTGATTAAGATTAATTCCACCACTTTTCCCCAGTAGGGAGATGACCTGGTGAGGAGCATACTTTTGAAGTAGTAATAAGATGTCACCCAAATTATACCTATCAACCTCATTTTCCTTTATAGGAAGTAAGTCATTTTGGGTATCTTTGGTTAAGTACGAAATCAATGTATGACCTAACATTTTATCGGCACCAAAGATCAAAATTCGGCTATTTCTCATCAAAAACCATACGGCTTGTATAAGACAATTTGACTTCCTTCATGTTCAAAACGAAAAGTCACATGGATATAATGCTTAAGCTCCTCTCTGATACGTATTTGTGCCTTTGAATCGGCATAAAGTAGTAAAAATCCTCCCCCACCAGCACCGAGAATTTTACCACCTTTTGCACCAGCCTTTTTAGCTGTTTCATACATATGGTCAATTTCTGGTAAGGAGACTTTATCAGATAATTCTTTTTTACATTGCCAAGCTTCATCTAATAACTTTCCAAATTCATCTAACGAGGTTTGAGGATTTGAAATGATGGAGGTTGCCTCACCGACCATTGCATATATGGTACGCAAAAGATTTTTTTTCGTACTAAAATTTTTAACTTTGGAGGATTCAATTTCGGTGGCGTAATGCGAAAACCCTGTAAAATAAAGCATCAAGTTATCTTGTAGAGCGTTTAATCTTTCTTTATCGACAATAATGGGCGTAACTTTGTGATCATAGTCCTTTTGGAATATAATGTTGTTGAATCCCCCATACGCAGCTGCAATCTGATCTTGACAACCGACAGCCTCCTGAATAATTTCACGTTCAATATGGATCGCTTCTTGAGATAGTTGTTTTGGCTCAATCCGTTGACCGCGTAACGCTAATAAAGCGTGTAATAATCCTACAGTGAAGGAACTACTAGAACCTAACCCAGAACGTGCAGGTAAATCAGCGTTATAGTGAATTTCGACACCTTCTTCTTGCTTTAGGCGCGACAATACGGCTTTAACAGAAGGATGCTGAATATCATGATAACTTTTTGTGTTTTCTATGATTGAATAAACTACGCGATGTTTATGCTCAAAAAAGGGCGGCAGATGTCGACAAGAAATATAACAATAGCGATCAATACTTGCACTGATAACACTACCACCATTCTTCTCGTACCATTCGGGAAAATCAGTACCTCCTCCAAAAAAAGAAATTCGAAATGGTGTACGACTGATAATCATATAGCAACTACTTGCCCAATTAGTAGTTTTCTAGATAAAGTAATCGATAACATATCTTTAACATGATTAATCACTTTTTGACCAAATTTTGCTTTTATTAAATTTAGATAACGAGAATTTGAAAAATAGGTTTTGAATACTTGATCACAAAAAGTAAGAACTTCGGCAGCGGTTAGATATTCTGTGGATAAAGGCGTACATTCATAGCTATGTTGAGAATACCCAATCCATGAATTCGGTGATTGCCACCTATCGGTTGTCGTTATTGTATACAATTTAGATCCTGGATAAGCCATTGTACTATAGAAATTAGCAAATTCGCAATTCGCTTCGATGGCCAAGTTCAATGTTTCTCGCATTGATTTATGATCATCACCTGGTAAACCAAAAATATAATTTCCAATAACATTAATACCAGCATCTTGGATTTTTTTCACTACTTGCAGTATTTCTTTGCTCTCCAGTCGACCTTGTTTAATTTTATTGCGCACATACTTACTTCCTGATTCGATATCTAGCGTAAGCCAACGAAAACCAGCCCTTTTTAATTTATCTAAAAATTCGTCTTTAATGGTATCAACGCGAGTATAAACCCAAATATTTAGGTCATAATCACGTTGAATTATTAAATCGCAAATATCAAGGACGTGGTTGCGATTTAGTACGAACATTTCATCAGCAAACTTAATATTTCTAATTCCATAATTTTTTACTAATCTATCAATGTTTTTTAAAACGGTTTCCGGTGACCACACACGATAAGATGATTTACTAAAAAGTGCATTAATACAACAAAAGGAACATTTGTAAGGGCATCCTAATGAAGTGTACAAAGAAACATAAGGCTGTTGCTCGTCAATATGTTCAAAACAATGCCAATTATGTGCGCGGTAGCGATCCATTGGTAATAAGTCCCAAGAACCATGGGCCATAGTTGATTCTAGGTTAATAAGTAATTCTTCAGGTTCATTGCCAATAATGCGTTGCCCTTCTCGGTACCGTAAACTCTTTATTTTTGCAAATTGCGGAGATTTTTTGGTGAGTTCGAGAGCAGTTTGTAAAATGGTTTGTGATCCTTCACGATCACAAACAAAATCGACCTCTTCTTCTTGCATCGTTCGCGGTGGTAAAGCAGCTGGGTGAGTTCCAGTCATCAGGATTTTGTAATCAAGACTGGTCTTTCTTATTACAGAAGCAATTTCTCCTGATGCAGGCATGTTTTGTGTAGAAGCAGAAGGCTGAAAACTATAAATAACTAAAACAATCAAAGTAGGAAACAAAGTAGGAAATTGACTGTCCTGCTCTATTTTTTCTACTACCATCATGGGTGATAAATTTTCTGCCGATGCATCAATAAGTCGAACCTCACAACCGTGGTTACGAAAATAGGTCGCAAAAAGGGCAGCTAAAGAAGGGGACTCAATGGCTGAAAGTCGGTTATTTAATCTTTGGTAAACCGTTTGGGTGCTACCAGGATTAATGAGTACGATGGTTGGCTTTTTGTTCACAGAACCTCCCTTCGTTTTAAAATGCTATTATATGTTGATGTCATTATACGTTGGAGTATATGCTGTTCCTTAGCATAGTATAACCCTTTATCAATTCAATGATGCCATCGTTGATAGAATATTGTGGTTTATAACCTGTATTTTCTATTTTTTTATTTGAAATAACATAATTTCTTTGATCAGGATCTTTTCCATAAGAAGCTTCGATATAATGAAAATTAGGTAAATTAGCTTTGATTTTTGCACATAATTCTAGTTTGGACAGATTTGCGTTGGATAAACCAACGTTAAAAATTTCGCCTTTTAATAAATCAAAATGAGTTATGGCATGCGAAAATGCCCTGGCTACATCTCTGATGTGAATGTAATTGCGTCTAAAATTTCCTTCAAATAATACCAAGAAGCCATCATAAACAGCGCGGTAGGTGAAATCATTAACCAGCAAATCCAAACGCATCCTTGGAGACATACCAAATACCGTCGCCAATCGGTAACTGATAGCATTGGGATGTTCCATCAATGCTTTTTCTACCTCTACTTTTTCAATTGCATAATGAGAAATAGGATTTAGTGGAGAAGTTTCATCGCAGAAATTATCTGCATCTCCGGAACCGTAGGCGCTGTTTGTAGTTGGCATGATGATGCGTTGCTGAGAGCTAATGTTATCCAACATCATCAAAATAGCTTCCTTATTGACAGCTGTTGCTGTAAGAGGATCTTGATTACATAAAGGGGCACCTACTAATGCAGCAAGAGGTAAAATGTAGTCAACCTTTTTAATTAGAGGCAACATGGTTGATTTTAAACGGACGTCGCCTTTGATTATCTCGAAATTTTTGTGATGGCAAACAGTGTTTAGACTATTCTGTTTGTAACGGAAATTATCAATAACAGTAATTTTGTATCCTTGAGTTAGCAATTCTGGAACACACACTGAGCCAAGATAACCAGCGCCTCCCGTAACTAGAATAGTTTCCATCCTGCCCACTCCAATATTTTCGGAACTTAGGTAATATTAGTTTGAAGTGCATAATAAAGTCAAGCTGTGTTTTAATTTGCAACTATAGTACTTAATTAATGATATGAAAAATCTATTAATGATGAAGCTGTTAATACAAAACGGTGTTCAGGTGTTCAGAATACAAATGGACGTAAATTTTATTTTAGATAGATGTGAGGTGGTATAAGGAGATAATGCAAGGAAATTTGTGAGCCTTACATTAATTGGCGATCTCATGCCTAAATCTTATCGACGACCGAATAAAAAAGCAATGGTTATGTCACTCCGAAAAGTAAAGTTCCTCTTTCCTCTGTATAAAACTAATTATCTACAAAATAAAAGTTGAAAGGTAGTATTCGAATGAGTATTTATTATTGAGCGAAATGAATTCGTAAGAAATTTCTGTCATTATTTAGGATATTCCATTAGTAATTTGAAAAGCATTTTGTTTGAGACACAAGATAGTTTTTTAATCTGATGTAGTAGAAATAAAAATATTTGCTATCAAAGTAAATTTTTTTATACTTCATAATGAATAAAGCAATCTAATGAAGTCCGACTGATTACATGATCAGTATTTTCTTACAAGTGCAGTGACACTGGAAAAAGAAGTTATCTTTCTAGAAGATAGAATTTATATGTATGAACTATTTAGTAAACAATTCTAACAGCAAGATAGATCAATGGTATGGAATATGATCGCTAATACTCTTATTGAATAAGAAATAAAAATATCTACTTCTACGGTTTTTTAAGACGTGAGATACAATCGTAATACAGAATCGCGATATATAGATATAGTGGATTTCCAAATTTTTTTTTTAAATAATTCTGGTAGATGTAATTTTTTGAGAAGGAAAAATAGCTGCAATTTATTAAGATATTAAGAAAGTATTTCAAATTTCTAGAATAAAAAATATATAATTTAGTGGTACAAGAATTCATCTAGTTTCTATTATTAACACAGCTACTTAATTCATCTGTGATTATTTTTTCTATATTAAAAAATGACCAAAATCCTGAATTAGATGTCATGCTTAATAAAGACATTATGCACTACATTGCACAGTTAAATGCATACTTGTGTGTTTTTCCATTTTAAGAAAATTTTCTTCTCAGAAATAGTTATCTAAGTATTAATTAATCAAAAATGATCTATAAAAGAAAAACTGCACTGATACTTGTGATCCTCTCTAAAAAATACTTTGACAGAGACCGTTAGAATAGTATCCATCTTACGATACAATCTAAATCAAAACTTCATTATAGTTCTGAAGACATAGAAAACATATATTTGAGAAATTTTCACCAATAATTTCTTTAGCAATAATTTCTTTAGAATACATTTAGAACATATTTAAAAAATGCATCGTTAAATAGCTTTCTATCAATACAACTGATTGATAAACATAAAATAATAAGTAGCACTTCATTATAAAGATTTATCATTTTTTCCTTCTCTTCTAAGTATTTTTAAAATAAATCCATCAAAAATAAACATATTAAGATGATGATGGTAGCAACGTTAATTTAAGCCTATTTAGTAGAATGCTGATGACTATTTCGTATATATTTTCGATCTTAAATGAACTTTACTAGTCTGAATCTATCTAATTAATAGATAATAAAAGTGATTGTATTGACAGATATATTTTACCTTCTTACTAATTATCTTTAAATATTTTATCAGATGTTTCTTCGGTGTTAGCTTATTCATTAGGTAACATGTATCGTTTAAGTAATGTATTTGCGTTACATAACTTCTCATAGTTCGATAGTATATCATAAAAATATAGCATTGCTATTGACTCAACTTATGCATTTAATCTTTACTTTTAATTCAGATATAATAATCAAGGATAGAAAAATTGATATTGCTTTCCGTGATACTATAAGTATTTGGATACTATCCTACATCACCATTATGATGTATATGTTATACGAATTACTATGGCCTACTATGTAGAACCTGTATTTTCTTGCTAATACTGTTGTATTTGCTGATAGAAACTGGTGATCCGTATTGTGGTTGTGCATTCTTAGGGATATCAAATTATTAAATTATATTTTTTAAATTTTTAGAGCTCCTGAACTGCCTAACTCTTGGAGAATTGGAGGAGAAGTTTGATCTTTGTACCGATATTATTGTTAACTATTTAAGCGATTAGCTACAATAGTTACCAAAACTCTTTTCAAAATATTTAGTTAAATAATATCCGTACTTATTTATTACATAATCTGTTGGATGCAATTAATCTTTTTGAGATATATTTAATCTTTCTAATCAGAGATTACATGTGGAGAGTTACATGTAACTACTTGAATAAAATCAAGTTATTGGCTGTTTCACGTTTTAATATTTCTATTTTTATTTGGATTTTTACAAATGTAGCTTTATTGAAAGTCAAGTCATGAAAGTATATGAAATTTTATCAAAATGTGGAAATATATTGGTTATGATGAGCTCTATGGCAGTAGATTTCGTATGTATTGATTATAAAGATTCGATGTTTCGTTTTTTATTTTTAAGGTAGTTAGTATATAGTTATATTTTAAATATTGATTGACGGAGAACATATGTTTAAAGCTTATTTACAACAGGAACAATTACAACTTGCTCGAAAAGATTTTATAGAGGTATTTTACATGGCTCGCTTTTGGATCTATTTAGGTTGGGCTGAAATTAGGTGGCGATATAAAAGATCAGTATTGGGACCTTGGTGGATTACAATTAGTATGAGTGTTTTTATTGGGGCCATTGGCATTGTATATAGTAAGTTATTTCAGCAGCATACCAGGTCTTATTTGCCTTTTCTTGTTTCAGGAATGTTAACGTGGACATTCATATCTTCGCTCATTATAGAAAGCACCAATTTATTTCAAGAAGCAAAAACTTATATTACTCAAATGAAAATACCCTATTTATTACAAGCTTTTAAATTAGTTTTTCGTCACTTAATTATTTTTGCCCATAATTTTGTAGTATATCCGCTCGTAATGTTGATTTTTCACAAAAATCCATTTTGGCAGTTTCTTGTTTTTATTCCAGGGATATTTTTAGTTACACTAAATATGTTATGGATTTCTGTTTTCGTTGGTATGGTTGGCACCCGATATCAGGATTTTGCCCAAATAGTTGGGAGCCTTATTACCGTAGCATTCTTTGTTTCTCCTATTACTTGGCAGCCTGAACAGTTGCATCAGCATCTTGCGGTTTTTTTATGCAATCCTTTTTATTATTTTTTAGATTTAGTAAGATCTCCTCTTATCGGAGTATTACCGCAAAACTCTAGCTGGGTATTTGGGATTGCTTTCTTATTCATAGGTTCTGCCATCACATTTTTATTTTTTACAAAATTCCGAAGAAAAATCGCTTTTTGGATCAACTGATGGCTAATATTCAATTAGAACATGTCGGTTTAAATTTTCCAATTTATGGTTTTGGTAGTCGTTCTCTAAAAAAAGGTTTGTTGGAAATCGTTGCTACAGGAGGAATGTTAAAATTTACTGATTCTATCATTACCGTAGAGGCTTTAAAAGATATTAATTTGTCGCTTTGTGATGGTGATCGTATAGCTTTAATAGGACCCAATGGTTCTGGGAAATCGACTCTGTTGAAAGTATTAGCTGGTATTTATGAGCCGCAAAAAGGCAGGATTAAGGTAGATGGTAGAGTTGGCAGCATTTTAGATATCCCTTTAGGCATAGATCACGAAGCTTCTGGTTATGAAAACATAAAAATTAGAAGTATGTTGTTACGTCTGTCCCGAAAACAAATACAAGTGTTAATTCCTTCTATTGAAGAATTTACTGAACTCGGAAGTTTTTTAAAAATGCCTGTACGTACTTATTCTTCTGGTATGTTAATTCGTCTTGCATTTGCTTTATCTACTATGCTTGTGCCTGATATTTTACTTATCGACGAAGTAATTAGTGTAGGAGATTCTACCTTTATGAAAAAAGCTCAAGCAAGGTTAGAAAAGCTCGTATATAGATCCAGAATATTAATTATCGCGTCGCATTCAACTCAAGAGCTCAGACGATTTTGTAACAAAGCACTATGGTTGGAACATGGAATAATGAAAATGTATGGTCCTCTGGATGATATATTTTTTACTTATCAAGAATCATTAAAGCGCGTTAACACATTGATAAAAATATGAGAGGAAGGTTTAGGGTAATTTATAATATAATTTAAATATTAAAATGCGAATTTCTGGACATTTTTTTAGCATAATCTAAAAATAACAGTCGATATTGTAGATAACATTGATTAGTCACTATAAAATAATTTATATTTTTTCTTTTACAACTTTTTTAGAAAAGATTAAATAAGATATCTGGGTTTTTTATTTTTCTAATTTTTATAGATTTTTTATGTTTGCATAGGATAAATAAATAAATGATCAAATAGTCTAATAAGGAATTAGTTAGTAAAAAAAACTTTTTTTATTTTAACTCTATTAATTATTTCGAAATTTAGTCATGCTCCAGCTAACCAGTTGAGATGTAATTTACTTTTTCGTGCTAATTTTAACAATTCTTTAATAGTTTTTTATCAGACTATTGATGTTTTTATTCATATTAATTATGTTATCGAATGATTTTATTCGATTTTTCTTGTAGATCACCTTACTATTAAGGCTTTCATACCGATTTTGTGGAGTGAAGAATGTGGTAAATTTCGATTTACTGGCATGTCTAAGGAATTTTTTTATGCAATGACTAATATAAAAAGCTGAAAAAAAGGATATAAACAAAATTGTCTGATTAAATTTTGTTGTTAAATCATACGTTTAATCATAGCAATATCTTGATCTTCAATTACAAAAGATTCGCTACACAAAGTATCTAATAAAGGGATTGCGCGATATAGATTATTCTTTTTAGTGATTAAAAATCCCGAATAAATAAATTGTGAGTATGTTATTTCTCCTAATTTTATTGCTTTATAGCTTTCTAAAAAAAAATCTTTTTATAGAAAAGAAATTTTCTGTAGAGATTAACAATGATTCCAATTCAAAATTGGATAGATTTGTATTACCTATATAGAGCAGCTATAACTCGATTCGTAACATTTGGGAAAATTCTTGAAGAGTAAATGGATCCTAAGGCAGTTGTAGATAGATGCTGACCATCATACGCGGTCCAAGATAGTTGTTACTCCTGCTTCACCAGGATGTCAAGTATGGTACAGAAATTCATCGGGATGCCACATTTCCTGTTTGCCTATATTTGCCTAAATTAACTAAGCGAAATGTTAAGTCATACGGACTGCAGATATAACCAACAAAGTCAATGTGTTTATCAGCACCTCTAATATTTATTTATTGAATCCTCGCGTTTGACAGATAGACAAGCACCATAATTACGATGATGTAGAGCATCTTTGATAATACCGTTGTTTTCCCATTTAAGTTGTTAATACAATCGTCTCCCAACACTTCTTCGAAGCTGGGATAACGAAAAGGATATAAGTCCTTTCGATTATTACAAAATTGATCCAAGTGCAAAACGATATGGGGATTTTTTTAAATTCCATAGACATGCTTTCTAAGTAACTTGGTTTTACCATCACGCCAGAATCACAAATAATAATAATATCTTCCTGAGAAGAAGTGATACCATGGTTTTTAAAAAATTATTTAAATCTATTATAAAATATTAATTAAAATAAATACTTAGATATCTAGAAAAACTAGATATGATATATCTTTCATGTCAACTATTACAAATTATATTAAGTTATTAAATTTAGTAGAATTTGGTAAATCGTTTTTATAATCTACCTTTTTATAATCTACCATTATGTCATTGTTGAATTGGCAATCTCATTTGTTTATTGCGCGATCATAAATTCCATTTATTTTCAGGTCCAAGTTAAAAGGAGAAGACGATATTAATTAATGGAGAATAAAAATTCTAATCAACTGAAATTAAATAGCCTTGATAAAGATTTAAGCAAATTTAAAAATAGAACAAAATTAATACAAATAGATTTAGATATAGTGTTTCCATTCTACCATTACTATTAGTGTTTTTAGATCTATTATGTTGTTCTTGCTTTTATGATTTTGAACTCTAAATTTTATTAGCAGATACTATCTTTAGTATATTTTATGATAACAATGCATTCTTTTTACATACATAAACCTTTTTAAAAAATACATTTTACAACATAATTCGGTTTAATACAGGCAGGTAGGTGTTTTAATCCTAGAACATCTAGATTAACTTATTTTTATGATTATAAAACTTAGAAATCAATTAATTTAAACTGAATATATGAATTATATATTAAAAATACGGATAAAACTTTAAATATGAAAAGATTTTAAAGGTTCAAATTTAGACATTGATTCATCTTTAGAATCTTTCAATATTATTTTAAAGTAAACAATTAAATTTTATTTTCAGTGTTTCCGGTGAAACAGGATTCGCTTTTACAACTGTCTACGAAAGTCAATATTGATCAAAATTCTCATTATATAATAAGGGGATATTTGAAAGGAAAAAAGTAATAAGACTACTGGAGAAGTAGAAAATTTGTTTTTCATACTTTTATTTATAAGTCATAAATTAACTGTTTTTACAGTTATTTCTTAATCTAAGATAAAGCAGCTTTCGTTGTGTTAATTACATTTCAAAATATAGTTTGTTGTCGAGTTAAAGCAAATATAAAGATTTTATTCTTACTAATTTCTTCTATTGTTTCTCCGTTTTGCAAGAATGCAAGCAGAGTACTATTTTATTGATATGATTTTTTGATTTCATAAATTTCTTAATTCTCTAAAGTAAATTCTATATAGATACTTTTATAATAAAAACGGATAATCCCATTTTTAATTATCACAAGGGAGTCATGCATTATACGATTCATCACTCTTCATCATTTTTTGATAATATCCTTCAAGAATTCAATATAACTATTTCAAGATATAAAACGATATTGAGTCGATGAGTAAGACATTGACAAAGAAATTTTTATTAATATAAATATATATTTATTGCTTTAATATGTTGTTATAATGATCAAAAGTTTACAACGTTCATTTAAAAAATACTTTAATACAATGAATGCAAAGTGAATAATTATAAGATTAATTATAATATGACTGAAAGTTTTCAATGAATTAACATATAAGAGATTATATGGTTGACGATATTTACCTGTTATTTTAGTAATATACTTTACGTAAAGTAAAACAAGATGAACAAGATGACATATATTAAAAATGCAATTATTGTACCCAGATATAAGTATATTATTGTTTATTGATGAATTCAAACATATTAATTAATACTTAGAATTTTTTGGTTTTTGAAACGATATCAATAAATCTTGATTGTATCTTGAAAATTCAGAAATTTAGAATGCCTTACTGAAGTGGAAAACTATCCTTAGTTAATGTACTTACAAAAGGAAGTACAACCGCAGAACTATAATACAACCTAATCACCTGTATATAAAGATCAATTTCCTGAAATTCATGCATATTTAAACCAGTTCCTAGATAATTGAAGCTAATTTTTAAAGACCATACTGTCACAATCATTTCTAAAGACGTTGACTATCATTGTTAATATTAAATATGATGCATTATTTTCCCAGGATATTTTTATCAGCTAAAGATAATTTTTATCTATAGTTGAGCAAAAGATTTGAGACGAAGTAGAAGTACTTATTGCGGTGCTTGCATAAACATCGGTACACAAATATATTGATTTTAATATAAAAAATAAACTACGAAGAAATTGCAGAATTTTTTAGTAAGTTTAGTGTTTAGTAAGCAATAGCAAAGGGTAAGTTTTATGAAAATATAAAAAAAAATTATTTATTTTATTACTAAAAACTCGCATCAAAATTGAAGATGAAAATACGAGTACTAAAATTTCTTGTTTTCATCATAATTAATTTTATGTTTCAAAAATATATTGGAAAATTTAGTGATAAAAATTATCTTATTATATTATAGAAATGGAACATAATGAAAAATATGTGCAATTGTAATTAATATCAAAAACGTCAGCTAAAATACAAAAAAATAGTTGGAATCTGTAAAGAAGATTGAATTTCATGAAATTCAATCATTATTTTACTAGTCGGTTACAAAAGTTTTATTGTATAATGATCTAATATAATAATTTAACCAATCAAAAAACGAATAGGATATATTACACTAAAGAAGTTGATCGTGATGTAATCGAACAATAATGAATGCATTTAAAATAGAATTAAAAAGTAAATTATCTGTCTTGTCATGAAGATTACTCTTAAATAAACTATTTCTGATATTACTCGCTACTCATTAATATTTTGATAAATGATCTTCCTGGGTAGAGATTTTACTCATGTTCGTTTATAGAGATTAGCCTAATAATTCTTGTGATACTAATAAAATAAAGACTAAAAAAGCATTTAGCGATAATTTTTCTAGTAACTATTTCTCTCGTTTCCACTGCAATCACGATATTAATTTTTTAACATCAATAAATTTATTTTTATCTCGAGCAATCCGAACATCCAGTAAAGCATCTAAGAACATACGATGACTAAAAAGTCCATAGATTTTGACCTAATGCGAGAGTATTCACAAAAAATTAGTACTAAAACTTGCAATAAATTTAATATTTCTTAAATATTTTGTTCTAGGGTAAAAACCGAAATAGCAGGTATAACGTTGATACCGAATAAGATGTGCAAAACAATAGTATTAAGGTAAAGGGATGATTAACAAGGCAGAAATGAGCAAAAGTAATTTTAAAGGTAATGATTAAACAATCATTTGCATAATCACTTGTATGGAAAAAACTAGTAATACCAACAAGCATCTTTTCAAGCATTTGCGTTTAACTGGAAACAAATTCACTAGCAATAATTGCGTTGAAAGATAATCACCACTAATACTCTAAACCTAAAAAACTGAGTTTATGATGAGGTTATAATGCGGGGAATAGCATACTCAGAATAGAGAAAAAAACATTTTAATGCCATACAAACGCTTTTATCATATGGTTCAAAACATAAAGAATAATAAAGATAGCATCAATAGCTTGCAGCAAGCAAGTGCAGCGTGATGTGTAAATACTATATATAAACAGTTAAATACTACAATGTAATCAAAACAAAAATTTTGGCATCAATAATAAAAATCATAAAAGTTTGTGGGAAAGATTTGTTCTTATAGAAAAACAATTCGCTGATGCAATATTGTATTTAATGGTCTACATAGATGTTTATTTACTTTGATGTAGAGAAACGATTCATTTATATCAATGACGTTCAAGATCATGAACCACTTAAGGCTTGGAGGATAAGTAGTTGGAATATGTATATCATTTATCCTGCTGTTGTTTCGGAGAAATTTTTCCTACTTGCTAGAAATACTACGACTTTATTTATGGTAACGCTGATAAGCGTATCTATTAAATTAGGCTCAAGATTATCGATGCTCATTTTGAGTACCAAATAGATAAGATCACCGTTGATGATTAGCAACAAATTTGCCATTATAAATCTTTTTTGCAAAGTTCATCATGCTGTTTAGAACTATCGTGCTTTCTTTGGTGTAGAATTTATGACATACGCCATAATTTCATGAGTTATTAACGAACCTGGACCAAACGAAATTGTTCTATCTTTCTTATTAGTAAATAAAGATGATTGCATAACTAAATCAGGGTGTAGAGATATAGAGGAGATAACATGTGATGGAAGGATAATATTTTTAATTGACATTGGACTAGATCTGATATATTGATAGGCGAAAATATTAGTTATACTCCCAGAGTAGGGCAGAATAGGTTTTATATGCAGAGATGAAATTTCAAACTATCGCTTCCATTGCTGAGAGCAGGCCCATAGAGCCTGTTTTTGCTTTTAGGCCAGCTGCTTTAAATCGCGCGGTCGATTATTTTTGCACTAAATTTAGTGGGCAGGTTTTGTATCCTGTCAAAACTAATCCGGAAAAACATATAATTCAGGCTGTCCATACACAAGGCGTTACTGCGTTTGACGTTGCATCTTACGAAGAAATTCGTGTCATTAAAAAGTATGCCTCGAGCGCTGAGCTTTATTTTATGCATCCCGTAAAATCTCCTCGTGTGATTCGAGAAGCGTATTTCAAGTACGGGGTCCGTCATTTTTCGTTAGATTGTGTAGATGAACTGGATAAAATTATACGTTCTACCGAGAACGCAAAAGATCTTTGTCTTTATTTGCGGTTAGCGATTCCTAACGCTTTTGCCGAATTTAATCTTACAGAAAAATTTGGCATTGATTTGCACGAAGCTCCTGCACTATTAAAACAAGTCCGTAAAGTATCTTACAAACTCGGTGTTACATTTCACGTGGGTTCGCAATGTATGCATCCAGATGCATATCGCATCGCGATTCGAATGGCAAATAAAGTTATTAACGAAGCACAAGTAGATATTGAATTTTTTAATGTAGGTGGTGGATTTCCTTCAATTTATCCGGGAATGATCCCACCCATGTTAGCTGTTTATTTTGATGCGATTCATGCCGAGTTAGCTAAGGTGGTTCAGAAACGCCCGCATATTCAATTATTGTGCGAGCCGGGACGCTCATTGGTAGCGGAGAGTACATCAGTGATTGTTAATGTGGAGCTTAGAAAAGATAATATGCTTTATATTAATGATGGTACTTACGGTAGTCTTTTTGATGCTGGAATTCCACATTTTATTTTTCCAGTTCATTTAGTACGAGTTAATAATCCCACGACAACAGTAGATCTCTTACCCTTCAGCTTTTATGGTCCTACATGTGATTCTTTAGACTATATGAAAGGTCCTTTTTATTTGCCCAATGACGTAGAAGCAGGAGATTACATTGAGATTGGTCAAATTGGAGCATATGGTCGAACACTATCAACCAAATTTAACGGATTCAAACAAAAAGAAGGTGTTATTATGGTTGCAGATGAACCACTGATGACGATGTATTCCGATGACTATATTACACACGAGCCATTAGAAGTTATTGCTGCCTAAAATCACTAACCCTAAGGAACACTGATGAAAAGCCAAACTTTGCCAACATTTTCTTCCTTGAAATCAGAACTTTTGCAACAAGCTATTGAACACATTGATATCACGCACTTTGATGCACGTCCTTTGATCGATTCAATGGCTCATATGTCCTTTACATCGCGTGATCTTGCGAGAGCTACACGTATTTTTAATCAAATGCTTCAAGACAAAGAATGCAGTATTATTTTAACGATTGCGGGATCATCATCGGCAGGTGGCTGTATGAAACTCTATGCAGATATGGTGAAGTACAACATGATGGATGTTATCGTTGCAACAGGTGCAAGTATTGTGGATATGGATTTTTTTGAAGCATTGGGTTTTCGGCATTATCAAGGTACTCCGTCATTTGATGATCGACAATTGCGTGAGCTATACATTGATCGCATTTACGATACCTATATTGACGAAGAGGATTTGCAACGCTGTGATCGTACTATTTACGAAATTGCTAATAGCCTTTCTCCACGTCCTTACAGTTCTCGAGAATTTATTCGTGAGATGGGGGCTTATCTTACAAAGGGCAATGCTAAAAAAGAAGAATCATTGGTACAACTCGCGTATGAGTATGATATTCCAGTTTTTTGTCCCGCTTTTACCGACTCTTCAGCAGGTTTTGGATTAGTATTACATCAAGTGGAAAATCCAGATCGTCATTTGACAATTGATGCGATTCGTGATTTTCGCGAATTGACAGATGTTAAAATCAAAGCAGGCACAACGGGTTTGTTGATGATTGGTGGTGGTGTACCCAAAAACTTCGTGCAAGATATTGTCATTTGTGCGGAAGTGATCGGCAAAGAAGCTGATATACATAAATATGCTGTCCAAATTACCGTCGCGGACGTGCGGGATGGTGCGTGTTCTAGTTCAACGCTAAAAGAAGCTTGTTCCTGGGGAAAAGTAGATATTACTGATGAACAGATGGTTTATGCCGAAGCCACTTCCGTATTGCCGCTTTTAGCAAGCGATGCTTATCATCGAGGCTATTGGAAAAGTCGTCCGCGTCGGCACTATACACAATTATTTAAAGCTGAATGATGAAATGCCTACCTTCTAAAGAAGCATTTTTGGGCCTCGAATTTGAAAACTCGGTGAGTTATGAGCATGCGAAAGCAGTAATTATTCCTTTTGGGCTTGAGCGTTCTGTCAGTTATGGTGCTGGAACTGCTAAAGGGCCTGCGGCAATGATTCAGGCCTCTCACGAACTAGAATTATTTGATGAGACGCTTTGGTGTGAGCCTTATCATCACATCAATGTAGTTACGCTTGAAGAGCCAATAATTGAAAATGATGTGTCACAAGCATTGAAACAATTAGAAACATTAGTGGGACGGGTTCTCGATGATAAAAAATTTCCTTTTGTTTTTGGTGGAGAACATTCTATCACTGCAGGATCTATTCGTCCTTTCGTTAAAAAGTATGAGCATATAGCTATTTTACATTTTGATGCACATGCTGATTTACGTGACGGGTATCATGGCGAGTATTATTCACATGCTTCTGTGATTAGACGATGTTTAGATCATCCTAATGTTGAGGTTGTTTCAGTAGGTGTTCGCAACATTTCGATGGGAGAAATCTCTTTCTTTGAAGCGAATCGTAATCGTATTCACATTTATTGGGCTAAAAATAAAAAGTCCTGGAATGTACATGAAATGACTTCTCATTTAAAAAATCGGCCAATTTATCTTACTTTTGATGTTGATGGATTTGATACCAGTCTAATGCCAGCAACAGGAACGCCTGAACCAGATGGTTTATTTTGGCATGAAGTCCAGGAAATCATTACAGTAACAAGTAAGATGGGGACTATTGTAGGTGCTGATATTACTGAACTCGCACCTATCCAGAATTTCCATAGTTGCGATTTTTTAGCGGCGAAATTGGCCTATAAAATTCTCTCATTAGCTTTTACAACTTCTATATCGAATGTTTTTACCTAAGCCTTTACATATATTCTTTAAACAATACAGCAAAAAGAATATAGCAGAAAGACCAGCGATTTATGTTTCGTATACTTGATAGTAGCTAGTAATAGCCAGAGTGTTTCTGATAGCGAAACATTCTTTATCATCAACAATAGGTCTGATGTATTTGGTTTCCTCAAAATCTTTGATATAACTTCATGATGATGTAGCCTAAGATTTTTTCAAAATAATCAATGTATCATAATGAAAAGATAAGAATAATTAGGTTACAAATGAGTACAAATAGTAGGATCAAATTATGTGTTAAAGTGCAAATATGGTGAAACACTGAGTAAATCTTGGGATAAATGGCATCAATACATAACACTGGGTAAAGTGAAACATTTGTGATCATTTATTTTGTATGTTTTATACTAACAGTGTTAAAAGCATATCCTAACTGTTAATGTCGATTTAACATTGCTGCACACTTGTTTTTACACTACGGGTAGAAAAATTTGTTGCTGTGAATATAACATGTGTGTCAAGCTGCTTTATTTTCTTTGTAGCCACCACAAATACCTACGAATTAAAGCTATTACGAATGTAATACCTTATTTTCGTCTACTTCTCTAATTTATGTTAGTGGTAATTTTCATTCATTTCACTAGCTTCTATATAAGTCAGTAATTTGCATCTTAGAATATTTTTGCTTTGTACTGATAGACTCCTTCCATTGTTATTAATTCAAAGACTGATACTATATCGTAACTAATTGATTAAAGAAAAAAGTATATCTATGTCGAGTAACGAATGTTGAGTTTCTGATTTATTGCTTGTTTGATTAAACATCGTGAAATTAAAAATTATCATTTTTGCAAGGTGTTGGATAATGTAAATAGAGAAACAATAAAAAAGTGACGGAAAAATGACTGATTTTTAGGTATATTAGTTCTAACTATACTCAACTATGATACTTAGAAGAAAAGGATGCTCTCATATAAAAAGACGAAAATCTTTTTAAGGTTTTTATCAAGGAACAATCATCTTACTTAGGTGAGTTGACGTGTTAGTCTAATAGCTAACTAATCTTAGTGTTAAGAAAATGTATGCTTATATTAGCTAGCTAATATAATCTTTTCACATCGTGTGATAATAACTTGTTTTCGAATAACATCAATATGTTATCGGTTAGTAATCGATCATGTTTGAATTTCACGAGACTTGCAGAACCTAAGCTTAATCTATTAGGAATACATGGCAATTGTAGGATTAAAAACATTTAGTTTCTATTAAATTTCATTGTGAAATAAAGAAAAACTATTTATAAACTCCTGCTTCTTGCTAAGGAGAAGGAGTTTGTACATGCATTTAAGGAATTGGTGCTTATCAAATAATAGGTTAGTGCTGATTGATTTTTTGGTTTTCTCAGGAGAATTTGCGAGTAGGGAATCTGCGACTGTTATCAATTGCAATGTTTTATCGGTCATGATTAACACGTGAAACTAGCTGTGATTAAATAACCATGATATGGATATTTTGTGGTAGATATTACAGAGGAGGCACTATTATATGTGTGTTTGCTCCTTGCATTATCGCGATTGCTTCAATAGGTTGTATGAGTACGGCGTTTGTGGAGATTAATACGACGAAAGTTAATCAGTAAATGACACTCTACTTGAATCAATACCTTAGTATTTTGGAACCATAATAGTATCTAAAAATATGACTCAATTTCGATATATTCGTTAGGTTGTTATAATTCTAATTAAAGCGTTATCTTCAACTCTCTCCATAATTGTATGGAGGTTGCTTTATATTTTCAAGGTTCCAAGTGAGGTAATACTGGCTAATAGCCTCGAATAAGACCACCTACACTTGGATCTATTTTAATTATATTATTTTAATTATTATTATTATTGATGCTATTGTTCTATCTCATTTAATTGGTGGAGTATAGGATGGTGATTATCAATTGAAATTTACGATTTGATGATAAATTAGGTGACTAATTGACTCATGATAGTTTTAAAGTTTGCTGTAAATCGACGCTATTGCTATTGTTGGTCAAGTACCGTATCTATAATATTTTTGGTAATTTGAGCACTATTAAGTATTTTATTAAGATAGCAATATTTTGTATACGATTATTTGCAGCGGAATAGATGATCAAAATACAAATACAAATGTGAAAAACTCATTCAACTGGGTGAAAAAGTTTTTTGAAACTTTGGAGTGTCAAAGTCTCTGCAAGCTACAGGTAATTAAAACAGTATTAGCATTAGAACAGGTGACGTGATCATTACAACTAGTGCGGTTTGAAAATGTGTGAATTATATTTGTGCTATTTATTAGCTAGCTGGTTAACTGGTTTTCGGTGACTACAATTGATTAATTACTCCATTTTTTTCAAATCCATTTTCCGAACAGCAGCAATATCGACTATTATTCGAGAACTTATTTTTTTGTTGCCTGAAAAATAGACGATGGGCATTAGTATTAAAGTAATACTACTGCTTGCACTTACTTCTATCATTGCAAAAACACTCAAATAGACTGGCCTAATGGATAACAAATTTATAATGACACGAGTGAGATGGAGATACTTTTATCAATAAGAAATACAAGTGTAAATATTAGAGATAGATAAATATGGATATGGTGTTGATGCAATCCTATATTAGTCTCGATGATACTCATTTCCATTTAAGGTAGGTACCTAGACGAGAGAGGGCAATGCTGTCTGTGTGTGCATCTAGAAAAGCAGTATTTTGGAATGTTGATGGTTGATGGACAAAGCCAAGAATAAAAGCGTTAAAAATGGCCTTCGTTGCACAGAGAATTCTGATATGATAATTAAAGATAGTCTGATGAGAAGTGCAGCAATAGTATTAAATCTGGCCAGCAAAATAAGCGATTGAGTCACATATAGTATTAGTGCTCAAGAGGATTGATTATTATCATATCTAATTGTTTATGATACGACAGCGAGAGTGGCGGAATTGGCAGACGCGCTGGATTTAGGTTCCAGTAGGTTACCCTATGAGAGTTCAAATCTCTCCTCTCGCATTATAGAAAGAATAAAGATAAAGAAAGAGCAAAGAAAATCTTCTATGGAAAAGATTAGGAACATTAGGACAAGAACTGAAAACCAAGGTTGTAAGACGAGATGGAGAGAACTATCTGACCTAGATGGAAAAATCGCTAAACTAGGTGTTATAGCACAAAACTACTAGAATTGGTACTTGAAAGGTGTTGAATGATCTTATGGAAAGTCTATATGGTTGGTGTTGGGATTATTTAGTAGCCAAGCTAATCCGGGAAAGTATTGAGGCTGTTGTAAATCACTGGAGTGTCGCAGATTGAGAGTAAAATCGATGTAAAACCCATCGAATATGTTGTGTTGATTGCGCGATTATCTGTGTACTAAAAACTTCACTCGACTAAAAATGAGATTATCGAGTGCTTAGAGTACGATGTTACGCTGATAAAGATATTGATGAGATGCTTTTGATGCTGTGTAACAAGCATGATGAATGAAAAGAAGTGCAACTGGATAGTCTTAACCAAGTAGCTTTAGGCACTTTGTCTCTGTGCAGAGAAAAAGTTCTCTATATCATAAGCCTTCGCAATCAATATTCTCTATATCATAAGCCTTCGCAATCAATAGATAAACATACGTGCACACTACAACAATGAAAAACCATCGGATGGTAAAGGGTAAAATAAAGGATAAATTGAAAATTTTATGTTTATTAATGTCCATAATGTCTGCTGGATAAACTGACAGAATCCAATTTTATTAAAGCTATTGATGTTTTAGATATAAAATTTTGAAACTAATTATTTTTGGCAAGTAATGTGTCAGAAAATTGCCATATACATCAGAAAGCCTTAAGATATAAAAATAGGATTATCCCACGAGCTTTGTTGAGCATTATAGAACTGAGTATTGTAGAAAAATCGAGTCATTTCAAAAGTCATCTTAAGATTATTGTTGGCTGGAGTATTGGCTAAAGCAATTAAAGAACATAAAATTAAAACAGATTTTGATGGAGTTTGGGTGTGAGTGTAAATTGAAATATTAAGAACTTAGCGTGAGCAAAAAGAGAAAATTTTCTGCTATTATGTAAAATAAAAAGAGTTACTAGCGCGAATATCTTGATTGGTTATTCAAAGATTAAGCAGTGGTAATGATTTTAAGCTGAATTAAAACCAAAGATAAAGCCTCGAAGCCAAAGATAAAGCGTTTCTCTATTTAAGAAACAGTTCAAAAAAACAATATAAAGGTATACTAACTAATGAGTATTCTAGTTCCTATGGTAGTTGAACAGACATCACGAGGTGAACGAGCTTATGATATTTATTCTCGTCTTTTAAAGGATCGGATTGTCTTTCTCGTTGGTCAAGTAGAAGATCGTATGGCTAATTTAGCTATCGCGCAGATATTGTTTCTAGAGTCAGAAAATCCTAACAAAGACATTAACTTATATATAAATTCACCTGGTGGGGTGGTAACATCAGCAATGGCTATTTACGATACCATGCAATTTATTAGGCCAGATGTGCGTACCTTGTGTTTCGGTCAGGCGGCTAGTGCAGGAGCGATATTATTAGCTGGTGGAACCAAGGGAAAACGACATTGTCTTCCTCATGCTTCTATCATGATTCATCAGATATTGGGTGGTTATCAAGGGCAAGGAACGGATATACAAATTCATGCTAAGCAGACTAAACGTGTGAGTGAGCAATTGAACCGAATCCTATCTAAGCACACAAGAAAAACGATTGAACAAATCGAGAGAGATACCAATCGAGATTATTTTTTAACACCAGAAGAAGCCCGAGATTATGGATTAATTGATTCTATATTTGTAGAACGGTCGTAAGTGTTGAAATAAGTAAAAATAATCCCAATAAATAATACAAGTGGTAGTTGGAGGGTTGAATGAGCGCTGAAAAACCACAAATTTTGCATTGTTCGTTCTGTGGGAAAAGCCAACATCAGGTTCGTAAATTAATTGCAGGTCCCGCAGTTTTTGTGTGTAATGAGTGTGTAGATTTGTGTAATGATATTATTCGTGAAGAAGAAATTGCTCAAACGATCGAAACTCGAAAAAAAATATCAACACCTCCAGAAATTCATTGGATGTTAAATCAATACGTCATTGGCCAGGATTTTGCGAAAAAAGTTCTTTCAGTAGCAGTTTATAATCATTATAAGCGACTCAGCAGCCAAATTAAGATTAATAACGACGTCGAGGTTAGTAAAAGTAATATTTTGTTAATTGGCCCAACTGGTTCCGGGAAAACTTTGCTAGCACAGACGTTAGCAAGAATATTAAATGTACCTTTTGCTATGGCGGATGCTACTACTTTGACTGAAGCGGGATATGTAGGCGAAGACGTTGAAAATATTGTTCAAAAATTATTACAAAAATGCAATTACGATGTAGAAAAAGCAAAAACAGGTATCATTTACATCGATGAAATTGATAAAATTGCCCGTAAGACGGATAGCCCGTCATTAACCAGAGATGTATCAGGTGAAGGTGTGCAACAAGCTTTGTTGAAACTTATCGAAGGTACTGTGGCGTCAATCCCACCTCAAGGAGGTCGCAAACATCCGCAACAGGAATATCTACAAGTGGATACTTCGGATATTCTATTTATTTGTGGTGGTGCATTTGCTGATTTATATAAAATCATTCAGCGTCGAACGGATAAAAGTGGAATTGGTTTTGCAGCACAAGTCCGCTCCCAGGAGGATTCTACGAGTGCTTCTGAATTAATTAGACGAACGGAACCAGAAGATTTAATCAGGTATGGCCTCATTCCCGAATTTGTGGGACGTTTGCCTGTGATTTCAACATTAGAAGAATTAGACGAAAACGCTCTAGTACGTATATTAACCGAACCTAAAAATGCGTTAGCCAAACAATACCATAAATTATTCGAATTGGAAGGAGTGGAAATTAAGTTTCGCGAAGATGCGTTACGACAAATCGCAAAACGAGCTATCCAAAGAAAAACGGGTGCACGTGGACTGCGTTCAATTGTGGAGCACACGCTGTTGGATTTAATGTATGAGCTTCCCACTGTAACGGGGTTGAAAAAAGTAATCATTGACGCAGGAGTTATTGATCAAGTTTCATCACCGTTATTTATTTATGAAAATGAAAAGCCCCTCGCAAAGTGGGGCAAAAGTAATTGAATAATTAAATTAATTGAATAATGAAGGATTTCCCGTGACTGAACAAGTGGAGAAAAAGTTTGAATTACCATTATTACCTTTACGGGATGTTGTTGTTTTTCCACATATGGTAATTCCTTTATTTGTTGGACGTTCGGAATCGGTTAAGGCACTTGAAGCGTCGATGGGGAATGACAAACGAATTTTCCTAGTTGCACAACGAGACCCTAGTCATGATTCACCTACTCAAAAAGATCTCTATGAAATTGGGATAGTAGTTACCATCTTACAGTTGTTACGGCTGCCAGATGGGACAGTTAAGGTGTTAGTTGAAGGCTCTAAGCGGGCGAGATTAATTCAACTCCATAAAAAAGAGTTTCTATCTGCTAAAATTGAATTATTAGAAGGAGAAGAAGGCAATGTGGATCAGACTAAAGTGAAGGCTTCCATGCGCGCGGTGTTAGACCAATTTGAACAATTAATAAAAATTAATAAAAAAATCCCTCCTGAATTGCTTCTGTCGTTGGCGAACATTGAGGATCCAGAACGTTTGGCAGATAGTATCGCCGCTCATATGACGATCAAATTAGATTCACGCCAAAAAGTCCTAGAAGCTATCGAAATTCAAAAACGCCTGGAATTGTTGGAAACACTTTTAGCGCAAGAGTTGGACCTAGTTGAAATCGAAAAACGGGTCCAAGGGCGTATTCGACAACAAGTTGAAAAAAGTCAGCGCCAATATTATCTAAACGAGAAAATTAAGGCGATTCAACAAGAACTAGGTGAATTGGAGGAAGGTAACTCTGTTGATGAGCAGCAACAATTGTTTAAAAAGATTCAAAAAGCTAGCATGCCGAAAGAAGCTAAAGAAAAAGCGATAGCAGAGTTGAATAAATTAAAAATGATGCCTCCAATGTCTGCTGAAGCAACAGTTAGTCGTAATTATTTAGATTGGTTGTTGCAAGTTCCCTGGAAAAAGCGCACTAAAATTGGCAAAGACCTGAAACAAGCAGAAGAAATTCTAGAAGCTGATCATTACGGTTTAGCAGAAGTCAAACAACGAATCCTGGAATATTTGGCTGTCCAACAACGCGTACGAAAATTAAAGGGTCCTATTTTATGTTTAGTAGGTCCACCTGGTGTAGGTAAAACTTCGCTTGGTCAGTCCATCGCAAATACCACCGCTCGGCAATTCGTTCGCATTTCATTGGGCGGTATTCGCGATGAGGCTGAAATTCGAGGACATCGCCGTACCTATATTGGTGCTTTACCCGGAAAAATCATTCAAAAAATGGCAAAGGCAGGTGTGCGCAATCCACTATTTATGTTAGATGAAGTCGATAAAATGGCCATGGATTTTCGTGGTGATCCAGCTTCGGCACTTTTAGAAGTATTAGACCCTGAGCAAAATTACACTTTTAGCGATCATTATTTAGAAGTTGATTATGACTTATCAGACGTTATGTTTATTGCAACGGCGAATTCTCTAGATATACCACCGCCTCTGTTAGATCGAATGGAGGTTATTCGATTAGCTGGTTATACAGAAGAAGAAAAATTAAATATCGCTAAACGCTACTTAATCCCACGACAACTCAAACAAACTGGATTAAAGAGCAAAGAAATTCATGTTTCAGATGGTGCAATTTACGAGGTGATTCGTTGTTATACGCGAGAGGCAGGTGTTCGTGCTTTAGAACGGGAAATTGCCAAGATGTGTCGAAAAGTGGTTAAAGAAATTCTAACTAAAAAAGAGGGGGTTAAACGAACTGAAAGAGAAAAAACGGTTAAACAATGGAAAATTACAGTTCGTAATCTTGAAAGATATTTGGGAGTTAAACGATATCGATTTGGTTTAGCTGAGGAGAAAGATCAAATAGGACAAGTAACAGGCTTAGCGTGGACGGAGTTTGGTGGGGAGTTGTTAACCATTGAAGCACAGGTGATGCCTGGCAAAGGAAAATCTTTACACACAGGGCGATTAGGTAGTGTGATGCAAGAATCTATCCATGCTGCAACTACAGTAATCAGAAGTCGTATAGCTACTATGGGTGTTCCTGAAGATTATTTTCAATTACATGATTTTCATATTCATGTCCCGGAAGGAGCAACACCTAAAGATGGCCCCAGTGCCGGTATTGGCATGTGCACGGCATTAGTTTCAGCTATTACTCGCATTCCTGTTCGAGCTGATATTGCTATGACCGGTGAAATTACTTTGCGTGGAGAAGTATTACCTATTGGTGGGTTAAAAGAAAAATTATTAGCAGCACTCAGAGGGAACATTAAGCACGTTATTATCCCGGAAGAAAACAAGCTAGATTTAAAAGAAATCCCAGCAATCGTCACACATGATTTAAAAATTCATCCTGTAAAATGGATTGATCAGGTATTTGCATTAGCATTAACTCGTATGCCAGAAATCCATGCATCCGTTGAAGAACCTGTGATAAAAATACAAGGTAAATCGTGTAAAGAAGACCATGGAGCTAGAACACATTAATACTGGATATAAAATGAATTACTATAATCTAACAACTATCTTTCATCTGCTTGATTGGGTAGAGAGCGCGTTTGTTAAATTAAAATGGCGTCCTTTTAGAAATCAGTTTTCAATCAAGTTATGCAAGCGATGTAGAAATACCCAAATATTGGGGGGAATTCGTTTTAAACAAGAATCCTTGTGTCCAATTCGGATCTTCTGTAAAACAGATAAACCGAATTACCCTAATTTAGATATTTTCTCATCCTTAATGAGTGTGTGGAGCTCTTTAGAGTTTCTTTTTTGAAACCTCTTCAGAGGTTTCAATTTACATGATAAGAGGTAATCATCTGGTGCTTCAGCTATGAAGTTATTTAAAGTAGTAAGCTGGCATCCGGATTTTCACTATTTTCATTTAATGAGTAATGCGTGAATCTAGAAGACAAAACTGTCATCTTTATAATCTTTATAATCAGCTCTGTATCTAATAAGCATGTTTATAATTAATTGGGTTTTGTAAGTAATCGAACAAGCTTCAGAACAGTATGTCTGTAACCATTAATATTGATTTTCCCTTCTTCATAGTACAAGGAAATAAAACCTCTTTAGATATCTAACTCGTTTCATAAACGCATCTTTTTCATTCTAAACCCGGGTACTAATACATGAATGCAGTAGGCAAAACTCATTTACGATCTGAAATTTGAAACTTTTGATTTTCTCTTTCCCCGAAAAAAGAAAATCAAGTGTATAACTCTATTCTGCTTCACCAAACTTGTTATTGATTAGTTCTTCAATTGCTGTAGCAGCTTCTTTTTCGTCTTCACCAATGGTGGTGAGCTCGATTTCGGAACCTTTGTTGGCGGCTAAAACCATGAGGCCGAGGATGCTTCTAGCGTTGATGTCACGTTTATTAAAGTGAATAAAGATTTTGCTTTGATATCGCGAAGCTAAATTGGTAAGTTTAATAGCGGCTCGGGCATGTAATCCTAACTTATTAACGATTTTAAGTTTTTTGTGAATCATGCTTATTTTTCGCTTTTTGCAAACGCATGCTGAAATTAACACTAGGATCATAGCCCTCCTTTTTTAACCGATGATTACGAACTAATATCTCAATTAAAAGTGGTAGATTTCTTCCGGTATGAATAGGAAAAACAATTTTAGGCAGTGACACACCTAGAATAATTTCATTTTGATAAACTGGATTAAGCGGATCTTTAATGGATACTCTGTCTTTTAGGTTGACCAGAGCAATAGATAAATGAATTTCATGTTGAACAATTACGGAATCTAAACCAAAGAGTTTTGACACATCAATAACACCAATATCAGTAACTAAAATATACCCATTGGTAATCGTGGGGCAACTACCAATTAATTTATTATTTTGTTGTACCACATCCACCACATCATCACAGACTAATTTATGACCTCGATCAAACAAAGCTAATGTTAACTCACTCTTGCCAATGTCGGGTGCGCCGGTAATTAAAACGCCTAATGTATCGATAACGAGTAAATTGGCATGTAATGTTTTTTGTTGCACATGCCCAAAGCTTTTTTTGGAGTTTTCTAGTGATAACATCAACGGCGTTCACCTTTTTTTGTTTTATATTTAGCTGATTGTATTTGTGTTTTTCTCATTAAAAGATCGACCGTTTTGTACACGTATCACCAGATTTTACTTGTGCATTAATGGCACTGTCTGGTAGTTTTGATATTAGCATTGTCAATCTGACAATTTTCATTGATATAGGAAAAATCATATAAACGTTGATAATTTCATCAAGATGATTTATGTGTTGCACCGTATCAATTCACGCCATATGGATGAAATATCCAAGTTTTGTCGGTTATTTGGATTTGCATGATACTTCTCTCCTTTTTAGTTTTCAATACGTTAAAATATAGTCATTTCTATCAGGACATAAATAATGAAAGTTTACAAATTAAATTCCTCTCCTAAATAAACCTTTCTTACATTTTGATTGTTTAATATCTTATATGGTGTGCCGGAAGCGATAATACTGCCTTCGTTTACAATATAAGCACGCTGACATATATCAAGTGTTTCTCGCACGTTATGATCGGTGATCAGAATTCCAATTCCACGCTTTCGTAAGTGAATAATGATCCGTTTAATATCAATAACCGAAATGGGATCAATGTTTGCAAAAGGTTCATCTAATAAAATAAATTGAGGGTCCATCGCTAAGGCTCGTGCAATCTCGACGCGACGTTTTTCTCCGCCGGACAAACTGTATCCGGATATATCACGTAAATGGCCAATATGAAATTCTTGCATTAAAGATTCACATTTTTCATAACGTTGTTTTTTTGATAAATCATGCCGTAGTTCAAGAATAGCCATAATGTTATTAGTGACAGATAATTTTCTGAAAATGGAAGTTTCCTGAGGAAGATAACCAATACCTAAACGGGCGCGTTTGTACATTGGATATAAACTAATATTCTGGTTGTTTAAATACACTTCACCACCATCGGGTATGACGAGTCCAACAATCATATAAAAGCTTGTAGTTTTCCCAGCACCATTGGGTCCTAGTAAACCAACGACTTCATTGCTGATAGACAAGGAAACATCTTTTACTACCCATCTGGATTTGTAATTTTTTTGCAATTGTTTGGCACTCAAAGTTGCTGTCATGGTCGATATACCCTTAGTCTTACATTCTATTTTAGTATGGTTTATCGCAATCATAGTTTGCTTTTTGTATCATATTTTTATATCACATCAGACATTTTATCTAGTGAAGACATTTGATGCTTGGGTAATTTTTCTTTTGATTTAGAATGTTAACCTTAGCGAGGAAATAGACAATACATAATTGTGTCGTTGTTAAGGCTAACAATTCTAAAGTATCAAGACAAGAATTTGTTCGGTATTCGAACGTTTTGGATGTAATAGAATTTAAATTTAAATCGATCTTTGGATAGATAACCAGCTAGGTAAAGAAAAATGATGATAAGCATGATTAATAACGTGCCGTTTCATGTTATTTAATACTTTTAACAACAAGGTCTGGGTATTGGGTATTGACAAGGTCATATTGCTAAGGTCAAGTTCTGCCGAATGGAGGTGGGTACGAACTTTATGATTTCGTTTTTCCCTGTCTTGTCTGTTTTTGAGAGTGAGTCATTTCGTAGATTCCCAGAGAACGAGAGAGTAAATGAACTATCCCTTTTTTCAAATCAGCAGTCATACCAGTCGATCGTATAGTGGCATCGGGTCGAATGATAGTTACATCTTTATCGGTTTCAGCAAAAGAACGATTGGGGAAAATTGTTAAAGTACGAGCGATAATAGTGGTTTCCGGTTCTGTAGTTTGTCGAGATTCATAAATTTTCACATGATCCCATAGATAGACTCGACCACTTCCTTTTTGGCTTTTTCCTTTATTAGCCACGATTGTCCAGGATACTCGTTTATTTTTTGTGTAGATCAGATAGTCCGGATGATTAAAATAAAAAGAATCTTTCCATGGACAATGTATGATTAAAGAGGTATTGAGATGACCATGTAAAAGACCTTGATCGTCATACTGAGAATAACTAACATTGTATATGAACGTATCCGGCTGATGACCTAATTGTTCCTTTGCAGTATAATGGTGATGATGTATACTTTGTAGCACCATAGCAGTACTGAAACACACTAGTATAATTAATAAAAGACTTAAGCTGACACTCTTACTCATACATTGTCTTCATTTAAAATGAGGTATTTTAGATAAGTTGAGAATACAATCGCAAACTTCACGAACAGCTCCTTCGCCACCCGATTTTTTTGTTTTCCAATGAGCTTTGGCTTGTACGATAGAGACAGCGTTAGGAACGGTAATAGCAAGGCGAACACATTGCATGATAGGTAAATCCGAAAGATCATCACCCATATAAGCCACCTCATTTTCGCTCAGCTTCAAATGCGATAACAATTGCTTAAAGGGAAGCAATTTGTCACACTTCCCCTGAAAAACGTACTGAATTCCTAACTTAGTTGCACGAAAGGAAACAGCTTTATTTTTACAACTCGTAATGATAGCAACATGAATGCCTGCCTGGAGCAGTTGTTTAATTCCTAATCCATCGTGCACATGAAAGGCCTTAAGTATTTCTCCATTCGCGGTGTACCAAAGTCTCCCATCTGTCAATATGCCATCCACATCGAGAATTAATAATTTAATAAAACGAATTTTATCTTGCAGGGACTCCTGCATCTTAAATCACTCCTGCACGTAGAAGATCGTGTATGTGAATAACGCCCAATGGATAACATGCACTATCAACTACTACTAAAGAAGTAATTTTATGTTTATGCATGACTTTAAGTGCTTCTGTAGCTAACAATTTTGGAGAGATAGTGATACTACTATTTTTAGTCATAACTTCTTTAATTGGTGTTCTATGAATATCATAGCCCTTGTCTAAAGTTCGACGTAAGTCACCATCTGTAAAAACACCTAATAAATGACCGCTATCGGCTACTACCGCCGTCATACCTAAACTCTTGCGAGTAATCTCAACGAGCGCTTCATCGAGTAGACAATCAGGCTTTACCATAGGCATGTGATCTCGAAAATGCATGAGATCATCAACGTGCAACAAAAGTCGTCGACCTAAAGATCCACCAGGATGGATGCGCGCAAAATCATCGCTTGTAAACCCTCTGGCTCCTAGTAAAGAAATAGCTAGAGCATCCCCCATAACTAGGGCAGCAGTAGTACTGGAAGTCGGAGTCAAGCCTAAAGGACAGGCTTCTTCTGTTATACTGACGTTAATAACGATATTTGCAATGCGTCCCAAACTAGAGTGGCTCTTTCCAGTAAAGGCAATCAAGAAAGCGCCTAAACGTTTAATAGTGGGAAGGATGTTCACGACTTCTGTGGTCTCTCCTGAATAGGAAATAGCTAATACTAGATCTTGTGCGGTTATCATCCCAATATCTCCATGACTTGCTTCACTGGGATGTACATAAAATGATGGCGTACCAGTACTTGCAAGGGTGGCTGCAATTTTTCGGCCTATATGTCCCGATTTACCTATTCCAAGGACAACTACTCGGCCTTTGCAATTAAGTATGGTTTTACAGGCAGCAACAAACCTTTCATCAATACGATCTTGCAAGGATCGTATTGCTTGTAATTCAGTTTTAATAACTGCTTTTCCTAGAGTATAAAAATTTGTGCTATTTATCATAATTTATTGTATGAACTTCGATGTAAGAACTCCAAGAGGGTTTGTCTAGATACTAAAGCTTCCCGCCTGGGCACTGTTTGTTTTAGGTATTATAAAGCAAATGCGTTTAATGAGTCACGACGTTTGTAAATATCACATAAAATCTAGGCTGCAACATATTTTTAAGGGGACATATGGTCATCCTTTCAACATCAATCTTACCACTGATAACTACTATAGAGAGGTTAGTAAAACGAAATTAGACTCAGTGAACAAATCAAATTACAGCGGTTTATGGCAGGAGTTGAGAATCAATGATATCAAAGATAATCTTGTTTTTGAAACACAATCTGCATCAAGTGAGTGGTAAAATGAGAGTATTTTTTCAGTCAAAGTGTGTTTTCATATCATATTATAGCTCTCTCTTGCAGGATATGGAATTTGTTCGAAAAAATGAACTGGAAATCGTGTAAGATTAATTGTATGATTAATTTAAGAGGCAGATTAAAAAAATGATATACGGCTTTGCCTCCTTAGTGAGCACTTGTTAATTTAAAGCACATGTACCCATGGTGATCTTTTCTGAAGTAGTAGTCGACAATAATACTTCTAGACCTTGGTAACACTATAACTTAATAAAAAATTAGCTAACTTACTAAATATACTTTACAGCTTCCATTTTTATCCAAAAATTATTTGGCTCAGTTACATTGAATTTAATCTTTATGATCAAAAGTATGATTAAAAATGATGATGGTACTGAAACCGTATATTCATGTCTTGATTTTAAAATTTTTTTGTACAGATTTTTAATCAAGTGAAAAGATTGGAGTTTTTAATTAAAGTTAAAGTTTCTATATTTTATCTCTAGAAATCTTTTCTGGCATGGATTATATTCGCAGGTAATGCTCCGATTTTCTTGTTATGAGATGTTGCTAATGCAACGATTATTTCTTTGCATTAATATTACATCGCATGAACATTACAATAAAGAACTTATAGTTGTTGATAACAGACTTGTATATCAGCGGTTTATTAGCAAAGTGTGATCTTACTTAGCGTAAAAACGCTTTATCATAAATTAGAGTTAGTGATTTCCGCTTAATTCCTCTATTATAGCTTCTAATAGCATAGCTTTATGGCTTGCCCATGAAGAAGATCTGGTGCAGTTCTGCCCTGAGTTTGAGAGTAAAGATATCGTTAGATAAACACTAACAACAATTGACAGAGCATGTAAAGCCACCATTCTTAGTTTGTGGGAAAACACTTGCTTAAAATGGTCTTACTACTACCGTGTTGAAACGATTGATTGCTCATAATCAAAGTTCAGGTGCAATTGGTTGGTTATATTTAGTAATAAAATGATTAATTTTAAAACGGCTTTGGCTTTGTGAGAATAAGATGATAACTGGGTTAATGAGCAAAAGACATTGTTGTTGATTTTCAAGTTATCAATCATTATAACGTACTGATTTAATTTATTTAATTTTGACGATCGATTGGATGATATAGTACACATAAAATGGTTTAGAAAGCTCATTTGTTTCATTAATGTGATATCTATGTTGCGAGCGATTGTCAAGATGCATGATATAGTGAAAATTTAGTAGGGATATGGACAAAAGCTATGGATAAACTCATCATTGTTGGTGGAGTGCCTTTAAATGGTACAATACGCATATCTGGTGCTAAAAACGCCGTCCTACCTATTTTAGCAGCATCATTGCTCACCGAAAAGCCTGTTACTTTGGGCAATATTCCTCATCTTAATGATGTGACGACCATGATTGAATTATTAGGACGCATGGGAGCACAAATTATGGTGGATGAACACATGGATATTGAAGTTGACTGTTCAAAAATTCAAAACGTTCATGCTTCTTATGAGCTTGTAAAGACCATGCGTGCGTCCATTCTTGTATTAGGCCCATTATTGTCTCGTTTTGGTAAAGCAAAGGTTTCACTTCCAGGAGGATGTGCTATTGGTTCACGGCCAGTGGATGTACATATCGAAGGTATGCGTGCCTTAGGAGCAAATGTTGAATTAGTGAACGGATTTATTCGAGCTAATATCAGTGGACGTTTAAAAGGAACGTCATTAAATTTAGGGAAAATTACTGTTACAGGAACCGAAAATCTAATGATGGCAGCTACTTTGGCTGAAGGTCGAACCATTATTCGTAATGCGGCTTGCGAGCCGGAGATTCAAGATTTAGCTAATTTTCTCAATAAGATGGGAGGACAAATTTCCGGGGCAGGGACAGATACTATTGTTATCAGTGGTGTGGATCGTTTATCAGGAGGTAATCATTATCGTATTTTACCGGATCGTATTGAAGCAGGTACTTATTTGGTTGCAACAGCAATGACACGAGGACATGTGAGAATCAAAGATGTTTTACCCAAAACTTTGGGAGCCATTTTAGAAAAATTGCGTGAGGCCAATGCACATATTGAAGTTGGAAAAGATTGGGTAGATTTAGATATGCGTGGTAAACGGCCTGAGGGTGTGGATATCATCACGGCGCCTTATCCCGAAATGCCGACCGATATGCAAGCGCAATTTATGGCACTTAACGTAGTTGCCAAAGGGAAGGCTATCATCACGGAAACGGTATTTGAGAATCGTTTTATGCACGTACACGAATTACGCCGAATGGGTGCAGATATTAAATTACAAGGCAGCAAAGCACTCATTCGTGGTAAAGAAAAGCTAATCGGTGTACCAGTAATGGCAACTGATTTACGCGCCTCAGCAGGGCTGGTGTTAGCTGGTCTTATGGCGCGAGGTAACACCACTGTCGATCGAATTTATCACATCGATCGGGGTTATGAATGCATCGAAGAAAAACTGGCACAACTCGGCGCTGAAATTCGTCGTATATCTTCTCATATGTATGTAGCAAAGTATGATCAGAAAAATCTCTAAAAATCGAATCTATATTTACCTATATGACAAGATTAAATGTCGATGTAAATGTTTTAAGATTCTGATAACATTTATAAGGATAGCAATATGTTATCGCAGTATTAACACATAACTAATAGAATAATTGCTTAATGTCATATCATGACATTATGACGGCAGGAAAAGGTATCTTCTGAATGTAAGTGATCGTAGGTTATAGGGTATAATGATTATCTGTAAAACACAGGTATAATTGTGATTAATCGCTGGCGGGATGATTTAAAAAAATACTGATATTAGCTATACTAATAGACGATGTTTTCTTCTCAAAGTTTTCTTTTCGAATCGCGTAAATATTGTAATTTTTCTATTTCAGATTTTAGTATAACGATTGAAATTTTACCATCATCATAGAGAGACCATCATGGTATTACTGCCAATATACTTTCGATATCATTTGGTAATTGCGCTGCTAAATACGATTATAATCGTAATTGATGTCGTCACCGTTATGTAACATTGTTTTACCCACCTGAAAAGATTAGGATAATCTCAATTTTACATGGTATTTGTAGCTGCATAACAGCTCACACTCAAATAAAACCATAATAAAGATTACAAGTTACACTATATGTAGACACACGAAGATAAGATATGAACTCTGTGACATTTACATTTATTAATCCTAGAGTCTATTAGATTTTATCAGTTACTTTTTTGCTACATCTAACAAGATCATGTATGTGCTATGTCGCGGGTTGTACTCTTTGAAATAATTTTGGCGTTGTAAAAATTGCCGGTAAAGTTGTGCGTTGATATCCATAATCTGTCATTAATAATATCAATACCTGATTTATTGCAGTGGTAATGATTATAATTATGAATCGATATCTATTAACTGTACGTACTGCTTATCGGATTGTTTTCATCTAATTTTTCTTGTTTGATGTTTTTAATTATGAATAATATGACCGTTTTCTTTTTTGATAAGATAATAACTAAATCAGTAAATTAATCGGCCATATTCAATTTAGTTTTTGCAGTAATAACTAAATAATCAATGAAAGCGCTCTTGATTGCTCTGGCAGGTAATTTGGTATTTCTCTGTCTTAGACAGTTCTGCATATTAATAAGGCTCAATGCTTATGTCGCTATTCTTCGTGTGAATCTGGTTAAACACGCATGAATACTGATTAGCTCTAGTTACTTTGGCATCAGAGTAATCTATAAAATTAATTCTGATTGGTTGATTGTGTCTCTTTTTAAATAACTCGGATGCATTGTACATTTTCATTACTGGTACAGTAGAACCGATGTCCGCGAGTTTGGTACCACACACGTAGGCCACGGAGCGTTGATAGTGAATACCAAGAAGTTATATCTGTGTTTATTCATCTTTATCATGTATATTTTATCGGAAGCTTTGTCAATATTGGAGATCTATGGGGGTTTTAAGGTAATTTAGGTGATTTGATCACATCAATGTCTTATGCAGTTACTAATGTCCATTGTTCCAAGATATTAGTAGTAGTATTAAACAGATGAGTTTTGCACTGACATCTAGAATTAAGTAATGACAATATCATATATCTTAATTATATATCTTAATAAAATATTTTATGCGAATTTCGGAAAAATCGTGTGAGTTGGATAGTTTCTGTAACTTCAATGATGATCGGGACAGGATGTAGTGCTAGTGTGAGGACAGGATGTTTAATACAAATTTCTGATAATCAGTCCACATGTATAAACAATAATTCCGACTAGCCATTTAATATTTTTAACAGGCCATACGTTTTCCATTATATCTTCCTCGCTGTACTTGATCATCTTTTAAGACCGCAAATAATGTGCGCGTTTTTATAGACGTATATTCCTAATTTAACAGACACAAGGACAGCTCCTCTTTTTTAGAAATCAGGATAGTATTTTAATGTACTTAATTAATATTTACATTTGGAAAATATTATGATGAATGCAATGGTATATAGTTTTTATTATTATAATTATAATTGCCGAATTACTAAAAATAATTGACCTGAATCTCGTACAACCCTTAATAATAATTGTCTCGGTTTACTTTCCGCAATTTCTATCAATTTAGTTATGGTAGATGTATTCTCGCCATTGGCACTTAAAATAATATCACCGACCTGTAATCCTGCTAGCGCACCATTGCTACCATCAGCAATAGCAGAAACTAATATACCATTAAGAATCGTACTATCTGGCTCCAGATCGTTAAACTTTTGCAAACGCATACCGCCAAGGAAAGGGAGTGAATGTTCCGGTAATATATCTTTAGGATCTGCTACCACGGTTTTAAATTCATGTGTTTTGTTATTACGTAAGATAGTTAAGTGAATCATTGTACCTGGGCGTATCAGTCCCAACATATTGTGTAACTCAGCTGAACTGTGAATCATGGTGCTATTCACAGACTCAATAATATCTTGTACTTGAACACCTGCTTTTGCAACAGGACTACCAAGCATAACTTTTGTAACTAATACTCCTCGATTATACTTTAAGCCCATGGCGTCGACTAACTCAGGTGTGATGTTTTGTACAGTAACCCCTAGCATCCCTCTCTCAACCTGACCATACTTAATTAATTGTTTGATCACATTTTTTACCATATTACTGGGGATCGAAAAACCAATACCAATATTGCCCACTGAAGGTGTTACAATAGCGGTATTAATACCCACCAGCTGACCTTGTAAGTTAATGAGTGCCCCGCCGGAATTTCCCGGATTAATGGGAGCATCTGTTTGAATAAAACTTTGGAAGTTATCAATGTGAGGTTCTTGGCGATTTAAAGCACTAATGATGCCGGAAGTTACCGTTTGAGTTAAACCAAACGGACTGCCGACAGCTACGACGAAATCACCAACTTTTAATCGATTAGAATTCCCAAAGGGAAGTTGGATTAAATGGTTAGCGTTAATTTGAATAACGGCAATGTCAAATCCATCATCTTTTCCAACGATTTTTGCGCGATAGCGACAACCGTTTTTTAATGTCACGATCATGATATTTTGATCTTTTATAACGTGAGTATTGGTTACAATATAACCTCTTTTAGCATCAACAACGACTCCAGATCCGACACTAAGGATTTTTATGGGAGTCGTATCTTGATCAGCGTTCGGTTCGTTGGGATTGATTAGACTAGGGATCAGCTTTTCTACAGCAATATTGACGACACTTGGAGTTGTTTGGTCTAGCATGGGGGCTAAACTGGATAACGTCTTACTATCTGTTCTTGCAAGAAAATTGGCATACGTATCTAGTGATAATACTAGATGGAATGTCGCTATGATAACACCGTTGAGAATAACACATGATAATCTGTGCATAGTTTACTCTGTAATTTTTATAGACTCATAGTTTAACGTTTTCTTAAGGCTTGATCCACAAAAACTAAAACACTATGAAGCTTTTGATCTTGTTAATTCATCGTAATATGCCTTGTTTTCAGCAATAGATGCTGTAATGTATAAAATATTGAGCTATTAAATGAGTTTTTTTCTAGTTAAATAGGAGTTTAGGTTACACTGCTATAAACATTATTCTTCTGTATAATAAGTAACTGTAAACCCGTAAGTATTTCATAATATTGATCTAGCTTTTTGTGAGATAAACGAGAGAATAATGGCAAAGGACATTTATACATGATAACATCTGTCATACGAACGCCCGTTACCAACTTATTAAGCCGATTTATAAGTGTTTATTAAACCTTTTTCTTCCAAAAAAGACTATTTTGGATTGGGGAAATGGAAGTTTTACTATTGCACTTGTTTGGAATGCTGAAAATAAGTCACGAACGCATTATGATTAGTCAAAGATATACAAGTTGCTTTTGACTAATTAGTATTGTATAGATGAGGGTAGAAAGTATTTTGATAAGGTGATATATCACAATACAAGAATGTATAAACATCTAAGTTATGAAATAAGCACGTTTGATAGTGTCTATACTACAAACTAGCTGCACTTCACATCAAAACAGATTTTACCAGCAATAGCGTTGCCACTATGTTGCCACTATATTATACTATATTATTCTATTCCGTGCCCATTTATCCTTAATAAGGACTATGAATTTAATGTTCGTTAATATTTTGTTTAAGTTTTAGTTAATGATATTTTCATAAGAGTATTACTCTTAAAAGGAAGCATCGTGCGTCAACATCTAGATTTAACAGAGTTGCTAACAGGTCATTGATTACTAATTTAGAGCGACATATGAAAAGCCAAGTGTTCATTTAAAGATTACAAGATTGCAGCAAATTAAAACAATTAAAATTTAAAGAATTCCTAATGAGTGCTTTTCCGATCAATATCATCCTATTGTTTGAGAATCAATATGATGATACAGAAAAATATCTCAGATTCCATCATCACTTCCGAAACTTGGGTAGTGATGGGTTGCGCTTAACTAAATGAAGCAGTTTGGTGAATGAGCTTTAAAAGAGCGCTAGAGTCTAATTGATGATACCGCCCCAAGCCTCATCAACCGAATGTTGCTGCCATTTCTTTTTCTTATTTATCAATGAATAGGCTATTCGTAGCATTAGGTTGGATTGACTAGTATAGGGATAATAGTTTGGAATAATCAAATTATTTTACATGATGTTGTTCGTCGTCATTTAAACACTGGATTAAGTACACCATATCTTTTGGAAGAGGAGTGTGACATTCCATCGGTTGCTGAGTAATCGGGTGAATAAAACGTAAAGTTGATGCGTATAGCGCCTGGCGATGTAGGGCTCTTAATGCCGTTTTGAGTGGAGTAGAAAGACAATGTGGAATACTACTAATGTGAGTACCGTAGACAGGATCACCCACAAGAGGGTGATGGATATGTGCCATGTGGACGCGGATTTGGTGAGTACGGCCAGTGTCCAAACGTAAGCGAATATGGGTATGAGCTCGATATCGATGAACGATGCGAAAATGTGTCGTAGCAGAGCGGCCACCTGATGCAACAACCGCCATCCGTGTTCGATTCGTAGGGTGGCGCCCAATTGGTGCTGAGATGACTTGACCAGAAATCAGAATCCCTTTAACGATGGCTTCGTATTCTCGGGTGATTTGTCGCATTTTCATGGCATTAGTCAGATTAAGGTAAGCAATCAGTGTACGGGCGATAATAAGCAGTCCGCAAGTATCTCTATCTAGACGATGGATCATCCCTGCTCGAGGAATAACTGCTAGATATGGGTCATAATACAACAGCGCATTAGCTAAAGTGTGATCAGGAATTCCTGCGCCGGGATGGACGACTAAACCCGGGGGTTTATTAATAACAAATATTGCTTCGTCTTCATAAATAATATCTAAAGGGATGGATTGAGGAATCCAAGGTTTAGAAGGTTTTAGCTGAACAATGATTTTGATAACTTGATTGGTCTGAACTGTTTCTTTAGCTAATATTTTTTTCTGATTATTCACAGTTACATAACCAGCTTGGATCCAATTTCGTAATTGTGAACGAGAATAATCTGGAAATAATTTAACCAATGCCTGATCTAGTCGAGTCCGATTTAAACCAGCAGGAATAACATTTTTTAAAACGATTTTTTGTGGGCTACTCATTGATATATAATATATCTCTCTTGTTAGCTGCGCACTCTTTATATGTTAGCTGCTTTAGTTTTATGAGGTAGGTTATCCATTAATAATAAATAGTGGCTGCATTTATGCGGTGTAGTATAAGGAAGAACTTATGAAAAAATTGATTTTTATCGTTGTCTTTTTGCTTTCTTTAACTAGTTACGCTGAAAAGGATGTGGATCTTTGTCACACATTTTGTAACAAAATTCCAATGGGATTACTTAATGCCGGAGAAAAAGCGTTAGCGAAAGAGAATTATGCCGAAGCAATTAAAAATTTTAAAGCGTTAGATGCTGTTTATCCTTTTGGACCATACGCCAAACAAGCTGCGCTTGATATTATTTATGCTTACTATAAAAATTGTGATACAGCTTTTGCGATTGCGGCTGCCAAGCGATATATTCATCTTTATCCTCGAGATTCACATGTAGATTATGCATATTACATGCGCGGTATTATTGCTTTCGATTTAAAATTATCCTGGCTGCAGGAATTAGCTGACATTAGTCCTGCTGCTCGTGATGTCAGTACCTTACAACGATCGTTTATTGCATTTTCTACACTTGTCCAAGTTTTTCCACATAGTTTGTATACACCTGATGCGCTTGCTCGTATGCGATATATTCGTAATTTAATAGCGCAACGCGAAATTACAATCGCAGAATTTTACATGAAAAGACATGCTTACATGGCAGCAGCTAATCGGGCTAGTTATGTTGTTCAACATTTTCAAGGATCACCTCAGGTTATTAAAGGTTTAATTATCATGATATTAGCATACCGAGCGCTAGATTTACCAAAAATGGCAGATTCAATTTATTATTTATTGCAGACTAATTATTCTAATACACCTGAATTAAAACATTTGAAAACCTAACACTTCGTTTTTCAAGTTTTTATTAAGTTTTTTGATGAGAGTAATACCTTTCAGCACATTGATTAAAGCTTTTTTATGGAAGCATTTAAATTTTCTTTTTAAATGTTTAACGTGATCTTCAATGGAACGAATCGAAATTGATAGATATTCTCTTGTTTTATAATCATTTTCTTACATTAGCAAAACTATCATCTCAAGTTCGCGTTGAGTTAAATAAATTTCAGGATATGTATATGTAGGATCAACATAATATCGTTTGAATGACAAATTTGCGCAAGAGTATTTTTTCCTTAGTTTTTATCTTTTTTTCGTGAAGAGCAATTTCTTTTAGTAACTGATAATGAAAATCTATCAGTTTATTCCTCCTGTATTTGTTAGGGACAGCTTAAGTTTGCTATTTAATCTTAGATGAGACAAAAGCACTATGCGAAGAAGCTATAATTTTAATCTCCTTGGTGTCTTTGATATCAATTACACTTTCTGCCTATACTGGTCCTTCATTGGTTATTGAAACATATTTGAAATAATTGCTAGAAGAATCATATTTTTTATTTCACTCTTTAATTTTTTATGATTCCATGGAACCGCACTTCGTTCCAGGTGAAATTGTAGTAGATATTTGTTATATGAAAAATGTATTTAGAAAAATTAATTAGATTAGACGTTCGTACTTACAAGGAGTGTTTTTCTAACACAGGCTTTTTAAAAAGAAATGTTGAAGATTATTGTTATTTCAGATACACTGCTACGTCGATCATATGATCACGAAGGAAGTAGTAGCCCTAGTAATCTGATCCGGGCGAAAATTACCACTTTCTACGTTAGATTGGTTCCTTGTGCTATGTGCCACATGCAAATAGCTAATGGTTTAAAAGTTCGTATTTTTCGTCGCTTCCTTCATGTAGGAATTTTTCTTGTTTCCTTGTTTTATTTCACTTACGCTAAAGTGATAGCTCGATTTACCAATTTATCCACAAAATATTTACTGCTGATTATTATTATATTGGTTATTATGTTTGAAATTGTGCGATTAAAAAGTGGACTAGTCTTATATGGGCAGCGTGAAAGAGAAGCTAAAAATATTTCCTCTTTTTCATGGACTGTAGTTAGTCTCTGCGTAGTTTTATTATTGGCACCGGGGAAACAATATGCCATCCCGATTACTGCATCGTGTGCCTTTGTTGATCCTTTACTAGGAGAGTTACGTCGAACCCAATTAAACAGGATATTGATTTTCTTTATTGGTGTAATTGTTGCAATGTTGATTTGGTTGGCAACTTTTTTTTGGCTTAAAATCGACTGGTTATTGATTTTATTGATGGGACCACTGGTAGTTATGTTAGAATGGCCTAATTTTCGATGGGTTGATGATAATGCTTTGGTACAATTGGGGACTCTTTTCATCATCTTAGTATTGTATAAGTGATGGAGGAAATATATCTTTTAGAATTCTTCAATACTAAACAAAGAGACAAGAGGAGCTATTATAGTTATTTTTATTATATGGGTCACTTTATTTCTTGGTACTAACGCATTTATGGTGGTACCATAGCATGGTAGCTTTTGGTATTCAATCAGATTAATTTGCTTGTTTATTTGATAATTAATAACACAATTCCTCTTGTTATACTTTTTTTCTTATTTACTTTTATTCTAATATTAAAGTAACATCAAAGGATTTATATTTGTCGTATTTTATTAAATGTTTTGCTAATGTGTCGCTGGATTTTTTGGTTGACAAAACTGATAACAAAATCTAATATTAGCGCTATAAGGACTGTAGAGCTGCTTATGATATGAATCTAAATCAGTCGAAATAAAGATCATCTACATTAGCACCGTTATTAAGCTTATTGGACTATATTACAATTATATAATTTCGGATAATTTCGGTCACTTAATCGGAGTGCTTAATTATTTTATTATTCAAGAATAGGTGTTGTTAGACATTATCCTTATGTATTAAAAGAAATGAAGATGGCAAACAGACGCATTACAATATTTAACCTAATATTCACGAAATACAGTCCTATTGATTCAATCAATGAGAAAAAAATTATTGCTGTTGAACTGTTAGAAAAAATATAGGGTGTTTATAATAAGCAGATTAAAGGTAAGATCTATATTGATTGAAAAAAATAGTAAGTAATACAATGACGAAATTAATCACTACCGATAGAATTAATCGGTCGTGAGTATGTTTGACACTAGCATATAATATGTTTCAGAACTTCCAATTAAAATATTATTGAGATTAAGTAAAGTTAATTATTTTTGAAAATTTTGTGAAAACAATTGCATATCTATTACAAAAATTTTTATTAAACACACAAATTGTGACGAATGATTTTGTCGTTAAATAAATCAAAGTATAATTCTTAATTGGGATATAAACTTCTTTTAAAAAGTATGAAAAAATCACCTAATTATCTTTGCAAAAGTAGCATCAAACAGCGACGACATTACTTTTTATAATCGTAGATGAAATGTACCATTGGTGTAATCAAACATCAATGCCTATTGCAACGTTAACTAATAGTAAATGATAAAATTTCATTGGTAGCGCTTAGCTTTATAGTGTTTATTAGCAGCTTTTTTCTTTTATTTTATATATTTTATAGGATTTATTTTGTAGGATTATTTTATGGTATTGGGTGTGCTTTCATATACCAACTTTTACTTTTAAATTAATCAGTTAATGCAATATTTCAAGATGTTTACAACGTGTTATTTTTACAATATGCGATACGCTAAATTATTATACGATTCATAAATCGAGACAGGGTGCCGTAGCTAATTTTTATAAGCAAAATGTATCAGAATCGACGGAAAAGAATAACTAAAAAGCGATTGGGGTGCTAATAATTTAGCTGTTGCACAGCTTATCACAGAAATGCTATGTTATTGTTATCTCTCTTGTAGTGGGCACGTAGCTCAGTGGTAGAGCGCCACCTTGACGTGGTGGAGGGCATTGGTTCGATACCAATCGTGCCTACTGTACATTCCAGGATCGAGTGTAGTAGTCATTTTTTAGGCTCTAGATTTTGTACCTAACTTTCTATTTTAACTATTTTAATGAGTAAGCTATTAAGTAGTATTGTTCTCATATCTATTTCATAGATATGAGAACAATACTACAATGCATCATCTCTCGTACAGTTATTGCTAAATGATATCTTTAGTAGAGAGAGGCTTTATCAACTTTTTCAAAAATAATTCTACTACGACTTTATTTAGTTTATCAGGCAATACTATGATGGTGGTTTTCTATACATATTTTGCATAGAATTGATATTAATAACGTGCTGTTGATTAATGAGGTACTTGGTACTTTATAGGTTATTCTCGTACACCAAAAAAGGTATTTAAAAAAAGCTCTTAAATTCTTATGTAGAATAGACATGTTGTTAAGAGTTAAACGACCTTTTTAGACTATAGCACTTTTTTTAGAATTTAAATACAATGGTTAAATATAAAGATTATTACCACCTATATTATTTAATCTCCTAATAGGTAGGTTGCATAGTAATTGAAATTTTGAAACAAAACTAGATTAACACTGCAGGTATATAATCCACTAGGTTTAGAACGCGATATGCATATTGGCCAATAAAATAGAACATTAAGTATTCGATACATTATTTAGAAAGAATTTTAAATCTAATTTTACTTATCATAAAATTGGAATATGTAATTGATTCATACAATTACACGGTAAGTGCTGAAAAATAATTGTTTTCATCTAAAGATTTAACATAATTAACATAAAGAATACTTCTTGGATGTGATATAGTATTTTCCGCAGACATATCAAGAGATTTCTCACAGTCCTGTAAAACGAGGAGCATAATCTTTGTACATCTACTAATGTAGACACACGTGGTACATATGAAATACGAATAGTGTGTTGATCGAATTTATAGTTCAATAATAAGTTGATATTAAATGTACCGACTAAAGCTACCCATAAAGACTTAAAAAAGACTTGATATTTATTTCATGATAGAATTTGAAAAACGAACCTAATGAGATAAATTGCTTAATTATCTTTACAGTAAGGTTTTTAAAGGTTTTTAATGGAATTTTTCTATATTTAAATTTTCAAATCGAGCTTGAGTTTGGTTGTTTTTTTAACTATATATCTCCATGCTAAAAGTAGATAGCATGCTAAATGTTTTATTCTTCTCGCCTTGTTCTCAAAGAAAATCTAATGCTACAAATTACGAAGATTCTATAATCCAAAATAAATTTTTGTACTTTGTTGATAAAGCTTAAAAATCTTTAATCTTTTGTAAGAATCTTGCATAAAAAAATACTTTGTATTTTTGGGAGAATAAGCGTGAACAGGTTTGATATACGTTCGTACATTACTTTTACCTATACCACAGAATAATGGTAAAAGAGTTATAGTTATTCTTGAAAATTATAACATTTTTCTTCTAACAAGCATATATTGGATTAAAGAATTACAAAGAATTATAATGTTAAAATCAAGCCATCAGTTGGATTTCCAAAAGTATTACTTTTAATGGTTGATTTACGTACTGCAGTAAGATGATCAATAATATATTAGTTTTTCTTTTCCTATCAATGCTTCTTTGATAATGAAGCCGTCATTTTATGGTATAAATAAACAAAGTTTCCTGGTCATCAATTAAGAATCATACAGAAATAATTAAACGTAAGGCCATCTGCTTTAATAAGTCTTCCTTCTTTTTAATTAACTACTTTTACTGCTATATAAAATCTTGAGAACTAAATCATTCGATAATTGTGGTTCTTCATTCATCATGACATTTGCTATAAAGAGAAAAAACAATAGTCATTAGTTTTTAATCAGCACTAATAAGAAAAATTTAACTTTACTTGTTTTTGTCAAATGTTATTAGTATACGATATAACGCTTCAACATAACATAAAAGCGCTTGCCGTCTTGTCTCGTTTAATTAAGCTAGTATCGTGAATAGACTTGGATGTATAGATTTTATCCATCTAAGAATTATCGTATACTACTTTTACTTTTACAGGCATAAATTTTGCAAGTATAAAAACGCTAGTAGTAAATTTTTCTTGTGGAAAATAAAAGATTGAATGAGTTGTATTTATATTTTTAATTTTTGTGCCCACTTCTTCTTCTACAGAAGAATGATTTTTCTTTGATTTTTTGTCAAGCGCATGAAGAAGCACATTAAGTATTTTGGATACTTCTTGATATAACGTTTTTTACACTCTAATATAGATAATCTTAACCAGAGATTTACCGTTATTTTAGTATATTGTTTCACTTCCAAGAGATATTCTACATTTTTCTAAGAAAAATAATGAGTATTGTAGAAAGTTTGTTTTTAAGGAATGCATTAAATTTTCTGCTAATCCATTTTTTCGGCTTCTAAACGAAAATATGTTAGAATTAGTGAGCAAACTAAATATAGTAGTATCCATCTTCGATACTACGTATCTTCTAGAAATTAGTTTATATTTATCAAGAAATGCAATTTTTCTACGTAATCTTTTGCATCGAAAGTTGCTTGCTTGTACAATGGAAGTCCCATCAAACAATTTGTTACTTTTTGGATAGAGATTCGATAACACTATCTTATCCATTTTATCCTCCGTCTGGTTAGCTAATGGAAAAAACGGATTATTGAATTTATATCTATCAATAATGAAAAAATAACATCTTAATAATCCAACTAAAGCGTCTAACGCATTGACAAGACATGACAAAACACTCGCCAACTTTCAGGAAAATAATTGATTGAAAAAGGAAGCACTAAGCAGACTCCATTCTCTAATTTCGTAAAAATGGACAACTTATGCTACCATTTTGAATTTCTTGAGGAAAGTTTATTATGCCAATGGTCCGATTTCCTGACGGGAGTGTAAAAAAATTCGTAAAGCCGATAACCATTCAAGCTATAGTAGAATTCATCGAGCCTTCGTTTTTGAAAGCGGCATTGGCTGGTAAAGTAGACAATCAATTAGTGGATTTATCTTATCTTATTGATAGAAACGTTGCACTTGAAATTATTACGGATAAAGAGCCCATTGGATTAGAAATTATTCGCCATTCAACCGCGCATTTGTTAGCACATGCTGTTAAAAAGTTATTCCCTACGGCTCAATTGACCATTGGTCCTGTGATCAAAGATGGTTTTTACTATGATTTTGCTTTCGAGCGATCTTTTACGCCAGATGATCTTGAAAAGATCGAAGAGAAAATGGAAGAATTAGCCAAGGCTAATCTGGACATTGAGAGAAAGGTATTAACCCGCGAAAAAGCCATGACCCTTTTTAAAAAACGGGATGAGAAGTATAAGATCCAAATTATTCGTGAGATTTCCAAAGAGGAAACACTTACCGTTTATCAACAAGGAGATTTTATCGACTTATGTCGCGGTCCACACGTTCCTCATACTGGCTATTTAAAAGCCTTTAAACTTACGAAACTAGCAGGTACTTATTGGCGAGGAGATAGTAATAATGAAATGCTACAGCGGATTTATGGAACTGCCTGGCCTAATATTAAAGCTTTAAAAATTTACCTCTATTATCTTAAAGAAGCCGAAAAACGAGATCACCGTGTGCTTGCAAAGAAAATGGATCTTTTTCATTTTCAGCAGGAATCACCAGGCAACGTGTTTTGGCATCCTAATGGCTGGAGCATTATTCTTCAAATGCGGGACTATATTCGTTATATGACACATAAATATGGTTATCAAGAAGTAAACACTCCACAGCTTATTGACAACATTCTTTGGGATAAATCCGGACATCTAGAAAAATTTAGCAATGATATTTTTACGTTACCTTTGAATTTTCAGCGGTATGCTATCAAACCGATGAGTTGTCCTGCACATGTACAAATATTTAATCAAGGCATTAAAAGCTACCGCGATTTGCCAATTCGTTATGCCGAGTTTGGTACATGTCATCGTAATGAACCTTCAGGTACATTACATGGTTTAATGCGATTAAGAAGTTTTGTGCAAGATGATGCGCACATTTTTTGCATGGAAAATCAAATTCAGTCCGAAGTACTTGCTTTCATTAATCAATTACACGAAGTTTACGCCGATTTTGGATTCACCGAGATTATTTATAATCTTTCTACCCGTCCTGAGAAACGTGTTGGTAGTGATGAGGTATGGACCAAAGCAGAGCAAGCGCTAACAAAAGCTTTAGATCGAAATGGAGTCGAATGGCGTATACTACCAGGTAAGGGTGCTTTTTATGGTCCTAAAATTGAATTTTCCTTACGAGATTGTTTGGGACGTATATGGCAATGTGGCACAATCCAAGTAGATTTTGCTGTACCCGAGCGATTAAGCGCTTATTATATCACTGAAGATGGCTCCAAAAAGCCGCCTGTTATGATCCATCGTGCCATTTTAGGGTCTTTTGAACGGTTTTTGGGGATTGTATTAGAAGAGTATGCTGGTAAATTACCTTTGTGGTTGGCGCCCGTTCAGGTTGTCGTAATGAATATCACGAATTGCCAAGCGGATTATGTACGTCAAATAGTAGCGAATCTTCAAAATCTCGGTATTAGAGCTAGATTAGACTTGAGAAACGAGAAAATCAGCTTTAAAATTCGTGAACACACTGTTGCGCGTGTGCCTTATCAGGTTATCATTGGTGATAAGGAAGTTGCTAATAAACTGCTGGCAGTACGAGAAACATTAGGGAATAATAAAAAAACGATAATAATAACGCTTGAAGCGTTTACACATCAATTGCAGACTGAAATTAGTCAGCGAAGTCGAAAGAGGAGATAACGTATCAGATCAAAACGAATACGTGCCAACAATCAAATTCGTGTCTTGGAAGTTCGGTTGATTGGTAAAAACGGTGAGCAGGTCGGGGTGATAAAAACTGATCGAGCTATCATGATGGCCAAAGAAGCTGGGCTGGATTTAGTTGAGATTTCTCCTACTGCAAAACCACCGGTTTGCCGTATCATGAACTTCGGTAAATACCAGTTTGAGCAAAGTAAACAAAAAGCTGTGCAAAAGAAAAAGCAGCGATTAATTCATCTCAAAGAGGTGAAATTTCGTCCCGCCACGGATGTAGGTGATTATCAAATAAAATTGCGTAAAATCGCTGTATTTTTGGAACGTGGTGATAAGGTAAAGGTAAGTTTGCGTTTTCGAGGACGTGAAATGCAACATCGTGACTTGGGGCTTGAGCTGTTAAATCGGGTGAAGCGGGATTTAGGAAGTATTACTATTGAACAGGAGGCAAAGCTGGAAGGTCGCCAAATGGTAATGATAATTATGAAAAGTAAAGGCGAAATTAACATTAAAAAGAAGAGCGAGAATTATGCCAAAATTGAAAACTAACCGAGGTGCTGTAAAAAGATTTGCACGCACAAGCTCTGGTGCTATCAAGCGGGCATCTTCGAATCATAATCATATTTTAACAAAGAAATCGCAGAAGCGCAAACGCCGCTTGCGTGCATTACATACAGTTGCTAAAAGTGATTTAAAAGCGATTAAGGAAATATTGAGGAGTTAAGTGAGTGATTACTTGTAGTTTCATCATAAGATCGAATGCATGTCGCATTTGGATGTTTTTGTGCCCGTGTTAGATCGCGATAAGATAGCAGCAAAGAGGATAGTGGAGAAAGAGTTATGCCAAGAGTGAAACGAGGGGTTAACGCGAGAGCGCGGCATAGAAAAGTATTCAGTAAGGCAAAAGGTTATTATGGTGCGCGTAGCCGGGTATATCGAGTTGCAAAACAAGCGACGATTAAAGCAGCGCAATATGCTTATCGCGATCGTAAGCAACGCAAGCGCCAATTTCGCGCTTTGTGGATTGTGCGTATAAATGCAGCTGCTCGTGAGTATGGACTTTCCTATAATCGCTTAATTAATGGTTTAAACAAGGCTGGCATTCTTATTGATCGAAAAAATTTGTCCGATTTAGCAGTCAATGATAAAATCGCCTTCGGTGAGTTAATAAAAAAAGCCAAATTTTTATTAGCTGGATAACGACACGCAACTTATGTGGCATCGACTGACCTCTCTTTTACAATCTAGCAAAAAAATGATTGAAGAAACGCAAGATGAGACTGCACTTGAAAGAATTCGTTTAGGTTTTTTGGGAAAAAAGGGAGAATTGGCTGCATTGTTGAAATGTATGAGCGAGCTACCAGTTAGAGAACGACCACTACTTGGAAAAGCTATCAATGAAATTAAGTATGAAGTTCAAGCCTTACTCAATAAAAAATCATCTCAGCTTTGTGAACGAAAACTCCAGGAACAATTAATCAAAGAAAAAATCGATATCACTTTACGTGGTCGATACGATGTTCAAGGAACAATTCATCCAATCACTCGTGTTGCAGAACGAGTTGCCCAACTTTTTATGACATTAGGATTTAAAATCGTGGAAGGTCCTGAAATTGAAGATGAATATCATAATTTCGAAGCATTGAATATTCCCCCTGAGCATCCAGCCCGCACTATGGCAGATACATTTTATCTTTCGAGTGGTAAATTACTGTTGCGAACACATACATCAAATGTTCAAATTCGGGAAATGGAAAAACAAGGTGTTCCAATTTGGTTAATTGCAATAGGACGTGTTTATCGTCGCGATATTGATCCAACACACACACCGATGTTCCATCAAGCAGAGGGACTGGTGGTAGATAAACATTGTACTTTTTCCGATTTGAAAGGTTTATTACAGCAATTTTTGAATTGCTTTTTTGAAGCAGAATTTCGTTTGCGTTTCCGTCCCTCTTATTTTCCTTTCACAGAGCCATCGGCTGAAGTTGATATCTATCAATCAAGCGCAGATAGATGGTTGGAGGTGTTAGGTTGTGGTATGGTGCATCCCAATGTTTTATATAATATGAATGTAGATCCGGATGAATATAATGGATTTGCTTTTGGCATTGGTTTAGATCGACTTGCTATGTTACGGTACAACGTGCCAGACTTGCGTTCATTTTTTGAAAATGATCTACGATTTCTAAGGCAATTTTAGTCTATGAAGTTTAGTGAAACATGGCTGCGTGAATGGGTGAACTTACCTATTGATACCGAACAACTAGTAAAACAATTGACGATGTCTGGATTGGAAGTTAATTCTGTGCAACCAGTTGCTCGCCACTTAGAAAAGGTAGTTATTGGAAAAGTAATATCAAAGGCAAAACATCCAAACGTAAATGAATTATCTTGTTATCAAGTTGATGTTGGTGAACATGAGCCTTTAAAAATTATCTGCAGTGCACCCAACGTTCGTGTAAACTTAAAAGTAGCTGTAGTTTTGGTAGGAGGTCGTGTTGGTGACCGTAAAATCAAAAAAACTAAATTGTGCGGCGTCACATCAGATGGCATGATTTGCTCAGAACGCGAGCTTGGATTATGCAATGATTCAGCTGATGTCATGGAATTACCAAGCGATGCTCCTATTGGAAAAGATGTTTGTAAATACTTACAACTTAATGATCATATTATTGAAATTGGATTAACACCAAATCGTGGTGATTGTGCCAGTTTACGAGGTATTGCCCGCGAGCTAAGTTCGATTAATCAGCTGCTTTTAAGAACATCAGAATTGATAACTATTTCGCCTACGATTAATGAAATTTTCCCGGTCAATGTAGAAGCAACAAAAGCATGTCCGCGTTATCTGGGGCGAATTATTCGCAATATTAATAGTGGTGTATCGACGCCGCTCTGGATGTGTGAACGATTGCGCCGTTCGGGATTCCATGCTATGCATCCAGTGGTAAATATTACTAATTACGTTATGCTAGAATTGGGACAACCGATCTACTCTTTTGATTGGGATCGATTGTCAGGAGGCATTGAGGTGCGCTTTGCGAAATCTAATGAAAAAATCATTTTAATTAGCGAAGCAGAAGTAAAGTTAAACGAGCATACCTTGATCATCGCTGACAAAAATCAGCCTAAATCTATCGCAGGGATTATGGGTAATCTTGAGTCCGCTGTTAGTGAAAAAACGAAACATATTTTTTTGGAAAGTGCTTATTTTTCGCCATCGAACATCGCATTAACTGCACGACGCTACAATATGCATACAAATTCTTCCTATCGTTTTGAACGTGGTGTTGATTTTGAACTTCAAATCCTTGCGATGGAAAGAGTGAGCAAATTACTATTATCCATTGTTGGAGGAGAAGCAGGGCCCATTGTTGAAAAATGTACTAATGAAACTCTTCCAAAAATATCTACTATCACACTGCGACGCAAACGGATTAAACATCTACTTGGCATTGAAATTAATGATAACGAAATTCAGCTCATTCTCGAATTGTTAGGGATGACAGTAGTTAAATATCAAAAAGGATGGCAAGTCACAATTCCAAGCTATCGGTTTGATATTACCCAAGAAGTTGATTTAATCGAAGAGTTAGCTCGTCTGAAAGGTTATGAGCAAATTCCACCAACCTCTATGAAACGTTCCCTAACGGTGCCTCCTTTATTGAAAGAGCAGCATGTGAATACCGCGCGGATTCGACACTTGATGGTAGATCGCGGTTATCATGAGATAATTACTTATAGTTTTGTTAGCGATAAGATTCAGTATATGCTCAATCCTGGTATTATCGCGCTGCAGCTTGCGAACCCAATTACTCATGACATGAATGTCATGAGGAACAGTTTATGGCCGGGGCTTATTGCTGTCCTTAAATACAATCAAGCTCACCAAATTCAGCGCGTTCGGATTTTTGAAATAGGAAGATGCTTTTTTACAGAAGAAGGTGAGAGGAGGCAGATAACAAAATTGGGAGGTTTGGTATTTGGTAGTGTACATAGTCCTCAATGGGGACAGCGCGAGCGTTTGGCAGATTTTTACGATTTAAAAGGAGATCTCAGTGCACTTATCTCCTTGACGAGAGCTGATTTTTGTTTTGTTCAAGATAATCATCCGGCTTTACATCCAGGTCAATGTGCAGCTATTTATCGAGAAGATCGTTGTTTTGGTTATTTGGGTGCTTTACATCCTACTTTAGTGCGAGAATTAGGCTTAACAAGGACCCCTTATCTCTTTGAGATTGAGCTTAAGGCGATAGAAACAGCTATGTTACCTCGGTATGAAGCCTTATCAAAATTTCCGATGATACAGCGAGATATCACGGTCATAGTGGATTGGGATATAGAAGTAGCGAGTATTGAAAAAGAAATTGTTAAAAACGCTGGGCAATTATTGATCATGACAGAAATTTTTGATATATATAAGGACGCTGAACGTATTGAATTTGGCAAAAAAAGTGTCTCTTTGAGGTTGACCTTTCAAGATTCATCACGCACTCTAAGAGACGAAGAAATCAATCAAGTCATTGAACGAATAGTTGTTAAGCTTCGGCACAGGTTCAATGCAACGTTAAGGACATAGCCCAAATGGCACTTACAAAAGCTAAGCTTGCAGAGCATTTGTTTAATGTTATTGGATTGACTAAACGAGAAGCGAATGAAATAGTCGAATTATTCTTTGAGGATATTCGTCTTGCACTAGAACAGGGAAAGCCAGTAAAATTGTCAGGATTTGGTAATTTTAATTTGCGCGATAAAAGGCAGCGCCCCGGCCGCAATCCCAAAACAGGTAAAGAAATTCCCATTACGGAACGACGCGTAGTAACATTTCGTGCAGGGCATAAACTAAGATCTAGGGTAAAGAAGAATGTTCAGCCACAAGAAATGGGTTTTAATAATCGATTGATTTGACCCACATTTCTGAAGCATTACATTTCACCATAGGCGAGATTAGGAGACTTGGTCATTTACGTCCCCATGTTTTGCGTTACTAGGAACAAGAATACAATCAACTTTCTCCATTAAAGAACGCAGTGATCGTCGTTATTATCAATTGAAGGGACCCTCATTATACAAAAATTCACCTCTTGCTTTATGAAGAGGATTATACGATTGAAGGAGCAAAGCGAAAATTGTTCAAAAATACTTCTAAAGATTGTAGCTGGGCTAGGAACAGTTAATAACCGACTGTCTGGATGGAATGCACTGTTTACAGCTCTCCACTAAGACACCATTGTTCATAGTCTCCTCAAAGTTTTTATAAATGGCAAATTTGATAATATATTACCGGGAATGATACTACGCACATGTATTCGGGGCGTAGCGCAGTCTGGTAGCGCACTTGCATGGGGTGCAAGGAGTCGCAGGTTCAAATCCTGTCGTCCCGACCAATTGATCATAGGGCTTGTCTTGTAGTAGTTTTATGTACTATGATTGATTAATCTGTTAAAACTTATTCCAGTTCATCGTTTTTAACAATGATTCTGGTGGAACTTTACATGTCGGTTGGGACTTTACATGTCGGTTTGAATCGCAACCATTCGTTATCATTAGAGTTATTTAACCTTTCTTATTTGAAATTCAATTGTTTTTAAATCGGTTATGCCTTTGATAGAGATTGTCTTTTAAGACAATAAAAAAGTGTTTTCAATTGTCGTATTTGTAAGCATATTTAATTTATATCTTCATATAAGAAGCCTTATACTTTATATATGATATTTCATATATTTTATCATTTGCTTGCACGAAATGCTGTATTTAGTATTTCCATATTATATAAGATAAATCTTATTTTTAAAACTATCGAATATTTTAAAAGTAGAATAAGGATTAATTTTTTTCTTCGCTAAACATCATATGTACGGTACGGTGTATATGCATTAATTGTGATTAATAGTTTCAGATGCATTTAGTTTAATGTTTAATGGGATTTTTACAGGGATATTATTTCTCTCTTTAATTACAAATTACGATGAATGACGACGAATTATTTTGTGTGTTTATGTACAAATTTTTTTAATTTTATAGCAATTGAAGCAATTTTTGGTAAGGTAGTTTTCTAATACAGATTTATCACGAATTTCCCAATTTATGAGCAAAGGTCATGGTGAGTTACAATACATATTTTTTTAGCATCTAATCATCTCATTATCTTTAAATAAGTATTAAAAGCACCTGACACTGATCTGAAACCGAAGGTATCTTAAAAAGTAATTTGCTTAAACCTTTATATCTCGAAATGGTCATATTTTGTGCTAATGAGTAATTACTATAAAGACAAATTAAGAGAGAATATCTGTTTTCAACTAAAAATAGTCATTTTTTAGATCTAAAAGATACATGTAAATATTAATGATATTTCCAACACTATCAGCAATTTTCAATTTTTAAGTAATGCTTTCAATTAATATTTGACTTTTATCTATAAGTTTTACTGTAGTTTTAGGATTGAAGTTTTAGGATTGAAGGTAGGCATTAAATTTACTAATAGTTACAGATGTAAAATAAGTTTTCTTGCTTGAATAGCCTTGTCAAAGATTTTTGAATGTAAAATGAGTGCATTTGTATCATTATCAATTAGGTTAGTGGAAGATGATAAGCCAATATTCCAATGAAGAAAATAGTAATTTATTTATTGATGAGTAGTAAGACAGTGAAGAGTACTACTATATACTACATTGGCTACTATATACCACATTGGATAGTATCAGGTGGTTCATTAAAGGTGTGAGTATGATAAATTTTCTAAACCGTTATTAACAGAGCAACTATAATACTACATAATACTAGTTACTAGTCTTGCAATTCGAGAACTGTATTGTTTAAATTAATACATAGTTTCTTTAAAAAAGAAAAAAGTGGTAATAGTGGTGAATTGTAATCTGCTATTCTATAGATAGTATGGCCTGGAAGAACTATATCACTAAACAGTGATTCGATTAGGAGAAAGTTGTTGGTAGTTGGAAGAAAAATAGAAATAAAATGAAGTACCAGTATGATTAGCATTTTAATAGCTATGTTTATTTCCACTAGTACATTACTCTCAATGAAACAAAATAAATTTTTAAAAATAATTTAGTATTAAGACCTCTAATAAAATTATAATTATATTTCGTATTAAAATTAAGAGTTTTACTATAAATTTTAATCTAATAATAATTTAGAATATAAAGATTATTATATTATTAGGGAAATTATGTGGTTCACTTCTTATATTCTTTATCCTCATCCTCTACGTCTTAAATATCTTCTGCGCTATTCATATCTCTATTTCAGAATTCTCGCCGGCATCACTTTGACATTTTCTCTTAAGAAACTTTAAGTATCATTTCTTGCTATACCGGATTTATGGGACACAAATACTAAAGATAAGATTTTCATTGTAATCATTATAATAAAAAGTAAAAGCGTTTTAAAAGAGTCTTAACCATCAGAGATATTAGGTTATTTTTTTGTGAGTAGGTAATTTGCTTTAGACGTGATTAATTTAGAAATTGAATATTGACATAGCTGTAGATAATACGACCTCTTGTTTCTTCTTTTAAAGATGATAAATTATTTTCGTTAATATTTCCGTGAGGTAATATATGGATAAAAAGTTATTAAAAGTATTAGCTTGCCCAATTTGTAAAGGAAAGTTGATTTGTAGGCAAGAACAAGATGTAGAAGAGCTAATCTGTCATTTTCATAAACTAGCTTATCCTATCTGTAATGGTATTCCTGTTATGTTAGTTGACAGAGCTCGTCGATTAATTGAGGAAGTGTAAAATGGATTTTCGTGTCATCATACCTGTTCGTTATAACTCTTCTCGCTTACCCGGTAAAGCGCTTGCTGATATCGCTGGTAAATCTATGATGCAGCACGTCTATGAATCCGCTATGAAAAGCGGAGCTGAAGACGTTATGATTGCTACTGATGATCAACGGATTTGCAAAGTAGCAGAAAAATTTGGAGCTACCGTCTGTATGACTTCATCGGATCATCAATCTGGAACAGAACGCATCGCAGAAACGGTCGTTGCCTTAGGGCTGGAGGATAACGGAATCGTGGTATGTTTGCAAGTGGACGAACCACTCATTTCACCAGAAACTATTCGTAAGTTGGCTAAAGATTTAGATGAGCATGACAATGTAAAAGTCGCCTCACTTTGTACAGCTCTAACAAGTGTAGAGGAGTTATTCAATCCGAACACGACGAAAGTTATTTTGAACCGTCGAAATTATGCCCTTTATTTTAGTCATGCTCCTATTCCATGGGATCGCACTATGTTTGTTAATAAGAAAAATGTAAAATTGAATGGTGCTCACTATCGCCATATTGGCATCTATGCTTATCGTGTAGGCTTTCTAGCAGAATATCTTTCCTGGGATGCTTGTTTTGCAGAAAAGTTGGAATCTTTGGAACAATTACGTATTTTGTGGCATGGAGGACGTATTCATATGGTTGTTATTAAAGAAAAATATTTTTCTGGCGTTGATACGAAGGAGGACCTCGAGAAAGTCAGGGCATACCTAGACAAATAAATGAGTTGATTACCTTAAGTTTCTACATTCCCGAATAATGCTTATATTGCTGTAAGCGCTTTTCGAATCTGTTTAATAGATTTTAGTTCGATAAAATTGGTATCGTCACCAACAATGGTGGCGAGATATAGAAGAATCTTTTTAGTTACAATCAAGCAATATGACAGTCAACGAAGCTGAATTCAGAATTAGTTTTGATAAATATTAATGTTTCATTAATCATGATCTTAAGAATCAATTGAGTTAGAGAGTCTTTTGTAGAGGAAGGAACGGGTTCTTAAAGCAAACTATAAACGGTTTATCCAATTCCATTTTTGACCCCCATTGTTGTATGTTGATTAATGAGCTTGAATTTCGATTTTCATCTTCAACAAAAATCAAATCGACAAAGGCTCATCAATTTACGCAGTAAAGTGGGAATGATATTCCAACAATTTCATCTTTGGACTCATCAAAAGATTTTGCAGAATTTAATCGAAGCGCTATGTCAAGTGTTAAAAATGCCAAAATTACGGGCGATCACGAAAGCTAAGATATTGTTCAACAAGTAGGATTTTATCAACACAAAGTGAACATCCAGCACGATCAATCATGGGGCAGCAACGAAGAACTGATATTGCGTGTGCGGTTAATGATGGAACCTGATTATGACATAACAAAGGAAGATGCTATTTGCAGTTGATCGTAATATTTGTGTTTCATCAAAACGTGATAAAAATTTCTTTGTTAAATAAGGAGATTCTATCTTAAATAGCGCATGGTAGTTTATACAGGATCTTCCAAAGTAAGATTAAAAGATCTGATATGATATGTTGTCTAAATGTGCATCTTTTCTTCCTGAAAAGCAAGTTTATCGAATTTTGAATATAGGTAGTTGATGCAGATCTCTGCTCAAAGGACAACGAGCACACCATGATGCGATATGAAAATTTTTCAGCACAATTTGTTATCAGAGATAGCGATTAATGTTCATGTCAGTGTCGGCTCTGGTATTCCGATGTAATGTGTTACTTACTGATTTTCCAGATTAAATTATTGACATCATTGCCTTCATCAATATTTTTAGAATTACTGTCAGTACCCAAGTCATTGTGACGTAGGCAATTTTCGGCTTTGCTATAAAAGTCAACGGAAGAAGCAAGTGTCATTGGTACTGGCAATTTATTAATGTTAGCCATCTCTATCGACATTACTCTACAGAAGGTATGCGAAGATGGTACATAATAATCAAAACTAGCATCCCCTCCTCTTCCACAATCGCGTTGACCACCACGTGGTGCTCTACGTGAATGCCATCTCCTTCCCTCTCGCGAAGGGCGGCGTCGTGGACTTTGATGATTTCCAGTGCCAGTTGGTTGTCTCCGTTTATTGTCGCTACTACTTTGGTAGCTTTGCTGTTGAGGTATATGCTCTGTTGTTTTCGAAGCAGGTGGTTTTGGAGGTTCGTCACTACCAAACATCTTCGTCATCAATCGCTTAAATAAACCCGTACTTCCTGATTTGCGAGGAGGCGTTATTATTGATGTTGATGTAGTTCCTGTTGTCGTTAAAAATCGTTGAATGACTGGTTCAGTAAATGGTTTGATTTCCTGTCTTTGTGGGACTTCAGTTTTATATATTTTAGCGAGTTTATAACTGGGCATCCCTTTAGCGTGATTTAAATTGGATGGATCAATTTTAATCTGCTTCAGTTGATATGTCGGCGTTTCCATATATTGATTAGGAATGACCGTAATTTTCACTGGATAATGTTTTTCAATATTTCTCAAAACTTCGCGCTTTTCATTAATTAAATAAGTAGTAACATCCACAGGAGCTTGTAATTGGAAGTGAATATTTTTTGCTTTAGAAGCTTGTTCTTGAATTACATGAACGATTGATAAGCCTAATGATTCAATGCTTCGGATTGTGCCTTCACCATTGCATCGTGGACAGGGTACCTGAGTCGATCTTGTAAGAGAAGATCGTAAACGTTGACGTGACATTTCCAATAAACCAAAACGTGAAATCCGACCAATTTGAATTCGAGCGCGATCTTGTTTTAATGCTTCACGAAGACAACCCTCGACGTCACGCTGATTGCGTATAGGTGTCATGTCAATAAAATCAATAACGATTAAACCACCAATGTCACGAATACGCAATTGACGAGCAATCTCCTCAGCTGCTTCTAAATTAGTTGAAAATGCTGTCTCTTCAATGCTGGTTCCTCGTGTAGCACGGGCGGAGTTAATATCAATGGCTACTAGTGCTTCTGTTTGATCAATAATTAAAGATCCACCTGATGGAAGGTAAATTTCACGTTGGTGAGCGTTTTCAATTTGCTGCTCGATTTGAAACCGACTGAAAAGAGGCAAATAGTCACGATAAAATTTTAAACGTTCCACCAAATGAGGACGTACCTGACTAATATAATGTCGAGCATTGTTACATGCTTGTTCATCATCAATAAGAATTTCCTCGATATCTTGACGTAAGTAATCACGGATGGCACGAATGATTACATCGCTTTCTTGATGAATTAAATAGGGTCCTGATTTTGCCACAGCTGCTTGTTTTATCGCTTCCCAATAACGCAGCAAGATTTTCAAATCCCAATCTAATTCTTCTCTAGGACGACCCAAGCCTGCCGTTCGAACAATGAGACCCATGCCTTCCGGCAATTCCAGTTTACTGATTATTTCACGTAGTTGGTCTCGCTCTTCTCCTTCGATTTGCCGCGAAATCCCGCCTGCTCGTGGATTATTAGGCATCAGAACCAAAAAAGAACCAGCGAGACTGATAAAAGTCGTTAGGGCGGCTCCTTTTGTACCACGCTCTTCTTTATCTACCTGAACGACCAATTCCTGACCAACTTTAAGTACCTGGTTAATATTGGTGAAATTGAAATCCTGCTGGATTTCCTGAAGAAAGTATTCCCGTGAAATTTCTTTTAATGGCAAGAATCCGTGACGTTCACTTCCATAATCAATAAATACTGCTCCTAAGCTAGGTTCTATACTACTAATGACACCTTTGTAAATGTTCGATTTTTTTTGTTCTTGGCCGGAAATTTCGATATCAAGATTAATTAGCTTAGAATCATCCATAATAGCCACGCGCAACTCATCTGGCTGAGTAGCGTTAATCAGCACTCTTTTCATTATCAAAAACCTATCTCTTCATAAGGCGCTCAACCGCAAACTTAAAAAAGCTTATGGGAGTTCGCCAGAAATTGCTCTCGGGAGCGTGTATTAATCAAAATTGATTTAACCAGCACAAGGTGGTTATCGTTGTTTATAGTAATTTTCATTTTGAGTTTTTTGTTGTTATTTTGCTATTTGTTATTTTGTTATTTTGCTATTAAAGTAAAACCCAGAATGCGAATGCGTCATCCGCCTTCCTCACAACTCATTGGATCCTTATTTTACATAAGGAAGGTGAATCTCAAGAGTAAAATAAGTACTGTTATTTCATTCGCACCAATTTCTCATGTCTGTAAATCATGATATTATGATTTACAGGCGATAATTATAACAGGCTTTACTAAATAAATCCATACGCATTATCTCTATTACAGGATATAGTTTGAGTGTAACTCTTATTAAAATCAATAAAGCACATGCTTGGCAACGTTTAGATAACTTCCTTATTGGCCAGCTTAGAAGTGTTCCTAAAACTCGCATTTATCGAGCTATTCGCAATGGTGAAGTGCGTGTAAACAAAAGGCGGGTTCATGCAGATTATCGTTTACTTATAGGCGACATTGTTCGTATGCCACCAGTACAAAAAGTAGAAGGGAGAGTCTTGTCAATATTAGATCAAAGTTTATTGCTTACATTGGAGATGCGAATCCTTTGCGAAGATTCAGATCTTCTGGTTATTAATAAGCCTTCAGGATTGCCGGTACATGGAGGTAATAGAGTGGTTCAACCAGGTTTAATTGAAGCATTACGTGTCATGCGTCCCGGGGCGCGTATGGTAGAGCTTGTGCATCGATTAGATCAAGAAACATCAGGTTGTTTAGTAGTAGCTAAAAAACGTAGTACACTTATCGCGTTACACGCGCTTTTAATAAAACGGAAGATCAATAAGCAATATTTCTTGCTCGTCAAAGGTCATTGGCAAGGAGGTAAGCGGCGACTTGAGGTGCCGCTTCAAAAAAATATTTTACAAAGTGGAGAACGAATAGTGAAAGTAAGTCAGAATGGAAAATCTGCCATTACATTTTTTCGACCACTTAAATTTTTTTCCAACTCCACTTTGTTGGAAGCTAGACCACTCACAGGAAGAACACACCAAATTCGCGTTCACGCTGCTTATATGGGACATCCTATTGCGGGTGATGAAAAATATGGAGATAAATCATTTAATCGAGAAATGCGGAAGCTCGGTTTGTGTCGGTTATTTTTGCATTCTGCTGGGATTTATTGTAAGTGGGAAAATAAATCTTTAGGTGTGTGCGTTATTTTAGATATTGATCTAATTAATTTTCTGAAAATTTTTAACGCAACAGATTCGACAAGTATAGATTAAAACTGTTTTATCTTAAAGCATCAAGAAAGCAATCATGAAAGAAGCATTAAATTTTAAAAAAACCACAAAAAAGGCCCTAGTGATGAAGTATGCAGATATACAGCGTTAAACGAATTTGTTTTTAAAGTCTACTCAGTGTAGACCAATGATTGGTCTATGAACTTAGAATCTTACAATGTCTTCTAAAAGCTATCCTGAATTTCAATTCAATGTACATTGTCAACTGCAGACTATTTTTACTTACACTAGTTTTAGTTTACCCTAACAATCCTTTGAAAATAAAAGAAAGAATACTTATTGTAGATTTAGAGCGAATTTTTATATTCCATAACACTCCAAAGAAAGTTTTTAAAAACTGACCTTCTATGGTTATGAGATAAAAAACCTGACATTTACTCCTATTGTATCTTAACGAATAAAATACAACCATTTTCATACCAGAAAACTGGTTTACGTAGTATTAAAAGCAAAAGACTTTTTACAATCAAAAACTCTAAATAATTCTTAAGTTAAGAGAACAAAAATAATAAAATAGCGATATTAACACACTATTAAAGACTAAAAACATAGAGGGCACGTAGGTTGATAAAACAGTTACTATAACAACCTCATACTCCAATACTATAATATGTGTGGTGATGGTACTATCGCATTCTACTATTAAGTATGTATGGTTGTTAAGAAGCACTGTGATCTAATTTGAAACTAAAATTTATATCTTTAAATATCCAGCTTATAGCAAGCGAACATAAAATCAATAGCTGATTTAAATTCTCTTTATTTAGACTCTCTTTAAATTATCTTTCATGACTATTTAACCAATAAATAATATTAATTGTTTCTAATGTGTTGAGAAAAACTATCCATAAAAATAGTTAGGGTTCATAATTAGTTTCCAATGTAATGATAAAATTGTTAATTTATAGAGAATTAGTTGTGTTTTAGGATGCATTCAATGAAATTGCATTATTAAATCAAATTTGTGCATACTGTAAAGAAAAATTGAAAGCTCGTTTGATTTTGTAAGTTTGTGATATCGAATTGGTTGATTATTTAGATCATATCATCTTTATAGATTTGATAGTAGCACAAGTAGGCTCGCAAAAAAGATTGACTGCGCATGTTTCCATAATCTAGCGTTAGCGAGCCCGTCTGTCTTTCAATAAAGATTGTTAAACCCGCTTTCACGAATCTAGCATTGTGTTTACTTGAATTGTAGAAGATGAAATTACATTTTACGAACGGTTATATAACGAAATATCTAGCTTTTTGAGCGTATCATTTAGTGAACTCTAAATGGTTGATGCAAGCAACATGTTGAAGATTAGTGATTTTTTTCCATTATTCCCACCCATTTCCTTGCATGAGTGTCATAACAAAATCTTTCAAAGACTTAAGTGGAAATATAACTACTATAAATCTAACTACTATTATTGAATATTTGGACCTTATGAATTAGGTGAGAGGGATGACGGTAACACTCGATCCTACCCCAATTAATATACTTTATTCTCAATATGCCATTTGTTATCAATCCATTTTTCTATTTTTCGTTATAAGTGATTGTCCTTAAAAATAAATCTTTTTAAATTCTGTAGTAGATAGGTCATGCTAGAAGGTTAGTTGCCTTTGAAAGCACTTCCTCGTATAGTACTTCATCATTGAAAATTTGATGACTATGATGGAGGTTCATTCAATATGTTCTTACAAGACATGAGTTTAAAAAATGAATGTATAAAAAACTATTTAGTGCTGATATGTTAGTGTATGATCGCCTCACAAATTGTTATTGTGATATAAACGTAAGCCTTTAGCTAACATAATAGTACTAGTGAACGATGCTATGACAAGGCGATTATCGAAGGTTTGTCAACTGTTTCATGACTGATGAAAGGATAGTCATTGCATACTTTGTAGGAGAAAAATTATTGTCTAGTTACTAATGGCTTTCGACAGTATGAACAAGAAGGATATGTCCCTTAAGTATTGGAGTAGAGAAGATGGCAGTACAAAAAAGTCGTAAAACACGTTCGAGACGTGACATGCGTCGCTCGCATGATGCACTGCGCCCTAAAACTTTATCAAAAGATCCAGTAACTGGTGAAACGCATTTGCGCCATCATGTTAGTCCAGAAGGTTATTACAAAGGCCATCAGGTTATAATACCAAAAGAGTCTTACAAAGACGAAGAGTAGTGCAATGATAAAGACAATTGCGCTCGATGCCATGGGAGGAGACCACGGTCCAAAAGTTATTGTACCTGCTGCCTTACATACTTTAAAAAAGCATCCTAATGTCAATCTCATCTTAGTCGGAAAAGAGGCTCAATTGGTGCCGCTTTTTCAAGAAACAGGAAAGTCTTTTGAAAATCGTTTGGAAATTGTTCATGCCAGTGAAGAAGTAGCCATGAATGAATCACCTTCTCAAGCATTGCGTAGTAAAAGAGATTCTTCTATGCGTGTTGCAGTCAATTTAGTCAAGGAAGGAAGAGCGGAAGCTTGTGTAAGTGCAGGAAATACTGGTGCTTTAATGGCAACTGCGCGTTATGTACTAAAAACTCTCCCAGGAATTGATCGGCCTGCGATTATTGCTTCTTTTCCTACGAAGAATGAACACGAGGTGCGTGTGTTAGATTTAGGAGCGAACGTTGACTCAAGCCCTAAGAATTTATATCAATTTGGCGTCATGGGTTCTATTTTAGCTTCTGCAGCAGATAACATTCCGAATCCGAAAGTAGGTTTATTAAATGTCGGTGAAGAAGCAATCAAAGGTAATGAACTAGTAAAAAAAGCGCATGAGCTTTTGGGGAAAAGTAAGGCTATTAATAATTATATTGGTTATGTAGAAGGAGATACAATTTTTGATAATGTCGCTGATGTTGTTGTTTGCGACGGATTTGTAGGTAATGCAGTCTTAAAAGCCACTGAAGGTGTAGTGAAAATGATCGCACAATACGTAAAAACGGCTTTTAAAGAAACCTGGTGGATAAAATTAGCCTTGATGCCCGCTTTTCCTATTTTTAGACGCTTAATTAAACAACTCGATCCTGAACGCTATAATGGGGCAACATTGCTAGGACTAAATGCAATTGTGATTAAAAGTCATGGTAGCGCTAATATCAATGCGTTTACTTTTGCTGTGGAAGAGGCGATTTTTGAGATTGATAAAAATATTCCGCAATTAATTAAGGATAAAGTTAGTAATCTTTTAAAGGAAGATCAATGAATTATTCGCGCATTCAAGGTATCGGTAGTTATATACCAAACCAGATATTAAGCAATGCCGATTTGGAAAAATTAGTGGATACATCACATGCATGGATCATGCAGCGAGTTGGTGTGTGCGAGCGTCATATTGTGGCTAACAGCACTGATAATACAACTACAATGGCGGTTGCTGCATCTCAAAGAGCTATTGAGATGGCAGGCATTAGCTCAAAAACTATTGATAAGGTGATTGTTGGTACAGCGACCGCAGAATATTTTTTTCCGAGCACTGCTTGTTTAGTTCAGCGACATTTAAATTTAAGAAATGATATCCCTGCATTCGATTTAAATGCGGCTTGCGCAGGCTTTATATATGGTTTAAGCGTTGCTGACCAGTATATTCGCACAGGTGAAGCTAGAACGGTTCTTGTTATCGGAGTTGATACGTTATCTAAGGTAGTGGATTGGAAAGATCGTAGTACATGTGTTTTATTCGGTGACGGTGCAGGAGCTGTTATCTTACAGGCAGACAAAAAACCTGGTATTTTAAAAACTGTTTTGCATGCTAATGGTAATTATGCTGATTTAATTACTTCAAAAAGTACTATCTGGAATTCGGAATTTTCATCCTTCCATCTCAAAATGCAAGGTAGTGAAGTATTCAAAACGGCCGTTACTAAATTAGGTGAAATTGTGGATGAAATCATCGAAAAAAGCGGCATTAAAAAGTCTGATATAGATTGGTTGATTCCACATCAAGCCAATATGCGTATCATTAAAGCGACAGCTAAACGGCTAGATTTACCACTAGAACGCGTCATCTTAACCATCGAAGAACACGGCAACACCTCTGCAGCTTCGATTCCTCTGGCCTTAGATGCTGGAGTTCGAGCAGGCAAAGTAAAACGCGGTGAAATGCTATTGCTTGAAGCATTTGGAGCAGGCCTCGCATGGGGAGCAGTGTTGTTAACTTTTTGATATACAGGATTAATAATGTTGGAGTCATTTGCTTTTGTATTTCCTGGTCAGGGATCTCAGCAGGTGGGTATGCTGGCCGAATTGGCAATGGAACACCCTATAGTTAAAGAGACCTTCCAAGAAGCATCTGTTTTACTAGGTTATGATCTTTGGGAATTATCTCAAAAAGGACCAAAGGAAAGACTCGATCAGACTGAATTTACTCAACCGGCTTTGTTAGTGGCGGGTGTTGCTATTTTCCGTTTTTGGGAAAGTTTGGGTGGTGAAAAACCAAAAATGATGGCAGGACATAGTTTGGGTGAGTATATTGCTTTAGTATGTGCTGAAGCCTTAACGTTTAAAGATGCAGTCCTATTAGTGGAAAATCGGGGACGTTATATGCAAGAAGCGGTCCATCCAGATGAAGGCGCGATGGGCGCTATTATTGGGATGGATGAAGCACAAGTGCAAACCGTATGTAAGCGATCAGAGAAAGGAAAAATCGTGAAGCCAGCAAATTTAAATTGTCCAGATCAAGTCGTAATATCTGGTCACACTGATGCAGTCGATCGTGCTCTTGCATTAGCTAAAGCAGAAGGGGCAAAAATAGTGATCAGGATTTCAGTTAGTGTACCTTCCCACTGCCCATTAATGCAGCCTGCGGCCGATCGTTTAGCTCAAGATCTCAAAAAAATCACGATTTCTTCACCTGTAGTACCGATTATTCATAATATGGATGTAACTTTCCATGTAGAACCTGAAGCGATTCGTGAGGCTTTAGTCCAGCAATTAGTGAATCCCGTACGCTGGATAGAGACCATACAGATGATGGTGAAGCGAGGTATTAAGCTCTTTATAGAATGCGGGCCAAACAACAAATTAGCGGGATTAAACAAACGAATCGATCCACATACTGAGACTCTGTCGTTAAAAACAATGAATATGATTTCAGGAATCATTCGGCGTTTAAGCTAATCATGATAAGTGGGGTATATAAATGTCTGTTCAAGGAAAAATTGCTTTTGTGAGTGGAGCATCGCGAGGTATCGGAGCTTCTATCGCAGCAGAATTAGGTCGACAGGGAGCAGTAGTTTTGGGTACTGCAACGACAAAATCAGGAGTAGAAAAGGTGATGCAAATATTGCTTAAGGAGGGTGCCAAAGGTAAAGGCTATCTATTGGATGTTTGTGATAAAGAAGCAATAAAAGTTACTTTAGCGACAGTACAAGCAGATTTTGGATCACCAGAAATTTTAGTAAATAATGCTGGTATAACCCGAGATAACATCATGCTGCGCATGAAATCGGACCAATGGAATGCGGTCATTGAGACAAACCTAAATGCTATTTTTCATCTGACCAAAGCTTGCTTAAAATCAATGATCAAAGCTCGTTTTGGACGGATTATTAACATTAGCTCTGTGGTTGCCGTTACAGGCAATATGGGGCAAGCAAATTATGTTGCAGCAAAAGCAGGGGTAATCGGTCTCACTAAAGTTATCGCTATAGAGTATGCTGCCTATGGCATCACCGCTAATTGCATAGCCCCTGGGTTTATTGAAACTGAAATGACAAGGGCATTCTCACGGAAACAGCAAGAAGTTATTCTTGCCAAAGTACCTATGCAACGAATGGGGAATTCACGAGAAATCGCTCAAGCAGTGGCTTTTTTGGCTTCTGGAAATGCAGGTTATATCACTGGGGAAACATTGCATGTTAATGGTGGAATGTGTATGTTATAACATGTGGATTAGAGGCTTATGGATAAAAAGGACCAATCTCTATGTCTGCTAATTGATTGAATACCAGTGCCAAAATGTTATCATTCATCGAGTCAATTTTAAGTTAAAAAGGGGAGCCCAAACATGGCAACAATTGAAGAGCGAGTCAAGAAGATCGTCATTGACCAATTAGGTCTAAGCGTTACTAAGGAGCATGAGGTATCTAACGATGCTTCTTTTGTTGATGATTTAGGGGCAGATTCTCTAGATACCGTAGAGTTAGTAATGGCACTGGAAGAAGAGTTTGAAACCGAGATCTCTGATGAAGCAGCAGAAAAGATAACAACAATCCAGCAAGCGATCGATTATATAAAAACGCATTCGGCGAATGTATCAACTACTGATTGATGAATTACCGATTTGGTAAAGAACACACAAAAATTTGCTCATGAAATCGTCTTCTCTTAGTCTATCACCGCGAGAAGGGATAGGAATTTTGAGACGGTGGTATATTGTCAAACAGTTCTTGATATAAAACTGAAGAATACGTTTCTCTAGAAACTACTTTGAGGAGTACGGTATTGGAGGGCCGACGGGTTGTTATCACCGGCTTGGGAGCAGTCACCCCTCTAGGGAACACCGTTGCCGATACATGGTGTTCGCTTTTGGAGGGAAAAAGTGGTGTGGGACTCATCACTCGTTTTAACGCTTCTGCTTTTTCTACGAAAATAGCAGCTGAAGTGAAGAATTTTGATCCCACTTTAGCGCTGACACCGAAAGAGGCTCATAAAAATGATGTCTTTGTGCAATTTGCAGCAGAAGCTTCTCGACAAGCATTTGAAAGTTCAGGATTAGTGATTGATGATAAGAATGCACATCGTATTGGTGTTGCCATTGGTTCAGGGATTGGTGGTATGCCGTGGATTGAAGAAAGTCACAAGAGACTGCTGGAATTAGGTTCTCGAAAGATTTCTCCATTTTTTATTCCTGGAGCTATTATTAATATGGCTTCCGGCATAGTTTCGATGAAATTTAACCTTAAAGGACCGAATATTTCGATCGTTACTGCTTGTGCTACTGGTCTTCATAACATCGGGCACGCGTTTCGAATTATTGCCCATAATGATGCAGATGCAATGATTGCTGGTGGCACTGAAATGGCAACTACACCTTTGGGTATTGGTGGATTTGCGGCAGTACGTGCTTTATCTTGCCGGAATGATGAGCCAGAAAAAGCGAGTCGACCGTGGGATAAAAACCGTGATGGATTTGTGTTAGGAGAAGGGGCAGCTTGCGTAGTGCTTGAGGAATTAGAATATGCAAGGAAACGTAATGCGACAATTTATGCTGAAGTGATTGGCTTTGGAATGAGTGGAGATGCTTATCATGTGACAGCACCCAATCCGAACGGCGAAGGTTTTCAGGCTTGTATGAAAAATTCTCTCATAGATGCCGGTATTTCTTTAGAAGGTGTTGATTATATCAATGCGCATGGCACTTCAACTTCAGCTGCAGACCCTCTTGAAGCATTAGCTATCAAAAAAACCTTTGGAGATTATGCCTATAAGTTAGCTATCAGTTCTACAAAATCGATGACAGGACATATGCTTGGGGCAGCAGGGGCTGTTGAAACGGTCATTTCTATTTTAGCCATTCAAAACAACGTTGCTCCCCCAACCATCAACCTTGAAGATCCAGCTGACGATTGCGATTTGGATTTTGTGCCTAAAGAAGCACGTCAAATGAGAATTGATACAGTGATGTCTAATTCATTTGGATTTGGTGGAACTAATGGAACAATCATACTAAAAAGGACGTGATATTTGTAGGTATTTGTATTGGTAGGAAAATTGTTCTAATCATTCCTACTATCATAAATAGTGATCCTACTTGGAAATGTGGTTTACTATACGTATGTTTACTATACGTATATATTTAATCAGAAAAAGAAGTCAAATAGACAATAAATAACTATCTAAATATCATCTAGAATAGGATTGTGCTACTTCACTACTCCTAACAAATCATTTATTCCTAACAAATCATTTATATTAACTCGTATCACTTCAATACCCCCAATTCCATCTATAAATTAGCCAGGATTAGCCAGAATCGATAAAAGACCCGCTTTAAAACGAGGCACATCAAATAACACGAGCGTGACACCATGAAATTTATCCGGACAACACTGTGCTGTAAAATCAAAATAGCACAGTTCTGCTTGTATTGAAAGAGGTAGACATTGAAGATTGTAGATATTCCATTAGGAAAAAGCAACACTTAATGAAAATTCACATCTTTTTAAACACATAATCACTATCCTAACAAATTAATAATGACCAAATTAGGTCATTTCAATTAGCTAGTATCCGAAAAATTATTTCTCCTGACTCGTGCTTGTTTGCTCGAGATTATGCTCTAGATTATGCTCTGTAAAGTTTGTTAATATACGCAGCAATCTTAATATCACAAGGCAGAACACAAAAAAGTATTGTGCTAAATTAGCTCGTATCATAACCTACACATCATGCAAATTCCTATCAAGTTTCGATTGTGGTTTTATTAATGAAAAAATTGCATTACCAACTATAAGTTAGAAGATCACCCAAAATTTCCCTGGAATTTTTGCGTTTCTTAAGAAAGAAAAATACCGTCATACAAGCAGATCTGGTGATTTTATATGGTTTAGGTCACCTTACCGATAGCCTTTTGCGCAAGATTATATATTTTAAAGAAGATTTAATAACAAATACGGCTTATAATGTCTACTGGCATTATAGCTTAAGTACCTACGCTGACGCTTATTGATATGTCGTCGTGTGTATCCGCACTCCGGCTGCGCTCAAGTAGCAAGAGGTGATGAAAGTCATATCTTTTAGTAAGATATAGAAATCACTAGGTAGTAAATAATGTAGATAAGGAGAAGTACGTATGGCACTATCACCTTTTTTAGGGGCAATTTTTAGGGGCAATGCTATTTTGAATTGATTGGGGAGAAGGATGGAAAGAACTGAAGGAGGTCGTTTTATTTCATTTGAGGGAATTGAAGGGGTTGGAAAAACAACAGCACTTAATTATGTGCGTGAGCAACTGGATTTAATGAATATTCCTTATATCATTACGCGAGAGCCGGGAGGAACGCTGATTGCGGAAGCAATTCGTCGTATTTTATTGGATCATTACACAGAAATGATGTGTCCTGACACCGAATTATTACTCATATTCGCGGGACGTGCACAGAATATTGCGCAAGTGGTTTTGCCTGCTTTGCGGAGAGGGAAGTGGGTATTATCAGATCGTTTTACTGACGCCAGTTTTGCGTATCAAGGTGGTGGACGTGGAATTCCTGTTAACCATATTAAAAAATTAGCTAAATGGGTGCATGGAGACCTAAAACCAGATATAACACTATTATTAGATGCGCCAGTTTCAGTAGGGTTAAATCGAGTTAACAATCGAGGAGCTAAAGATCGTATTGAAACTGAAGGTTTGGAATTTTTCAAACGTGTACGAAAAAGCTATTTAAAAATGGCCAGACAGGAGCCTCAGTGGTTTCGAGTAATTCATGCCGATCAAAAAATATCTTTAGTTAAAGAACAAATACTAAAAGCGATTAAACCATTACTAACATTATGAAATAATCTGAGAGAAACATGATTTATCCCTGGCAACAAAAACAATGGCAAGAAATAAAGTCGTCTTATCTACAAGGACGGCTGCCACATGCGCTACTTTTAGTAGGTAGTCGTGGTTTAGGTAAAGTTGGATTTGCGAAAAAAGTAGCAAAATTTATACTCTGTGAAAACAAAAAGGAAGTGGCTTGTGGTACTTGTCACAGTTGTCGACTATTTTGCGTTGGTAATCATCCTGATTTTTTCATTGTGACACCGGAAGAGAAGAGCAAAATGATTAAGATCGATCAAGTGCGGGCTCTTATAAGCGATCTTAATCAAACATCTCATTGTAATCATCATCAAGTAGTCATTATTCATCCTGCCGAAGTAATGCACCACGCCTCTGCCAACGCTTTTTTAAAAACATTAGAAGAACCCACTGGACAGATACTATTACTTTTAGTTAGCCATCGGCCAGATACATTGTTACCAACTATCACTAGTCGTTGTCAACGATTGACATTTAACCCATGTGTAAGTGCTGTTACTACTCAATGGCTGCAAAAAAAGATAAATATCGATCTTTCTCAAGCTGTCCAATTACTAAAAATTGCTAATCAGGCTCCCTTATATGCACTTGAATTAGGGGTAACAAACTTTTTATCATTACGCGACCAATTGTTCAACTTAGTATTAAATAGTGTTGAACAACGCGAAAATGCCATTGATATAGTGGATACTATATTAAAAGAAAATCTCCAGCTAATTTTACAAATATTAATAATTATTTTCATGGATATTTTACGGCTTCAACTAAACGCTGATGATTTTGTTGTAAACAAGGATCGTTTAGCGCTATTAAAAAAACTAAAGATGGTATTTCCTCGAAGAAAAACGCTTTTGCTACTCCAACAGTTGCAAAAAGCATGGCAGCTAGTGGAAAGTGTGGTTGCAGTCAATCTACGGTTATTATTAGAAGAAATATTTTTAACTATAGAAATAGATTATGTTTGTTGATTCTCATTGTCATTTAAATATGCTTGATTTGAGGCCTTATGAGGGAGATCTAGGCGCGTTAATTGAAAAAGCAAAAATTGAAGGTGTAGAACATATTCTCTGTGTGAGTGTTGATTTAGTGGATGCGCACACCATCATTGGAATTGCAGAACGTTTTAAGAATGTATCTGCAAGTGTTGGATTACATCCCAGCAAAAAAGTGAATTATGAACCTAAGGTGCAGGAAATAATAGAACTAGCAGATCATCCTAAGGTTGTTGCGGTTGGAGAAACAGGCTTAGATTATTATTATCATACCAGTAGACTAGAAATAATGCGTGATCGTTTCCGATCTCATATTCAAGCAGCACTGCAATTGAGAAAACCCTTGATTATTCATTCGCGCGGTGCACCTGTTGATACAATGCAAATCATGCAGGAAGAAAATGCTAAGGTGGTGGGTGGAGTGATACACTGTTTTACAGAAAGTTGGGATATGAGTAAGCAAGCACTGAAATTGGGTTTTTATATTTCTTTTTCGGGTATTGTCACTTTTAAAAACGCAACCAATGTTGCTGAAATTGCCGCAAGAACACCGCTTGAGAAGATGCTTATTGAAACGGATGCGCCTTATATAGCACCAGTCCCTCATCGAGGTAAAAAAAATGAGCCACGATATGTACGTTATATAGCAGAGCATATTGCTAAATTGAAAAATATTACGGTTGAAGAGATCGCGCGAAAAACGACGGAAAATTATTTTAATCTCTTTAAATCCTATTATCCTAGCGCTTTTTGATGTAAGTATAGCGGAACAGACATAATTTTTTTATCAAGTATTATATGTTTTCGAGATTTATTGCTGATAATCCGATTTTATAAATTATCTTCAACAAAATAGTGACAATTTGATAAGAATCCGTATTGGCACTAAGTCATTGATCTTCTGAATAGCCGTATCCGAAAGTTGCTATCGAGCAGAGAATTCAAATCTAGGAAATGTGAATGAGATTTTCATCGAACCAGCCGCTAACAAGCGTTGCTTTTTCCAAAAGGGAGCCGTGTTCATAGATAGCAATATGGGTTCTCATGGCACTTCGATAATCATTCAATAGCCTTCTCTCTCAATGTACCTTTCACTGTACCTTTCACCAATTTTTAATGTAGAATAGTGATGATGTTACAGTCTTCGCTGATTCGATACAATACGCTAAACGTGCTAAAATGTTGCACGGGTGATTTGATTTTGGAATAGATAACACCCGACTTTCGAATGTATGGCAGCTAAAAAAAGTGAATACAGCAGTAATTATCTTAGTTCCAACAGTGATAAAAGTAAGGACCTAACTGCATACCTATTGAATGAAGCTTGTACACTACCTGGAGTAAGGAGACCATCTAAATTGACGCCGATATAAAGCAAGGTGAATCCTGCATTCCGGAGAGGATCGTCTTCGCAATAAAATTCCCATAAAAAATGGAACTACTTGGTTTTAAAAGTTTATTACTGATGACTAGAACGGAAATGATGCCCAAATAAACCAAGTAAAAAATAATCGATTCCTAAAAGATAGTACCAACCAGGATGGAATAATGAAGACCTAGAATTCGGTCTGAAAAGTCTTCAGCAAAAGGTGCAATATAAAAAATAATAAACTTAAGGTGATAAGCTCACTGAGCATCGTAAGCACGTGAGTTGAAAAAATTAAGCGTACTGGTGAGATATAGAATTAATAGGCCTTGAATAAATAAAACGTTTTCATATCTCAGTGAGATACAAGGAAATAAGTACGTGTGGTTGTCTCATCAGCGGCCCTTGCTATTTATTGCCAATGTGAGGGAAGAATTTTGTTGGATTTTTTATCCGAGATTCAATGGTGAACATCTCAATATCATAGGAACGGCCGTTGAAGTAACGATAATTTTTCATTGAACCTTCATATACAAATCCCACTTTTCTAAGTGTCGTAACAGATGCGCTATTTTCTTTTAATGTAACGGCTTCGATTTGCTTAATAGGAATGTGATGGAAAGAAAAATCAAGAACTATTTTAATGACTTTTGTCATAATGCCTTGATTCCAGTATTGATGGGAAAGATCGTAACAAATTTCAGCCCGATCATGCTGATTATTGATGTAAAGACCGATAGCACCAATCATATAATCATCTTCTTTTCGGGCTAATGCCCAATAAATTCCACATTCATTCTTGAATAAATTTCGACAGTAATGAATTTCAGCGATAGCTTCAGTTAAGTTTCGAGGATTAAAGGCAAGAATATAACGAGTTACTTCAGGATGTGTATAGTACTCGAAAAAAGCTTCTGCGTCTTTAATAAATTGTTCGCGCAAGAAAAAATTCTCATCAACATCTAAGATGGGGAATTTTTTATTATAGAAAGTACTAATCATGACGAATCAAACTCACTTCATTTTTTAAGCTGTGCGTCACAACTCTTATAGCGTAAGAGCATAATCTAAAAACTTAAAGAAATACTTCAATTGGAGGGGTCTCAATTGACATTTCCCACACGACAAAACACAAGTATGTCATATTTACTTATACAATAATATTATTTACTCACACAATAATAATATTGATCAAAACTACGACATACCTGTTAATGCTAAATATTGCACTGAAATTTATTTCAAGAGGTTTACCTTTAATAAAAATAAAGTTTTAAAAAGTAAACTTGAGTAATAAGGTTGTGTTTTAAGCATAGTTATTGCTACGATATCACGATATTTAGAATATCAAAATGATGAAAGTTAAATTGATGAAAAAGGAAAGAGAAGTGCTTGTGTATAAGAAAGTTGTACGACGTATAATGCCTAAATCGAATGGTAGATTTAAGTATTTTCATCCTGTCTTACAACGAATTTATCAACTGCGAAATGTAGGCTCTACTAATGAATTATCCAGAGATCTAAACAGTTTATTATCGTATTCATCGTTATCTAATATTGATAAGGCGGTCTCTCGCTTGATACAAGCGTTAAAAAAACAAGAACATATTGTAGTTATTGGCGATTTTGACACCGATGGCGCGACAAGCACTGCGTTAATGGTCAGCTCATTGCGCGCATTTGGAGCAGAAAATGTTTCCTATTTAGTGCCAAACCGATTTACGTATGGTTATGGTTTAAGTACTGAAATTGTTGATATTGCCGCATCTGGTCGATCAGAATTAATTGTTACGGTTGATCATGGGATTTCAAGTCATGCTGGTGTAGCCCGTGCCAATCAGTTAGGGATAGATGTTCTAGTAACTGACCATCATTTGCCTGGGGCGGTATTACCAGCTGCTTATGCTATCGTTAACCCTTATTGTAAAGGAGATCAATTTCCTAGTAAATGTTTGGCAGGAGTTGGTGTAGCTTTTTATCTTATGCTTGCTGTTCGCGCACAACTTAAAAAAAATAACTGGTTTAAGTGTCATGGTATTGATTCTCCCAATATGGCTAGATTTTTAGACTTTGTAGCGTTGGGAACTATCGCTGATGTCGTCCCACTTGATAAAAATAATCGAATACTGGTTTATCAAGGATTACAACGTATCCGCGCGGCCCAAACACATCCGGGAATTTTAGCTCTTCTGGAAGTAGCTGGACGAAAGTATGAGAAGTTACGATCCGTAGACTTAGGCTTTGTCATTGGCCCACGATTAAATGCAGCGGGACGACTGGATGATATGAGTTTGGGTGTTGCCTGCTTATTAGCAGATAATATGGACGCTGCTTTGGATATTGCTTATCAGTTAGATGCTTTGAATAAAGAACGTCGGTTAATTGAGTCACAAATGCAAAAGGAAGCTTTTGAAGCAATCGATACATTATATTTAAATCAAAACTTACCTGTTGGTTTATGCTTATATCGTGAAGAATGGCATCAAGGTGTCGTAGGATTGATTGCTTCGCGAGTTAAAGAACGCATCCATCGTCCAACGATTGCCTTTGCAAAAACGAACGATGATACTCTAAAAGGTTCAGCTCGCTCGGTGACTGGACTACACATTTGCAATGTATTAGAAGCAATTGCAACAAAATATGCTGGATTAGTTAGTAAATTTGGAGGGCATGCAATGGCAGCAGGTTTAAACTTACCTGCTAGTCGATTTAAAGAGTTCCAGCAGGCATTTTCTCAAGAAGTTGCAAATCAATTGAGTGAAGATGATCTTCAAGCCAAGTTAATTACTGATGGTGAGTTAACTTCGGATGAGCTAACACTTGAGTTGGCATTACTAATACAGAATGCAGGTCCTTGGGGACAAGGATTTCCTGAGCCTCTCTTTGATGGACATTTTAAATTAATTAGCCAGCGTGTAGTAGGACAGCGTCATTTAAAACTCATTTTTCAACTACCTGGTGATAGCTATTGCTTAGATGGTATTGCTTTTCATGTTGATCTTAAACAGTGGCCTAATTTTCAGTGTGAATATGTTCATTTAGCTTATCGTTTGGACGTTAATGAATTTCAAGGTTATAGAAAATTACAATTGTTTGTAGAACACATGAATATAGTAAATTGACTTATTCATCTAGTATTGTCTAATATTCCCTATAGAAACAGACAATGTTTATAAAAATAAAATTAAAATTTGAACATGAAAAGGTTGAAATGTGGTCCAATTGTGTTAAAAACGGGAGTAAAAATCTGATTGCATGAATCATTTGATTTCTTCATGACGGAAGAAGAAAAATAGCTAGTTATGCATACGCAGTTAGTTTGGTGATTGCTGAAAGTAGAAAAATACAGCATGAAATTTTTTGGTGGTTTAAATATAACATTGCAAACATTATTCGAGAGTTATTACAATATCTACTAATAATAGAGTAAATTGTGTTAAAAGATCATTTGTAGTTTTATAGAGGTCATATCATGAGTACTTTAGGTAAGAAATTTGATTTTCAAAATATTTTAAATAATATAAAATCAATGATTAGCCCAGAAGAAATGATTCCTAATCCCAATCCTGATGACGCTATTGGAATAAAAATTGCTGAATTAAGTGTGCTGACTCAACAGTTAACGAAAGTGCATGAAGAACAGGTAAAAGAATTAACGAAAATGAATAGATTGCTTAGTGAGTTAATGAGGGATGTTGAAACGTTACGCAATTCTCTGAAACCTGAGCAGGGAACCAAAGAAGAAAAAAATAAAATTTAAAATGAATTAAAGGAATGCTCAATGGTTAACACGATTAGTACATCAAAATCGGCGTTGTATTTGTGCTATCTAAAAAGATTGTCCTTAAAGTATAGCAATTAGAGTTTTATCTCAGTGTCAATGTGATGGGTTCCATTTTTTTGCGCGCCAATGCCAATGAAATCCTAAAAAATAAATGCTGATTCTAAATTAGCTTCAGCAGAAGATGTCAACTGAGTAAATAAAAGTTGTGGGTCTATAAGCGAGAACTAGTAGAGGACATTTGTGTCCGAATTCCTGTGTATTTTGCTACACCTATTGCGAATCTATTGCGATAAGCTACGCTGAGCTGATAGAGAAAAATATTTCTGAATTCGCAGAAAGACTAACTAGGCATTCATAACCAATATCAAGCTGTAGTTCACTTTTAGGGATGTGGTGGGTGTAGAATATGGTTAAGTAAGATATTATTAATCATGAAAGCCTTAATGAAAATTCTTGTTTTTAAATAGGTAAATTACGTTCCTTTACTCAATAATTTAATAAAATGAAAAGGAATAATATATCGTTACTTATTGATTTTCCAAGGTGAAAAATACTAAGGGTGATTTGTAAATGAAGTTGTTTTAGGATTAAGCAACTTCCAACAGTTGCTGTATGAAGATTTACTTTGGAAAAACATTATTATCAATTTTTGTGGGGAGTGCTGCAAGATATCGTTAGCTTTTAAATTCGAATCCTATATAGGTGCTACAATCAGTGTTAGTCATACGGATTATTGTGGAATTTCTTTAGAATGTGAATGTCAATCGATTTCTTGCTTTTATAGGAATTACAGAGCATACCCCGACAAATCTGACCTGTTAGGAATTACAGTAGTTGTGTTACCTTCTGAGATGATGACTAATTTTGATGCATTGGATGCGGAAAACCAGAAAATCATACTTTCAAAATTTCGCTTCTTAAACAACCAGTATTATGACCTATTTAAAACCGATTTAAAACCGAAGGATTTAGTGTGCGCTAAAAATCTCATAACAATTGCCATTACAACTAAAAATACTGACTCACAGAAAAATTATATCTTCAAAAGCTGCTGCTGGTGAAATTATCTATGTTAAAATAAGTGTTTTGTAGATATTTATTTTAACTAGTTGAGTTATAAAAAGCGATAAGGGAATACTATTCATTAAAGTCTGGTTTTAATACCGAGAGGGGGAATCGAACCCCCACAGCGTTGCCACTACCGAATTTTGAGTCCGGCGCGTCTACCAGTTCCGCCACCTCGGCTGATGGAGTGAGTTGGATAGGAAGTATATCTTAACATCTAAGTAAGCTCAAAAATTCAGAGCGAGTGCGATCGTCTTTTCGAAACATGCCAAGCATCATGGAAGTCTTCATATCTGAATTTTTTTTTTGAACACCACGCATGATCATACATAAATGCTTAGCTTCAATAATAACACCAACTCCTTTAGCCTTTGTTACGGTTAATATTGATTCGGCGATTTGCTTTGTTAAATGTTCTTGTACTTGAAGACGTTTAGCAAACATATCGACAATACGGCCAAGCTTTGAAATACCGATAATTTTTTTGTTCGGTAGATAAGCAACATGACATTTACCAAAAAAAGGCAATAAATGATGCTCACAAAGAGAATAAACCTCAATATTTTTAACGATAACCATTTCGTCCATATCAGATTGATATATGGCTTCATTAATTAAGGTGTCAAGACTTTCCTGGTAACCCTTGGTAAGATGTTTTAACATTCCTAGAAAACGCTTAGGTGTTTTTTTTAAACCTTCGCGATCAGGATTTTCTCCAAGCGATGCGAATAACGTTTGAATATTTTTTTCGAGTACATCGTTCATCATGGATAATCCTCAACCAGATAACTAGCACATTTGATGGCCACCCATTAAATGAAGATGGATATGAAACACTGCTTGTCCTCCACCACGATTACAATTTAACACTAGACGATAGCCATTTTCCGCAATATTATTTTCTTTTGCCAATTGTGTTGCGATAACTATCATATGCCCTAAAAGTGTTTCATCATGGTAAGTGCTGTCATTAATGGTGTTGATATGGCGATACGGCATTACAAGAATATGTACTGGCGCCTGTGGATTAATATCGTGGAAAGCCACAACCTGATCGTCTTTATAAATGAGTTTGACATCTTCTTCACCGTTAGCAATTTTGCAGAATAAGCATGCCATTCATTTCTCCTGCTACGCAATTCGATTATCTTTATCAATAGAATAATGGTATCAATAAAAGAAGCACAATAGCAACGTTTCTAAAAGCAATTAGAATTAACACATTAGATTTTTCTTGAACATTAATGCCTAATCGTACAATATTCTCTAGAGGATATTTAAATAGCAGTTGCCGATGACTAATTTATTGAGCAGAAATGCCGACATAAAGTTCCTAGCATAGAATGAAGGTTTAAAAAGCATCCTTTGTCGTGCCAGTTGTGACTTTTATTACTAAAGCAGGCGATCTAGTGTATCGTGAGCTTGTACTGAACTTCAATCTTTATTGATTAGAGACGTGTCTAAGTTAGAATTTCATTAATCATATGTAATACATCAGCAGTGTTAAATATTATACCGTCAAAATAATTTTTAATATTAATTTATAGCACACTAACGTTGGATATAGTAGTAATATACTAGAGAGACAAAATTAAGTATTTCATGTTTTCACTAATCATATCACTGATAACAGTGTTGCCTTTTCTAGGGCATGAGGAATAAGGAGATTTAGATTGGTAGAAGATAATGTCTTTTGTCGAAAAGTGCTGCGTTACTTATAATCTGATTTCTGGAAGAAAATTATTGTACGGATTGATGTTTTTCTTTACATCGTCCAGTGCTGTTACTTTAACAGCAATGTTTGACTGTTATAAGACCAATATGAAAGACACAGCATTAGTTTCAATAAAGATATCTTTTCCATGTTTTCGTGATTTCAGACATGCATTATGATTTAAAATTATAATCTAACGTGCCATTACTTCTGCGAAGTAATATTACTAATATTTACTTGTGCAGATAATATGCTTCCTGTACATAGTTGTTGGATATCTTCTGTATTTCAAGGTATTGTTATTGATATCGCTAGTATATAAGTATACAGGGTACCTCGAGTGGCTTTTTAAGGAAAATGGCTTTTATGAGGCTTCTCTGAAAATACCCATTCTATAAAGTTCCGTCGACTAGAAATTAACTGATGTTTAGATAACCAACGGAAATAATTAGAGAAAGTGATTTTTCCCACACTTTTATCTGAGAAGACAAAATTCCAAATAGAAAATTGTTGTTGACTTTTTGAAAATGGAGCATTTTGTTCTAAAGTCATTGCAACAGCAGAGGCAAATCCTGAACGATCGGCGCCGCCAAGGCAATGGATGAGGATAGGTTTAGGTGCATATAGTAAAAGTGAAACTAATTCTTTTAAACGTTTTTGAGAGGGTAGGTTACAAGAAGGAAGTGGAAGATTAAAATATTTTACTCTCATTACTTTTGCAAGTCTTAATTCGTTCCAATACCATTTCCTACAAGGTTGAGCTCCGCGCAGATTAATTATTGTCTTTATGTGTTTTTCTTGAATAATTTCTTTTAGTTGTTGGAAATTAAGTTGACCACTACGATAAATTTTCTGTTTAATAACTGCATGAACGGTATTGCGCCACCAGAGATAATCTATCCCAAAAAAGCTCAATAATAATAATAACGAGCTAGTCACTATACCAAACCAAATCAGCCAATTTCGTTTATTTTTTTGTAGAAATGTCATAATGTTACTTCAGATGTAATTTCTCTAATTAAAGTGAAATAGCTTAAGAGATTTAAATTTTTATTTAATTTTAATAATTTTAATAAAGTTATGAAAAGATATCTTGATAATGGTTGGTTTGGTAAGCGTAACTATTTGCAATTGATGGACATTGATGTCTGGCAAGTCCGAACTTTCCCTTCGATGAATTATTATTGCTATAGTTTATATAATTTAAAAAATCGTCTAGTAGGGGTTTTGCTAGCTGATGCGATAGTTCGGAATGATGCTGAAAATCAACTCATTAAAAACATTGCTAAAGCAACTAGAAGACAAGTTTGCGAAGGTTTTCGATTAAAATTATTAAATCACAATGATCTCAAAGAGTGTATTATGATTTTATTAGGTTCTCGTGTATCTCAATTATTTTCTCATTTCGATCCTTTGCGAATGATTGTTAGTTATGCACCAGCCGAATTATTGCGTGATGCAACATTAAAAGTGAAAACATGGAATGCTTTAAAAAAAGCAATGCGGTTGATGGAATTTTAAAATTTGGCTTGTTTACCTTGTTAATTTAAAGAGGCTATAAAACACAGTAGATGCAATACCAAAGTCAACGCTAAAATTAATATGCTGCTTCGATAAGATACTATGGCTATTAGGTTAAGTATCATGATTAGATTATGAGGTAGTGATCATAAGAACCTATTAATGCGTTAGAAAGAGGACAATCTACAAAAATGTTGCTAAAGATGAAAAAGTATATAACTTAAAATAAATGAATCAACTGACTAGATTTTTCGAAACTTGGTAGCATTAAGTTAAAGCCTAAATTAGAAAAGATCTTATCTTAGCCTAAAATAAGACGTAAGAGCACAGCACGTCGTCGTATATTATTTTAATAATTTAATACAAGTGTGAAACGAAGGAAGCATAGCGCCAAAACCGCATCAGCTTCAATGCAGCTCTTAGCAGATACTGGAAATACTAACCACCATCTCTATAGAAATCTATAATTCTATATAGCAATCTATAGTCTATTACCGATTCTGAATTCTATTCTCTCAAGAAATACACTCTATTTAAAATATAAGTATTAAACCAATCTGCTATTACGGCATATTTTTAAATTGTGAGTCGATATATTTGCTAAAAGGACGTAATACGGTGAATGAGTTACCAAAACAACATCCCGGAACAAATAGTGAGTTGTCCAATTTCTAAATTATTATGTATTTTACCAACAAAAGCTTTCTGATCTCTTCTATATTTATTATATGAAAATATATGAAAATAATCGAACCGGTCGAGGGGAATTTTTGAATTTCGAAAATGTCTTTCGGAATGAGTAATCCCTTAATTAAGTTGCGATCTTCTTATACATAAAGAAGATTATTCAATTTCACTAAAAACATTACGATTCACTGTCTTCAATTTATACTAGAAGTATGTATCAACAGTACTCATTTTTATGGCATCATTCCTTATTTATAGATCTCACAGCAGCAATTCATTCACAATTTCTACCTCATCTAGAGCACGTTGCTTTGCTTTTGCCGCATCGTTACGTAATTCAGCTAATTCATCTAAATATTCCTTAGTGATGTTACCAACAATATAGTTTCCAGTAAAAACACAATCTTCAAAGCGCTCAATTTTAGATTTATTAGGAACCATAGTAGCATTGTTAATCGCTTCATAGACATCTTTGAGATTTTGATAGATCAACCAATCTGCCCCAATTAAACGTATAATATCTTCTTCTGATTTATCATGTGCAATCAATTCAGCGGCCACTGGCATGTCGATCCCATATACATTGGGGTAACGAATAGGTGGTGCTGCTGAAGCAAAATACACTTTTTTAGCCCCGGCATTGCGTGCCATTTGAATAATTTCTTTAGACGTCGTTCCACGCACCACCGAATCATCTACTAACAAAACTGTTTTATTCACAAATTCGGACTTAATGGCACTTAATTTTAAACGTACTGAACTACGTCGCATTGCCTGTTCTGGCATGATAAAAGTTCGACCAATGTAGCGATTTTTGACAAATCCTTCTGAATAGGGAGCCTTCAAACTGTGTGCTAAGGCATGAGCTGCATTCCGACTTGTGTCAGGAATGGGAATAACTACATCTATGTCATGATTAGGACGTTCACGCAAAATTTTCTTTGCCAGACTTATACCCATCCCTGCACGTGCTTGATAAATGGAGATTCCATCCATAATGGAATCAGGACGTGCCAAATAAATATATTCAAAAATACAAGGAGAGTAACTAATTGGTTTTGCACATTGTTGTCGATGCATATTCCCATTAAAATCAAAATAAATAACTTCTCCCGGTCCTACATCATCGATAAGTTTAAAACCTAACACATCCAATGCAATACTTTCAGAAGCAAACATATACTCAAATCCATTACCATTTTCCCGTTTCCCATATACCAAAGGACGAATAGCATGAGGATCACGAAATCCCAGCAAACCATAACCTGTGATCAGTATCACTGCTGCAAAAGCACCTTGCACACGTTTATAAACTTTACTCATTGCTTTAAATAATTGTCTTGGTGTGAGCTCAATCCCTCCTACTCTCTGCAACTCATGAGCTACAACGTTAAGTAAAATTTCAGAATCAGAAGTAGTATTTAAATGACGTAAATCTGTTCGAATTAAATCGTTCATTAAGTTTTTTACATCAACAAGATTACCGTTATGCACTAAACTTAAACCATATGGATAATTGACATAAAAAGGCTGCGATTCTGATGAACTTTCAGAGCCGGCTGTAGGATAACGAACATGTCCAATACCTATGTTGCCTCTTAAATGTAGCATGTGAAACGGACGAATCGCATCTCGCACCAACCCATTCGCTTTACGTAGAAAAACCTGTTCGCCATCACTGGTAATGATGCCGGCTGCGTGCTGACCTCTATGCTGTAAAATAGTGAGGGCATCACAAAGCGCTTGATTGACAACACCACTAGTAAACATGCCTACAATTCCACACATCGTTAAGTACACTCATTTGTCTGATTAAACAACCATTGAAAAAAACATTTAAGTTGATGTGGTAAAAACTGCTTAAGCCAAATAACCGTGGGCTTAAAGTCGGGGACAAGTTGCGATTGTGCTAATGCACTGCCATCCTGAATATTTCTTACATTTATAAACATCAATAAAATGACAATAATGAGTAAACCCCGAACCGTTCCAAAGAAGATTCCCAATAATCGATCAATGATCCCAAACTTTGATTTATTAACTAACGCATGAACCAGCATATTTAAAAACATACCTATGATAAAAACAGTTAAGAATAATCCTATCAAAGTTGTTGCATATCGCACAGAATCTGATGTAATCCAAGATTTTAAATCTACCTGTACAAAGTTAACATATTTAAATGCGACTACAACGGCAGCTATCCATGTGATTAAGGAAACTACTTCACGTAAAAATCCACGGAATACACCGATGACAATAGAAAAAAAAACAATACCAATAATTGTAAAATCGACCCAATTAAAATACGACATATTTTCCAATGGCACTATTTAACTGTAATTATTCTTTTAACTGCTCTGAATCTGATCAATTTTATTTTATGATCAATGACAGAGCTAACGAAAATTCTAATATTTAATAATCATGTGTTTTCCTTTATTCTGAAAGAGATAAACATCAAATTGTTATATTCATCGGAATCTAAGAAACTTACTATATGGATTATCCACGCTGCCAACAATGGGATAAATAAAAACAATTGGATAATAATGTGACACTTTGATTTTTCAGAGTTTTTTACATTTTACTCTCCATGGCACTAAAACTAATACTGTCAACACGGCTCTTTCTGTATTAGGTACTTGCAATAGCTGTGTTTTCAGTGCAATTAGTTTAGTTGCTATCAACTGAGTTGATAGAGGAAATAACAGAGTTGAATGTTTTTCTCTTACGGAAATCTTTGTTGATGCAAATGAGAGAAACTGCAATTAAAAAATCGGTTTATTTCGTACTAGTAAAACAAGAATAATTATCATCCATGGAGAAAGATCATGAAATAACAATAGTAAAAACATCGCATTGGTTCTAACTTTCATCGCTCATTTTCTCTGATGAATACTAGATAAATATTGTTTTACTATCCCTACTGTATGAAAAGAACCAAAAACAACAATTCGATCCTGTAACCTACAATTATTAAGTGCTCTTTTAAAAGCTTCTGTAACAGAGACAAAATTATAGCAGGTTTTCACACTATCTACCCCTCTATATTCCACTAAAACTTCCATCAAGCTCTCACCTGTCGCCCCCCGCGCTTCTTCTTGCAGTCCTCCTATATACCATTGATCAACGCAAGAAAGCATCGATTCAAAGATGCCCTTAATATCTTTGTCCTGTAATATTCCTACCACAGCTAATGTCTGACCAGCGTGCTTAGTTTTCTGTAGCTTCTCTGCTAAATAACGAGTTGCCTGTGGATTGTGCGCTACATCAAAAATAATTGATACTGGTATTTGGACACATTCGAATCGTCCTGGCAAAGTAGCCTTATTAATTCCATCTCTAATAGCGTCCAACGACAATGGCAAACATCTCTGTAAGCAATGTAGTGCCATTAAACTTGTTGCCGCATTTTGGATTTTCAGATCAGGCAATGGTAATTTCTCAAAAAAGGTCTCTGGACCTTGCCATTTCCACATGCCATCATCAACTTTCGCGAAAAAATCTATTTCAAATTGAAAAAATGGCGCTTCTAATTTTTTTGCCGTTTCATACACGCTTTGAGGAGGCTTTGGATCCCCACAAACAATTAGTTTATGCCACCGAATAATACCTGCTTTTTCTCGCCCAATAGATTCACGATCTTTTCCTAGCCAATCAGTGTGATCAATATCAATATTGCTAATAACAGCCACACTAGGCTCAACAATGTTTACCGCATCCAGACGGCCGCCCAATCCTATCTCTAATAACAAAATATCCAACGGTTGTTTTTTACATATATAAAAAATTGCTAAAGTAGTGAATTCAAAAAAACTCAGGGGTTGGTTATCACGATTCTTCTCAATAAAAGAAAATGCACTAACTAGTACCTCGTTAGCTACCGCATTACCATTGATACGTAACCGTTCATTAAATTGCAGCAAATGAGGAGATGTATAAGCAGCTACCCTATATCCTGCAGTCAGATAAATACTTTCCAAAAATTTAATTACTGATCCCTTGCCGTTCGTTCCCGCCACTGTTATTACAGGACACGAGAAATTTCTCAATGATAATTTTTCTGCAAGCGCAATAATACGCGACAATCCCAAATCAATTTCCCGTGAATATAGTGTATCAATGTAAGCAAGCCAATCTTCCATTAATAAAAATTTATCTGTTTTAGAACGTAAACTCAATAGAAAAGTAGAATGTAATTTTTTTGCCTATGACACGATTTCTTTTAAAAGAAGATCAGCTAAAGTTTGATGGGTCAGTTTTGCAATCAAAGAAGCAATCGTTCGTTTGAGTTCACGGCGATCGACAATCATATCGATGGCTCCATGCTCTAATAAAAATTCACTGCGCTGAAAACCTTCTGGTAAAGTTTGATGTATAGTCTGTTCAATAACGCGAGGTCCTGAAAAACCAATTAGCGCTTTAGGCTCAGCAATAATAATATCCCCTAGTATCGCCAAGCTAGCTGATACCCCACCCATGGTGGGATCTGTTAATACCGAAATATAAGGAATCTGACATTCAGTCAAACGTGCTAATACCGCACTTGTTTTAGCCATCTGGAACAATGAAAATAAACCCTCCTGCATTCGTGCTCCACCACTCGCTGAAAAGCAAATAAAAGGTAACTTTTCATCTATGGATGTTTGTACACCTATTACAAATCGCTCTCCAACAGCAGCACCCATTGACCCTCCAATAAAATCGAAGTTGAATGCAGCTATTACCACAGCAATACCATAAATTTTCCCTTTGAGAATAATAAGCGCCTCTTTTTCACCCGAAGTTTTTTGTGCCGCACTTAGACGATCTTTATATTTTTTTAGGTCACGGAATTTTAATCGATCAAAGGCAACAATTTCCCGAGCTAACTCCTCTTGTTCTAGATTATCCAAAATTTGCGAGATTCGTTTACGCGCATTTATACGAATATGATAAGCACATTTGGGACAAACTTCTAAACAATGCTCTAAGTCTGCTCGATAAAGAACAGCAGTACAAGAAGGACACTTTCTCCATATTCCTTCAGGCACTCCTTTTTTTATTGGCGTTGAGATTTTTGGTAACAGTTTTGTAAACCAACTCATTTTTAAAAAATCCTAGTCTAAAAATAGCAAATTATAATAAAAAGAACGGTCCCAAAGGTGTTTGTGGTAGTTTAAATTTATAAGGGTAACTAACTTCTACCAAATAAAGCCCATTCGGAGATACGGTTACTCCCCCTTGTTGCCGATCTTTCGCCTTTAAAACATGTTCTGCCCATTTTGGTTCTTTTTCACCACTCCCAATAGCTACTAACACTCCTGTAATGTTACGCATCATACGTAACAAAAAAGCATTTGCTTGAACTTCGATGACCACCATACACCGAATTCGAAAAATTTCAATCTGAAAAATAACACGCATCGGCGTTTTGGACTGACAACCTGCTCCTTGAAAAGAGCTAAAATCATGCTCTCCTAATAAAAACTGAGCAGCTATCTGCATACGTTTTTCATCCAACGGACGAAAATACCAGCCAATTGCCTGGTACAAAATCGCTGGTCGAATCTGATGATTATAAATGACATAGCGGTAACGCCTGGCAAACGCTCCATAACGGGCATGAAAATGCTCATTTACCTCTTTAGCCCAAGTGACGCTAATATCGTGCGGAAGATGACTATTAACACCAAATATCCAGGCGTGATTGCTTCGATAAGCCGTTGTATCAAAATGAAGAACCTGACCGCTGGCATGCACCCCAGCATCTGTCCGCCCTGCACATGCAACCACTATCGGCTGATCAGCCACCATAGATAATGCTCTCTCCAGCTGTTGTTGAACTGTGTCCAAACCATCCTGTGCCTGCCAACCGTGGTAAGCTGATCCGTCATAGCAGATTCCTAAAGCAATTCGTGACATTCGCTAATGCTTAACAACAGTTTTTGTAACAATCTACCTTTCTCTTTCGCCTTCTCGTCTAATTTCGCAAGATGATCCTGTTTCATTGTAACGCAATTAACTATCTATACTAACAAAAAAAATTACAATATTCTCATCAAGAGTATTTTGTAACCTGTATAACCCATCGTATATCACAAGAGAATGAGAAATAGTAAGTAGTCTCACAGATATTGATACTAAAACCAATTTTCTGTTGAAAGTACAACAGATTATTCTTGTTTAATTGTATCGACTTTATTTACAAAGTAGCGACAAAATTATAGTTCAAGTAGAACATTACTTCACAATAAAAACGTGATTATTGTTTTGATCGCTTGACAGTAACTTATTGTTTTAAAAAAGATTGCACCAAAACGGAGCTTTGTGACCTATTTTCATAGTGGGCAATTCATTCGGAAGTCAGGTTGCAAAAAGAGGTAACGGCGGATTTTTAACTGTCCACTTCTTGAATGAATTATACCAGAGCACTATACCTTTTGCTTTCTTACTACAGCAGCTACAGTAGTTATTAACACTACACAATACAACCACAAAATATCATCGTTTCACCAAGAATCTTGTTACATACCAAATTTTACCACTCGCCTTAGGATCTAAGTTTACTACTGAATTGAGGTATAACATATTGTGTAAAGCAAACGTGTTTCACAGCTTGAATATTCCAATCTTCGTTATATGCGTGGTCATGTCACTAAATATTACCTCAATATAACAAACCTCAAAACATAACAGCCATTTTAACTCATTATTTTCTCAGTCGGAGCTAAAATTTCGTATTACACAAAGCAACTCAAAATTCTATTCACATTATTGTCTTCATTATCTTCAAAATCTTGAATGGCCTAATTACTTATAATGTGATACTGGGCTTACTCCACCTTAAGAAAAAACATCGACTATATATGTTTATATAACTTTATACGAAAAGAATAAAAATTACTTTTTCCCTTTTAGCTCATCAAGTTATGTTTTCTCAATGAAATAACATATATAACCTCTACTTTACGTGATTGATGGTATGCCGATACACACTCCCATTTTTCTTCATTTTAGCATCATTCACAATACACCTGTTTCCAATCTTTGTATTGTTTATATTTATTCAAGCGAGATATATCTCCTACCAAACAATCGTGATGTGATTATAAAATACACGTTATTAATTATTCTCGATTACATTAGAAATGTTCAAGATTTATTATCTTACCTTTCTTCATCATTATAAATATGTGAAGCACGGAATTTCTTTTAAGACAGCTGTTGACTTAAGAATTTCATCAGTTCAATCGCAATATATGTTTTCGACGCTGAAAAATTTTTCATTTGTTTTAAACGATCGATAACTGTTACCACATTTTGATCGCTATTTAACGCACTTTCACTATTAACTACAATCATATCCATATTTTTTTTGCGCAATTTAGTTTTCGCACTTATAAGATTATTATCGGTTTCTAAAGCAAATCCAACAATGAAAGGCTTATTAGATAGCTTCCCCACTGACGAAATGATATCGGGATTACGTACTAAATCTAATGTTATATTCTTGTCTGATTTTTTTATTTTTTGAAAAGCTTGCTTTTTAGCACGATAATCACTCACTGCCGCCGCACCAATAAAAACATCACAATTAGTGACACGCTGCATAACTGCATCGAACATTTGCATTGTTGATGTAACATTTATGCAATTAATTTTATGAGACGTAACTAATTGAGTTGGTCCACTGATTAATGTAACTTCTGCTCCCATCGCAACAGCTGCTTCAGCTAAAGCATAACCCATTTTTCCAGAACTATGATTTGTTAAATAACGCACGGGATCAATTGCTTCTTGGGTAGGTCCTGCAGTAATTAATATACGTTTCCCCAATAAAATTTTTTCCATGTAAATAATTTTTAATTGATTAATTAATTCTTCAGGTTCCAATAGTCGACCAGGTCCGTATTCTCCGCATACCTGCATACCAATGGTTGGGCCAAAAACACAAATGCCATATTCACGCAATCGATTAATATTCACTTGCATGATTTTATTAAGCCACATTTGTTGATTCATTGATGGCGCTACAGCAATTGGTACTTGCGCTGCTAAACAAAGCGTTGTCAACATATCATCAGCTCTCCCATACGCCAAACGTGAAATGAAATCTGCACTGGCAGGTGCAATCAATATAAAATCACACCATCGTGCCAAATCGATATGCGTAATTCCTGAAGTACTTGCAGAAACAAACAAATCGTTAGCTATTGAATGTCCTGAAACTGTCTGAAAGGCCAATGGGGTAACAAAAGCTTTCGCTGATTCAGTCATTACCACACGAACTAAAGCTCCCTCATCGCGCAGTCGACGTATTAATTCTATACTTTTATAAATAGCAATAGCACCAGTTACACCGATAAGAAATTTTTGATTGGTTAGCATAGTTGCAAAGAATAACCTCGGTGTGCTTCATGTATCAAGCCCAGTTTGAACAGCCAGTTTTTTTTTAGCTTTTCCTGATCATTCAAAGCACAACGAATGAATTTTTTCTTTGCTCCACAAGCTTTTTAACAGTTTTGTTTATGCATTTCATTTTCTTCTTTAATAGAAATCCTCTCATTTTAGGATTAATACCTTCAACAACTTTGTTGTTACATAAACAATGTATTGTATTCATTGGGACTTTCTGTTCTCATACACGAAACTATATTTAAAAATATCTCTAAATAAATTTGATTTTATTTCAACTAATCATGCAATAAACAATATTCATGGTTTTCATTCTATTGAAAAGAAATTATTATTTTCCGATGCGATAACGTTCGTATTCTCTATTATGATTCTTCATACAAACGAACATTTTTAGAATGACTTCCATCAATTCTAAAAAGAGGCTTACATCATCGTCGCTACCAGAACATCTATTAAAGGTTAGTGAGCTTTATTAGTAAGCTATTTCTCACGCAGAAACATTAGCTACCGAATTATTGCCCTCGATTTTAAGATGAGAATCGAAAATTGAACATAACCAGATCGCATTGGTACTACATAATCCAAACGCGTTCGCATCTATTCTTTCTATCCTATCAAAATAGGTATATTTTCACGCTTTTGCGTTTGATAATGCTTATTATAGCGTCTTAAATTTTCTTGTTCCATTGCCACACACTACAAAACCTTCACAAGTTTTACACATAATATCTCGATAATTGTATAAAGACTTTAACTTGCCAGAAACTTCCACTTCTTTTCTCACAAAGGATGAACTATTTACTTGGACAGACTTCTTAGACAATAGTCTCATGAATAATCAAGAGCAGCAAGACCACTTATTTGAGAGTACCATTATTTATCCATTTACTGTTTACTATAATCCTGAACCCTAACGGTTATAACATACGTATCTTAATATTGTCTTTTTCTATTCGCAACTAGTCTACAACAATAATAGAATTTCATCCCCCAAAAAATGTTTTGCATGTCATAAATTGCATTTCAATATTGATCCTTCTATATCTCAATAAACAATAAAACAGAATATATTTAACTTCTCTTCTAAATAATAAACCCGCATAATTTGATAGTATCACGATACTAACGCGATGAATTCTGTCTCCGGATGGTTTATTTAATTAAGTCTCGTTCAACCTATTAAAATTTATCTTTCTTCCACGAGTTTAAGCACGATCTTTGGTATTTTGCCCAGGATTGCTAAAAATCTGTTGTTTACGATGGTAACCACACGATTGACGTAAATGATAATGGAAATATTGATGATGCATTATTCACACATACGCATGCACCAATATCAAGTAAAAGAGAAATATAATTAAGTAATTAGTGGAACATACTATGCACATAGAAATTTTTGCTGATAAGCATTTCTGCAATTTGTACAGCATTAAGTGCAGCCCCCTTTCGAATATTATCTGCTACAATCCACAAATTTAATCCATTAGGATGTGAGATATCCTGACGGATGCGACCTACAAATACAGCGTCAGCATTTGCTGCATGACTTATTACTGTCGGATAAGCGTTATCTTCATCAATCAAGATTACCCCAGGTGCATGGGACAAGCACTCTTTCACCTCTTCTACACTAATGGGATCGCGCGTTTCGATATGCACGGCTTCAGAATGTCCAAAAAAAACAGGTATACGCACCGCTGTAGGATTCACTCCTATATTAGGATCATCTAGGATTTTTTGCGTTTCCCACACCATTTTCATTTCTTCTTTACTGTAGCCATTTTCTTCAAAGACATCAATTTGAGGAACCGCATTAAATGCGATTTGAGAGGGGAAAACTGAAGATTCCATAAGTTGTCCGTTCAAAAAATGAGCTGTTTGTTTCGCTAACTCTTTGATCGCTTGACGGCCTGCTCCTGAAACTGACTGGTAAGTTGCTACATTAATTCGTAAAATTCCTACCGCATCATAGATAGGCTTTAATGCAACGAGCATTTGAATCGTCGAACAATTAGGATTAGCGATGATATTGCGATTGCGGTAACCTCCTAAAGAAGGCCCGTTAACTTCTGGTACGACTAGAGGAATATCCGGGTCATGTCGAAAATATGAGGTATTATCAACAATAACACAGCCAGCTTCGACAGCACGAAGTGCATACTCAGCTGATCGCTCCGCACCTGCTGAAAAGAAAGCCAATTCTACTTTAGAAAAATCAAAATTAGCGAGATTACTTACTTTTTTGCGTTTCTTCCCAAAAAAAACGCTTTTTCCTTCAGAGCGCTTACTTGCTAGCGGATAAATCTTTCCTATGGGAAATCGGCGCTCATATAAGAGCTGTAAAATCATCTCTCCTACTATTCCAGTAGCTCCGACTACCGCTACATCGTAGCCCACTGTCGTTTTATACCTCATAAGGTGAGTGACAGAAAAAATTGAGTGATAATTTTCATAAATTCTGTGCCTTATGTCGCAAGTAGTGATCCATTAAAACCAATGCAAGCATTGCCTCGGCAACCGGTACAGCACGTAAACCTACACAAGGGTCATGGCGGCCGGTTGTAATCACCTCTACTTCCTTACCACTAACATCAAGTGTCTTACCAGGTACACGAATACTCGAAGATGGCTTAAAGGCTAGACCCACCAAAATATCCTGCCCAGACGAAATTCCTGCCAATGTACCACCAGACCGGTTAGATAAAAAACCCTTCTGACGAATTTCATCACGATGAGTTGAACCTTTTTGATTCACTGCTGTAAACCCCTCCCCAATTTCAACGCCTTTAACTGCATTAATCCCCATCATAGCTGAAGCGATATCAGCATCTAATTTATCAAACACAGGCTCACCTAATCCTGCCGGTACACCTTTTGCAACAATATTAACACGAGCTCCAATAGAGTCACCTTCACAACACAATTCTATAATTAACCGCTCTAATAATGGAATTTTTTCTTGATCCGGAAAGAAAAAAGGATTTTGTTCAACAATCGCTAAATCGATTTTATCTGCTTTAATAGAACCTACAGCTGCAGTATATCCCTGAATGATAACATTCACTGTTTCTCTCAAATACTTTTTTGCAATCGCTCCTGCTGCTACCCGCATAGCCGTTTCACGCGCTGATGCTCGCCCACCTCCTCGATAATCACGTACTCCATATTTTTGAACATATGTATAATCCCCATGCCCTGGGCGAAACAGATTTTTTATTTTTGAATAATCATATGGTTGTTGATCAGTATTTTCAATCAAGAGAGCAATGGGCGTACCGGTCGTTTTTCCCCTAAAAACACCAGATAATATTTCTACGTGATCGGTTTCACATCGTTGAGAAGTAAAATGAGATTTACCGGTTTTACGCCGATCCATATCAGGCTGAATATCTGATTCTGACAAAATCAGCCCAGGTGGACAACCATCTACAATAGCCATTAACGCTAATCCATGACTTTCGCCAGCTGTCGTCACTGTAAACATTTTTCCAAACGTATTTCCAGCCATCTACTTGATAAAATAGTATTATTATTCAGTATTGTCCATGTGTAACAAAGCTAAATATGACATCATAATTAATTTCTATTACTCAGATAGAGTGGATGCCACAGATAGTTCTATAATAACATAATAGTAATAACAACATAGGAGATCCTAAAAATTAATTTAAGAAGTATCAGCACTTAATATAGAGTGTAGTAAAAATAGATTTTCAGCTATTATTGAAATTAGAACGATATATTAAAATAATTAACAAAACGGGAAGCAACTGCATTATTTTTCGGTAAATTACTCTCCGACTTTCTCAAAACGGCCTCCTTGACCTTCGTTAGCAAATCTATCTCAATGTAAAAATTAACTAATACACAAGATTCAGTTCACTTTTCCAAAGTGAACTCAATACAAATTGATACAATGATTGAAATGAGGATGCATGTTCATTGACACCACGATAGATCTTAATCAAAAAATAATCAATGAAATGATAAAGAATGTGTTACAATTGACTAAATAATTACATAATTGTCAATAAATGGTCAGTTATAAAGAAGAGAGATGTTGAAAATTTTTTAAATCAATAGATACGCTGACTAGATGTTCTTGCTTTACACTTTATATCATTCCACTATGGTGGTGTGGGGTATTAACTGCTTTATTGGAGAAACGGTAGTAAAGTCGTGCAAAATGATATCATGATCATTAGTATTTTTAGACTTACTACTTCAATTAAAAATTTATTGATCAACACCATTGCTAGTCAATTAGGTTCTAATCAAATTGTGTTTAGATTTATATTTAAGTGATGTATCTTTTTCAGAACGAGAAGAAGATAATTATAGTCATTCTAAACTTAGATCATCCGCTGTTATGTCAATATTTATTTTATGATAGTTATAGGTATGATATCGATTCGTACCTCTACTACGATCATGACAGACATATTTTGCATCAAGAAAATGATGAGTTAAGGTGCATCCTATTTTATTGTTTTAAAGGCATTGATCGTTTCTAGCATCACAACTCTATGGGAACTATGGACTTGTTTGTACCTCTGTGTATCTATAATTGACTACTCATTCTCTAAAACGCTGCGCTAATACCATTACCTTATACAGTAGGGCGGTAAATCCGGATTGCCGCATAGAAATAATTCAAGTTAACATGCAAGAGCTTTCGGGTCATGAAGTTTTTGTGTATGTTAGTTAAGTATCTCTAAATCGTAGAAATTTCATATGAGTATGAATAATGATATTTCTAGAGATCTCATAGAAAAAAACTATATCAACGCTGCCACCTATATAATTAGTTAAATTGGCTTGTAAATCTCACGACAAGCTAGTTCATTCCAAAAGTTTTTTTTTAGGTAAGATTTTTCCTACGATAATTTTAAGCTGCCAATCATGAGGCACATCATGACCAAAAAACCAATCATATAATGACAGGTCTGATTCATCCAATAACTTGTCAAACAAATTTTTCTCATCTTCAGTCAATGTTTGAAAATTGTGCTCGTAAAAATTTTCCAAGATAATATCTAGCTCCACCATACCACGACGACATTTCCAGCGAATTTTTCCCGAATCAATCATTGGATTCATCTTCTACTTCAATAAAATGCACCCGATGGGTGATATTACACAATAGTTCATAACTAATGGTATGTGCCTTTTGCGCAATTCTTTCTATAGGTAATCCATTTCCCCATAAAATAACTTCATCTCCTATCTGTACATTAGGTTGAGAACGCAAATCAATTGCGATCATATCCATTGAAACACGACCGATCAAAGGACACACTTTATTATTTAACAGGGTAGGTGTTCCATTTGGCGCATGACGTGGATAACCATCACCATAACCAATTCCTACAATACCAATTGGCATTGTTTCAGGACAACGCCATATGCATCCATAACCTACGACATCATCCTTACGACATTGTTTAATTGCCACTATTGTTGCTGATAACGTCATCACTGGCCGCAAATTTCTTTCTACGACGCTCTCAGAATTGAAGGGTGAAATTCCGTAAAGCAGAATGCCAGGCCTCACCCAATCAACCAAAGCGTTTGGATATGAAAGTAATCCCGCTGAGTTGACAATACTCTTAGGACCTTTCATCTTTTTTGTGATAGTGAAAAATTGATTAATTTGAAATTCTGTGAAAGCACGATCAATATTATCAGCATCAGCTAAATGTGTCATCAATCCAATTGGCTTTCGCACAGAAACAGATTTTTGAAGGCTTTGATAAATAGAAGCAACCACTTCTACCGAAAAACCCAGTCTGTGCATACCGCTATCAATTTTTAACCATACAGACAATGGCGAAGTTAAATGACAGTTTTCTAAAACACGGACTTGATCTGGCTGGTGAATAACGGCCACTAAATGGTGACGAATAAATTTCAATAGCTCTTTTTCGTTGCTAAAACCCCCCATTACTATGATAGGTGTTTTAATACCCGCTTCACGTAATACTATAGCTTCTTCTATACAGGAGACGCCAAACGCATCTGCTTCCGATAGTACTTGCGCAACCCGCAACAGTCCATGACCATAACCACTACTCTTTATCATTGCCCAAATATATTGGTGCGACGCTACTTTTTTAATCCACGAGAAATTATGTTTTAACGCTGTTAGATTAATAGCAGCAACCGCACGAGTCACACTCTTATCCCGCCAAATGATGTTCGCGATGGAATTGTTTCGGGAGAAAAATTATCAAACCGCGTATATTGTCCACGAAATGTTAATATGATTTTACCAATCGGGCCATTCCGATGTTTAGCAACAATAATCTCTGCCTTCCCTTTATCTAGGGAATCATTACAATAAACTTCGTCCCGGTAAATAAAAGCAATCAAATCTGCATCCTGCTCAATAGCACCTGAGTTATGAGAAACTAATCCATCTGCAAGCCAAGATGCATACCTAGGCACAGTTAAATCATATACTTCTTCTACTCCCTTACTTTCTATAGAGACGATTTGGTCCCAAAGCAAATCGTTTTGATAATGCTGCAATAAGGGGTCATTCTCTAATAAAACTGCATATTCCGTCGTAATAGTTTGCGATGAAAAAAATTGAAGCGGCTGAAAAGAACCATCGCACGATTCCCTCCTCAATGCAACCATACGGCGATTTGGCATTCTTTTCTGGCTTGCAATAACAAGGAGCACTTCTAGTACTTCCAATAAAAGCTCCATTTTTTTTTCCACTTGTAGTTGTCGATAACTAAAAAAACCTATTTCCCGCAGAAATTTTTGCAAACCTTCTGTGCCTATAATTATTACCGTAAAAATAGGATGACAATTTTTCTTTTGTACTGTCGTAATGCGTGACACGATACCAAATCGCAACAATAACGCTGCAACATCAAAAGCTAATTTATTACTACTAGTGCTATAATAAATGATTCCTGTTCTGTTCTTTCCTATACAAGCGTTAATAGTACCATGTGTTGCCCACAAGTGCTTTAATAAAAGTGCAATCTGACGATTTTTTAGAGAAAAAACCCTGTGAGGAATGTGTTTTTCGTAAGAGCGTTGATTAAAAATCCCTAATTCCCGCAACCATTTATTTATACTACTTAGATGAAATCGATTATTATTATCACTGATAATAAGTTTATACTGGTTATTAGCGTAACTATATCGCTTGATTGTATTGCCAAATTCTTGTATCACTATTTTTTCTACTATTTCAAGATTATCCTGATACATAGATGTATATTGAAGAGGCTGATGTTGGATATAATACCCATCTCCAATCATATGACCTAGCAGAATAATTTTATTATCTGACCATTCCTCTCCCTTTTCTGGTTCCGGCAAACGATTAACAATTGCAAGGTAATCCCCTATCCTAAAATCTTGTACACATTTCCAATTTTTAAATGTTAGAAGTTGATGTTTGTTTGTTCCTTTGATACAACGGCCACTGGACAATTTAATTTCATAAATCGGACGTTTTCCTACCTTCCACACAATTTCGCTTTGTGCAGAAACCAAATTACCCTTATCATCTATCGCGATAACTTCAGGACTTTGACCAACAAGATCTCGTATCGGCATTCGCTGGCCATTCGCTAAACAAACTAATGTATTTCCGCTCACGCATTCACGTAAATCCGACATAACGGGACGTTTGTCAGTTCGTGTTTCGAGACTTCGATTAAGTTGGGATAAAACAATAATGGGAATGTTTAACTCTTTTGCTAATGCTTTTAAGGAACGAGAAATTTCCGAGATTTCAGTGCTACGATTTTCTTTGGTTCCTGGAATATGCATCAGTTGTAAATAATCTACGGTAATTAATCCCAAATCTCCATGTTCTCGTGCTAAGCGTCTTGCTCGAGAACGAATTTCCCCGGGAGTTAGCGCTGGCGTGTCATCGATGAATAATTTAGTTTCTGAGAGCATTTCAATAGCGCGAGCAATCCTTGGCCAATCATGATCTTTTAATTGGCCAGTGCGTACCTTATGTTGATCGATACTACCAAGTGAAGATAAAATACGCATTACTAACGCTTCAGCAGGCATTTCCATGCTAAACACTAATACAACCACATTGCTTTTTATTGCGGCATGTTCAGTGATATTCATCGCTAATATAGTCTTACCCATCGAAGGCCGTCCTGCTATTACTACTAAATCTCCTGGCTGTAAGCCGGAAGTTAATTTATCTAAGTCAGAGAAACCAGTAGAAAGTCCGGTGATCTCCTTATTGGAATGATAAAGCATATCAATCTTTTCCGTGGCTTTTGTAAGTAATGTACCGATAGCTACTGGACCAGAGCCTCGTGCGTGACTTGCAGCAATATTAAAAACTCGTTGTTCTGCATTATCTAAAAGTTCTTTAATGTCACGACCATCTGGATTAAAAGCATTATGAGTAATATCAGTACCTGCCTCAATTAATCGACGGAGCATAGCATGCTCACGGACGATATCAGCGTAAGCAGTAATATTAGCAGCACTAGGTGTGTTTTTCGCTAATTCATAGAGATAAATTTCTCCCCCTACTGTGGTTAACTCATGTCTTGTTTTTAATGCTTCTGTGATCGTTAGTACGTCTAATGGTTTATGTTGGTCAATTAACTGGGTCATTGTTTCAAAAATCAATCGATGGTCGGATTGGTAAAAATCATGTACATCAATACGATCTGTAATACAATCCCACGCGCGATTGTCTAGCATCAAAGCTCCTAGAACCGATTGTTCCGCCTCTTTAGAATGAGGTGGCACTTTTGGAGATAGATCCTGTATTTTCTGACGTGGCGACATTGTGCATTAGTGTAACATTGTCGCTAGATAGCGGGAAGACTCTCAAGCATTCGTTAGGTTCACTTGCATGTGTTATCATGTGTAAAGGTAAGATAAAGTAACGAAGATTATAAAATGACTGGATTTTCTATCTGATAGAAAGATTTTCTGCCTAATAGAAATAGAAGCAGCTGCCCATACTCATGATGACTCTTTTTCTATTAATGCTTGCTTACAATTAGACAACATTTGATACTGAGCTTTCTTTAAGTTGAGAATCCACACCATCCTAAGCTTTTGATCTAAGGTTCGGTTATGGATGATACATAGAAACTCTCTTTTCTTCATATTTTCTGACGTCCAGCATGCTATAGACAGACATTTTGATTTGTGCTCTACTCATTACAGGTTATACTATTTATGCGGTATTACATGATTGGGATGTGTAAAAGAAGATCATCTCACACTCATCTGCTCTTTCAAAATAGACGCAAAATGGATAAGATTTTAACCTCCCACTTTGGTTTCTTTATTAAAATTTACTTATGAATCTACTTCCACAATAAATACACAGAAATCTAAGAATTTAAAATAATTATGAACTACCTAGATATACTATGCGTTATTTGTTAGATCTTTGACTTCTATTTATTTATTATTTTTATTCCTCTTTTCTTTCTCATTATGTATTATTTATTGCAAATTGTGTATTGCAAGTGATAAATAACCTGGGATCACTTCTATATTACTAGCCTCTTAAAACGTCCCAATTCTAAAAGACTTATCTATGGAAAAGAAACTTTTATTATCTTCTGATGTTTTTATGGTCATAGGTATTGTCAAGATCTCTGCAATTACCAGACAGATAAAGACAAATTCAAGTAGCTAGATGTATTTTAGTAACTACAGATAAAGAATATAAACTGTCCGTACATAAGAAATTCATTTAATTAATGCTATACGTGAGTGGGTATACCTTATCCTAAGGAGCTTAAGAAACCGAAAATTCCTTTCAAGTTTGTTGTACTATAGAAACGACGTGCTTTGTTCAAGTGGTTTATAGTGTGCAGATTAATACTCATTTGACTGTGGAAACTGAATACAGCTATTAAAGATATCACGCATGTTTTTAAGTCTATACTTAAAAGGCATAGGCACTTAGCAGTAACCACGTTTTGAGTATACAAAACCCTTTTATTTCCTTTCCTTTTGTGTCCTTCAATAAAAGGAAAAGGCTGGCTATTTAGCAACCACTGCAATTTTCACGATAGCTGAAACATCCGTATGAAGACGAAGGGAAATATCATACTCACCTACTTGGCGAATTGGTTCTTCTGATAAATCAACTTCTCGTTTTTTAACATTAAAACCATTTTTTGAAATGGCTTCGGCAATTTCACGAGGACCCACTGAACCAAAAAGCTTGCCTTCCTCCGTCGCATTAGTAATGATTTTAAAAGCTTTTGCTGTCAGTTCTTTGGCTCTAGCTTTGGCTGTTTCTAACGATTCAGCAGCTGCTTTTTCTAATGCAGCGCGGTGTTTTTCAAATTTAGCAATGGATTCAGACGTAGCCAGTACGGCCTTACCATAGGGCAATAAAAAATTACGTGCATAACCTGGTTTCACCACTACCTGATCTCCAATATTACCGAGATTGCTCACTTTTTCTTGTAGGATAACTTTCATATTCACAACACCTCTTTAGTAATTTTAACTAACGCATGATAGTCCCTAAAAATTAAAAATCTATAAAAAATCCAATTAACGAAGAAGTAATCACTGAAAAACATTATCGTTATGTACAGCAGCAAAGTTATGTAGCAGCGATTACCACTACCACTACGATATCACTTTCTTGCCAATGCAAAAGGCATAGCGAGTTGATGATAAGATAGCATTCGAAAACCTTAAGGCTCTGTAAATTGTAAAAGCAACTATATTTTTATCATCAAAACAAAAGGACTAATAATAAACGACCACTTAAATTGGAGATATCGGTGCGAAAATTATCGGCCAATACACACAACCCATCCCTAGAATAATCTATCTCTAGAATTTTCATTTGCTTAGAGAGCACTAAATATAACGATGTGTATCACAATATGGTAATAGTGCTAAATAGCGAGCCAACTTAATAGCACGCGATAGCTGACGCTGATATTTAGCGCTAGTTCCCGTAATACGACTCGGGACTATTCGTCCTGATTCCATCGTGTAATCTTTTAATATATCGATATTTTTATAGTCGATTTCCCGACTCTCTCTTCCCTTGAAGGCACAAAATTTTTTACGACGAAAATATGAAATAATAATCTCCTTCTTTAAGTTTCTTTAGGTATTTCAGATATTCTTTCAACGAGCGTTTTCATTTTTTCTTTCCGAGAATTTTTATCCTTCTCAGCATCTTCCATGAAGCTTGAAGGTGAAATAATTGCTTCATTTCGTTTTAAAATTAAATTGCGAATCACTGCATCGTTATAGCGGAATGAATTTTTAAGCTCATCAATGACGCATGTATCACATTCAATATTCATTAGTAGGTAGTGTGCTTTATGAACGTTATTAATAGGATAAGCGAGTTGCCGACGTCCCCAATCTTCAAGACGATGAATTTGTCCATTGCCTTCTTTAATCATCAATTGGTAACGTTCTACCATCGTCGACACCTGACTACTTCGGTCAGGATGAACTAAAATAACAACTTCATAATGTCGCATAAACATCCTCAATTCAGCTTAACAGCCTTCTAATTAGAAAGAAAGCATGATGGTAAAGCAAGGGGCTATCGGCTTATTAGCTTAATAACAGGGTAATATTATAGCACCTGATTAAATTTAGTGCCACTTAAAGTCGTTGTGGGAAATAACTATTTTAAATAATATAATACCAGGAGAGATTCATATTTCTGATGAGAGGTGTTTCCAAATAATTTTCATCAGTCTCCCAATGTTTGACGACAAGAAGAATAGGGTTAAGTTCGTCGTGCTATCATGCAAATAAACGTGAAAACTCATGACTGTATCTTAACGGAATGGTCGTTTGTATACGAAATGCGATTATCTAAATACGCACTGCGGTTACCATAAATGAACTAAAGATACATAACAAACCTGTAATCGCTTTTTCTTTTAATGCATAAATTAATAAATTGATAGGAAATTGGAGCTTGCTTATAAGGAAACAATTTAGCTCTAGAACTGAATCGTTTTAAATATGAATATGAATAAACTTGACCATGCTGTTTAAAAAAACAATTCATAATTTTTTTGAGAAATGCGAATCAAAATCGAATTGCACGGTACAGTATGGTACAGGTGCTACTTGTTGATCTACAACGCTATCATCTATTATTGTGTTCGAAAAGTAAAGAGCAGCAAGTTGTTGCAGCATTACATTATTTTAGGAATTAGATTGATGAAACCATTAACGATCGTTGGTGCACAAATTAATTTACTAGTTGGTGATATTGAAGGCAATACTCAACTTATTATTGACACCGCAAATCGTGCTTATAGCGAAAATAAAGCTGATTTGGTTTTATTTCCAGAGTTAACCATCACAAGCTATCCGCCTGAAGATTTATTATTCCGCCCTGCACTTTATCGGCGTGTGCATCAAGCATTGCATCGAATTGCTGATAATATTAAACATACGACAGTTATCGTTGGATATCCTGACTGTATAAAGGATAAATACTATAATAAAGCTGTTGTTATTGCAGATGGAAAAATTTTAGCTACTTATGTTAAACATGAATTACCTAACTATCGCGTTTTTGATGAAAAACGTTATTTTGTAGCAGGAGATCAGCCCTGCGTAATTGATATCAAAGGTGTTAGAATCGGTATTTTAATTTGTGAAGATTTATGGTTTGAACATCCCATCAAACAGGCAATGGCTGCGGGATCTCAATTGATTGCCTGTATTAATGCTTCTCCTTTTACGCGGAATAAAGCTTGCTATCGACGTAGCTTATTGGCTAAACACGCTGATCAATATCACGTACCAATAATTTATTTAAATTTAGTAGGTGGACAAGATGAATTAGTTTTCGATGGTGGATCAATGGTATTTGATCAGAACGGCGCTCATGTGCAGCAGGGTGCTTATTTTAGAGAAGAATTGATGATAATTATTTTTGATATTGAACGCTCATTGAAATTATTGACAACAACACCTATACTTTCTGAACCACTAGATGAAGAAAAAGTATATAATGTCCTAGTGTTAGGTGTTCGCGATTATATTGAAAAGAATAATTTTCCAGGTGCTGTTATCGGTTTATCCGGTGGTGTGGATTCTGCTTTGACACTGTCGATTGCTGTAGATGCTATCGGTTATAAACGAGTGAGTGGTGTATTGATGCCATCTCCTTTTACATCAGAAATTAGCATTATAGATGCGCAAGCAGAGGCAAAAGCGCTGAATGTTCAGACGTCAGTCATTGATATTAGTGCCATATTCAATGCCGTCACTAATGTTTTAGCTTCGGAATTTGTCGGACTTAAAAAGAATATAACGGAAGAAAATTTACAGGCACGTATTCGCGGCATGTTATTAATGGCTATCTCGAATAAAAAAGGTTCTATTGTTTTAATTACAGGCAATAAAAGTGAAATGGCTGTTGGTTATACTACCTTATATGGAGATATGGCAGGAGGCCTTGCAGTATTGAAAGATGTCTATAAAACGATGGTATATCGTTTATGTCGTTATAGAAATACAATTTTTCCCGTTATCCCCGAACGCATTCTAACACGACCTCCTTCTGCCGAACTAGCACCTGCTCAGGAGGACCAAGACATTTTACCACCTTACCCAATATTGGATGAAATTTTGGAACGTTACATAGTTAGAGATGAAGATCCCAGTAAAATTGCTGAGGCGGGATTTGATATTACTATTGTAAAAAAAGTTGTTCGAATGATTAACCGAAATGAATATAAACGTCGTCAAGCGCCTATTGGTATTCGCATTACGGAACGTGCCTTCGGTAAAGATCGGCGCTATCCAATTACTTCAGGATTTACCAAAGACATTTAAATTTTAAATTTAATTCTTAAATCTGATGATCATATGGCTCGCTCCGTCTCCGTTCTCACGTAGCTTGATTTTAAAATCAAGCTACGTGAGAACGGAGACGGAGCGAGCCATATGATGAGGACAATAAGTGATAGTCATTCTTATCTAGGTAGGAATAATCAGCAAACAATAGATTTAATATCTTAAAAAATTCTTGTTGAAATTGATCAGGAACCACTAAATCTACGGACAAGCAAAATAAGCGCGCATTGTTAATGAATCTGCATTTAATAGCATCTTTTTCTGACATAATAATTAATTTCTTATCATTAAAATTGAAATCTTTAGCTTGATAGACATAATGATCTGGAAAGGGATGTGCTATTACATAGGCACCCAATAATTCGAGCTGGTAAAAAAAACTTTTTGGATTCCCTAAACCAGCTATAGCATGCACAGTTCTCCCTTTTAGTGCATTCAAACTTATTTTCTTTTCTGGATTATTCAACTGATAAATTTCAAGCGGCCATAATTGTTTTTCAACCACAAAATTAACGGTTTTTAAACGCGATTTTGGCTCTCGTAAGGGGCCGGCTGGTAAACAGTATTCATTCCCTAATCGACAATTGGGATCGAGAATGATAACCTCAATATCTCTTCCCATGGCATAATGCTGCAATCCATCATCGCTGATAACTACATCACAATGATAATCTCGCAATAATTGCGTAACAGCAGCAGAACGATTAGCAGAAACCACCATGGGACAATTTGTTTTTATCACTAGTAAAAGTGCCTCATCTCCTACAACCCGTGGATCACTGCCTACCGTTACCGAAACAGGTGATTTTCCCCTTTTCCCACCATATCCACGACTCACCACGCCAGGATTAAAACCGCAATTTTTTAATCGATTTACCAACCAAATAACAAAAGGCGTTTTCCCTGAACCACCAACAGTAATATTCCCAACAACAACAATTGGCACAGAAAATTGATTTGTTTTTTTAATGCCAACCTGATACATCCATCGTCGAATAGCGATAATTCCTCTATATAAAAAAGCCAATGGATTTAAAACATAACTAAAAAAAGAATGGAAAGGTCGATACCAAAAACGTGGAGCCATCAGCACTATTCTTCTCCAACCATGGCTATAGGCACTTCACTAAATTGCATACGATACAAGTCTGCATAGGCACCATCTAAAGTAAGCAATTGTTGATGAGTACCCTTTTCAATCAAATGCCCACCCTTTAGTACAATAATCCAATCTGCTTTTTCAATTGTCGATAAGCGATGCGCAATTACAAGTGTCGTGTATCGCTGCATTAAACTATCTAATGCAGCCTGGATATGGCGTTCAGAATGAGTATCTAGTGAAGAGGTCGCTTCATCCAGAATTAGTATCGATGCATTTTTAAATAATGCACGAGCAATAGCAATCCGTTGGCGTTGGCCACCGGAAAGATGTATTCCATTTTCCCCTACGATGGTGTCTAACCCATCTGGCAATTGTTCGATAAATTCTGTTGCGTGTGCAGCGTTCGCTACTTCGATAATTCGTCTCTTATCAATACGTCCTGCTTGACCATAGGCAATATTGTATAAAATAGTATCATTAAACAAAGCGGTATGCTGAGAAACCAACGCAAATTGACTTCGTAATTCTTGTAACTGAAAATCTTTAATATTAATCCCATCTAATTTAATTTCACCATTAGATACATCATAAAAACGAGGCAATAAATTAATTAAAGTAGATTTACCAGCGCCTGATTGGCCTACAAGCGCAACTGTTTGACCAGGTTCAATCCTAAAATTAATATCCTGCAATATTAACTTTTTAGTCCTTCCATAAGAAAAACGTACATCACGATATTCAATAATACCTTTTGCGCGTAATAGATAGCGAGTTCCTGTATCTTTTTCTACATCCTCATCTAATAAATTGAAAATACTTTCTGCACCAGCAATACCTTTTTGAATATAACTATTAACCATCGTTAAGCGCCGTACTGGTCGAAGCATCATGATCATCGCAGATACTACAGATGTGAAACTCCCCGCCGTAACGTGTAAGGCAGGTTGGATAGCAAAAAACAAAATAATCGAAATAGGAATAGCAATAAGCAATTGAACTAAAGAAGTATTCACGCTATTAGTTACAATCACTTTCAATTCACGTTGCTGATTAGATTTAGTTGCACGATAGAATTTTTCATTTTCATACTTATAGCCACCATAAAGCCGAATAACTTTATAAGCTTCTATTCCTTCACTAGCAATGTGAGTTACTTCCCCTACTGATTTCTGCACGCTCGTACTCAAATGACGTAAACGCGTGCTACAAATCTTCATCACCCACACAATTACTGGTGTCACTACCAGAAAAAATAAAGTCAATTCTGAATTCACCAAAAACATAACTACTAATAAGCCGATAGCTAGAGAAGCTTCCTGTAAAATAGTCACTAATGCATCGGAGCTCGCTTGCGCGACTTGTTCGACATTATAAATTATCGTCGATAATAAATGCCCAGAATTATGTGTATCATAAAATTTAGCAGGCAAGCGCAACAAATGATTAAATATCGCACGACGAAAATCCATCACAATATTCCGTGCTACGCGATTAATAAAATAAGTCGATAAAAATCCAGCTATCCCCCGCAGCAGAGAAACACACACAATAATTAAAGGTAGGCAGCGGATAAATTCTTTATTACGGTCAATAAATCCTTTATTAATAATAGGCTTAATGAGCCACGCAAGACCAGCATCAGTCAACGAAACCATGATTGTACCGATGATGCCAAAAAGAAAAATACTCCAATGTTGTTTAGTCGCTTGAAGCAGCCGTTTATAAGTTTCAATACCTTGCGCTGTAAGTGTTTTCATTGCCTCTACATAATAGCGAACTTACTATATGACTATTATTCTATCGCCTGAAGAAATCTATATGCAAATGGTCCCTTCCTTTTAGGATTGCAAATTATCTTTTGTCCATGCATGCTAAATTGATCAATAATAATCCAGCTTGAAAATAACAGCGATGATAAACAACTATAGTGGAAAACAATACATAATGAGGTAGATTACTTCTACTAAACGTTCATATAATCTAAAGAAGTTTCTACTATGATGTAGGTAGTATAACTATCATAATAAGAGAAGACCCGCATCACAAATTAGAATTATGGTGTTATATAACGTTTTACCATACTGCCGTTTGAATCTAAACTGGATACTATTGGATACTAACCTAATTAGCACAAGAGAATCTATCAGGCTAAACTCATTGACAACACTACAACAGTTTATAGCCTAACTCGTATTGTTATGCATTGTAAGATACCTACGATAAACATGCGTATCAAAAACTCAAAAGGTTTTATGAAAAGACATCCTCATTTATAATTAAATAATCATCGGTATACAGTTAACACTATGAGTCCACAATATTGTGACCAAATTATTAGTACATACGGTATAATCAACCGCGAGTCGCAGGTAACACCTTTCATAAAAGCATAAAACCAGAAAAAGGATCATCGGAAAATAAATAAGAAAATAAATAAATAAAATTATAGAGTCAACATGAGTATCACAATTATAAGACAGTTCGTTAAATAGGAGAAACGAAAATCCAGCTAACAAAGCATCTATGAACATCTCTGCGATAGCAGTAACCAGCAACTGTGCTACCAATACTATGATACCATGATACGATTAAAAAAAAGAAAATATTACTGCAACTCTCCATAATAAATACTATTCCCAGATATCACCTCGTTGAAATAGCCACTAACTGAAAAACTTCTAGCTATTTGAAAATTCCTATAGTAACAAATAAGCTTTGGTAATCTGCGTTTTTAAAGAGTAGACGATCAATCGGATATTTTGTGATAGGAATATGATGGATAAATAACCATCACTCATGCCTACCGGAATTATACAATCCTGAAGTTAGCACCTGAACAAAAAATAGTAAGTTCATATTGTTGGCAGTCTAGTCCTAATGTATTAATAAACTTAACCACAAATTTATTTTTTGGATTTCGTAATCAAATTACTAAGATAACAAAGAATTCAATATATAATATGACAACTAAAACATGAGTACTATTAAAATATGAGTACTATCATAAATCACCGTCGTTTGGGATTTATTCGTTGCGTCTAATTTCCAATTAGACAGAGAATATTTACACTGAATCCGCTTGTTTCAAACTTAACCGAACACGTCCTTGCCGATCTATCTCAATCACTTTCACTCGAACGATTTGTCCTTCTTCCATATAGCACCTAACATTTTTTACCCGCTCATTAGCAATCTGAGAAATATGAACTAGTCCTTGATAATTTGGTAAAATCTGTACAACAGCTCCAAAGTCTAAAATCTTTACTACTAGTCCTTCATAAGTTTTACCAAGTTCGACTTTTGCAGTTAATTTCTCAATACGATGCCTAGCCGCTTCACCTTCTTCTATAGAAGAAGCTGCAATCTTAATTGTGCCATCATCCGCAATATCAATTACACAATTCGTCGCCTCCGTAATTTCTCGGATGGTCACTCCACCCTTGCCAATAACATCCCGAATTCTTTCAGGATTAATTCTCATCGTGATGTAACGCGGTGCCAACTGAGATACTTGACAACGAGGCTTCTCAATAGTAGCACTCATAATCCTAAGAATATGCAAGCGGCCTTCTTTTGCCTGATCGAGCACCTTTTCCATAATTTCCTTTTGAATGCCCTCGATCTTAATATCCATCTGAAGTGCTGTCACGCCACTTACCGTACCTGCCACTTTAAAATCCATATCTCCTAAGCGATCTTCCTCACCAGAAATATCCGACAAAATGGCGTAATGATCGTCTTCCTTAATTAGCCCCATAGCAATACCTGCTACAGACGCTTTGATTGGCACACCAGCATCCATTAACGCTAAACTGCTACCACAGACGCTTGCCATTGAACTTGATCCATCTGACTCCAAAATTTCTGACACCACTCGAATTACATAAGGAAATTCTTCAAGGATAGGTATTAAAGGAGCTACAGCACGTTTAGCTAATCGACCATGACCAATCTCCCGACGCTTTGGGCTACCCATAAAGCCTATCTCACCTACACAAAAGGACGGGAAATTATAGTGGAAAATAAAATCTTCTCGGTGATCACCATCAAGATTATCGATCAATTGAGCATCCCTCTCAGTACCTAATGTAGTCACTACTAATGCCTGGGTGTCTCCACGAGTAAATAAAGCCGATCCATGAGCACGAGGCAGTATACCAATTTTGACGCTGATTGGTCGTACGGTTCTAGTATCGCGACCATCAAGCCGCAACCCATCTGCTAAAATTTGATTACGAACGATATCTCTTTTAAGATCATGAAAGATAGCAGCTACTTCACGAAAATTAACGGTGTTTTCTTCTTCAGTTCCTTTCTCCAGCTCAATCAACAACTGATCACAAATAGCTTGAATTTGAATTTGCCGTACTGTCTTTTCCCGAATTCGATAAACTTTTTTTAATTCTGATTCTACTTTATCAGCAATCAAGTTTTTTAATTCTATATTAGGAGGAGATGTTTGCCATTTCCAGCAAGTGACACCTACTTCACTCGCAAGCTCAGCAATCGCCTGTATTGCATCTTGCATTGCGAGATGTCCATGCAATACTGCACTTAGCATTGTGGCTTCCGACAGCTCTTTCGCTTCTGATTCTACCATTAATATAGCTTCTCTCGTCCCTGCAACTACTAAATCGAGCTCAGATTGTTTAATTTCTTCCAAGGAAGGATTCAATAAATATTTCCCTTTAGAATAGCCAACCCTGGTAACACCCAATGGACCATTGAAAGGAACACCAGCAACAGCTAACGCCGCTGAAGCACCCAAAATGGCAGGGATATCAGTAGGAACATTTTGGTCTGCCGAAAGGACTGTAGCAACAATTTGGACCTCGTTAGTAAATCCTTGGGGGAAAAGCGGACGTAAAGAACGATCAATTAGCCGGGCAATTAAGGTTTCTTTTTCCGTCGGACGACCTTCTCGCTTGAAATAACCGCCTGGAATTTTTCCAGCAGCGTAACTTCTTTCTTGATAATTAACCGTTAGTGGGAAGAAATCACGACTTTCCTCAGTGTCCTCTTTAGCAACCACGATAACCAATAGCAAAGTATCGCCCATCCGGACAATTACCGCACTAGTTGACTGGCGCGCTATTTCTCCGATTTCAAATGTAACCTGATGTTTACCATATTGAAAGGTTTTACTAATTTTATTCATCATTTTCTTCATGATCGCAATCTCAGTCGTTTGATTAGATCACGATAACGCTCTAATTTATTGTTTTTTCTTATATAATTTAGAAGTCTACGTCGTTGACTAACCATCCGTAATAAACCTCGGCGCGAATGGTGATCATGTGTATGGCTTTTTAAATGCTCGGTGATCTTATCAATTTTAGCACTGAGAATGGCAATTTGCACCTCAGGAGAACCTGTATCATCTTGTCTTAATTGATATTCTTTCACGATTTTTTTAGTTTCTGTAGAAATTAACGACATTATTATTATCCTACGAGTTAAATATAAGTGATTTCCATTATTTTTCACAAATATCATCAAAAAGCAGGGCATTATACTCCGGTATGACTATGGGTGTAAATCAGTAAAAGATAAGTTTATGTGATAAGTTTATGTCAAAAAATAATACACTAAAACAATACAATCAAACAAAGATTACAATGAATATGACTACAATTTGTTGTGCTTCGAAATCACAGTTCAATGTTTGTCAATTTAAGGATCTGTCGCACACTGCAAACGGGGAAGTCAGGTTTTTGAAGTTGAGCTTGCAATTAAGTAGTTCTTCGTTCATGAAGTAAAAACGATACAAGGGAAAAATCAACAAATTATGACTCAATAATCCCAGGATAGCACATTACAAGTGTTCATCGGGTTTCATTATTGACTTTACTGCTCTGGACATCCTTGTGAGAAATCACTCCTTCCTGCTTTATAATCTTGGGAATCGTTGCAACGCCAATATGTTGCAACGCTCCAATATAATGCACATAACTCATTGTATGTATCAACAATGGTTATTTAATTAATACAGTCTTCTTAACAGTCTTTTCGTGTTGTACCTTTTTATTTACACGATTGTTCGTACTAACGACAATAGCAAAGTCGATTACAATAATCTTGATCTATCAGTCAGCCAGTTATTTAATAACACAGTGTTGCTACTGTAAATAAACTTAACCAACACAGTTCACAGGAATACTATCAAAATACACCGCTCTCTCTTTCAACATTATAGCATTCTTCTCCGATGATCATCTCCTGATGCATGTGATATTTCACGCAATCAAAGTAGCTAAAGACCCCATAAACTCATACAATGCTCTCTAACACTGCACTCTCTCTATATTTGTTACTAGGAGCTATGTCATGGATATGAAACTAATGGCTATTTTATTGATACCCTTTGGTGATGCACTATACCTAACAATTCGTTACAAATCTTTCTCACTATTTCGTTGGCTAAATAAGGATGGAATGGTAGACTCAGTACTTGCTGGCTAGCCATTTTTGCTTGTGGACAATCCCACCGCTGTTCCCGTAAATAATCTTGCATAGCAGGTTGTTCGTGCAATGGCTTCGGATAATGAACAGCTGTTGGTATCCCAACTTTACTTAAAGCAGCTCGGATGGCTTCCCTTTCTTTAACACGGATAGTGTATTGAGCAAAAACACTGACATTCTCCGAAGCTACATAGGGAATTGTAAAATGTCCTTGTAGAATCTCCGAATACCAATTTGCTACTATTTGCCGGCGTTTCAATTCATCGGAAAAACGCTCCAGTTTGGCTAATAATACAGCCGCTTGCAAAGTATTAAAACGGGCATTAAGACCAATACGAACATGATTATAATGGTTTTTTTGACCATGATTACGAATGAGTCGCATAGTTTCTGCCAAATCATCATCGTTTGTAAAACAGGCACCTCCATCGCCGTAACATCCTAAAGGTTTAGAAGGAAAAAAACTAGTACAACCAATCGTCGTAAGGCTACAGGACTGTTTACCTTGATGTATCGCTCCTAAACTTTGAGCACCATCTTCAATTACAAACAGCCCATGACGCTTAGCAATTGCATTAATACTTGTCAAATCGGCACATTGGCCAAACAAGCTTACTGGCACAATGGCTTTCGTTTGATTAGTAATCGCTACCTCAATTTGAGAAACATCGATGTTGTAAGTAAAAGGATCAATATCTATAAAAATGGGTTTGGCACCTAAAAAAGTTATTATCTCTGCAGTTGCAAAAAAGCTAAATGATGAAGTAATGACTTCATCACCTGATCCAATCCCTAATGCCATTAAGGCAATTAACAATGCCATTGTTCCATTAGAAACGGTCACACAATGACGTACACTGATCCATTCCGACAAACGTTTTTCTAACTCTATAACTTCAGGTCCTGTGATAAATTGCCCGTGATCCAATACGGCTTGCACGTTTTTATTAATGGCTTCCTTAATTAGAAAATATTGCTGATTCAAATCGACAAATTGCATCATGGAATCATGTCTCCTAAGACGCTTGATGAATACTGACTAAACTCCACATTACATTGACTTCAATTACAAGGAAAACCCAATTCTTCTGCAATCCACCATTCCACAGCTTAGTACTGTAATTAGGACTAAAAATATGTCCGGGGTTATTCTAGAATATATTATTACCCACACTTCTTTAGTAGAAGTGAAGAATAAAAAACATAAAATCTATCGTTTCCACACCTATTCCTAAAAAACGTGGGAATAACGGATTAAGTAAATAAAATATCATGATGCACCAAAATATCACAAGAAGCTGACCATAAAAACATTGTTAAGTAGTAGCATTTTTGTTGGTGATTTCCTTATATATCTTACTGTATCTCGTATATCATTATGATATGGAATTAGTTCCGCTCAGTGCTTTATCACCACTTGATGGTCGATATAAAGAAAAAGTTGATGCTCTACGACCTATTGTTAGTGAGTACGGTCTTGTTCGCTATCGAATTCTTATTGAAATCAAATGGCTTATCTTTTTATCAAATGAAAAAAAATTAAAAGAAATTACTAAATTAAGTAATTCTGATTACAAAAAACTTGAACGAATCGTCGATAATTTTAATTTGCAAGCCGCTCATACTATTAAAGAAATTGAAATAATCATTAATCATGATGTCAAAGCCGTTGAATATTATTTACAGCAGCAGTTACAGCAAGAATTGCATTTTTCATCTCTAATGACTTTTATTCATTTTGGTTGTACCTCTGAGGATATCAATAATCTTGCCTATGCACTCATGGTTAATGAGGCCCGCAAAGTGGTACTAATTCCCGCCATCAAAAAAGTAGGAAAGCAACTACAAAAATTGGCAGAACGATATGCTGAACTCCCGCTACTAAGCCGAACCCATGGACAACCCGCAACACCGACCACTCTAGGCAAAGAATTAGCAAATATAGTTGCGCGTATTCATGCTCAATACCAGGCTTTTATCCATTGTAAATTGCTGGCAAAAATGAACGGCGCTGTCGGTAATTTCAACGCTCATTGTGCTGCTTATCCAGATTTTGATTGGCCTAGCTTCACACAGCATTTTATTGAATCATTGGATTTGGAAACCAATCACTACACCACTCAAATCGAACCACATGATCGACTTAGCGAATTACTACAGTCTCTAGTGCGATTAAACATTGTTTTGATTGATTGCTGCCGTGATATTTGGAGTTATATCAGTTTGGATTATTTCCATCAAAAAGCTATAAAAACAGAAATTAGTTCTTCCACTATGCCACATAAAATTAATCCGATCGATTTTGAAAATGCAGAAGGCAATTTAGGATTAGCTAACGCTTTGGCTAATCATATGATAAATAAGTTACCTATTTCACGATGGCAACGTGATTTAACAGATTCTACTGTTTTACGCAATTTGGGAAGCGTGTTTGGTTATTCCCTGATTGCCTACGAATCCCTTTTCAAGGGATTAAACAAAATTAGTGCTAATAAAAATAAAATTCATAAAGATCTCAATGCTCATTGGGAAGTATTGGCCGAAGCGATACAAACAGCTATGCGCCGTCATCGTATTCAAGAAGCATATGAGAGGCTTAAAGAAATAACTCGAGATAAAGCTATAGGTGCAAAACAACTAAAAATTTTCATTGAACAATTATCGCTTTCAGTACAAGAAAAAGAACGTTTGAAATCTTTTACTCCTAGCAACTACCTTGGCTTTTCCGTCTCATTAGCCAAAAAAATCGGCAATCTTAAGTGGGATTAAAACTCAATACTATCGTTATAGAGATAGGAATCTTATACTTATTAAAATAGACAAAAACTTGTTGATTATTTTTCCATTAACAGTGATACCGTATTTTAGTGAAAAGTAAAAAGAACGACGCTACTTAGTTTCTGGACAACTATTTGCAACGAATAATACAGATAGAATATTATCAAAGATTGGTATTGCTTACCTACAACATAAATCATGCGACAGCGACACCATAATCAGTCTGTTATACCTTCATAATTCAAAACCATCTCCATGGGAGATTACTACATTTACACTCTTAAATTTAATTTCTTCAAATACAAACATTCATACACACCAGAAGTTTCTTATAAAGATCATAACGATATTTAAAGTAAAAAATCTGAATCATCAACTTACTGATATATTTAGTTAATAATGGATTGTTAATACTATTGGTGCATTAATTCATTATAGTCTTTGCCTATAATTAGCAACAATGAATATGAGAAATGCATCAAGAAATTTATTAGAACTATGTAAGAAAATACCTTAGGCATTTTTATATTGGAAAAATTTCTGCTAATGCTTATCTCAATTTAATTAAATGTCAAGATATTATTTGTATTTTTTATTTGTATTTTTAATGATGACATTCAGTGCATAGATGTTGTTACTTTTACTGCGATTTTAGCAGTACTAAGAATTATAAAAAGCATATTGTCTGGATAATAACAGCTTTATGACTTTATAATTATATCCGCTAGCTGATAAATCACTATACCAAAACATGACAATTTCTCCGTCGAGTTTGTTTTACCAGCTTTTGAATGTGAAACAATTGTGAACGTTCGACGCCGTACTGTTCCTTTTTCTCATACTGTTCCTTTTTCTAATGACACTAACCCTTTCAATTAACATCTTGCATAATGCAATAGAATAATACAAACAGTGATAAATAACAGTGTAGGCATTAATGCTGCCATCACAGGTGGAATTTGATAAACCATCGCAAACGGCCCAACAAACTGATTCAACATATAAAAAGCAAATCCAATGATCACACCAGTTAGGATGCGAATCCCCATGTTAGCCTGTCTTAGCGATCCAAATATAAAAGGTACTCCCAAACAAATCATAACTATGGTTGTTAACGGTTGAATAGAACGCTGCCAAAATGCGAATACATATTGACCTGTTTGAAGGCCTGCTGCATAACGACAGCGAATAGTATGATAGAGTCTTATCATGGATTCCTGATCCACCATTTTTTGACCTTGATGCAATAAATCCGGATTAAACAGTACATGCAACAACAATTGCGTCAAATGGTTTTTTTTAATTTGATTGGCACTGAAATGCGATTGTGTTATATTCCTCAAAATCCAGTGCCCATGCATGTATTCACCTTCAGACGCATAATCAGCTGATAACAATTGATTATTTTTAACTACAAAACGGTTTATATCCCTGATTTCCCGATTAGAATTAATAGACCCTATGAAAATAAAAGATTCTGCATCGCGTAACCATATAGGACCAAATGACTCATAACCTACTGTTTTTTCCAGTGCTACAGATTTAATTCTTTCACCGCGGGCCTCTAATAGAGGTGCAATCAATTCTCCCACAAAGGTCATCACTGTAATCATTAGTAATGCAGCTTTCACGGTAGACCAAACCACGCCTGCAATAGAAACACCAGCTGCTTGCATTACGATTAATTGACTACTCGAAGCCAGCCACCCTAATCCGATTAAACAACCCAAAAATCCTGCCATAGGGAACAATTGATATAAATCCGATAATAGCTGCATTAATACATATAAAAAAGCTTTTCCAAAACCAAAATTAGCCAATCCAATCTGAGATAATTGCCCAATAAATTCCATAAAAATTTCAACACCTAACAATATAAGCATCACTAATCCAGTTGCGCCAACCACCGCGTGGCGAATGTACCGATTTAAAAGGCGCACGACGTCCTCTTTACGCGAAAACGTAACCACCATTGCGATTGGAGAAATAGAAAAATAACTGCTATTAGCCCTAATAGAACGTGAACCCACCACAATCCAATCACAGGATTAACAACTCCCTTAATAATCCACACGCGCCCTAAAAACATCAGATTAGCGTAAATGATATAAATCAAAATAGCAGGCAACATCTGCGCGAATTTCCATTTATGTGCTTTTAGTTCACTTAAAGGCACTATCAATAATGCAAATGCCAAAACTGATACAGGCATAGCAATGCGCCACTGTAATTCGGCTGCTGCTTTCAAATTTTTTTTACGAAGTTTCCATAACATAGTCGTTTGCATAGCCTCAATACGCACATCAATACTACTGGATAATGGTGTTAACCGAATGCCATAGTCATTAAATTTCATGACATCATAATTTAATTTGCCTGGTGTCCCAATATAACGAAATCCGTTTTTTAAAAAAATAAAGTGGCCATCGCCAGCTTTATCTAATTCACAAGCTTCACTAGCTAAAATCAAATCGAAAAAAGTTTGATATCCTTTTTTAGTATCTGTTTTTGCAAGAAAGATGTTGATCATTCGTTTTTGATGTTTATCGATACCTCCCGCATAAAAAACTTCGAAAAATCGATTGCTGTTACCAAATATCTGAAAACGCCCAGGAATAATTTTCGTTAGAGAAGCCCTCGTCACTGCATCGGTTAAAATCTTTCCTTGATACCATTGTATTCTTGGCTCTACCCATAACATAAGCCATGCAACAATAATGGTAACTAGTAACGCAAGCATCATAATCATTTTCACAATTTTCATACGACTGACTCCGCAGGCTCTCAGTACCACCAATTCATGATCCACCATCATACGTCCTAATGCTAATAATCCTCCAAAAAATAAGCCTAATGGAATTAAGTAACCCAACAATAAAGGAACTTGTAACGACATGACTTCCATTACTGCTTTCACCGTAATTTTTCCAGCGGCAGCATCGTTGAAATAATGGACAAATTGGTTCATCATGAAGATGATCAACAAGATTAATGTTGTCGCCAATAGGGTTCCCAAAATTTCTTTACACAGATAACGAAATATAATCACTGACAAGTAAGGCCTTTTATGTTAAAAAAGGCATTATTTTATCAGAGTACGAGTCAACATGGAAAAGACATACAATTCAAAAGTTATAGAAAAAAAATGGGTGGATTATTGGGAAGCATATCATCTTAACAAACTCGACCTCAGTCAATCTATCAGCCAAGATAAGGACGTCTCCTATTGCATTATACTTCCACCTCCTAACATTACCGGTACACTCCATATGGGTCATGGTTTTCAGCAAACTCTTATGGATATCTTAATTCGCTATCAACGTATGCGAGGGAAATATACTTTTTGGCAAGTAGGAACTGATCATGCAGGAATAGCCACTCAAATGCTGGTAGAGCAACAGCTTGCTCAAGCAAGCATTACTCGGCACGATTTAGGCCGACAGGCTTTCATTAAGCGAATCTGGCAATGGCGTGAACGTTCTGGTAGCAAAATCACTTATCAAATGCAGCGCTTGGGGCTTTCGATCGATTGGTCACGGGAGCGTTTTAGTATGGATGAAGGGCTATCACGGGCCACTACAGAGGCCTTTATACGTCTTTACCAGGAAGGACTCATCTATCAAGGAAAACGCCTTGTCAATTGGGACCCAGTTCTACACACCGCTATCTCTGACCTTGAAGTCATCACTCAAGAGATTGACGGTGAGCTTTGGTATATTCGCTATCCTCTAGTGGATGATACAAAAACTCTCATCGTAGCAACTACGCGTCCAGAAACACTGTTAGGAGATGTTGCTATTGCTGTTCATCCTGAAGATGAACGCTATCAACATTACATTGGCAAGCAAGTCCACCTCCCTTTAACCAATCGTACTATACCAGTTATCGCAGATTCCATAGTTGATCGTAAGTTTGGTACCGGCTGTGTCAAAATTACACCAGCTCATGATTTTAATGATTATGAAGTGGGGCAACGTCATCAATTGCCTTTAATTAACATCTTTACTCAAGAAGCTTATTTAAATGAAAATGTTCCAGAAACTTACCGAGGATTGGAACGTTTTGAAGCAAGAAAAAGAATTATTGCTGTCCTTGAGCGTAAAAATTTACTCGAAAAGAAAAAACCTTATCGAATACCAGTTCCTCTGGGCGAACGCTCAGGAGCAATCATCGAACCATTATTAACTAATCAATGGTTTATGAAAATGGAATGCCTTGCAAAACCTGCTATTGAAGCAGTTACCCGAGGTGAATTAAAATTCATCCCTCCAAATTGGGAAAAGACTTACTTACAATGGCTAAACCAAATCCAGGACTGGTGCATCAGCCGACAATTATGGTGGGGGCATCGTCTGCCTGTTTGGTATGATAAATCAGAAAATGTATATGTTGGCTATTCTGAAGAAGAAATCCGGAAAAAATATAATTTGACGTTGGATATAAAGTTACGGGCAGAAACAGATGTTCTCGATACTTGGTTTTCTGCCAGTTTGTGGCCTTTTGCAACTTTAGGATGGCCTAAAAAAACAAAAACATATAAGATTTTTTATCCCACATCAACGTTAGTCACTGGTTTTGACATTATTTTTTTTTGGGTAGCACGTATGGTTATGATGGGCTTGAAATTAACTCATAAAGTTCCGTTTCATGAGGTGTATACTCACGGTTTAATTCGAGACAACGAAGGTAAAAAAATGTCAAAATCAAAAGGGAATGTGATTGATCCCATCGATCTCATCGACGGAATTTCCCTCGATACACTCATCAAAAAGCGAACTCGTGCTTTGATACACCCGAGCATGATTAAGACTATAGAAAAAATAACACGTAAAGAATTTCCAAATGGGATACCGAGTTTTGGAACTGATGCGTTGCGCTTTACTTTTGCTGCTCTAGCAAGCAATGGACGTGACATTAATTTCGATATGGGACGCATTAAAGGGTATCGCAATTTTTGTAATAAAATTTGGAATGCCGCACGTTTCGTGCTCATGAACATAGAAGGGAAAGACTTAAACTACAAGAAACCATTGATCCTTAATATCGCGGATCATTGGATCCTCACGCGGCTACAAAAAACTATTAGAAAAGTTGAAAAATCTATATCACAGTATCGTTTTGATTTACTCGCCCAAATTCTTTATGAATTTACCTGGCATGAATATTGCGATTGGTATATTGAATTGGCTAAATGTAGTCTTTGCAACGAGGCTAACGACCTCGCACAATTACGAGGTACTCAGGCGACATTGCTTCAAACACTAGAAATTTTATTACGGCTACTCCATCCGATTATGCCCTTTATTACCGAAGAAATTTGGTATACAGTAGCGCCACTACTTGGACTCAACGGTAACAGTATTGTAACAGAAAGTTATCCTAAATTCGATAAAGTTAAAATAAATCTTGAGGCAGAAAATAAAGTCGAATGGCTTAAACAGCTCACTATAACTATCCGAACATTACGTGCTGAAATCAGTACTTCTCCAACTCAACAGGTTCCTGTTATTTTAAACAAAGGTGACGAAAAGGATAAAAAATGGTTAACGGAAACAGAATCCTATATAAAAATATTAGCTAAAGTAAATCATTTGCGATGGGCAAGAAGTGATGAATCTCTTTCAACCACCGCTATGGATGTGATTAATCATCTCGAACTACACATTCCTCTTGCTAGCTTAATTGACAACAAACAAACCAAACTAGTTTGTCTAATGAAGAAAATTACTAAACTTCAAATAGAAGAGGAAAAATCTATACAAAAGTTAAATGATCCTAGTTATGCTGAAAAAGCATCAAAAAAAATAGTTGAAAAGGAACGTTTTTTTCTCGAGACAACAAAAAACACACTAAAGAAACTGCAATCACAATACAAAAAAATCGAGAATTTATAATGCATTATCCGTCAACATTTCGGTTTATAGGCATTATTATCCTACAACTTTCTTATTCTTCTGCGGAAATTACCCAATTTACCACGCTTTACATCATACTTGTTTGATGTTTATAAAAATTTAATATTTGTAATGAAAGTTCTACAAAGGTTTTACGACCGACTTATTCTTCTGATGTTCTTCCTCATTTTTATGTCTGATATTCACTAGTCCAATCTATTCATTGTCTAGAACTATCAATATCTCCTATTCAAACCCATTGATAGTATTAACAAAGAAACAAGAAATACGATAGAACTTTTTATATAGTATTTCCATCAAAATTATTTACTTCTTTCTCGTTTTGTTTGGCAATTCACTTATCTAGTTTTAAAAAGATTAGTGTCATGATCTTTTTCTATTAGCTTCGGCAACTACTTGTTACCGTTTTAATAAACTTATACGAATATTGTAGTTTTAAAGAGAATACCGAATTGTCAAAACTGCTGTAATTACAGCTTTCGATCAAAACCGTGATCATAGTTTTAGCATGCGTCTCCCCTTTCTTTTTAAACACACCTCGCTGCTAAGCAAGGAATGCGTATCTGCTAGAGTATTACTTATAATATTTTTTGAAGAAAGATCTACCATCAGTGTTTGTTTATGATAATTAATAAGTTCACAACTTACATTTATAGCCAAATTATAGCCAAAGCAAGTAATATTCTGTTTAGTTATATGTGCTATTAATACCCCCTTATGGGGGTTTTTATAAAGTCTTTTGACAAACAAGGGCTCTCATCATGAGCGGAAAGTCCAGAAGTTTGATTTAACAATTCACGCAAGGTCGAAGGTTCTAAATATAAATTAAGAATGAAGATCCACGATTAACTTTAGTAGACTATCATCCAAACGATGTTTATGACTTATGTTTATGACTTATATTATAGCTACTTAATTACAGCTACTATAATTTAGTAACAGTGACCGATGGCCACTATTTTTGTAGTATTTAAGAAGCATACGCGTATGATCGTTATCTTTCGTCATCAAAATATCTCCTTTTGACAGCATGTTCAACGTATTATAGTAACATCCGATAGTGACACAGGTTCATATTAAACAGCAATTTAGTCAACTCGATCGAACTGACCGAAGTGATACGATCCACTATCCATCGACAGCAAGTTTTCAATTTGTGCGCTCATTTGATTTTTCATCAACTAAACATACGTCCCGTCGTGTGTAATCACCACTGTAGTAATTGATGGTTCTAATCTTCAGAAAATCATAGCTCAAGTCTTACTAAAAAAGCAAATACCTAATCTACTAAGCACAATAACAAAAAAGGAGCCGATAGATACAAGTTTTACATAGTAACGTGTGATATTCACCTATTCTTTCCACTTATCCTTGCCATACATATAATCTTTTCATGTCACTCAAAGCCTCTATTGCTATAGAGAAGCTAAAATAAGCTCCTACTTCACCATTTAACTACACTTGCATCATAATGTTTTTGCCTATTTACCGTGATAATTATATCACCTGCTTGTAATTTACTTAACATGTTCGCTTACTTTCGATTGTCGTCGATTCGTATACCAATTTTTCCTACTCTGTTGCTAACTGCTTTGTTATATAAAATACTTTTCCAAAGAATACCCGTCTAACTAATTTCTTCGAGAATCATCGGTATATTTTGCAGCTCATACATAAAATATTCATAGAAATTTTTTTAGAGTAGTCTTTGCTGGAAATTACCACCAGCTGTCTTAATTTAATCGGGAAAAACCTTGACAATCGACAATCCACTTGCAACGACGTATCAACTAACAAGGCTCTATAAAGATCATTTACTTCAATGTAGCACCACCGACTTATATCTTCAACTCTCCAATACTTCTAAACAGGTATTTGGCCATTTTTCCTATTTTTTCTTTCTTATAAAACAGCGAGTCATTCTCAATAGGAGCTTCTTTTCTTTTCATACCTGCTTTAGCTCAGCGACTGCCTATTAAAAATGGATTTGATTCTAATAATAAAATAGTAATTATTTATACCGTACTCGATTTATTCACGAATCTAGAGAATAACCAAAGCAGACGAGACGCAATTGGCGCTAGTTTTAGGTTCGGGCGTGCTGTACTCGTTTAGATGTTCTTTACATCTACGTTTGACCACTTTTGATTACATACTGAGAAATCACGTAATATGCCAACGAATTGTGATGTGTAACATCGACTGCTTGTATCAAGTCTACATAGGACGACAGCCAATAAATCAGGCTGTTAGTCAGTGATACTAGTAAGCTACACACAGGTACAGAAGTTCCGCAACCGCCAAACAAACTAACGCTGCTTTTATTGTATTATTAATTAATTACTTGCAGCTACTCCTCAAGAACTATACTAGAGATAGCAGACGAATCATTAGTTTTATAAGCAGCTAACTCTCCCTTCAGTTAGGCGTTGACAATACAGTCACATACCCATACTGTATCGTAGTAAGACTGACGAAACATTACTTTAGAGTCGCCACGATTTAAACACAAACCTCTCCCTATCGGTGTGTATTGTAGTTTTCAATTAAGCTGCCGATAACAGTTATAGAACCTTAACTTTGGGAGATATATTCCTTGGATGCTTGTCTCAATATCTATCATAGTTTTGTGATAATTTCACACGGTAACACAATAACAATAACAGTATAATTTCCCCACTAACTAGATTGATAGTGAAGTATAATGAAGTATCACATTGTTATTATTCGTGCACGAAGTTAAATATGTAGTTAGGCTTTGTAGAAAGCCTAACTTTTCTTCCATATCTTATTTTTAGATGTTTGTTATGTTGAAGACGATGTTTCTAATAAAGATTTACTTAATACAGGTTTAAAACCATAAAAGTGATTGTATAAGTACCTAATCTAAAACAGATGAAATTTTAAAGATAATGTAGATGAAATCTAGAGGTCGATTTCGACAAAATATATGGATTGGACACCGTAGAGGAGTCGCTAGGTACTGTTTACTCTATTTTGTAAATTGACCATATTTTGTAAAAAAAGCAACGAACAGCCCAAGGATACTTTCTAATATAAGGCATATCATTGTGTAGATAAGTTATTTTAAGGTTACTTCAACACAAAGGCGCCGCTTTCATTGTTCAAAGGGTGTCAAAGAAGAAGAAAAGATTCACAATGATTCAATCAGCACCGACCACGAGAGATGTCATCTTAATTTATAACGACTTCTATTTCCTCTTTCTTGTTTCTTTAGTAGTGGCGTCTAAAGTCTGCCGTTTTGCATATTTTTTACGGAAGCGCTCGATACGTCCTGCTGTATCAATAATCTTTTGTTGACCAGTATAAAATGGATGGCATGCTGAGCAAATTTCGAGGCGAAGATTGTAATTTAATGTAGACCTCGTAAAAAAATTATTCCCACAACTGCAGGTGACCTCGATCTGTTGATAATTTGGATGTATCTCTTTTTGCATGATGTTTTCTCCAAGATAGCTCGTACCATAACTTACATTACGTTGTACTATGCTGTATGATAAGATATAATAAAACACAGATCAAAAATGGGAAGTCGTCTTACTTTCTTCACATCATCTCTAGTTAAGATAGTCTCCTAACCATTTTCAATTTTTATTAAGAATTGTTATCTAACTTTGTTGTTGAACTGTTTCAGTCTACACCTTCTTTTAGCTATAGTATTAGTATTTTATAGTCGTGTTTGACTATTTGTTTTTGTTGTAGGGACAACCGTTTTGTAAGGTTTAGTTCTACGCTTGTTTTTGTAGGTGTTTACAATCATCTATATTTGGTACTAGAAAATTTTTACTTTGCTAAGCATAACAAGTGGTATCACATAGTACCCTACGATTTATCAGATTTTATTGTTGTGAATCATTTTGGTAACGTTGGTTAACTATATTAGTAGTCTATTATGAGTATTTACTAACTGGAAATCAATTGGAAATGGGAATTTTATTTTTAATAATGATATGTGTATTGCATATCTAATTTGCAAAAAGCGTTTTTGGGATTATGATAGCTGCTGATTATGATGACTGCTTCTTATAACTAGATAATTTATAATAATTTTTCCATTTGTTGATCTACTTAGAATGATTAGTTGTGCATCATAGCTGATTTTCCAATGAGATGTATTACAATAAATATCATTGATAATCGGGTGCTATTTTCAGTAGTTTATTGTCTATCGACTATTATCATTATGTGTCTTATGTTTTTAGTTTTGAGTTATCGGTTATCTTTGTTGTTATGCTTTGTATCATTGATTATCATTAAGTATCTAAAATATAGAAATAACAGTAATAGAAATAAAAATAAGCAGTCAAGATGCATCAATAGCATGAATCTTTAAAGCATGAATGTCCGTTTGTATTAAGCTATCTAATACTTCATAAACGATGCGATGTCTTTCTAGTAAGGATTTATTATTGAATGCTTTCGCGACAATTACTATTGTAAAATGTCCTTTACCCTCTTTTGCACCGGGATGACCCTGGTGATAGTGACTTTCATCTGTAACGATTAGTTTTTCAGGATGTAAGATGTTGCTGAGTTGTTCTTTAATTTGAGTAAGGCGTTTTTCTTTCATTTAAGTAGGACTTTGTTGTCGCATCATGGATGATTAGATATCTTTTTATATACCCAATAATTTTGATAATTTGGATACTGGTAATGGAGTTTTCCCATCTTCATTGAGTAAAAAACTATAATTAAAAATCAATTTTCTCTTGATTATAGAGCAATTTTAATTATTGTAAACGTTTTGGTTGCACATTGTGATAGCTATAAGATCGTCTTCTTAATTTTCATAAAAGTCAAAATATTTAATGGTGTAGTATATTAGCAGGTGTCTATTTTTGGATTTTGCAACGCATGTCGAGCAATATAAAAAGCTTGTTCAATAATAAAAATTGATATAAGTCCAGATGTAACAAAAAATTTAAAATTAATCCATGCCTTAGTACTAAGGTAGTAGACAGCGACTATATTTAAAATACCGAGAACCAGAAAAAATAACGCCCAACTTAAATTTAAACGAGACCAAATTTTTGCAGGTAGTGCAATTTTTCCTTTAAATCAATTTTTCTTTTAAATATTTGGTAGATAAAGGTATGTTTTTTAGAAAATAGCTTTGTAATAAAAAAATTGAGAATATCCAGTACACAATAGTGGGTTTCCATTTAATAAAAATAGCTTTGTAGAAAATGAAAGTACATCCGCCTAATAGTAAAATAAAAGTTAAGGTCATTACGTGAAATTTTTCAAATCGATGAAAACGAATCCAATGGGCGCCAACTTGAAAGGCTGATGTTGTCATTATTACGGCTATAGCAACATAAATGCCACAAAATTTGTAAGCAATAAAAAATAAATGACGAAAACACAATTAAAATAAAAATTCCATCAACAATGATCTTGTTCTATTTTTCTAGAATAAAACGGTATTATATTCCTACTAAGTTATGACAACAATTCGTATATCCGTGTACTTATAATAACGTCTGATGAAAGCGTGTCATGAAAGTGATTAAAGTTGAGGATGTTTGTATTTTTTCGATAAAATCGCATGATATTTTTTAGAATATAGATTATGAAATTAAGATTAAAGCGCTTAAAATAAATTGTTTATTCCGCAGATATATAAAATATTCATCTTTATTATTTTATATACCGAGATTTGTCATAAATTGCTGCTTATACGCGCAGATTGATAATCCCAGATTGATAATCTCATTCTGTTATTTACGATTATTATGTGGAAACATATATGTGAGAGATCCTTATGTTTTTGTCCGCTACTTGTGTTTTTCTAAGAAATTTTGGCTTCCTAAATGTAATACCATAGAAATCACGTATCCCTATTATAAAACTGAGAAGTTTTTTAATTGAGCATTATGCTTATTAAATATTGAGTAAATATAGAAGAAAGAAAAGAGAATTCTGCATCAAAATACGATATTTATAGATAAACTGAGGTAGCATGATTACAGTTGTCAATTAGATCAGTGAAAAATAAAACAGTGTACAAACGAACAAATCATTTTATTTTAGCTGGTTATCGTTATCCCATAATTGAAAAACTGATGAAAATTCTGCTATACCCTGTCATACATCTTCCATCATTATTACTTACTAATAGTAGGCCCTATTCATTCAACAGTTGAATTGATCAAACTATCATTTGGCCTATTAATAGCTAAAATATAACCAGTGTGAATTAAATTGAGGAAGATCGATATCGGATTTAATGGATGCATGTCAATAAATAAGGAGAACTAGGAGGAATATTTGAAAAGCTCTTCAGCCCTCTTTTAAGTCTGGTAGCAATATAGTTTTTTATTGAAATTATCCTAATCTGAAACACCTTTGTTTGAAAGGAAGGAAAAGTCTACCGTACGTTAAAAAAGAAATAGCCTAATTGACATGTAAAGAGTATTATGAGACAATATCAGAGTGCTGTGCTTAGTCCTAAGCAATAATAGTGAACTAAATTGTGGAAGATCAAAAAGATGTTAGTTGTACATTAGCATGGAATATTAAAATATCTGGTCGACGGATGACTCGATTGCCGGAAGATCTTTATGTTTCACCTGATGCACTACTAGTGTTCCTCGAGGCGTTTGAAGGACCACTCGATCTCCTGCTCTATTTTATCACAGAGACGTAGCATCGATATTCTGGATATCCCAATTGCGGAAATCACCCGACAATATATTCAGTTTGTATATCTTGTGCGAGAAATGCAAGTTGAACTTGCTGCTGAATATTTAGTGATGGCAGCTACGCTAGCTGAGATCAAATCTCAGCTTTTGTTGCTTCAACCAGCGATAGGAGCAAAAAAATGAGATTAATGATCCACGCGTCAGATTAATACATCGTCTACAGAAGCATGAGCGTCATAAAAAAGTGGCTTGTGCATTAGACAATTTACCACGCATTGAACGAGATGTATTCATTGCAGATGCCGCGATGCCACCAATAATATCGCCAATAGCAGTATGTTCAAAGATCGCATTATCAGAATTGCTAAAAGCATTTAAGAAAGTTTCAGAACGGGCCTCACTTTATAGTGCACATGCGATTGCACGAGAGCCTTTATCCGTCCAGAAACGGATGTCTTGCGTTTTATCAATATATCAAAAAAGAAAATTTTATATTGTTTACTAGTTTATCTACAGAAAAAGAAGGACGAGTGGGAGTGGTGGTAACTTTGATTGCTATTTTAGAATTAATTCGTCAATCAGTTATTGAGTTTATTCAAAATAAACCGTTTGCGCCCATTTATATTTATGCTAAAAGATAAACTATGGTCGAAGTGAATCGGAAATTGATTCTTGAAGCAGCATTATTTACTTCTGCTGAACCTTTAACGATAAGTCGATTACAGCAATTATTTGACAAATGTGATTTACCTTCAATAACTGAAATAAAAAACTTGTTATCCGAACTCAAAGGAGACTATCAGGATCGAAGTATAGAGTTACAGGAAGTCGCAAGTGGATATCGTTTTCAAACAAAAAAGATTTTTCTTCGTGGTTGCAACAACTATGGAAGAAAAAACCAGTGCATTGCTTATAATCAACCAATTTCTTACGGGGAAATCAAAGAAATGCGCGGTGTATCGGTAGGTTCGGATATTGTAAAAAAATTGTTGGATCGTGGATGGATAAAAGTTTCGGGATATCGTGATGTGCTTGGCAGACCTCGTTTATTTTGTACGACTAAATATTTTTTGGATTACTTTAACTTAAAGAATTTAACTGATTTACCACCACTTAAAAAATTACAGATTTGTAAAAAGATGGATAATTAAAAGAAGATATTCTGGAAGACATTGACGTGATCGGATATATCTGGCAAGCGATCTGAAAAATGAGCATTGATATTTTTGCTCATATTGCAGTTAATCAAGTCAACAGATAAGTCTAAAATTAAATGGCTGCTTGTCCTGCCGTAATTTTGTTCATTTATCCGATGGGAAATTATATCTTTCTTCTGTTGCTCTGTAAATGACTACTGTAAAATGATTATAGTAGTGTGCATTATCAATACCGAGTTAGTAGGGCTTCTTCGTCGGAACTGTATTTAGAAGTAATGATGTAAATATCTTTACTTACCATAGGGTCTCTTGTAGCATTGACATAGATAATAGAACTGGTTATTCAAAATGGCTAATTCACCAAGTCAAGCTATTTTATCAGATAGTCTACGATGATGATGGAAATGGACGTCGTTATTAGTAGAGTATAAACTAAAGTAGAGTAAATTAATGCATACAGTTCTCTGTACTAATAAGATTCCAGGAGGTGGGTAAGACCCTGAAAGATCAGGATTTTGTTTACTTTAAATACTCAAATATTGGTGTATCATAATATAGGTATATCTAGTATACTCTAGAACGGTTTGTATTTTTTTCATTACTACTTACCCGTAAAATTCATGTTTAGAAAGCCTGGTGAAAATCTGGTGATCTCCAAGCAGTATTGCTATTATCTTAAAATTCCTGCTTAGCAGGATAGATAGTAATGTTTCTTTGAACTATGGAGTGAACTATAGAGTTTTATGCATGCATCTTAATAATTACCCTTTTAAGTCATCGATTAGGTTTTGCTTTAAAAGCTAAGGGACTTAAATTAGTTGTGGCAGAATCATGCACTGGTGGTGGGTTTCGTCAAATTATTACGCGCGTTTCTGGTAGTTTGGCCTGGTTTGATTGTGGATTTGTTACTTATAACAATAAATCCAAAACAAAATTCCTAGGTGCCAATTTTAAATTAATCAAAAAGGAAGGTGCAGTCAGCGAAGTAGTGGCACGTGAAATGGTATTAGGTGTATTAAAAAGAAGCAATACAAGTATTACTGTGAGTATTACGGACGTTGCGGGACCAAGAAGTATAAGGAAAGACAAACTAGTTGGCACGGTGTGGGTTGCTATTGCAAACAAGGGTGGTTTTATAGAATATCGAAAAGTTTTTTTTTTGAAAATTGGCGCATCGTGTCTGTGATTCTTCAATTAATTATGCATTAAATGGTTAATTAAATGGTTAGTTAAATTAGTTGAAAGATAGTTTACATGATAGCGTATAGTATGTGTTCATGGAATAGTACATTTTGATAGTCATGCATTATTTTTATAACTTGATTGCAAAGTGATGATTAATAAGTGATGGGATGGGTTAATAATATAGTGTTAGAATTTATTGTTGATTAGATATAGTAAGGGGCTAAGAATGGAAGATCGTACTAGAGCACTAGGTGTCGCTTTATCACAAATTGAACGTCAATTTGGAAAAGGGTCGGTAATGCGATTAGGAGATCCCGGTCTCGTACGAGATATTGAAGTTATTTCAACTGGTTCAGTAGGTCTAGATATTGCGTTAGGAGTCGGGGGATTGCCCAGAGGTCGTGTGGTAGAAATTTATGGGCCAGAAGCATCTGGTAAAACAACACTCACCTTACAAACCATAGCTTCGTGTCAAAAAATGCAAGGTACAGCCGCGTTTATGGATGCGGAACACGCCTTGGATGCGATATATGCTGAAAAACTGGGCGTCAAAATAGATGAATTATTAGTGTCGCAACCAGATACAGGTGAGCAAGCCTTAGAAATTACTGATATGCTGGTGCGATCAGGAGCCGTCGATGTAATTGTTGTTGATTCCGTAGCAGCTCTAACCCCTAAAGCGGAAATCGAGGGTGACATGGGTGATTTTCATATGGGCTCGCAAGCTCGTTTGATGTCACAAGCATTACGTAAATTGACTGCAAATATAAAAAAATCTAATACTTTAGTGATATTTATTAACCAAATACGTATGAAAATTGGAGTACTGTTTGGCAATCCAGAAACCACAACTGGTGGTAACGCACTTAAATTTTATTCATCTGTTCGGTTGGATATCCGTCGCATTGGTTCTATTAAAAAGGGAGAAGAAATTATGGGTAGTGAGACTCGTGTTAAAGTAGTTAAAAACAAAGTTGCGCCACCGTTTCGTCAAGTGGAATTTGATATTCTCTACGGGCTTGGTATTTCTCAGGAAGGTGAATTAATTGATCTCGGTGTTAAAAATGATCTCATTGAAAAAGCAGGTGCTTGGTATAGTTACAATGGGTCATGTATTGGTCAAGGCAAAGAAAATGTTCGTCAATTCTTGAAGGAAAATCCGCATATTGCAGAAGAAATTGAAGGCCATTTGCGTGAAAAATTATTATTGAAAGAATCTTTGAAAACTTCTAAGGATGTTGCAACAAAGTGATAAACTTATGCAACATGTACTATTGTGTGTTATTTGTATTTCTAAGTATGTGCGAAACACTAAAGTAGGTTCTTATACTGGAAAATAGAGACTGTGTTATCCTGTCTCTCATCATTTATCTAGGGACAATGTATTATCTAGAGATAATTTTAAAGCGATGAGCATTATGTGAAGGTTCTGTATATAACATAACATGATGGGTAGTCTATTATCAAATAGACTCCAATTTTCTTTGTATTGCGATAGAACTGCAGTAGTAGAGTAGACTATGATACTTCACTGATTGTCGTAGTCTGGTTCAAGATGAATAATTTTACTGAGAACTACTATTCAAACTTCGGCGCAGTGAAGTATCATAATTCAATGCAACAAACATCTCAAGGTCAGATGCATTTTTTAACACAATGCGCCTTTCTGATGTTGCATTAATTTATCGTTGGATAAGGTTTATAGAGAGAATGCCGATATATCTGAATAGCAATAAACTGCGAAAAATATTTACTGACTATTTTAGACAACGAGATCATGAAGTTGTGCCAAGTAGTTCACTAGTACCAACAAACGATACAACTTTGCTATTCACTAATTCAGGTATGGTGCAATTCAAAGATGTGTTTTTAGGTATTGAGACCCGTCCCTATCAACGAGCTGTTTCTGTGCAGCGTTGTATGCGTGCAGGAGGAAAACACAACGATTTAGAAAATGTAGGATATACCGCGCGCCATCATACCTTTTTTGAAATGCTTGGGAATTTTAGCTTTGGCGATTATTTTAAACGCGAAGCAATTGAATATGCCTGGTACTTTTTAACAGAAGTTTTAGAATTACCAAAAGAACGTTTGTGGATAACAGTGTTTCGTAATGATTATGAAAGTGAGTCTATTTGGCTAAAAGAAATGAAAATAGACCCTACGCGTTTTTCTCGTTGTAGTGAGAAGGATAACTTTTGGCAAATGGGGGATGTAGGACCTTGTGGACCTTGTACAGAAATATTTTATGATCATGGTCCAGAGGTAATCGGAGGGCCTCCAGGAAGTCCAAGCGCTGGCGGCGATCGTTACGTAGAAATTTGGAACTTAGTGTTTATGGAATATAACAAAGACTTAAATGGAAAATTACATCCCTTATTGAAGCCCTGCGTTGATACAGGCATGGGACTAGAACGCATTGCTGCGGTCATGCAAGGAGTTCATGATAATTATGATATTAGTCTATTTCAGTCTTTATTAAAAGTATTGGGTAAGCTAGTAGGAAAAAATGACTTTCGAAATACATCTATGGGTGTCATTGTTGACCATATTCGTTCTTCGGCTTTCCTGATTAGTGATGGTGTTGTTCCTTCAAATGAAGGAAGAGGTTATGTTTTACGACGGATTATTCGACGTGCAGTTCGCCACGGATATAAATTAGGACAACAAGAACCTTTTTTTCATAAATTAATAGGACCATTGGTTGAAGTCATGGACGATGCTTATCCAATGTTTTCTAAAGCTCAACTTTTAATTGAACAAGTGATTGAGCAAGAAGAAATGCAATTCTCCAAAACCTTATCGAAAGGTCTTAAAATTTTAGATCATCAACTATCGAAGTTGTCATCGCGTAACATCCCAGGTGAGATAGTTTTCCAGTTATATGATACATTTGGTTTTCCTCCAGATTTGACTGCTGATATTGGCAAAGAGCGTGGATTTTCCGTAGATTATGCAGGTTTTAATAAAGCTATGAAATGTCAACGTGAACAATCACAGCAAGCTCGTCATTTTAGCATTAATCATACACAAACGGTGTATATTAGTGGAAAAACTGAATTCGTTGGCTATGAAACGTTTGAATCTGAAGCTCGAGTCATCACCCTACTGCAAGATGATAAACCGACTAGTGCTTTATGCGAGGGTAAAAGAGGGATCGTTGTACTGGATCGCACACCTTTTTATGCAGAATCAGGTGGACAAATTGGAGATCAAGGCTATTTATTTTTTGAGGGTGGTCATTTTCGTGTTAAAGATACTCACAAACAAGGCATCGTTTATTTGCACCTAGGTGAAGTCATTAAGGGGAAGTTGCAAGTTAACCAAAAAGTTTATGCTAAAATTGATAGTTCGCGTTTAGATGTCATGCGAAATCATTCAGCTACACATTTACTGCATGAAGCTTTGCGGCGCGTGTTGGGTGAGCATGTTATGCAGAAAGGTTCATTAGTGGAAGCTAAGCGTTTGCGCTTCGATTTTTCTCATCCTAACACGATGACAAGGCAAGAATTATACGCAGTGGAACGATTAATTAATCAACAGATCCAAGCTAATTTGGTTTCAAATGTAAAAGTGATGACAGTGAAAAAAGCAAAAGAGGTAGGAGCACTTACGTTATGTGGAGAGCAATATGAAGGAGTGGTGAGAGTACTCGAGATGGGACATTTTTCGACAGAAATTTGTGGAGGGACACATATAAAACAAACGGGAGAAATTGGTCTTTTTAAAATTATTTCTGAGTCAGGTTGTGCGTCTGGTGTTCGTCGTATTGAAGCGGTGACTGGACAAGCAGCCACAGCGTATATTGAGTCTGAAGAAGAGCAACTGCAAACATTAAGTGGTTTACTTAAAACAAACCGAAATAATTTAATCAACAAGTTGGATCAATTGTTAGAAAATCATCATAACCAACAGAAAGAATTAATAAAACTAAAACAGCAGGTATTTTATCAGAAACTGGAAAGTTTATCAAAAAAGATGATAGATATCCAAGGAATAAAAGTACTTGCTATCCAATTAAATGGGATTAATTGTAATACCCTACGCTCTATTGTGAAACAATTGAAACAAAAATTGGAAAAAGCGGCGATTGTATTAGCCCTTAAAGAAGGTAAGCATGTACAATTAGTAGCGGGAGTTACTAGGAATTGCTTAGCATATTTTAGTGCTACAGAACTATTAGCACCCATTGCAGAAAAAATCGGAGGACGTAGCGGTGGTTGTCTTGATATGGCACAAGGGGGTAGCAATTCTCCTGAGCGATTAGAAGAAGCGCTCCAATTCGTTTCCGAATGGATTAAAACGCGAATGGGATAAATTAGAAGAATAACTTATGTCATTAATCGTTCAAAAATTCGGTGGAAGTTCCGTTGCAAATATAGAAAGGATCCAAAATGTAGCTCGCATCATTTCCGAGGCACGCCAGGAAGGACATGCTGTGGTGGTGGTAGTTTCCGCTATGTATGGTGAAACAGATCGCCTTATTAAATTAGCTCAAACAATTTCTGATTCTAATTTACGTGAATATGACGTCCTGATTTCAACCGGTGAGCAAATGTCGGCTGCCTTATTAAGCATGGCTCTAGAAGCGAGAAATTGTCCTGCACGTTCTTATACAGCTGCACAAATTCCTTTACACACAACCAATAAACATAGGAAAGCGCGTATTGTAGATATCGATCCAGAAATTTTATGTCACGACTTACAAGATGGTTGTGTTCCTGTTGTTGCTGGTTTCCAAGGGATTAGTGAAACGGGTGAGATCACCACCTTGGGGCGCGGTGGCTCGGACCTCACCGCAGTTGCACTAGCAGCAACGTTACAGGCCGATGAATGTCAAATTTTCACTGATGTCGATGGGGTTTATACCAGTGATCCAAAAGTAGTCCCACAAGCTCAGCGTATTCCTCAAATTACATTTGAGGAGATGATGGAAATGTCCAGTTTGGGCGCAAGAGTTTTGCAAAATCGTTGTCTCGAATTGTCTGGTAAATATAAAGTACCATTACGTGTATTATCAAGTTTACGAAAAAGTCCGGGAACATTAATTACCTTTGAGCATAATGCAGCCGCCGAGCGACCATTAGTTTCTGGCATTGCTCTTGATCGACGACAAGCGAAACTCACTATTCAGGGCATACCTGAAAGACCAGGATTGGTGAGCCATATTTTAAGCCCACTCAGTAAAGCAGATATCGAAGTTGATATGATTGTTCAAAATGTACCCACCACTGATACTAAAATTGACTTTAGTTTTACGTTACAACGTGATGATTATGTAAAATCTTTTTTGATTATGAAGCAAGTGGCCTCTGAATTAAATGCATGGGAAGTATTGGGTAGTGATGCCGTAGCGAAAATTTCTCTTGTGGGTGTTGGTATGCGTTCTCATGCCGGAATTGCTTCTCATATGTTCAGTGCACTAGGTAAGGAAGGAATTCATATTCACCTAATTACAGCGACGGAAATCAAGATCTCTGCGGTAATCGATGAGAAATTTATTGATCTTAGCGCTCGCACTCTCCATTCAGCTTTCAAGCTAGATCAGTCAAATTTTCTCGTAAAAGGGTGTTAAAAGTATAAGTGTGAAATCTTTGTAGTTTACACTGAAAAAAGAAATTACTTGATTTTTCAGTAAATTCCTATATTATTTCAAAGCCTTTACTAGTAGGCAACTAGTAAGCCGTAACTTCAATTGTGTACTAAAGCTAATTATAGAGAAGTTGCGCAAAGAAGGCTTGTGGTAGGGATTCCTCAAAAAAGGAGAGGAATATGTTAATTCTAACAAGACGTGTTAGCGAGTCGGTGATTGTTGGAGACGATGTCAAAGTGACAGTGCTTGGAGTTAAAGGTAATCAAGTTCGTCTAGGGATAGATGCACCGAAAGAAATTTCTATCCATCGCGAAGAAATTTATGAACGTATTCAACAAGAAAGACTAACGAAGTTGGAAGGCAAAACTGTCCAAAAGACTATTGAATCTGACTGAACCTGTAACTTCGTTACTAGCGAAGTTGGTATTTGCTTCAGCAAATTGTAGGAATAAGATTGTAGGGATAAGCTCGAGAAGATAAGATAGATTAAATATAGATATCAACTTCTACAATTCTCTCGATGTATTTTTATCTAGCAGGAATTTGTTAATTCGTTTGCGTGTTAACATCCTTAATTTGGGCGGCTATCATATTCTCTATTACTAAGGTAGGGTGCTTTCGAAAGTATTGAAATTATAATTAAGTTAAAAATTAAGAACCCGAAATTAGAGCTAATCTAATGGAGGAGAGATGGCCGAGCAGGTTGAAGGCGCTCCCCTGCTAAGGGAGTATGGGGTGAAAACTCCATCGAGGGTTCGAATCCCTCTCTCTCCGATAGTTTTTACGCATTACTTCTGAGAGAGAGGTTTTCCCGCATTAAAGAAAAAGCGCCTTAAAGCCTTAAGGTGTTTGCTTTAGCTCCTGTTTCAGGAAAAAAAAAGGAGATTTTCATTTTTCTTATAATTAATTAACAATTATAAGTAGATGGTATTTCGTTGCCCGAAGCTATTCCATACTGGCTGCAATGCTAGACAGTTCGGTAACTGTAAACGATAATCTTCCAAGGTTTTTCTTACAGGATCAATATCTGAAAAAGATAATCACATTTTTAATATTTAGGAATTTCAATTAAATTTTTTAAAAATCTCAAAATAATGCGATTACTTATATTTAGAAAATAGCTGATTCCTATCTTGCTTAAACATGCGTCAGAATGGGGTTACAGAAATATAGTGGCATAGGAGGTTCAGGACGAAAATGATAACGAGTAAGTGTTTAACTGATAAGTGATGGATTTAAGAAGTCTTGGCATCTGCTTTAAATCGAGCATTGATAATTGATGACCAGAATGCGGTATTATACGAAAAATGGCAATATGTAGTTGTACTCTAATACCTAAAGCAAGTACTTTCTTCGGAATTTGGCTCAGAAAATACGTTTTTCGAATTAAATGCTCTGTGTATTAGTCATACTTCTGGAGCATTAGCAATAGGATCTTGTGTAATTCTTGGGATTGGAAGGGGCTATCAAGAAATACTATCGGCGATGCAATAATAGTTCAGGTACTGAATGTAGAGATGTTATAGCACGGCTTTTCTACGGTAAATGGTCATCATCTTAATTTTACTGGCAATAGTACAAGAGTCTGATCAAAGGGTAAAATGGGAGAAACTTTTTAATCGTGTGAAATCCTCTTTGCAATAATTTAGAGTAATTAGTCCTAAGCGTTGGCAGGAGTTATTAAAATATTTTGGAGGACTGCAAGGGCTGCGGAAAGCAAATGTTGAAGAAATTATCAGAATTGATTTATGAAGTATTTCACTTGACCTCTGAGTGAATCACCGTAGAATCTGATAATATGAATGTCGCGACGCTTTTTACGCTTCTTCGTCTGTCCGCTATTCCTATTTTCGGTCTTTTTTATTATTTACCTTTTCGCTGGGCTCATCCCGTTGCCGCGATTATTTTTATTCTAGCTGCAATTACCGATTGGTTAGATGGATATCTAGCCAGAAGTTTATCGCAGATGACAGATTTTGGCGCTTTTTTAGATCCAGTAGCTGACAAGTTATTGGTAAGTGTTGCTTTAATGTTCGTTGTTAGGGACAATTATGTTGCCTATTTGGCAATTCCTGGTGCTGTTATTATTTGTCGAGAAATCATTATTTCATCGCTGCGTGAATGGATGGCCGAATTAGGGAAGCAAATGAGTATCGCCGTTACTTTTTTGTCAAAAATCAAAACAGCTCTGCAGATGGTCGCTTTAATCCTATTAATATGGTACACGCCCAATTCAGATCCACTAGTGTTAGCAAGTGGTGTTATTCTATTCTGGGTTGCTGCAATATTAACTGTCTGGACGATGGTTATTTATTTAAAAGTTGCTTGGCCAGACTTGACAATGCGTCGCGAGCAGTAATAATAACCAATTAATTGGCTTATGGTTTGTAGTTCTAGAAGCCAAACTTAAAAAAATCTCCTTTCTGATCACAGACGCGGGAATAGCTCAGTTGGTAGAGCACAACCTTGCCAAGGTTGGGGTCGCGAGTTCGAATCTCGTTTCCCGCTCAGATATGTAATCTAATTTATATTGGTTTTCTTTGTAGTAATCTCAAAGAATAGAACTCTCCATTTGAGAGAAAATAAGGGAAATATTGTATTGATATGCGATTGTAATAGAGTATTTTGAATAGGGTGTTGTATAGCGGAAATTGGATCGGAAAATTTATAAAATGCTTTTAAATTATTTGAACTATTAACCCGTTTGCCAGTTTTTGGTTTTATTGTGTTATTTCTGTTTGAAGTCATGAAATTCTCCAATTATCTGAAGAAAAGGAATAGTTATAAATAAGGGTAGCTTTAACTTTGTAGCTTCTGTGATAAAAATCAACTTGCTGTTTCTTATTAAGTTCTTGTTAAGTAATCAGCTTATTATTTCACTGACTATTTTACACTTTAATTTAAACTGCAACGTTAGCTGGGATAAACATGATATCATTAAGCAAAGTGAAAAGGATTAGAATTTGATTGAGTCAAATTAGAGAGTAGGCTATATTACTATCTCCCCTTGTGATATGGCTGGGTGGCAGAGTGGCTATGCAGCGGCCTGCAAAGCCGTGTACGTCGGTTCGATTCCGACTCCAGCCTTGTGCTTGAAGAAATTAGGCTGGGTATTCTTCTATCTTTCCGTGCCTGGGTGGCGAAATTGGTAGACGCAGGGGACTTAAAATCCCCCGGGAATTAAATCCTATGCCGGTTCAAATCCGGCTCCGGGCACTCTAGGTGTAGACCAATTACTTATTTAGATATACCTCACGTGATACACCTTATAGTATATATAGTTAGGAATAACAGATTTTAAAGAGGATGAAATTATCACGGAGTGTGTGGCATGGGTATATTTGGCTATAGCACAGACACACAGGAAAAATAAGAACGCTTGTACATGCAAATGTTGCACGGTAGGGGTTCTTCCTGCGTTGGTTGATAGCGAAATTTATGGCAATAGAAAGCTTTTGAGTTTTTGGTATTGGATTAAAAGCAATTTGATGAAAGTAAAAAAATAACTGGTAACTCTCTGTGGAGAAACGTATTAATTATATTGATTTTTCTGAAAAATTCGCGATTATTATTTTCATGGGAAACTTATTTTTATAAATTTCTAAAAAATAATAAATATATTATAACAAAGAAGATTAAATTGGTTTGGTTATGAAATGAGAAAATGAAATAAAGTTCATATTTCTATTTGATTTAATGATACTCCAAAACAAAAATTTAGAAGGATATGCATTTAAATTAAATGAAAGAAGGATAGATTACTCTATAGGCACGTCACATTATAGTATTGTATAGGGGGCATGTTACTTTTCATAAAGGCCTTAAGGTATTTAACTGATTTGTTTAGATAATATTGGATGTTGGATGCACAGCAACTAAATAAAGTATCTAAAAGGTTTGGAGTATCATAGCTGTTGCAGGATGGCGTTGTTCTGAGCCTTGGCCCATTCTTAAATAATAGCTGCTTGATGTATGCCAAACTTATATGAGAAAATAGATCTGCTTGTTTGCCTAGAATTTTTTAAATTTGTCGATTCTACAATGATAAGATATTACGGGATAATGATTGTATCTAGTAGATTGGTAGATTTTCATTCGTCTGGACCTCAGCTTATTGATGTTAAAATATGCATTGCTATGCCACGAGTTGCTATGAATTAGTTATGAAAGCTTATTGTAAAGTAGTTGACAAAAGGTATCGTTTTTTAGCTATGGCGTGCAATGTTAATTTTGTGATATTACTTACGATAAATTTACCATTGTTACCGATAGCTTGACGACAAATGACGAAGATGAATAGTAAAAATTATGAATTGAAACTTTAGCTGCTGGAAATAAGTCTATGACCTATAAATATATCAAAATACCCATACAAGGTGAGAAGATTGTAATTAACAAAGAAAAAAAGTCTGAACACCCAATTATTCCTTTTATTGAAGGAGACGGTATTGGAGTGGATATTACTCCAATTATGAAAAAAGTTGTGGATGCAGCAGTGGATAAGGCGTATGGAGGAAAACTCAAAATTGAGTGGATGGAAGTTTATGCTGGAGAAAAGGCAACAAAAATTTATGGAAATGGTTTTTGGTTACCTGACGAAACCTTACGAGCCATTAGGGAGTTTCAAATTGCGATAAAAGGACCACTGACCACTCCTGTTGGTGGCGGTATTCGTTCCTTAAATGTGGCACTGCGACAAGATTTAGATCTCTATTTATGTCTTCGTCCTGTGCGTTATTTTCATGGTGCACCTAGTCCTATTAAAATGCCTGAAAAAGTCAATATGGTGGTTTTCCGGGAAAATTTGGAGGATATTTACACTGGTATTGAGTGGCCAGCAGGGAGTCCTGGGGCAAAAAAACTGATTTCTTTTCTTCAAAAGGAAATGGATGTGAAAAAAATTCGTTTTTCTAAAACAGCAGGCATTGGTATTAAACTTATTTCTGAAGAAGGAACAGTTCGTCTGGTACGTCGCGCTATACAATATGCCATTGATAATAACCGTGATTCGATCACGTTGGTCCATAAAGGTAATATCATGAAATTTACAGAGGGAGCTTTTAAAGAATGGGGATATAAGGTAGCTATTAAGGAGTATGGAGCAAAACCGATCAATGGCGGCCCCTGGTATGTTCTCAAAAATCCAAAAACCAATAAAGAGATTGTTATTAACGATATTATTGCTGATGCTTTTTTGCAACAAATTTTATTACGTCCAGCTGAATATAGCGTAATTGTTACTTTGAATTTAAATGGTGATTATATTTCTGATGCGCTTGCTGCTGAAGTAGGTGGTGTTGGTATTGCACCTGGAGCTAATTTAAGTGATACCATTGGGGTTTTCGAGGCCACGCATGGCACTGCACCGAAATATGCTGGACAAAACAAGGCTAATCCTAGTTCGTTGATTTTATCGGCAGAAATGATGTTGCGTTATATGCAGTGGAAAGAAGCCGCCGACCTTGTTATTAAGGGCATTGAAGGCGCTATTAATAATAAGATAGTGACTTATGATTTTGCTCGTTTGATGGATGAAACTAAGGCAGTTAGTACTGCGCAATTTGGAGAAGCAGTGATTCGTTATATGCAAAAAGCGTAAAATACGCCGTGGTGGGCATTAAGCTTATGTCATTAATCTCCACACGATAACATCTGTTTAGAGTTGACTGTTATTCTCATTACTAAAGAGCGATACATTTAATGTAATAAAAACACTTTTAGAGCTGCTAGAGTGATTATTCTTCAAATGATTTTTTCCAACCAGCTTCGCGATACACGATTCGACCTCGAGTCAAGTCATAAGGCGTTAGTTCGACTGTCACTGCATCACCTATTAAGATGCGAATATAATGCTTACGCATTCGCCCAGAAATATGGGCAGTCACAACATGGCCATTTTCAAGCCTAACCCGAAAGGTTGTGTTAGGTAGTGAATCGATCACAACTCCTTGCATTTCGATAGATTCTTCTTTTGGCATAAGTTTTAATAAAAGTTATGAGACGTCATAATGCCTGAAATATTTCTTACAATCAATGGATTCTGATGATTTTTCAAAAATATTGACATAAAAATGTTAATATTAACATTTTAATTAAAATATTAGTATGGATGATGCGGATACAGAAGAGGAGTGTGTGAAACTCAGGGATATCACAATGAATAAAAAATAGTTAAGATGCTTGAAATAACATGGAATGTTTATTTATAGAGTAGTGCATAGAAAATAGTATGCAGCATGTTGGTTCCGCTATTTTTATAAGGAATTTAAGCGACTTTTGAGCAGTAACATAATAGCTATTTAGGTGTCGCGAATAAGCGTGGGACGTACCTTCTCATCTCTCTCTGGAATACAATTTAGAAAAACTAATCAGCTAAGATATGATATATAGACGTCTTGGATCACTGAGATATGATTTTCACGAGGTTAACATAATATCGTGATATTAGATTTAAGAAGAACATTGGCAAAATACATTCAGAACCATCATAAAATGATGGAAATGAGAGATTTTAAATCTAAGTAAGTAATTTCAATTTATAAAAATGCGCGTGGTTAGATGCTGCTTTTGAAGAGTCAGTCATGATTAACAAGATGTAGGATTTTAATTTTAACACATTGAATAAAGGCATATCGCTGACTGTAGGGTATAGATTGTAGGACATAGAAGCGCGGCGCGACTCACTTGCTTATAGTGGATTTAAATATCGTTCCACGTCTAATGCTGCCATGCATCCCATGCCTGCAGCGGTGACAGCTTGACGATAAACACGATCCGCTACATCGCCGGCAGCAAAAACACCACGGATGCTAGTGGCAGTAGCATTGCCTTCTAGCCCAGATATTACTTTCAGATACCCGGATTCTTTCATCTCTAATTGTCCTTTGAATACTTTTGTGTTGGGATCGTGACCAATGGCGACAAATAAACCGTTAACAGTAACATCTTTAGTTTTTTCGTCTCTAATATTTTTAATACGTATACCGATTACGCCTTGTGCATTACCTAAGATCTTTTCAATCATATGATCCCATTCAATCGTAATATTTCCTTCGTCAACTTTCTTATTTAATTGTTCTATTAGCATTTTTTCAGCACGTAATTTATTTCGCCGATGAATTAAAGTTACATGAGAAGCGATATGACAAAGATAAAGAGCTTCTTCAACGGCTGTGTTCCCACCACCAACGACAGCAACTTTTTTGCCACGATAAAAAAATCCATCACAAGTGGCACACGTAGAAATACCTTTTCCTATAAAAGCTTTTTCAGAAGGTAATCCTAAATAACGGGCAGAAGCACCGGTAGCGATGATTAAAGCATCACAGGTGTAAGTAGCAATGTCACCAGTGAGTATGAAAGGACGCTTATTTAAATCGGATTTATATATATGGTCAAAAATAAATTGTGTATTAAGACGTTCTGCATGGCGTTGCATTCTTTCTATTAGTTGAGGACCTTGCAATCCAGATACTTCTTCACCTGGCCAGTTGTCAACATCAGTCGTTGTCATGAGTTGTCCACCTTGTTGGATACCAGTGATTACAACTGGTCTGAGATTGGCACGAGCGGTGTAAATAGCTGCTGTATAACCAGCGGGTCCAGATCCTAAAATAATAAGACGATAGTGTTGTTTATTCATTTTATTCATAGTGCCTTCGGTATTTGTTAATGATATTCAAACGTATAATATTAACTAAACTCACTAAGTAGTGCTACTGTTGCAAATCTTATATTGCAAATCTTAAGAGTAGGAGGAAGAATAATTGAAACAATGTAAAAGAAAAAAATCGGTAAATGAAACAAAAGGAGTTACATATATTCAGCTACGTTATCGTCTACGAGAAGGGTGTCTTATTCTGGCGGTCGCATTTTCCACTTTTCTCTTGATTGCTTTATTAAGTTATCACAAATCAGATTCTATCTGGCCCGATAGTGTTGTTGTTAAAACGGTGACCAATGCAGGAGGGCGTGCTGGTGCGTGGGTATCTAGCATTACCCTATATACAGTAGGTTATTTAGCGTATACATTTCCCTTTATAATTTCATTTACTGCGTGGATTTACTTTCGTAAGTGTCATGAGGAAAACCAAAATTCTATTATTAAATTTTCTTTGGTAAGCTTGAGTTTCGTAGGTTTTTTGTTGGTATTATTGTCGAGTTCTGTTTTAACTACTCTTCATTTGCCAAAATTTTTACCACATTTACCTTTTAATGCCGGAGGTATTGTTGGAACCGTGATTGCACATATGTTACTTCCTATCTTTGGTTCTGTGGGAACTACATTGATTTTAATTACTGTTATATTGATTGGTTTCACATTATTTTCTGGGCTTTCTTGGTTCCAGATTTTAAAATCTCTAAGTAGTGTTGTTATAAAATTAATTAAATGGTGTGTGATGCAACTACGTGAAATTGCATGGGGGAATGTATTCCAATGTTTGTTGCCAGTGGATAATTTTAATAAAATAGTAACAGTCCGGGAAATGAAAAAAATTAAACCAGATTTTCTTTCAGATCCAGCCATTAACGTCATAAAACCTAACATTACAGAACCACCAAAACTTGAAGTTATGGACAGCGAATTTAGATCTCCTCGGTTTAAAAGTTCAGCAGTGCTACCCAGACTTTCTTTACTGCACAAACCACTACATGATCATATTTTGAATTATTCTAAAGAAGAACTACAACAAAAATCAAAAGACGTGGAATTGCAGTTAGCAGATTTTAATATTCAAGCCAAAGTAGTTGCAGTTCATCCTGGACCGGTAGTTACTCGTTTTGAGTTACAACTGGCAGCAGGAACAAAAGTTAGTCGGGTAACGAATCTAGCAAAAGATTTAGCGCGTTCATTATCTGTGCTTAGTGTCCGTGTTGTTGAGGTCATTCCTGGTAAATCCGTGATTGGTTTGGAATTACCGAATAAGCATCGGAAAGTTGTTACAATTTATGAAGTACTGGCTACCAAGCAATATCAAAATGCGTGTTCCAGTCTAACGCTTGCTTTAGGCAAGGATATTGGTGGACATCCCGTTATTGTTGATTTAGCAAAAATGCCTCATTTATTGGCAGCAGGAACAACTGGTTCAGGTAAATCAGTAAGTTTAAATGCTATATTATTGAGTTTATTGTATAAGGCGACACCCAAACAATTGCGTCTTATCTTAATTGATCCCAAAATGTTAGAGCTTTCCGTTTACGAAGGAATTCCACATTTACTGACACCAGTAGTTACTGACATGAGAAATGCCGCTTCAGCGTTACGATGGTGTGTGATGGAGATGGAACGGCGCTACCATCTTATGGCTTCATTGGGAGTTCGTCATATTTTAGGATACAATATTAAAGTGAAAGCAGCTAGTAAAGGAGGTACACCGTTACTGAACCCTTTGCAAAAAGGAAAAGAAGAAATTCCTGAATTGCTGGAAGAACTACCACAGATTGTTATCATTGCAGATGAATTTGCGGATATGATAGTAGTGGTTGGTAAAAAGGTGGAAACATTAATTGTGCGGTTGGCGCAAAAGGCACGGGCGGCTGGAATTCATCTAATTTTTGCTACACAACGCCCATCGGTGGATATAATTACAGGACTTATTAAAGCTAATATTCCGACTCGCATTGCTTTCCAGGTTTCTTCTAAAATAGATTCTCGCACGATTTTAGATCAACAAGGGGCTGAACAATTATTGGGACAAGGGGATTCATTGTATTTAGCACCAGGTATGGGAGCACCGGTTCGAGTGCATGGGCCTTATGTGCATGACGAAGAGGTTCACCGTGTCACTGAATATCTAAAAAGTTTCAGTGAGCCAAATTATGTTGAAGGAATTTTAGATCAAATGAGCACCCGAGATTTAAGTGGGTTTGCGAGGGCAACATTGGGTGATCGTCTAGATGAGAAAGGAACAAAAGATCCTTTATATGATCAATCGGTAGAAGTGGTCGTGCGTACGCGTCGAGTTTCAATTTCAAGTATTCAACGTCGATTTAAGATTGGATATAATCGAGCGGCACGGATTGTTGAAGCTATGGAAGCGGCTGGTGTGGTTAGTGCTATGGGGAACAATGGAACTCGTGAAGTACTTATGCCATCACAGCAATAAGAAAATGAATTCAAAATGTGCAATCAACTTCACCATATTTGTTTGTGATTTCTTTTTCGAGCGCTACTGCTACAAGTTTAGATGTCACGCCCTGCAATTAAAACAGCTTGTAAAGCAAGAGGTTGAGTTATGATTATTCGTTCTGGTTGATGCGATAGGAAAGTAATTCACCTACTTAGTAGTCATTTTTACGAATGGAAAAATGTTGTTTTTAGATTTATGACATATCAATAGTAGTGCAAGTAGTGCAAGCGACACAGCAACCGTTAATGGAGGAGGAGAATATGCGTCTAGATTCAAAGACGTTTTTCTTTTTTTCTCTTTATAGAGATGCTGTGACATGCCAATTAGATTCAAATAAGGAAAAAGATCGGTATTTTAACTGGCTTCGTTGAATTTTTAAAATTAGCTAACAGAAAAAGTATGGTTCTAGTAAAAACTACTCAAGGTATCTGCTGTTTGTTATGTAAAATTACTTTTCAACCCTTTACAGCGGACGTGAAAGAAATTCGTAAAGCGTAACAAAACAATTAACTACGATATGTAAATAGCGAACATAAATTTTATTTATTAAAATAACAAGAGCAGGTACTATTGGATGAAGAAAAAAGATGACTAAGTAGAAATCAAATCGTTGGACATCCGATAGTGACAGAATGTTATAGCGGATAAATTTGTGTAGTAGTTTTATTAATGTATAATGCATTTTTTTAGACTCAACAAGCCAAGGTGACGTTTTGCTGATTCGTACTTCGGTTCATTGAAATATGGCATCGAATATGGTGAACGTCAATGAAGATCGATTATAAGTGTATTGGCGGGAAAATATACGAACGTAAGAAGTTCATCATATTTTTTCAGTGTATTTTATCTTAGTAGTGATTGATAAAATCGACATCCGGTAAAAGTACTCCTATCACTTGCTAAAAACAAAATCTGACTGAAATGTCAAAGAATTTAAATAATTTCACATATAAATATTGACTTAACAGTAGGATCAATATATAGGAATGATTATTATCTATTACCACTTTATTTTAGATTTGGATATAAAGAAAAATTGTGTATAGATCAGTCATGTTTTTCTGGTAAAACAAGATTAGGTAATTTTAGCCGTTATTATATTATTGAAGTGATTCCTGATTATGACGACGGAATTGTTTCTATAGCTAAACCAACCATAATTATTCCTAATTAATTCAAGAGAAATCTTACTTACCAGAACAAGCGATGGAACCTCTTCATGGATTATTATTTTTATTAATTTTTATTAAATAGTAGTAAAAATTAGTTATAAATATGGAACTTGGCATTCAGTAATTCATCAGTAAACTTTTAGAAATAAAAAGTAAAAACGAAATTAAAATGGAACTAATTTTAGCACTATATTTTTTTCATAAAACAACCAGCTCTAGCTCTATCGATATTTATGATTCATTAAATCTCCTTGAAATTGAAAATATTTATCGATCTGAAGATGTAGTAGGAAAATAGTATTAAAAGAATCATTAAGTTAACTACTCGATTTATTGTGCCTTTAGTTGAGTGGGTTTTATATACTATAGTATGATGTGAAATCGGAAATAAAATGGACACATAAAAAACATCATCTAAAATTGTTTATTTTATTAGACGTCATGCTTTTAAAAATACCAACTGTTATTTGCTCTAATGAATAAAAATAATTTGCACTGATGACTTTTGTTCAACAAACCCTACACATTTTCATCAGACAAATTTAATAATTTCTAATTCGGTAATTATCATATCAGAACTATTCGCACTACTGGTATCATTGGGTTTCCTTAACAGAGGACATAACCACTTCTTTAGAAAGTATAGAAACGAATCTCTGTTTATGATAAAAATTCTTTGTTTATTCAGTAGCGATGTGGCACATGAAAGTGTAGGGATAATCTGATTTGGTGTTTACGTCCATTGACCAATGTAATTTTCTGATAGCCTGACGAGAAGGAAAATTAGGCGTTTTAGAGTAATATAATAATGAATCGAACCTACCCAAAGCGGAAAATACTATCATTAAAAACAGCACTTGATTTCCATAAGTTCGGTGCAATCATGGTAGTTACCTTAGGTAGATGTTTTATCATAAATAGTATCAGTGGTTGGTCGCGTAAAGCTATGGAAGTAACGAGAAACGATGCTCCCGCTTTATAGCTTCTTACAAAACGGCTGAAGATACTCTTTATCTATTGTGAATGAATTTCTCTATCCATACTATTTGAGAGCATGCTTGATACTGCTTAATCTAGTAGCCCACTGTATTATGTTAAAGGGTTGCACAAAATGTTCAAAACGATTCATCCGATAAATGAGCATATAGTGCATTGGATGTTTCCACCGTTGAGTGATGCTTACCTGTCGCGTTAGCCAGAGGGAAGAATATTGATGTAAAGCCGTATAAAATTTTGCTCTCGTGAAACTCATCCATGGCATCGCGATGACGATGATCAAATAGAAAAGCCATTTGAGGTTACCAAAAGACTCAAAAGGATATCGTCGATAAGAAATAATAACGAGTAACAACAAGGTTAATCCAATAAAAAGACTCGCTAATACGTCTTCCAGCCAGTGAGCACCTAAATATAAACGAGAATATCCAATTAACATAATCAAAACGCTTATTAATGTATAAGGGACCCATCGCCATTTTTTAGATAATGTTTGTGCGACTAAGAATGCGATAAAACCTAAAATGGTGACACTAAAACCCATATGACCGCTAGGAAATGAAGAGGATCGATCAATAATTAGAAATTCTATAGGGCGAGGAGAGTAGACGAACATTTTTAAGAAATAGAAGATCAGACCAGTCAATAAGGTAATTACTAGTAAATGAGAAGCAGACCGCCATTGTTTTTTAACTGTTAAGACGATAATCGATAACAAACTGGTGCTTATTATAACTATTTTGTCACCAAACATGGTTATTACTATGAAAAATCTATCAATTTTTGGCAATCTCAAGCTTTGTAAAAAATGAAATAACGGTTCATTGAAGCTAGTATGCGGACCAAATATGATTGTGACAATTAATAATATTAAGAACGCAATAAATGACAATAGTGCTAATAACACCATTGTTAATTGATGATGATCTATGAGAATATGACGATTGCTGATTAGACGCAATAAAAAATGAGAAGAATGGTGATGATAAAAGGAAACCCATAGACGATTGATCCAACCATTGATCACTGTTGCTAGAAAAGAGAGGCATCGTTGAATGACAAAAAATAAAAGCCAAAGTAAGATGATAATTCCGAAACCAATCAATATAAATTTCGTTGTGACACCCTGTGGTAATTTAAGAGAAACGCTGCCAATTAAAACACCGGGTAATAAATAGGCGATTGCCCAAAGAATTACAGAAGGAATTGCCGCAACGAAAAAACGAAACCAAGTCATTTTTAATAATCCAGCGATTAAAGGCACAGAGCTTCGTACTGGTCCCACAAAACGCCCAACTAAAATACTTTTACCACCATGTTTTCTGAAAAAATCTTCACCGAGCGCAAGCCATCGAGGATATTTTTTAAAAGGCCAAATAGTACGTAAATATTCATTGTAATATTTTCCAATAAAAAATCCGATAGTATCGCCTATTAATGCACCCAAAGCAGCCCAAAAAATAGTAGCATCCAAGGTAATTATGCCTCGTCCAATCAAAATACCCATAATAGACATTGTGATGGAGCTAGGAATGATAGTGCCGACGAGAGGTAGTGATTCTGCAAAGGCAACAACAAAGGAAAATATCATGTTCATATAGGTATGTGCTTGTAAATAATAACTTATGATCGTTAAGTAATTTTCCATCATTGGGCTATATACGATTCAACTACCCATTAGTTATTCTTATTCTCACGGAGAGTGCCTCTATGAAACTATTTTTCCTTGTGCTTGTAAATCTGCGTGATAGGAAGAACGTACAAAAGGACCACTGGCGACGCTACTAAATCCTAATGTTTTCGCCAGTTCACCTAGTTCTTTAAATTCTTGAGGGGTCACATAACGATCTACCGACATATGGTAACGAGTAGGTTGTAAATATTGTCCGAGTGTCAGCATATCGACTGTATGCCATCGAAGATCATACATAACCGCTTCTATTTCCTCACGAGTTTCACCTAATCCCAACATCATGCCAGATTTTATTGGAATTTTAGGGAAGCGTTTTTTAAACGCTTGGAGCAAAGTAAGCGACCATTGATAGTCTGCTCCTGGGCGCGCTTGTTGATATAGACGTGGGACAGTTTCAATGTTATGATTGAAAACATCCGGTAGAGCTGTAGCGAGTGTATCCAACGCTTTTTCCATGCGTCCGCGAAAATCAGGCACTAATATTTCAATTTTCGTGTCAGGGTTTTTTTGGCGTATAGCATTAATACATTGAGTATAATGTAGAGCACCACCATCTCGTAAATCATCTCGATCTACCGATGTAATGACGACATACTGTAATGCCATAATGTTAACAGTCTGCGCGAGATTGATCGGTTCTTCGGGATCTAGAGGGAGGGGACGACCATGACTCACATTACAAAAACTGCAACGTCGAGTACATCTATCACCCATGATCATAAAAGTTGCAGTACCGTGTCCAAAGCATTCATTTAAATTAGGGCAAGATGCTTCTTCACAAATGGTTACTAACTGATTTTTCCGCAATAGTTTTTTTAATTGACTAACCTTGTTGTCAATCGATAACCGAATACGGATCCAATCCGGTTTTTGAAGATGTTTATCGATCATTTCAATTTTAATAGGGATACGAGAAAGTTTTTCTTTGCCAAAAGCCTTTTTTGTGGGATCATAGGATTGTTCTTTACTAATCATCGAAAGACTCCGTTTTTATGATAGGGTGATTATAACCGAAATTTCTTAAGATAGGAGAAATGATGGTCTGTTTAACGGTAGGTACACTAATCGTCCTTATAAAATCACCTAATTGCGTCATTGTTAATCCTTTAAAGCCACAGGGATTAATATAGGAAAATGGTGTCAGATCCATTGCAATATTAAATGCCAATCCATGATAGCTTAATCCTTTACGCACACGAAGACCAATAGAGCAAATCTTTGCTTCCTCTATATAAACTCCTGGTGCTTCCTCCTTTCCTTTAGCTGAAATTCCCCACCGTTGCAAATATTCAATAATAATGTTTTCAATTGTTCGAACAAACGTGCGTGTGTTCAAACCTAGTCGATTAAGATCACACAATAAATAAGCTATGAGCTGACCAGGTCCGTGATAGGTAATCTGACCGCCGCGATCAGTCTGGATCAGGGGAATTTTATGAGGATGTAGTATATGCTCAGACTTGCCAGCAAGTCCTTGTGTAAAAACAGGTAAATGCTCAAGTAGCCAAATTTCATCAACAGTACTGGATTGTCTAGAAGTAGTGAATTTTTGCATAGCTTCCCATAAGGGTTGGTAAGGGATTAAATTGTCGAATTGTCGAATGATAACGTCGTTCATCATAGTAGAATATTTTACTAAAGTATTATCTTACTGAGGATAAGATTAATAGACCAAACCACAAGTAAGGATAAGTACAATTCACAAGGACAATTGCCTGGATGTAAGAGACGTCCACATTAATTCAATAATTTCGTTGGAGGTCAGTAAGGAAAATCAGTTAAATGTAGAATTATTCGGAGTAAGAGATGAAAGCCAGGCACGTTTTATCATGCTTTATCATACCTCTATTATAAAGTATTGATATATTATTGGTATCCGTCGCTACTCTTAAAACAAATTAAAGAGGTATAGAGAAGCGACAAGCAAAGATTTTTATAAATCTACATCTGTTTATCTCTCTAGAGTTAGATTGTTCTTTACATGAAAGTATAGCTAATGTGAGTACAATAAATACACTGCAATTATCCTCACGAGTTTAGTAAAATATCAATAGATTATCTAAGACACCGCTTCTTAAAATGTCGTTGGTATATGCAACAACTTTAATAGCAATGAAATCACAAGGGAATTTAATTTATATTAAATCAACTTTCGTGAAGACTTAAAAAATTTCTTTAAAAAATAAAGCGATATAATCCCATATTCGCGAGAATATGTTTGCTAGAGAATCGTTTTGCAATGCAATTAACGGTGCTTGTATAATAGGTTTGCTACAAAGTGTCACAGTAATTTTTCCACAGACTTGACCTTTTAAAATAGGAGCACGTAAATTTTGATCTATCTGAAGGCTAGCCTGTAAATTTTTATAATCATTGACAGGCGTCGTAACATATAACGGATTTTCTAAGCCAAAACCAATATATCTTTCTTTGCCAAGCCAAATACGTCTTTTAGTAACAGCTTTATTAGCACTGAAAAGTAATTGTGTTTGATAGCAACGAAAACCGTAATCTAGCAAAGCCTCCGAATCATCAATACGTTCGTTATCTGTCTGAGCACCCATGACAACAGCAATTAGTCGCATGTCGTTACGTTTTGCTGACGAAATTAAAGAATAACCCGCCTCATTTGTGTGGCCAGTTTTTAAACCATCAGTTGAAGTATCCCACCATAATAATCGATTACGGTTGGGTTGTTTAATATTATTGTAGGTTAACCATTTTTGTGAAAAAAAATGATAATATTCGGGAAAATTATTAATAATAGCACAAGTTAAAAGCGCCATATCGTAAGGTGTTGAATAATGATCGGGCCGTGGTAAACCCGTGGAGTCAACGTAATGCGAATTTTTCATACCAAGATGCCTAGCGGTTTGATTCATCATCTGAGCGAAAGATTGTTCCGTTCCAGCGATACATTGAGCTATAGTAACGCACGCGTCGTTACCAGAAGCGACTATGATTCCCTGAATTAATAAACTAATAGGAACTGCTGATCCTTCCTTCAAGAACATACGTGAACCACCTGTGCGCCATGCTTTAATGCTAACAGTTGCTTTATTATCTAAATGAATTTGACCGCTTTTGAGTGCCTGGAAAGCAATATAAAGAGTCATCAGCTTGGTTAAGCTGGCTGGTTGGAGTCGTTGATTCATATTTTTTTCAGCAATAACTGTGCCAGAATTAGAATCCATTAATATGTAGCCTTTGACACCAATGTTAGGAGGAGGAACAACGCAAGGTGGCACTGCGAATTGTTGTGTAGTACAGTTTATCAGTGCTAGATTTTGCTGACCGGTATTTGCTGCATCAGTTGTTAATACACTGATGAATCCCATACAAAAAAATAGTGTGGTAATGGACTTCATTAGTTTGTTCCGCAACAGGTTGCCATGAAGATCGAGTTTTAGTTGATCGTATCGTAGATAGCTTTATAAAAAAAGATGTTACTAGACTTTTTTGTTACACACATTTTTCTCAAAATCCATATGGTACACTGATTATGTTTAAGAATAAGGATACAATAGCAGATAAGATCGCTATTTTATATTCATGACGTCAATATATAAGCTCTTAATTTCGTAAGTTGCGAATGATGCATACGTATTCTGTATATTTTTATTTATTTGATTGGGAATTCACGTGAAAGTAGCAGAATCAGTGGGGGAGGTAACAGTAATCAACACCAAAAAGCACCGAATAGTGTCCCAGGAATAGTCTAACAATGTTAAACGAACCTAGTTATGGTTGTCAAAATGATTGCTAGTACAAATGGAAAGTGATATGGTTTTCTTTTTTATGAAAGTTTTCTCTGAAATGAATCTATCCGTAGTAAATATAGTAAATAAGATGGGCGATAATAAAGAGTGGTAGAGTATTTCGTCCTGAAGAAGGAAGAAAATCTTACAACTAAACCAGTGCTCTTATTCTTAATTAACGGTAACTATATCAATTAATTTGTTCTATTACAGCATCTAAAGTAACAACTAGAAAAAATAAGATCAAATGTTGTTTGTGCTTGATCCTCGAAAATGCGTTATCATCTTAAAGGAACAATGAACTATTAGTAATCTATACAAAGATTCTAACGAGATAAAATATTGTAGAACTTAATTAGGTTAACTTTCTACAATAGGAACCAAAATGAGTACCATTAGGTGTAGATATGGATTAACTTTGTGGGTATACAGATAATCGGTGTTTTAATCTTGATAAATGAGGATGTGCAATGGCTATTGAGCAAACATTGTCGATTATCAAACCTGATGCAGTTACTAAAAATATTATTGGTGATATTTATTCCCGATTTGAAAAAGCAGGTCTTAAAATTGTTGCCGCTCGCATGCAGCGTTTGACTATAACACAAGCAAAGGTATTTTACGCGATCCATAGAGATAGACCTTTTTACAGCAAATTAGTTGAGTTTATGACGCAAGGTCCAATTATGATTCAGGTTCTGGAAGGTGAAAACGCCATTACCAAAAATCGAGAATTAATGGGAGCGACTGATCCTAAAAAAGCTGTTCCGAAAACAATTCGTGCTGACTTCGCTGAGTCTATTAGTGCTAACGCTGTTCACGGTTCTGATAGCCGTGCCACGGCAAAAAAAGAGATCGCTTTCTTTTTTAAATCAAAGGATATTTTTAGGTAGATGAGCATTCATTTAATGAATTTTATAGAAAATTATCAGGCGCGTATTAATCAGAATCTTCGAGGATTTTTGCCTGATCATACGCGAGAGCCTTGTCGATTACATGAAGCGATGCATTATGCGGTAACATCGGGAGGAAAAAGAATTCGACCGTTATTAACCTATGCTACAGGACTTTGTTTTACAGGCGATCCTGTAAAAATGGATAACTCAGCTGTTGCTGTGGAATTAATGCACTGTTATTCGTTAGTACATGATGATTTACCTTGCATGGATAACGACGATTTTCGTCGTGGACAACCAAGTTGTCATAAAGCGTTTAATGAAGGAACAGCCATTCTAGTAGGTGATGCATTGCAGTGTTTAGCATTTGAAATACTAACTCGAGAAAATAATCCTCGATTAATTGCTATTTTGGCACGCGCTGGAGGATCTTGTGGTATGATAGGAGGTCAGCAATTGGATTTAGAGGCTAAAAATAAAACGATTTCGGAAAAGCAAATCAAAACTATACATCGCTTAAAAACAGGCTCTTTGTTTAGAGCAGCCGTTGAACTGGGTGCGCTTTCAGTGGGTTATGAGGAGGAAGCTATACTTTCTTATTTGCGTGAATTGGGTACATTAATTGGGCTAATTTTTCAACGGAAAGATGACATCGAGGATCAGGCTATCGGCGAAATAAGAGTGCAAGCTACTGTCTCAAAAAATCTTACTCATTTATTCAAACAAACAGAATCATTATTAGGTAAAATAGAGGGGAACACCCGATTTTTTAATTTAATTATTGATTTTCTTAAACCTACTTATACAGGACATCTTACTTAGATGCAGTGTGTTATTTTGCTAGATTTTGCTAGCACTAAATACAAGATAATTAGTAACCTTACGATGCTCCCATCAATGTTTTTTTTGTAATTTTGCGTTTTGTTACAATGTACATCGCTCACTTTAACCTTAATTCGGGAACATTATCTTTAGAAATATTTTTGTAATTTTGCGTTTTGTTACAATGTACATCGCTCACTTTAACCTTAATTCGGGAACATTATCTTTAGAAATACTACTGCTACGAATAGGTATGTAAGGAGTTGCCTCTGCCTCCGGAATTAATAAATTTTTCCCAATACCAATCATATCACTTTTCAATTTATTTATACGACGAATCTTTGCAATACTAGTGTGATAACGATTGGCTAAAATACTTAATGAATCACCAGAATGTACACGATGATATGCCCATTTCTCCAAAAGTCGTTTGTGATAACGACTGGCTTCTAACTCTACAAGGCTTTGCTCTAAATGATTTGCTTTATCTAGTGGTACCAAGAAATTGTACGCATCATGAAGAAAAGTGGTTGAGCGGCGAAAACCGGGGTTTAATCTACGAATGAGATTTAATGTAGAATCCGATAATGTAACCAACTGTCTTAAATTCATTCGAGTTTTTAAGGATATCATGGTAAAAAAAGGACCATTTTTAACTGGATTTAGTTGTAAACCATAATACTGGTGATTTTTAATTACATCAGCTAAAGCTAGCAATTTAGGTACGTATTCCCGAGTCTCGTAAGGTAAAGGTAGAGACCAAAAATCTGTAGGACGTCTATGAAGGCGATTATAACGAATAGCGACTGCTACAGTTCCTTCACCCGCATCGTAAGCAGCGATTGCCAAAAGCCAGCTGTGAAAATAATCATGCAGATACTCGAGATAATTCAGTGCAGCATTAGTTGACGCAACTACATCACGACGCCCATCGTACCACCAATTAATAAGAAGACTAAATCCGGTCGCTGTTCCCGGCATCAATTGCCAAAGACCAGTAGCTCCCCGTTTTGAATAAAGGAAAGGATTGTAATTGCTTTCAATCATCGGTAAAAGCGCAATCTCAGGCGGGATACCCCGTTTCTTTGTTTGTTGAAAAACATAATAAATATAAGGTCTTGCATTTTTAGTTAGCTCAGAAAGATAATATTGTTGCTGACAGAACCACTGAATTTGTTTACGTACATAATAGTTATTTGTGTACTGCTCTGCAAGAACAAACTGTTGGCTGATTGCTGTCCAAAAATTCTGTTGATGATGAGACAAGAGATCGCCGGTATTCCACGTTCCACCTCGAGAAGTGGACATTGCGATGGTGGTAACACTAATAAGATAAAAAGCTAGTAGTGCAATGGCTGTGTTAAATATCCATTTCTGCATTGGACGGATATTACGGATAAATGGCTTGAGAAGCAAGAAAAATTGATCAAATATTCATCATTATATTCTATAGGTGTATGTACACAGCTAATTAACATGACTAAATAAACGCCAAAAAACGTCAAATAAAGTGATTTGAAAAAACCTTTAACTTCTCATCCTAAGTAAAAGTAAGAATCTGGAATGCAGCACAACTTTTCCGCTAATTCTGGAAAAAATTTATCTTATGATGATAAGAATTATTAATTTTAGTGTACTAGTGGTTACAACAATTAAGTAGATAAAATAGATCAAAATATGAATTGTTACAAATATATGTAAGATGTTTGTTCCTGTTCCAACTTAATCAATTGGAAAAGCAATTACATATTGAAGCAGTTTGGATAGCGGTCCGTGTAAAAAACGATATTGGATGCAACTAGCGATAGAGCTAAAGCCGCTTTAGTTGTCTTAGTGAAAACTCATTTTTCCAACACCTCAGAGCGGTAAAAATAGCAATGATATCAGTTAATGGATAGCCACAATATGCTTGTACACGTTTCTGGACACTTTTTTCATGACAACGAAGAAATGGGTTAGTCTCAAGTTCTAGTTGAATAGTCGAAGGGGGCGTGGGCTGATTGCGACTTAATTTTTGTCGGGTTTCAATAATACGCTTTTTGAGCTTAAAATTATCCGGCTCTACTGTCGCTGCAAATTGCAAATTTTGGTCTGTATATTCATGACCACAATAAACTTTGGTCTGTGGATCTAATGAGGCCAGTTTCATTAGTGAATGATAAAATTGCTCTGGAAAACCCTCAAAAATTCGGCCGCAGCCAGCCATAAATAGGGTATCTCCTGTATAAACCCATTGGTTTCCCCAATAAACAATGTGGTCTAGGGTATGTCCTGGTATCTCTAGTACTTTAAAAGTTAGCTCTATCTCTGACAATTCCACCGTATCTCTATCACGGACAGAATAATTACAAAAAGGAATTGTATCTTTCGAAGGGCCATAAATAGGAACAGAATATTTTTCTACTATTCGTCGAATACCATTGGTATGATCCCAATGATGATGTGTAATCAGAATTGCGGTTAAGATAAAATTTTTTTGTTCGAGGAAGTGAAGGACAGGTTCAGCTTCTCCTGGATCAACGATAACTGCTCTCCGATTCTTTGAATGTACGATGGTCCAAATATAGTTATCATTAAGAGCAGGGATGGCAAAAATATTGTGAAGCATTAAAAAAACATTTCCTCGATAAGATTAGTTAACCGAGCTTCGGGCAGTATAAAACAAAAAGGTATAATTTGCGATATGGAAAACCGTTTGGAAGTCATGCAAAAGTGGTATCAGCGGGCCTCTGATTCGTGGGTATTAACGTTAGAAAGTAAAGAAGTAAACCACCGTATATTAAAAAATATTAAAGGTGTTTATTTGGTGTAAATGAGAGGATCTTTAGATGTAACGCATTCTGCAAAAAGTTTGATTTTTACACATATTCGATTAACATCACAATTTATTAATGATTCGATATTGTCGATTCAAACGAGTTGGCGCGAATTACCATTGTTACCTAATAGCATTGATGTTATTGTGCTCGTGCATCTTTTAGAATTTATCGATTATCCTGTTAAATTACTACGGGAAGTTTTTCATGCACTAAAACCTAATGGACAATTAGTTATTTTAGGTTTCAATCCCTGGAGTTTATGGGAAGCAAGAGAAACTTTTGTCCAACGTATTCCCTGGAAAGGAAAATTTTGGTCACGTGCACAAGTTAAACGATGGTTAACTAATTTCAATTATTCCATTCTATAATAGTAAAACCTCCTATTATGGTTATGGATCGCCCTCTCAGAAAAAATTAGGACGACAAATGCCGAGTATTTATTGAAACAGCAGAACAGCTGGCTTTCCCTGCCAGTGGAGGTATTTATTTATTGGTGGCAAAAAAATATATTCCCCAATCCAACCAGAAATTCTATGGGTAAAAAGATATTTCTTGGTGCAAGGGTGATTGAGTCAATAACAAAAATGTAATGTGATTGAAGATATAATATGGGCAAGGAAGAAAATATTGTGTACCTATATTGCGACGGTGCTTGTCAAGGGAATCCAGGACCAGGTGGATGGGGGGTGTTGTTGCGTTACAATCAATATGAGCGCCACCTCTATAATGGCGCTGCGAACACAACCAACAATCAGATGGAAATAACAGCTGCAATCGAAGGATTAAAGGCATTAAAGCGTCCTTGTCATGTGATCGTGACTACTGATTCTCAATACTTATATCGAGGTATCACGGAATGGCTTCCCGTCTGGAAGGACCGACAATGGAAAACTAGTAATAAAAAATCTGTTAAAAATAGGGCACTGTGGGAAGCACTTGAGTATGAAATTAAGCGTCATACTATAACTTGGTATTGGGTAAAGGGCCACAGTGGTCACGTTGAAAATGAAATTGCTGACCAATTAGCCAATTGCGGCATGGATACAATTTTAGAAAATTTTACTAAGACAAATTTATAGAGTAGATAGGAAAAGAAATAACAGTGCGACAAATTGTTTTAGATATAGAAACAACAGGACTAGAACTTGAAAATGGACACCGTATTATCGAAGTAGGTTGTTTAGAAATGATGGATCGGCAATTGACGGATAATCATTTACATTTTTATATTAATCCTGAACGTTCCATTAAACGTGATGCTGCTCAAATTCATGGTATTACCGAAAGTTTTCTGATGGATAAACCTTTGTTTACAGATATTGCAACTGATTTAGTTGCTTTTCTAAAAGGTGCAGAATTAATTATCCATAATGCACCATTTGATATCAGTTTTTTGAATCAAGAATTAAAATTGACAAAACAACCTTTCCAAACTATTACTGATTATTGTGCAGTTATTGATACATTAATTTTAGCCCGTCAAAAACATCCGGGCCAGCATAACAATTTAGATGCACTTTGTCGCCGTTATCACGTGGATAATTCCAATCGTCATTATCACGGAGCTTTGTTAGATGCTAGATTATTGGCCCAAGTTTATTTGTTGATGACTGGCGGTCAAGTCGGGTTATTTGAGCCTCAAAGTTTTTCTACTGTGAGAGAATCTGTTCGAATCCGCCGTCTCGACGTTAATCGCGCTCCTTTACGAGTAATTACAGCTAATGATGAAGAAATAAAATCCCACCAGGATTTTTTACAAGCCTTAAAAGAAAATGGTACTTGTCTTTGGTCTGATAGTGGTGATTAATAAGAAATAAAAAACAATATATCTGGACTGAATATCATTATCACACGCTCAATATATCAAAAATAACACTTATAGTTTAGTTGTTCATGGTCTCTTATAGAGGCTAGAGATTAAATGCATCAGTTAATTATATATTCATTGACGCACGATATAGAATTGATTGTCTTGACTCTTCTGCACCTAAAGTGTTCAAAAGTAACGGCTACTGATTTTGAAATCAATCAAATCAAAACTTATCGAGAGTTCTGAAAAATTCAACTTACGGTTCTCACGAAGATGTATCTTATCCTTGGTTATTGTTTATTGAAAACAACTATCTATGTAACAGCAGTGTGCAATATAGTCGACGTGCACTGCAATCGTTAATCCGAGTTTTTTTATGCGCTATGCGAAGGTGAAATCGAGAAGCAGATAAGGTAATGTAAAACGTCAGCTTCCCAACCTTCGCTCTGGATCCTATTCGAGAGATCGTTTTTTAATTGTTGATCGGAGTGTGCATTAACATTAAATAGTCTAACAATAACCAATATCCCGTCGATAATAACAACTTTGCCAATTAATTTTTTTAACTGTTTGGTAAGCTTTTTGTCGTGCTTCATGTAAATCATTCCCCAAAGCAGTGATAGAAAGAACGCGCCCACCATTGGTAACAATGGTGTGATTGTTTTTCCGCGTGCCCGCGTAAAAAATTTTAACATCGGCACTTAACGATTGATTCAATCCCTCGATAATATTTCCTTTTTCATAATGGTTGGGATAACCACCAGCTGTCATAACTACTGTTAAAGCTGTGCGGGAATCCCAAATACTTTTCGTGCGATCTAATTTACCAGAAATCGCCGACAAAATTAATTCTCCTAAATCAGAACGCAAACGCATCATGAGTGGTTGGGTTTCTGGATCACCCAGTCGTACATTAAACTCCAATACTTTCGGTTCATTATCTGCTGTAATCATTACTCCTGCGTACAAAAAGCCAATATAAGCAATGCCTTTTGCTTTTAATCCTTCGATAGTAGGGCGCATAATCGTTGTCATTATTTTTTCTTGTAAGGCTTTAGACAATTGAGGAACAGGAGAGTAAGCACCCATACCGCCTGTGTTGGGACCGCGGTCATTGTTATCACGTCGTTTATAATCTCGTGAGCTAGCCAGTGGTAAAATATATTCACCATCAACCATAGCAATAATACTCACTTCTTTACCTATTAAAAATTCCTCAACAACAATTTCCTCGCCTGCCGTTCCGAATTGTTTCTCTTCCATCATCGCAACAACAATCTTTTTCGCTTCATTTAACGAATGTGCAATGGACACGCCTTTTCCACCTGCTAAACCACTTGCTTTAATAACAAGAGGAAAAGATTGTTGTTTAATATGCAGCAGCGCTTCGTCTTTATTTTTAAATGTAGCAAATTTCGCAGTAGGAATATGATGGTGCTGCATAAAAGATTTGCAGAAACTTTTAGAAGTTTCTAATTTGGCAGCAACTTGAGTGGGTCCGAAAATATTTAAATTTTCTTGATAAAATTGATCAACAATACCCGCATCTAGTGGAACTTCAGAACCAACGAGCGTTAAACCAATATCATGTGTTTTAACAAATACAATCAATGCATGAATATCGGTAGAGTCAATAGCAATATTCTGAGTTTTATTTTCAGATGCTGTTCCTGCGTTTCCAGGTGACACCCAAATTTTTTTGACGCGAGACGACTGGGCCAATTTCCATGCCAATGCATGTTCTCTTCCGCCATTGCCAATAATAAGCACGTTCATACCACCATACTCATACTATTGCAGTTGCCCTCCAGTCGTCCTTACTCATCTATTGATAGATTGAAGATTAAGTAACTCTATTTCGAGTTTTCACAATGTGCAATAATTTATATAAACTAATAGTTATTTTATATAAAAAGTTGATAATTGAGCTCGTTTTAATTTTCTTGACATATTTTGCTTGCTTTTTAAAGAGTTCGTCATATATATTCTTCTCGTCGTTTTTAATGAAAGACAGTTAAAGTGATTGTTAATCGGACCTATTGAACCTATACAAGATAATACTTGCAAAAGGAAAAGAAGTGCAGTTGCATTACTTATTCCTTCCGCACGTATTGGAAGGAGAATACAATGATTTCTTATCCCGCATCGAAAAAAATTTATTGTTATAGTCAGCGTTTTCCTGATGTTCGAGTGGGTATGCGTATAATTCAATTAACAAATGGGGATTCATTAGCATTATATGACACATCAGGAGCTTATACGGATCCTGCAATAATAACAAAAGTACCTTACGGACTCCCTCCATTGCGTGCTTCCTGGATTAAAAACCGACAAACAATGACGCAATTAGCTTTTGCAAAGCAGGGTATTATTACGCCGGAAATGGAATATGTTGCTATTCGAGAAAATCAACGACAGGAAATAAGCTTTGCGTTTAATCAGGAACGCGAACAACGTTTGCAAAGCATCTCGTTCGGAACACAACTACCCTGTCAAATCACCCCTGAATTTGTACGTGAAGAAATTGCGTGTGGGCGAGCCATTCTCCCTGCGAATATTAATCATGTGGAGTGTGAGCCAATGATTATTGGACGCAATTTTTTGGTTAAGGTAAATGCGAATATTGGTAATTCAGCTATCAGTTCTTCTATTGAAGGAGAGATAGAGAAATTAATTTGGGCAGTACAATGGGGTGCTGATACTGTTATGGATTTATCGACAGGAAAACACATCGAAAAAATAAGAGAACTTATTCTGCGACATTCACCTGTTCCTATTGGTACAGTTCCTCTTTACGAAGCGTTAGAAAAAATAGACGGAGATATTTCTCAACTTAATTGGGATATTTTTAGAGAAGTATTAATTTCTCAGGCAGAACAAGGCGTTGATTATTTCACCATCCATGCAGGTGTTTTACGACAATTTATTCCTCTAACTGAAAAGCGGGTTACCGGAATAGTCTCTCGTGGAGGTTCTATCATAGCTAAATGGTGCGTGTTACATCGACAAGAAAATTTTCTTTATACACATTTCAGAGAAATATGCGAAATTATGCGTGCTTATGATATTAGCTTTTCTTTAGGTGATGGACTGCGTCCAGGTTCTATTGCTGATGCAAATGATGAAGCTCAATTTGCAGAACTAAAAACTCAGGGAGAATTAAATCGTATTGCCTGGCAATATAATGTACAGGTCATGAATGAAGGGCCAGGACATATTCCTTTACATCTTATTCAAGAAAACATGGTCAAACAAATGAATTATTGTCAGGAGGCACCTTTCTATACACTAGGTCCACTAGTCACAGATATCGCCCCCGGTTATGATCATATTGCCAGTAGTATTGGTGCAGCGTTGATTGCATGGCAAGGCTGTGCACTTTTATGTTACGTCACACCTAAGGAGCATCTTGGATTACCAAATAAAAACGACGTTAAAGAGGCCTTGATCGCTTATAAAATTGCAGCGCATGCTGCAGATTTAGCTAAAGGACATCCAGTAGCACGATTGCGTGATGATTTATTATCATGCGCACGATTTGAATTTCGCTGGGAAGATCAATTCAATTTAGCCTTGGATCCAGAAACAGCATGCGCCTTTCATGATGAAACGCTGCCGAAAGCAGCAGCAAAACACGCGCATTTTTGTTCATTGTGTGGTCCTAAGTTCTGTGCTTACAACATTAGTCAAGATGTTCGCGATTCATTAAAAACAGAACGTTTAAGAACGGATGTAATATAAGCATGCGAGCGGGAATTGTTGGCGCTGGATTAATAGGGCGTCTGTTAGCTTGGCAATTAGGTCTCGCAGGTTGGCACATTACCCTGTTTGATAGGGGGGGGAAAGACGGACGGAAGAGCGCGGCCTATGCAGCCGCAGGTATGTTATCGCCACTGGCCGAGTGTGAAATGTCGAATCGAGTTATTTTCGATCTAGGCACATATGCTTTAAAACAATGGCCGTTATGGTTATCTTTATTGTCACAGCCTGTTTATTTTCAGCAGAGAGGCAGCATCGTAATTGTTCATTCCAATGATAAGATGGAAAAAGAACGTTGGAAGAAACAAATACAGCATAAAATACAAGTAGCTTATATTAAGCAATTGTCCCGGTCTATTCTTCAACAACTCGAGCCAGAATTAAATTTTGCAGAAGGGTATTTCTTACCACAAGAAGCCCATTTGGATTCACGTGCACTTTTAAAAGCACTAGTCAAAGATTTAAAAAAGGTGCAGTGGTATGAAAGAACGTTTGTAGAAAAAATAATACCTTATCGCGTGTCTACAGCAGAGAGACAATATTCGTTTGATTGTGTGTTTGATTGTCGTGGTATCGGAGCTGGTGATCGATTTGATGATTTGCGTCCGGTACGAGGAGAATTAATTTATCTATACGCACCGAACGTTAATTTAGATCACCCCATTCGATTGCTGCATCCCCGCTACAATGTTTATATTGTTCCACGTCCTAATCATAATTATCTTGTCGGTGCGAGTGAGATTGAATCGGAAGATGATTCCCCTATTTCAGTTCGTACATGTTTAGAATTATTATCCGCAGCTTATAGCGTTCATTCTGGATTTGCGGAGGCAAGAATTTTAGAAACAGTAACGGCTTTACGTCCAGCACTGTCTGACAATTTACCGCGTATTTATTGCGAGCCAGGTTTAGTAGCTATTAACGGTTTATATCGTCATGGTTTTTTGCTAGCACCTGCTGTAATTAGTGAGGTTATGCGAAAACTAAAAGGAGAGGTGAAATGAAAATGAAAATGATTGATGTTTTTTTAAATGGGAAACAACAGATGATTACATCAAAAATGACGTTACAAGCATTATTATCTGAAAAAAATTTCACCGGTACCTTTGTGGTGGCAATTAATGAAACAATAATCAATAACACCAATTATGAAAAAATTATCGTTCAATCGGGCGACCGAATTGAAGTGATTACTGCTATGTGCGGAGGTTAATCATGTGGACTATTGGTGAAATCCAACTAGATTCAAGATTACTTTTAGGCACTGCGCAATATCCTTCTCCAAAAATCATGTGTGAGGCCATTAGTGCATCAAAAACTGAAGTGATTACTGTATCACTGCGCCGGCAGTTATCCACACAAAAAAAGAACTATTTTTGGCAGTTACTACAATCGCTAAATTGTTATCTGTTACCCAATACAGCAGGATGCTATTCCGTGAATGAAGCGGTACTGACAGCACAAGCGGCCCGAAAATTATTTAATACCTGTTGGATTAAATTAGAAATTATTGGTGATGAATATACTCTGCAACCGAATCCGTTTGAACTTATCAGAGCTGCCGATATCCTGATTAAAGAGGGATTTGAGGTATTACCATATTGTACGGAAGATATGATTTTATGTCAACGTCTGGTAGATGCCGGTTGTCGTGTTTTAATGCCATGGGCTGCTCCTATCGGAAGCGGGCGCGGGTTAGCTAACCCTTACGCATTATATCTCTTACGAGAAAGATTTCCTGATATCTCATTGATTATCGATGCAGGTATTGGTAAACCATCGCATGCGACAAAAGTCATGGAAATGGGGTTTGATGCAGTGTTATTAAATTCTGCCGTCGCGTTAGCCTGTGATCCTGTTTCAATGGCCAAAGGATTTGCCCATGCTATTAAAGCAGGCCGTTTAGCCTATAAAGCTGGAATGATTGGGCCTAGAAATGTTGCAAAAGCAACAACACCACTACTAGGAAAACCTCTCTTGATAAAAGAAAATGAGTAAAAAACCGGTCGTATGGTCTATTGGTGGATCGGACTGTTCTGGGGGTGCGGGGTGTCAAGCTGATATCTTGACTTGTCAAGATTTTGATGTGCATGTAGCAACCGTTTTAACTACCATTACCGCGCAAAATGCAAAGACTGTCTTTAAAGTTAGTTATTGCGATTCTGAATCCATTCAGTCTCAAATTGCAGCATTAAAAACACTACCGCCAACGGTTATTAAATTAGGTTTACTCGGAACCAAAGCCACCATCTTAATCGTTACTGCTTACTTACAGAATTATAGTGGAACAGTTATTTGTGACCCTGTTTTTAATTCGACTTCTGGTGTTTTTTTGAATCAGACTGGGATTATTGATATCTTAATAAAAATGGTTTTTCCACGATTGAGTTTGCTTACCCCTAATATTCCTGAAGCTGAGATATTAATTAATAGAAAAATAAATTCATTAGAAGAAATATCAGTGGCCGCTCATGAGTTGTTGAAATACGGTGTGAATGCTGTATTGTTAAAAGGTGGACATCTAAACTATCAAAAAGCTTGTGATTTTTTCACAAATGGCAAAGAAGAGTTCTGGTTAGTACATGCTAAAATGAATGGAATCAATGTACGTGGCACAGGTTGTGCATTAAGTTCAGCCATTAGTAGTGCTCTTGCGTTAGGCTATTCATTGAATGATGCGTTAGTAATAGCAAAAATGTACATTCAACAGAGCATCCGGAATCATTTTAAAATTAATACAAATATACTACTTGGGCGAAACGGATTTCCAAAGAATGTGATCGATTTTCCATGGGTAATGCCAAAAATACATTTTCCCCGAGTGCCTTTTTTACATTGTGGCAGATTAGGTTTTTATCCGATTGTTGATACTGTTGAATGGGTACGACAATTATTATCTTGGGGTGTTCATACCATACAGCTGCGCATTAAAAATGGTCAATTATCCGTGGTGAGAGCCGCTATAATAGAGAGTGTTCGTTTAGCCAAAGAATATCGAGCAAAATTATTCATTAATGATTATTGGCAACTCGCAATTGAAGAAGGTGCTTATGGTGTTCATTTAGGGCAGGAGGATTTAGAAACAGCTGATGTTTCAGCTATTCGTAAAGCTGGCTTACGATTAGGAATCAGCACACATTCGCTTTATGAACTGGCTAGAGTCCATGCGATTCAACCATCTTATATCGCTTTCGGCCCCATTTATCAAACGACTTCTAAACCTATGATTTTTTCACCGAGAGGTTTGTCTTGGCTTCAATATTGGTGCAAAATTTCCCCTTATCCCGTAGTAGCTATAGGAGGAATTAATTTAGAGCGATTAGAAGCTGTTTTGACTGCTGGAGCAGAAAATATATCAGTTATCTCAGCCGTGACGAAATCAATAATGCCACAAAAAACTGTCTTTTCCTTCTTAAATAAGTTAGCCTGCTATGTAAATAGCGCTTAGACTCATTTTTCTAATAACTCTAATAACCTATGGAATAAATATAAAAATAAATTTCCTACAACGTTTATAGTTTAGTTGTCTTTGTGCACTTGTACTACCGATTACTACGGAAAATTCTCTAGTGAATTTGGGTATTAAAGAGAAAGTTCTCGGTACTGCGAATTATAGGTACTTACACCATGAGATTTTTGATCGGCTATTATGTTGAGAATATTGATGCAACGATATTGTTTCAATGATTCCAATACTATATTCGTACATTAAATTTTTTTAGGAATCTGAATAGAATTAAGAATGTTATTTATGAATGGTAAAATGAAATCTATGACTATGGATATATAGGATTCGACTTAGTATATAAGCTTGTGGGTTATTTAGTTGTGCACTATTAGGATTGATTGGTGATTTCTTTTTGAATATCCCTTATCACACGTTTGAAATTTCGATCACATGTTTGGAATTTCGTCACCACATCTTTGAGAAATGGTGGTTTTATTGAATTAACTAACTATATCATCAAGACATCACTTTTTGGCGGATTATTATTTTTCTGTTCATATTTATACTCGATTTAACGTTAGATACTTTATCACTAAGCGATACAATCAAGATTCTATGGATTTCAAACCCCGTCGAGCAAATCCCAATGTCAAAAAGGATTATGGCAAATTCAATTGAGAAATAACTAGAACACTATACTATTGAAAATAAATTCATCCTATTTTTGTGATGTTAGTCGGTCTTGCAGTAATTTTCAAACAAATTACATGGATACGCATACTATCCTCTTAATTATATCTTACCATTTTACGATAATCGGCTTCTATATCGGTAAAATAGCTGCTATGCTCGACATGACTGATACTGGATTGATTGACTGATACGCACTTTTATTGCATTTGTTAACTTCATTATGATATCAACAGCTTGTTTATTTTTAAGCAGTTGTCTTTATCATAGAATTCATAGAAAACATATCTCCACATGCTTACACAAAATTAGAATTGTGTTTAGTGAAATTTTTCTATTCAAAAGTGCACTTAAAATTCAGAATTTCTAGTTGTATACATTAGGCTTCCAATGCAATGGAATTTTGTATTTTTACTATTTTGCTTTTAACCGATTGTGTAATTTTTCGGCAAGTGCATGTTTTCACTTATTATATTGTCAATATTATCACATTACTTTAAACCTCTATGGTCTGAAATATGATCTGACATATTAATCTACAATAAAATTCAACAATTGGTAGTGTGCCATCTAATTTGTGAATTTGAAAAATTAAACAATCACATACAATAAATTTAGACTTTCCAGGTAAATGCACGGAGCGACATTGCTCAATAAACATGATCAGTGGTTTACATCACGGTCGGTATTTTTATAAAATAATGATCTCGCTATAAAGTCATGATTACATGTTAAGTGAATATAGAAATTGATTGTGCTCTGATCATATATTCATACATAAAAACTACATATGCTCATCACGTTACGATTCTTCGGCGGCATGTATACGTTAACTGTGACGTTAGTTGTAGCAACAAGCAAGCTACAACTAGAACTAATATGGAACAGTGATTAATTTCCATTTGCAATACATGAACTTATCCTTTACATTATTTTAACACTTTGGAGAATTAAGCAATTTTGATTAAATTATATCCAAATTATCAATCTCGCTGGATTTATTTCATGTACAAGCGATATTAACACTTTAGATTATGACTTATTCATTACCATTAAAATCATCAACTTATTAGAAATAATTAAATAAATGTAACCAACATTGATTATCGAATTACTTTCTTTGATCCTCATGTAGTATCGACACAAAATTTCCCCATCCATACAGATTGTTTAATCGTTTCTTTAGTGGGGATATATGAGATTAATTGAAAGATGGTAGTCTTACAAATGAACGGATAACTACTGGCCATTATACTAAACAACAAAAACAAAACAACAAAAACAAATCAGAATTTCATTGATGAATCAATTTTATATCTCAACAGGACCATTTGTGAAATGATAAAGCTACTTTCTCAGCACTTAACTTGAAAGCTACGTCGCCAAACTTTTTGTAACAATTTCATAAACATTTGTCGAAAGTCTCCGTGCTTGGGAAATTCGAGTGATTTCTGCTTTCATTAATGTTTGGTGTTTTTCATCCATGATTTGCCAGCGCGTCAATGGTTGCAGAATTCTTGCTGCGACTTGTGGATTCATGGAGTCGATCTTCAAAACATAATCTGCAATTAAACGATAACCTTCCCCATTGGTATCATGAAAACGAATAACGTTAGCACTAAAAACAGCCAGTAAAGAATAAACATTATTAGGATTTTTAATATTAAAAGCAGGATGTTGAGTGAGTTTTCTCACTGTCTCGAATGTCGATGGTAAGGTCGATGAAGCTTGCAAAGACAACCATTTATTGACAATGAGCGGTTGTTCTTTCCATTTTTGATAGAATTCCTTCAATATCTGATCACGTTCTTCACAATCGTGATTGATCAACGCTGAAAAAGCACCTATCGTATCTGTCATATTATCGCTATTTTTAAATTGTTCATAGGCTAGCTGATAATACAGTTTATCGTTAGTTTCTGTTAAATAATTCAGACAACGATTTTTTAAAGCGCGTTTCCCTACATCAGTATAATGATATTTATAACATACTGATTGATGACTTCTATAAATGCTTTTTAGGTCATCGACAAGCACTGTAGCTAATGCTTTTTTCACAAATTGACGAGACGTAAAAAGCGCCTCAATATCCATTTTTTTAATACACTGCATTAGATAAGATTCACTAGGTAACAAAAGCAAAGTCGCTGCGTACCAAGGATCTTTATGAGACCATTCAATGATTTCCTGAAAGATTTTTACGAAGCGATCGTCCATTTTTAGTGGTTTTTTTTCATGATAATCATCCATCAATTTAAATATGAGTCGTTTTGCAAAGAGTTGCTCTGCTTCCCAACGGGCGAAAGGATCGATATCATATTGCAACAAATATAATAATTCCTCGTCGGTATAAGGATAATTTAATTGTACGGGTGCAGAAAAATGACGCAGCAATGATAAAATTGGTTTATGTTTTACATTGATAAATCGAAATACAGTTTCTGACTTTTTAATTTCAAGCACTCGTGTGCTTGTCATTGCTTTGTTTTCTCCTTCTAACTGTGTAGGCATGTCTCCACATGCAGGCCCCACAAAACCTAGAGACAAAGGAAGATGAAACGGCAATTTTTTAGATTGATCTGGCGTAGGTAGACACGTTTGTTTCACTATCAAGGTCAATGTTTTGTCTTTTGCATGATACTCGCTATTAATTTCAAGTACAGGAGTCCCAGACTGATCGTACCACCGCTTAAATTGTTCAAGATGTTTACCAGAAGCATCTTCCATCGCTTGAATAAAATCTTCCGTTGTTACCGCCTGCCCATCATAAAGCGAAAAATAAAGGTCCATTGCTTTACGGAAAGTTCCCGATCCTAATAAAGTCTGGAGCATGCGGATAACTTCAGCGCCTTTGTTGTAAACTGTAGCTGTATAAAAATTATTGATTTCAATATAAGAACGTGGGCGAATAGAATGCGCCATTGAAGATGCATCTTCCAGGAATTGCACATCACGCAAAATCTTAACAACGTTAATGCGCGATACACTTTTGGAAGTAACATCTTCACTAAAAGCTTGCTCCCTAAACATTGTTAGTCCTTCTTTTAAAGTAATTTGGAACCAGTCACGGCAAGTTACTCGATTGCCAGACCAATTGTGAAAATATTCATGTCCAATAACTTCTTCAATACGAATATAATCATCATCAGTCGCTGTCTTTGCATTAGCCAAAATATTTTTGGTATTGAAAATATTTAGCCCCTTATTTTCCATCGCTCCCATGTTAAAATCGCTAACCGCTACCATATTGTAAATATCAAGATCGTACTCACGACCGAACTTCTCTTCATCCCACCGCATGGATTTTTTCAATGCCGTTAGTGCGAACATTCCCTGGTCTTTGAATCCCTTTTCCAAATAAAGTTGTAATGCCACTTTTCTACCCGAACACGTAATAAAATTATCTTTCAAGACATCAAAATCACCAGCCACAAGAGCAAATAAGTAAGAAGATTTTTTTGAAGGATCCTGCCAACATGCACGATGCCGTTTGTGGTTTAATATTTTTGTTTCAATTAAATTTCCGTTTGACAATAAGTAAGGATACTTAATTCTATCAGCTGTAATAGTAGTAGTATATTTTGCCATAACATCAGGGCGATCTAGAAAATACGTGATTCGTCGAAAGCCCTCCGCTTCACATTGCGTGCAAAAATTACCACGTGACTTATAAAGTCCATTGAGTTGCGTATTTTCCTGTGGTTTAATCACAACTTTAGTGTCTAATACGAATTGATTAGGGACAATAGGAATAGTTAATGAAAATCTATCAATCATGTAATCTGATGGTGGTAGTTCGTACCCATTGATAGCTAGACTTTTTAATATTATATCTTCGCCATCGAGAGTCAACGGAGCTTCTATTCTAGTCGAGGCTGGATTACGTCTAACATTAAGAACAGCTCTAACGTACGTTTCTTCTTCGAAAAGATCAACATAAAGATGAACGGTATCAATTAAAAAATTAGGCGGGCGATAGTCTTTAAGATAAACGGGTTGCGATTTTCTCTCATGCATCACCAAATCTCCAAAAGGGATATGGCATTGTAATCTCAGTAGTAAGACATATCAAGATTCATCTACCGATTGATTAATTTGCTTCTATTTTTAGCTTTATTTTATCAATATTTTTGCTCAATTTATCGCTGTTTTCCTCTTGAGCTTAAAAATTTCGGTGTTTATAATGAGTAGCTAGAACTTGATAGAAAGGATTTTCCCACACTACATTATTCATAAAGCAACTGTATAAGAGTAGTAAGGCCTTAAAGGAATTGTAACTATGGAGCCGATATGCTAGTACAAGAACCTGAAGTTAGACCGATCAATACTAGTCAGTTCTTTGCGTCCAGTGTGCAACAATCACTACAAAATTATTTTGCGCAGCTGGACGGTGAAGATCCTGCGAATCTTTATAATATGATCTTGGCTGAAATGGAACTGTCTCTTTTAAAAGTAGTAATACGCCATACTAATGGAAATCAAAGCAAAGCAGCTAAGCTTTTAGGGATTAACAGAGGTACATTACGAAAAAAACTGGCTATCTATCAAATCTATGAACCTCGCCGATAACGTTAACGTCAAACTACCGGTTAAGCGTGCATTAATTAGCACTTCTGATAAAACTGGCCTTATTGAGTTTGTTTCGCAGCTCGTTAAGCGTGGTATTGAAATAATGGCGACCAGCGGTACAGCGAAATTACTTAGAGAACATCAAATTTCGGTTATTGATACCGCGCAATATACCGGCTTTCCTGAAATTATGGGTGGACGTGTGAAAACGTTACATCCAAAAATATATGGGGGTCTATTAGCTTGGCAAAATGTTGACAATGAAGCGCTTAATCAGCATGCAATTAAAGTTATCGACTTACTGGTTGTTAATTTATATCCTTTTCATAAAATGATAGCAATGCCTTATTGTTCAATTGAGCAAGCTATTAAACAAATTGATGTGGGTGGACATAGTATGTTACGAGCTGGCGCAAAAAATTTTTCGGCAGTGACCGTCATTATTGATCACGATGATTATTCATTGATTTTAAAAGAAATGGAGATGAATGAAGGTTCAACTCTGCTTTCCACTCGTAAGCGGCTCGCGCAAAAAACATTTGAACATCTTTCTCGTTATGATGCTCAGATTTCAGCTTATCTTTCGGAAAACGAAAGCGAATTATTCCCATCTCAATTATCACTTTCTTTTCAAAAGAAAACTCGTCTTCGCTATGGGGAAAATTCCCATCAATCAGCAGCTCTTTATAGTATTATACCGCCTGTATCTTCTAGCCTAACCGAAGCAGAGCTTATTCAAGGCAAACCGCTCTCATTCAATAATTTTTTAGATAGCGATTGTGCTTATCGTTTTGTTTATGAAGGTACTGAAATGATGCCTACATGTGTTATCGTTAAACATGCCACCATTTGTGGTGCTGCTTGTGCTAAAACGCAATTATCCGCTTATGAAAAAGCTTATGCTACGGATCCTCTCTCTGCTTTTGGAGGTGTTATTGCTTTTAATACTTTGCTTGAAAAAAAGACCACAGAACAAATCCTATCACGACAATTTGTCGAAGTGATCATTGCACCCAGTTTTTCTAATGAAGCACTAGTACTGTTGAAAGCAAAACCGAATTTACGCCTATTAATCGGAAAATCACTGGAAAACACAAAACTCAGTTATTCTTTTTATTCTATTAGTGGTGGACTTCTTGCGCAGGAAACCGATATTACTACCTTTGATCCCACAATGATTCATGATGTCAGCCAACGCCACCCAACAAGAGAAGAATTACAGGATCTCTATTTTGCATGGCAAGTGGTAAAATACGTCAAATCCAATGCGATTGTTTATGCGAAAGATAAGGCCACTTATGGTATTGGAAGTGGTCAAACCAGTCGAGTGTTTGCTGCAAAAATTGCCGTAATAAAAGCTGAGAATGCTGGTTTATCGTTAAAAAATGCCGTAATGGCTTCAGATGCTTTTTTCTCCTTTAGTGATGGTATCAAAATAGCAGCAGAAGCGGGCATCACCGCTGTAATTCAACCCGGTTGTTCTGTGCGAGATAAGGAAATTATTAAAGCTGTCGATCAAGCAGGTATGGCGATGATATTCACATATCAAAGACATTTCCGACATTAACGTTCTCTCATATCCACCTATTCTTTATTCATCAGACAAGTCGTTGGATGGTTAGTAATGATGATAATAATTGGTAGATGGTATGATAATGAAAGATGACAAAACTCGGGAGATGTGATACAATTACGAAAATGAGAGAGCTAGGGAAGTCTACTAAACCAGTGTGATATCTAAATGTGATATCTAAATTAGAGTGTTCTGCTAAATCAGAAGATAGTAGTGACTAAGATGTTTGATCACATAGCTTTGTAAAATAGGCAAGGTAATTAACTGAAACATCGCGGCTTAAATTGAATTCGTTTTTAAATGGGTGGTATTGAATACCAGTAAGATCTACTAATCGCAACTGAGCAGTCTGCGCCCAATAGGTTAGCTCCGATGGACGAATAAATTGCGCATAGCTATGTGTACCTTTAGGTAACCAGTGCATTATATACTCTGCACCAACGATCGCAAATAAATAGGACTTGACATTACGATTAATAGTGGAGAAGAAAAGTTTTCCTCCAGACTTAGTAAGGGTTGAACAAGTTTGTATCATCCTTAAAGGATCAGGAACGTGTTCAAGTAATTCCATACAGGTAACTATGTCAAAACGCTGTCCTGTTTCTGCTACGGATTCGACATCTTCACAATAATAATCAATTTTTAATTGCTGTTGTTTAGCGTGATTTTTTGCAACAGCGATTAACGTTTTATTCATATCTACGCCTGTTACTTTAGCTCCGCCCGTAGCTAAAATCTCGCTCAACAACCCCCCCCCACAACCTACATCCAACACAGCTTTATTAGTTAAAGATATTTGTTGGCGGATATATGCTAGTCGAATAGGATTCATTTGGTGTAGAGGTTTCATATCACCATCTGGATTCCACCAATCGTCGGCTAGATGAGAAAATTTAGCTAACTCGCTCTCGTTCGTATTTGTATTATTCATTAACGCATGCTCTACGTTGAATAGCAGAAATATTCATAATCAACTTCTGAATTTACTTGCCTTAAGATGATCTCTAACTATTGTAGTATGGCGTAATTATAACGATTCTTCAAGTTTGTGAGATACAAATCCTTATAAATCTCAGGAATATCCATGTAACAGTAACGACAGGATCTATACAGTTTATAGATTTAATTTTCATTGCCTGTTAATTACGTTTTTTCATATACGATACTAAAATAGCAGAACGCACAAGGAGTAACCTAATAGCAAAAAATATACTAGGTAACTCCTTAGCAAGAGCTCAAATCTATTTTGTCAGTTTAAAAAACACTGGCTGGTAAATCAGGTTATCGTCATTCTCTTATTATTTATAACAAGGATTACATTCTTCGATATTGACTTCTGGTTGCAATGTGATGTGATCAATATGGTATTGATGTTTTAATATTGATTTTAACTCGAGGAGTAATTCGTCCCAAACAGCGGGATTTTTAATCGTGATATGGGCAGACAGAGCTACTACTCCTGATGAGAGAGTCCAAATATGGACGTCATGAATAGAGGTTACGCCTTTTGAATGAGTAATGGTGTGTGAAACTTGTTTAATACTAAGATGAGCAGGTACTGCTTCCATAAGAACTGTCATAGATTCCCATAATAATTGACTACTTGAAAACGCAATTAAAACACCAATACTAATAGAAAGAAGAGGATCAATGACAGCATACTGACTAAAAAAAATAATAATTCCAGAAAGAAGAGTCACACATGTGCCAATAATATCGCTGATGACATGTAACAAGGCCACACGAACAGTTAGAGACCTTTCTGTATGAGATAAAAACTTTGCGATCAGAAGATTTAATAAAATACCAAATGTAGCGATAACCATAACTGGTATACTATGAACATCTACTGGTTGATGGATTCGCTCGATTGCCTCTATAATGAGGGCGATGGAGATCATAAACAGTAGCAAACTGGAAATCCATGTAGCGATGACTTCAACTCGTCCAAAACCGTAGCTGTGTCTGTGAGAAGGAGGGCGAAGCGCGATCCAAGAAGCAAAGGCAGTAACACCTAGAATCAGCGCATCGGATGCCACATGTCCAGCATCTCCAAGCAGAGCCAATGAATGAGCAAAATATCCTCCGATGGCTTCGATGATAGCGAAGCTTAAAGTTAAAAAAACCGCCCACCCTAGTAAACGATGGGGCATTGGGTGATGACGATTATGTCCATACATAGCGACCATTTTACCTTGAACAAAGAAATGATTGAAAAATAAGCTGTGATGGATGGCGCCTCCTTCCATGCCTCTTTTCTCTCTCATTTTTATTTTCGTGAGATCGTCTATCTGAACAGCTCAGAGGTATTCACAAGCCTATCATAAATTTGACCCACACTTTGCGAGAGTCGCTTGCCTAATGGGCGTTTTAATTTATATTGCATCTCGAAAAGAACATATTGCTGACTTGCTGTCAATAAATAATCATCGCTTGTTTTCAGTTCATCAACGAGTTTTAGATGGATGGCTTGAGAAGCAAGCCAACATTCTCCTGTCGCCACTCGATCAATGTCAACCACTTTACGATGCTGTTTAATAAAGGTTTTAAATAAAGCATGTATTTCTTCCACTTCCTGCCGCACTTTTTCTCGATCTTTGTCGGTATTTTCACCGAATAAAGTCAGTGTCCGTTTATATTCACCTGCAGTAATTTGTTCAAAGTCAATGGATTTTTTTTGCAGGAAACGGTGAAAGTTAGGTAGTCGAGCTAATACACCAATAGAACCAATAGCCGCAAAAGGAGCAGCAATTATATGATCAGCTACACAAGCCATTAAGTAGCCACCGCTCGCAGCAATTTTATCGACAGCGACAACTAAACGGATATTGGCCTCTTTAATCCGTTGCAATTGCGAAGCAGCTAAGCCGTAGCTATGGACCATTCCCCCACTGCTTTCTAAACGAACGAGGACTTCGTCTTTTTTTCTAGCTACGGTCAACAACGCTGTAATTTCTTCGCATAGAGCAACTACGTTTGAAGCTCGAACATCACCATGAAAATTAAGCACGAAGATGCGTTTCTTAGGCTTTTTTGATTCTAATTGCGCTTTTTTTTCTCTTTTTTGTTGCTTTAGTTGTAGCCTAGGTCCATTTTTTTTTTTAATAGCTTGAGAAAGAGTACGATAATAAGCTTCGTATTTATCATTTAATTTGTAGATATCGAGTTTGCCTTTAAATTTCCCTTTGGCATGGATCATAAAGCCAAAGAAAGCAAAGAAAATTACCAAAATAGTGATAACAACACTGAGCAGCTTAATTAAAAAGAGGCCATAACTTATAAGAAATTCCATGCGCGGATTCTATCATTTGTGATTAATATGTGCAAAGCAGTTTTTGAAATGAATAACATTGTCTAATTGTATAACAACTTCTTCAATTGCGTAACCCAGCATTACATATATCAGACAGGTAACTTTATCAATAATGAACCCGAAATTAAATTATGCTTAACGATTGTGTATAAAGTATATAAATTATCGAATTACCAGCAAAGTAATTGTAATTATTAAAACAATTTGTACTATAAAAAAATTTATAATTTTTTGATATATAATTTATTTATTTTATTGATAATTATACTATACTTTCCACGTCTTTCAGATTTGTAGGATTGCTATCCAGCGATCCTTACTCAACAAGAGGCTATACCTGTTTATGACAAATGCTTGAAATGCTTGTATAGTAGGAAATAAATTCTTTTTCATGCATAATAGGTGGTAGGTTAGATATATGTTTTCTGGATCGTTCCTATGCTTATAAAAAAGATGATAGCTCAATTTTTATTATTTTTGAATAAATCCAAAAAAAGATTTGCCTTCTGAGGAGATATTAGTAATAAATGGGTGACTACATCTATGATTAGCATTAGCTTGTTAATGAAATTATTGTCGATTTAGGATAGTTGTCCGTTCTTAATTTTGCGACCTGTTTTGTGAGGTTTTCAGAAGTTTTTACTTAGGTACTGAACACTAGTAAATGGTATTGATTACAATAAGTTGTGAAAATTAGGTAGTAGTTGTTTCATTACTGGCGGGTCGATCTCGTTACTTATGGCTAAGTTTGGTCTATTAGCCGACTTTATGATGGCACGGTAATATGGATTTCCCCAATTTCTATCGGGCATAGATTGAGACACTGGTATTGCTGGGTTATTTCAGATTATAATGAGATATCTATAATGATCCACCGATCTCTGAATATTGTGTTTGCCAATATTTAAATAATTGCTAACAAAAGTCAGATGATTGTGTTTATAAGACCATCCGCTAGTGATTGTAGAAATTACATTGCAAAATACAGTGAGCCGATGAATGAGGTACGGTATTGCCCCACTACAACTGAGACATCACTACAATTAAGATACTTGTTAGCAGCGACAAAACTGCATAGAAAGAAATTGTTAGTATGAATCGAGTAGAGGAGTCTTGCCTGTCCCATAATATTTTAGTAATTTGGCAGTATCGATTAAAATTGTTAAACCGAATATCGAGAATCTGCATGCGCTGCAGATGGTAATTCTAGTAGGTAATTCTAGTAATGATATTTATTGTCGATTGAAGAAAGGAAAATTTCTTATTTGATGATTTCCTCAAATGAGATGGCGATTAATAGAGCAAGTGCCAACTGATAAAAAGAGATAATAATTTCAAAGGGATAGTTTTTTTTCCAGTAGGAAAATCCGTACAATACTTCTCGGTTATATATGCCCTACAGCCCTGCAGTATTTATCGGAGGAAAAATCAGAACAAATACCACTTTCATTTTTACACTTTCATTTTTAAAAATGTATTTTACTCAAATCATAAAAAGATTGCACTAGATGGATGGAAACTTATTTCTTTCCAGAAAGAAGAAAAACAACAGTTCGATAATAAATCCGCCGACACCAATAAATTTCCAAGAGAAGACAACTAACATGGTCATTTTATCCCAATATTGTTTTCAATATTCTCCTAAAAATGAACATGAGCACGACAAGCAAATTTAAGGTATATCCTCTCCCATCATAAGGCATCCTGGAAAACGACACCATTTTTCTAGCGCATTTTGTCCTTTAACCTAACGAAAAACATTTCTTCATCAAATCCTCTGGAATATGCTAGTATTTCTTTGATGTCACCGCTAGTCAAAAAATAAAAAACCATGAGTTTCCGTAATCATGACTTTACGAAGAATACATGATTCCCTACCCAGATAATATCATCCAGCAAAGTGCAATATAAATTCCTAAAGCGTAACACCCACCGTCAGTTTTTGATTTTCTACAAGCAGTTCACCACGTAGATAAAAGGTGCGCGATACTGTACCATATTTTGTCGCGTCCATTCTAGTCGCTCCTCGAGCAATTTTGGTTATCTATACAAATTCTGAAGGGCATAATACAATCTTCTCAGACTAATAAAAATATGGACCGATACAAATTCTATGGATTAAGTTCGTTCCAAAGAGATACCTTTCATTTCTGGTACGAAAAAAGTAACAAAGATACCTAGCAAGGAGGCAATAGAAACAAAAATCATTGTAATAGGTAACCCCTTGTTATTTAATAATAATGGCAAAAAGAAGGCACCCATAAATGCTCCTATTTTACCAATAGCAGCGGATAAACCGTGAGCCCTAGCACGGATAGGAGTAGGATAAATCTCAGAAGGAATTAAGAAGGTAGTAGCATTAGGTCCAAAATTAATGAAAAAGAAACTTATGCCAAATATACCTATAAATAAGGGTAGGATATCCCGAATACTGGGGATGCATGCGATGGCTAAATAACATAAGGCCATGATAGTAAAGCCAGTTATTTGTAAAAATCGCCGGCCAATTTTATCAACATATATAGCAGCGAAGACATAGCCAGGTACAGCAAAGCAGAGAAAAATGAGGGCCGATAATAACGTGTGATTTAAGAGCGAAGCATGGTAATTAATGGCGTTCATAATAAGCACAGAGGAAACACCGTTCCCATACAGTGCTACATCTAATAAAAACCAAGCACCAGCTGTTCCGATCAAACATTTAATCCATTTAGGAGAAAACAATTTTTGTGGAGTGTGGATAGTGGTGGTACTAGCAGCATTGTCCTTATGACCCGCTAAATCGCTTACTACACGGCTGACTTCCAGTGGTGACTTGCTAAGTAGAAAGCGCGGCGTTTCAGCTATTTTTCTCCGTAAATAAAAGACGGAGGCAGCAGGAATTGCACCAAAAGCAAGCAAAATCCGCCAAACAAGATAATTAGGGACATTGAAAAACATTAATAAAGAAGCAAAAAGCGGTCCGATAATTAATCCTACCGCTTGCATTGCAAACACGAGTAACACTAGGAATCCTCTATTTTTTCGATTAGCATATTCACTGGCAACCACAGCACTGGTTGGATAGTCACCTCCAATACCTATTCCTACTAAAATTCGCGAAACCAAAAGCCAACCGAATGAGGGGGAAACTGCCGAAAGAAGAGCGCCAATAAATAAAATGAACACTTCCACACCATACATTTTCTTTCGACCAAATTTATCTGCAAACGAACCAAAAATCACTGCTCCGCAAGCAGCTGAGGCTAGTGAAGCGCCGTTAAGAAGAGCAATTTGTGCGTCGGTTAAGTGCCAGAAAGAGGTTAGTAGAGCAGTCACAATACCAATGATAAATAGATCATAAGCATCTGTAAAAAATCCCATTCCTGCGGTGATTACTATGTGCCAGTGGGGTCGGCTAATTTTTTGTTCATCGAGCATTTTAATTGATAAATCACAGGCTTGATTGCTTTCCATAGATGGCATCCTCATTGTGGTTATAAGGTTGTAGTGTTTGAAACACTTTAACATTCTATTATGACAATTTAGTGACAGAAAGATTGGACTTAAATTTAATCTACCCAGATTGGGAATTTTGTAAATGCAGTAATTAATATGAAGCTAAGATTAATGTTTCCAAGCTGGTGAACGCCGTGCATAGGTTGGAAAATAGCGATTGAAAAAGCAGGAAAGCCAACAACAAAGTTGGTTCCGATTACATAAGCAAAATAAAAACGAAAATCTAGTACAGTGAAGGACGGAATATAAAGTGATATTGATTTTAACGTGCCATTGCTTAGCAACATCCCTAGTTTATTTAGTAGAAAAGAATTCATACATGTATTTTTATAGTAGCTATATGAGGTATCTTCTATTTTATCCAAAATATTTATCTAAATGAATACCACCTGTATATTTGGTAATAACTCCACTAATTTGAAACTAGAAGTTCACAGTCTTCACTAATTTGATGAAAAAAGATAGCTTTCTAAAGCTGCTCGTCGCAGTAAAACATATTATTGTCATAATACCATTTAATGATAAATTTACTTAATCATCGTAAAATTTTTTTGAATCAAACGCCCATTATACGGGTATAACTAAGGTATTAGCGAATCTTTGATCAGTAGCTATGAGTAGATCTTAAGGTGGTATTTATTTAGAGCATATTAGTATTGTAGTGGTTTATAAAGGTTTCATCAATGAGATTTATTTGTGACTGGTAAGGGAAATTTGCAAGCAAAGGTACTACCCTTACTAGGCTCGCTGTCGATGTATAAATCTCCATGATGACGCATCAATACGTGCTTCACGATGGCTAAACCAAGACCTGTTCCGCCACTTTCACGTGAACGTGCTCTGTCGACACGATAGAATCGTTCAGTAATTCTGGGAATATGTTCTTTAGCAATACCAATACCTGTATCTAAAACACTAAATATGGCACGACTGTTATCTTTAAACCATGTTATGGTTATACAACCTTTGGCTGGTGTATATTTTATGGCATTAATAACAATATTAGAGAATAAGCTTTTTAATTCTTCTTCGGAACCATTGATACATAAATTGGGATCAGCTCGTAATTTAATAATATGCTGTTTTTCTCCACTGATTCTTTCTGCATCCATACATAACGTTTTTAAAATCTTAGCTACATCAACGCTGATCATTTCGTCTGGCAAATAATCTTCGCTTTCAAGGCGAGACAGCAATAAAAGATCATCAATAATTGCTTCCATTCGAGTGCTGTGTTGATACATTTGATCTAAAATTTTTTGATAGGGTCTAATGCCTTTGTCTTTTTTTTTCAGTAGTATTTCTAAATAGCCACGAATTACTGTCAATGGTGTACGAATCTCATGAGAGACATTAGCTACAAAATCGCTGCGAATACGCTCAAGTTGATTAATATGTTCCCTTACTGCTTTTGGTAGAAAGCTTAAATTTAATTTATCACTCTTTTGTGTCATATGTATCATGGGTCGAAAATTGATAACCAGTGCCTCTTATAGTTTTTATTAAGTGATGATGATCATATTTTTTTAATTTATTACGTAGTCGTCGTATTTGTACATCTACAGTACGATCGTCAATATACTTATTTGCACCCCAAATATAAGTAATTAATTGGTCACGCGTATAAGTTTTGTCAGGACGCTTCATAAAAAAATGAAGCGTTTTATATTCGGTTGGAGAAAGTGCAACAGTTTTATTTTGAATGGTGACGATATTTTTTGCTGTATTAATGACGATATTACCGTATTTAATTTCGTGCGATAGTGAGATTAATAATCCTCTACGTAATACAGCCCTGATTCTTGCAATTAATTCATCTGGGGAAAAAGGTTTCGTGATATAATCATCAGCACCTGTAATAAGGCCTTTAATTTTGTTTTCTTCTTCCGCTTTAGCGGTCAGCATAATAATGGGAATATCTTGTAATTCTTCTTTTTTTCTAATCCATTTAATAAATTCTATCCCGTTTTTTCCAGGTAGCATCCAATCGAGTAAAATAAGCTGAGGAAAACGATCTGACAATCGCTGTATTGCTTTGCTAACATCTTCCGCATCAGTTAACTCAAATTCATCCGGTAACGAAAAGCGAATCATATCTCGAATCGCAGTTTCATCTTCAATGACTAAAATGGTTATTTTTCTTTTGAACATGCTAAGCTATTTATCTTGAGATAGAGAGTCAAAACATTGATGTTAACATCAGCGTTATAATTAACCAAGTTACTTTATATCGATGAATATAAATTTGATAAAAATAAGTTGAATGTTTTAATTATTAATTAATTTTTTAATGCAACCAATACAATTTTCATTACGACGGTCTTAGATTAATGATGATCCATAAAAGAGCGCGAATTCAGTAATTGATATCCTACAAATTCAACATTTATTGAAAATTTATAGGTGCTATGGACATTAAATTTTGTGCTGAATCATCGTTTACTGGTGATTAAAATAAAATATATAACACTTGCTATTGATTTAAAACAAAAAACTGATTACAGGTATAAATCAGAAAATCCTAACTAAAATAATCATCAAAAATATCTTCGTAGTAAAAGATGGTATAATGCCTAAAACAATCTTTTTCGAGCATAGTTTTTATCTGATTGTCATAGTTTAGAAGGTATGTATGGTAGTGCAAGTTATTCGTGGCAAGCTAAACACGGCTCTATTGCAGATGATAAAATTCATTTGATTCAGTTTGAAAGATATTACAGCTACTTTATTGTGCATGATAACGAAAAAGAAGAGGTATAAAAAGTCTATTCTATACAGTGGTCACGATATGACGCTAGTACTAACAGGTATAGTGATCATTAATGGTACAGTTTATTTTTGGAGAATTAATAAGTAATAGACTTTAAATTTGATTTATAAACAAAGAAATCGGAAAATGCTTTTTTCTAAGGACAAAGAAAAATAATTCAGAGTATAGAGTGCACTTGAAAGTAGGGAGATTTTGACAATCGCGTTGACTGTATTAAGTTAAAGAGTAGTCAAAAATCAAAACCTAAATCTCAAAACTATCCAAAGTCAAAAAGTTAGTACTTAATTATGGTCTTGTCTTCTATATATTCTTTCTAATTGAAACAACTCTCAATTAAAAAATAAAACTCTTAAAATGTACTTTTTAACACCTCATGTATCTTGTGTACTTACATAGGATTTATCATGACCACTTCTCATAAGCTCCACTGACGTACTACTATTTTTTCATGCCAATCATATCAACCATATAAAGACTTTCAAGATCCTTGTATTGGTCAGTCCAATAATAGTCTATTTATATGGAGTAACTTTTTTATTTAATGATATACGTTATTTAGTAATACACGATTCTTGCTTTGATATTTCTTTCCAACCAGGATAAAGCCTCACTATCTCTCAACTTATTCATTAAAGCTAATGAATTTGTTGACGCTAACATCTAAAGACTCTGACAACATAACCTAAGGTTTAACAGAAAGTATGCTGATGATTGTCACGTGTGGTTTTAGGATGTAACCATTTATTCGAACCCTGCTTAGTTTGATCGGGGTGAGAGGATTTGAACCTCCGGCCACTGCCTCCCGAAGGCAGTGCTCTACCGAGCTGAGCTACACCCCGTTTCGTAGAAAAATCACTAAACTACTTCCGTTAACAGGCTTACTGAGAAAAAGAAAATTAGAAGAAAACTAGTACGGAAAGTTTACTGGATGGTTGCAGGTATCGCAATGTCAATAGCGTCGGTATATTACAAATTTCGTTAAAGATTCTAAAGCATCTCTATAAATCGAGAGAGGTAGCGCTTGTAGATGGGTTCGTGCTTTTTCTGCCTCTTTAATTGCACATTGTTGTGTATACTTTCGAGCTTTCGTTTCATCAATGAGTTGCATGATGATCTTCAAATTATCCAGACCACCTTGTTTAATCGCTTCTCGAATAAGTTTTGCTTGTGCTGGTTTGGTCTTTTGTTTGGCATAAATTAACGGGAGTGTGGCCTTCCCTTCTGCTAAGTCATCACCGACATTTTTGTCTAGTTCAGAAGCATCTTCGCTGTAATCTAAAAGATCGTCAATAATTTGATATGCGAGGCCAAGATGTAAACCAAACGCGGTCATCGCTTTTCGTAAAGACTCCTCTTCTGTACTAATGATGGCTCCAATTTCAGTCCCTGCCGAGAATAATTGGGCTGTTTTTCGGCGAATAACCTCATAATAAATACTCTCATCAACATCGGGATCATTCTGATTCATTAACTGCCATATCTCGCCTTCGGCGATCTGATTAGTGGTATTGGCCAAAACTTTCATCACTGGAACATTGCTACGTCTTGCTAAAATTTGGAATGCGCGAGAATATAAAAAATCTCCTACGAGAACACTTGCTTGATTGCCCCAAATAGCATTGGCTGTCTTTTCGCCACGACGTAAATCAGATTTGTCGATGACATCATCATGAAGTAGAGTGGCAGTGTGAATAAATTCAATAATTACAGCAAGTTCTTGATGTTCAACACCGTTGTTGTAGCCACAAGCATGAGCTGTCAAAAGAACTACTAAAGGGCGTAACCGTTTTCCGCCACTATGCACAATATGATGAATGATAGTTTGAACCAGTGGGACGTGCGAAGAAAGCTCACTTAAAATAAGTGCGTCTATTGCCTGAAAGTCATTTTCCACAGGTTGCCTAAGGTTTTCAATGGTGGAAGAGGTTAAAAAGACAGTTTTAGAAGTTTTCATGACTTGGCATGCTATGAGGAAGCTGTAGAAACTGTCAAGTATCAGTTTTACTTGTCATATACTGAAAGATTTCATAGAATACGACCCTCTAGGTTATTTAGATTATTTGTAAGAGATTTTGTGAAGATTTTCTGATGTATGCAATCATTAAAACTGGCGGAAAACAATACTGCATTACTGAAGGGCAAATCTTAAAGGTAGAAAAACTGGCAGGTAATATTGGTCAGACTGTACAGTTTGATAATGTATTGATGGTGGCAGCTGATGGCAAGTTGCATTTTGGCTGTCCATACGTACAGGGCACAAAAGTAATAGCTAAAATAGCCAGTCATGGGCGTGGATATAAGATCAATGTTATTAAATTCAAGCGTCGTAAACACTATCTTAAACGGATAGGACATCGTCAGAATTTTACCGCAATTAAAATTATAAATATTCTGCTAGATAAAAATAGGTAGAGGTGATGATAAATGGCGCATAAGAAAGCTGGCGGTAGCACTAAGAATGGTCGCGATTCAAATCCTAAGATGCTAGGCGTTAAGTGTTTTGGTGGTCAGCATGTGCTTGCAGGAAGTATTATTGTTCGACAACGAGGTACCCATTTTCATCCCGGCAAAAACATCGGGATGGGACGTGATCACACTTTATATGCTTTGATTAAAGGTAAAGTGAAGTTTACTTGCAGTGGACTAAGAAAACGTAATTCTATCTCTATTGAGCCGTTTGAAGATGACTGATCTTCATAGTTTGATTGTTTTCATCTTAGATTCTAAATTATCCTGCGACGTCGATTCGATTTCTAAGTTATATCTAGAGCTATCACCCTTAATTTGTGTGTGATAATTAGTCACTTTGAACGTAGGATAATCAGAAGATCATAAATAACCTTCAGTTATGATCAGAATATGCAATGGAGTTAAAAATCATGCAATTCGTCGACGAAGCATTTGTGTGTGTAGAAGGAGGAAATGGTGGGCATGGTTGTCTTAGTTTTTGTCGTGAAAAATTTACTCCCCATGGTGGTCCGGATGGAGGTAATGGAGGTAACGGGGGAAGTATTTATTTCATCGCTGATAATTCACTAAATACTTTAGCTAAATTTCGTTATAGACGCTTATTACGAGCTCAAAATGGCCAATCTGGTATGGGACACCTTTGTAGCGGAAAAAAAGGTGAGGATTTACTGATCACTGTGCCTATAGGTACCACAGTATATGATAAGGTAACTGATGAATTGATTGGAGATTTAATTAGAGCCAAAGAAAAACTTTGTGTAGCTCGTGGTGGTCGGCATGGATTTGGGAATGCTCATTTTAAAAGTAGTACCAATCGAACGCCACGAAAAACTACGGCTGGTGAAGGAGGAGAACAGCGTGAACTGAAGCTGGAATTAAAGCTTTTAGCTGATGTTGGATTGATAGGACTACCAAATGCTGGCAAATCCACTTTTATTACTGCAGTCTCAAATGCAACCCCCAAAATCGCTGATTATCCCTTTACCACTCTTTATCCTCATTTAGGTGTAGTACACGTCGAAGAGTTTCGGAGCTTTATTATTGCAGATATCCCTGGCTTGACAAAGGGGGCCAGTGCAGGATCGGGTCTAGGAATGCGATTTTTGAAACATTTAGAACGAACACAATTACTTTTATACATTGTCGATATTGCCCCTCTGGATGGTTCAAATCCCGTAGAAGCTATTGAAGCGATCTTAGGTGAGCTTAAACAGTTCAGCCGGAACATATTAGCGAAGCCCAAGTGGTTAGTCTTTAGCAAAATTGATTTGCTGCCTGCAGATAAAGTAGGTACATGTTGTCAAACAATGATCAGGCAGTTGGGATGGTCGGAGCCTGTATATCAGATTGCGTCCATCAGAAAAGAAGGAACAGAACAATTATGTTATGATTTAATGAGATTTTTGGAAAAGATTCGAGGTCAGGATTAGAAACATCATCTTTCTAAATAAATCTAACTGGCTCCTTATTGGGGAGCTATATGTTAAACTGACCCCCTCCAACTCTTCTTATCGTTCCAATTAACCATGAAATAGTACGACAACAATCAAACCAAATTTTTCAATTTCTGATTTAATCGACTTTTTAGTCGACCTGCTTTATTTGGATGAATGATACGTCGAACAGACGCTTTATCTAAAGTACAAACCGCTTTTTGAAAAGCGGTTTGTACTGCTTTGCGATCATCCGTCCGGAGAATTTTTAACACCTTTTTAATAACAGTACGAACGGCTGAACGCTGACTTGCGTTGTGAAGTTCGCGTTTCTTGTTTTGTTTGGCACGTCTTTTTGCTTGCGATGAGTTTGGCACCATTTTCTCAAATTGTTCTTTGCTTTAAATACGCCACTATGACGTTTTATATAAGGTTTGTCAATAGAATAAGGCTGCGATATCCTAAACCTTTTATACGGCATCATACTGGTTAATGAATAAATTATGAGCCGAAAATTATTTAGATCTACACTGATCGTATCGAGTATGACTCTCATATCTCGTCTTCTCGGTTTTGTTCGTGATGTAATATTAGCAAGTGTTTTTGGGGCCGGACCTGCTTTTGATGCTTTTGTTGTTGCTTTTAAGATCCCTAATTTTATGCGCCGCTTATTTGGTGAAGGCGCTTTTGCACAAGCATTTATACCTATACTATCTGAGTATCACTCTAATCGAACAACAGAGGAAATATGCGAGTTTATTAATCGCATAGCAGGAGGTTTGAGCACTACTTTGTTGCTATTTGTAACATTTGTAGAGATTACAGCACCAGTAATCATTATGATCTTCACACCTGGATTTATAGGAGATCCTGTCCGCTTAATCTATGCCACTCATATGTTACGCATTACAGCCCCTTACTCATTATTGATTGCCTTAACAGCTTTCGCTAGTGCTATCCTAAACACTTTTAGTCGTTTTGCAGTACCAGCTCTTATACCAGTGTTGTTAAATATAGTTATGATTGTGCTAGCATGGTTTTGGGCGCCTTGTGCACTAACGCCCATTTATGTATTAGCGTGGGGTGTGTTAATAGGTGGTATTTTACAATTAGTGATTCAATTTCCTTTTATGTACCGTTTAGGAGTTTTACCGATACCTCAATGGAAGTGGAACGATCCTGGTGTGCTTCGAGTATTAAAGCTGATGATACCAGCATTATTTGGTGTTTCAGTTACTCAAATTAGTTTATTAATTGACAATCTTTTTGCTTCATTTTTACCGGTAGGTAGTATATCGTGGCTGTATTATTCCGACCGACTGACTTATTTGCCTTTAGGCGTTATCGGTGTTGCATTAGCAACGGTAGTTCTACCAGATTTATCACGCCAATATAGTACAAAATCCCCTGAAGCCTATACAGCCATATTGGATTGGGCCTTAAGAATAGCGATATTGATTGGTGTGCCATCTGCAGTCGCCTTATTTATTTTAGCAGGTCCTTTATTGGCAACATTAATTTATCATGGTGCATTTACGGCACATGATTTTATCATGACACGTAAAAGCTTGTGGGCATTTTCAGTAGGGCTTCCAGGATTTATTTTAATTAAAATTTTAGTGTCAGCCTTTTATGCTCGTCAAGATGTTAAAACACCAGTCAAAATCGCAATCCTAACGGTAGGGATCAACCTTATTTTGAATGCGTTACTCATTCACTCATTGGCGCACGCAGGACTTGCCTTAGCTACTTCATTAGCATCATCGTTTAATGCAATTTTATTATTATATTTTTTATTACGACGCTCGATTTATGTTCCAGTATCTAATTGGAGAAAATTCATTTTTCAACTAATAGTTGCTAACGTTGCGATGGCCTCCATAATTGCATGGTTTTCGGGAGAAATGAATTGTTGGTTAGCATGGTCGATCAACAAGCGTGTTTGGCATTTGGCGATGATTATTTTATCAGGATTCATAACCTATCTGGTAACTTTAAGTATTTCAGGACTTAATATTTACGATCTTCGGCCACCTGTTAATATTGATTAATACCATGGAATTAATACGTGGAAAACATAATTTAGTGGATCGTTTACATAGTTGTGTGGCAACATTAGGTAATTTTGATGGTTTACATTTAGGTCATCAAGCACTACTGACAAAACTGAAACAACTTGGACAGAAACTTAATCTTCCTACCGTTGTTATTATCTTCGAACCACAGCCCAAAGAATTTTTTGCAAAGTACAAAGCAGGTGCTCGATTAATGCGATTCCGTGAAAAATGGTGTGCTTTGGCTAAATGGAAAATCGACTATGTGCTATGTTTGCGCTTTAACCAAGCATTAGCAGATTTACATCCAGATGATTTTGTGCAACAAATTTTGATTGATCGGTTATACGTGAAAGCCATTGTTGTTGGAGATAATTGTCGTTTTGGTGCTAAACGTGTAGGCAACTATGCAGTACTAAAACGATTAGGAAAACGATACCGTTTTAAAGCAATTGTAATGTCGCCTGTGCTTTACGAAGGTGAACGTGTGAGTAGTACTCGGGTGCGAATAGCGTTGCAAGCCGGTAATATATCATTGGTTCAAGCTCTGTTAGGAGGTCCTTATAAATTAAGTGGCAAGGTCATCCTAGGTGAAAAACGCGGTTATGAATTAGGATTTCCAACAGCGAATATTGATTTGCATCGAGACGTTCTACCGTTATCAGGTATTTTTGTAGTACGTGGTTATTTAAACAATAAAGTTTATCCGGGTGTAGCAAGCTTAGGTATCCGTCCAACTTTTAAAGGAACTCGTCCTCTATTAGAGGTTTATTTATTTGGTTTTTCTCAAAACATTTATGACTGTTATTTGAAAGTGGAATTTCTACACAAACTGCGATCGGAAGCACGATTTAAGACGATAGATGCTTTACTTGAACAGATGCGCCAAGATGTTCTCAAAGCAAAGGAATATTTTCAAAAAATCGGTGGTTGACAGCATTTTGATAGATTGTAACGAAAGAACTTCCTGGCTCTATATCATACATGTAGTCAGGACGATATATCATAAATTTGTCTAAATTAACAATAAATAGCGTAGATTGAAATCATAAATTAACTGAAACACACCCTCACCTTTTTAAGATTGCATGCTGCTCATTACGACGTTTTGATGATCTGTCGTTTTGTATAATTGATGTAGAGAAGTGGACAAAGTGAAATTTACATAAGCTAAGCGCGTAAGATTCGCTTTCGTTTGGGCATTTAAGACAGCTAGAGGTGATACAAGTGCTAGTTATAGTTAGTGAAAATAACAATGATGTAACGAAGGTGTTATTACAGTAACATTGTTCAGGCAAATACAAAGAGAACTAACGCGAACGTTTACTGTGTTATGTTTATAATATACTATACTTTTAAACTACTTTCTTAACCATTCCATTTTTGAAAATGGAATGGTCTAAGAAGATTCTCCGATGTATCTTAAGATGTATCCAAACTTGATAAGGATGTAAAGTCAAGCAACGGGCTTAGAACTTTGGTGTGCTTATTACCTTGTTGGGGCTACATTAATATTCAAGGTAAAGGGGATATGCATATGGCTGACTACAAAAATACACTCAATCTTCCTCGAACTGAATTTCCGATGCGAGCCAATTTACCTGAACGAGAACTCTTGACGTTATCTCGATGGCAAGAGTTAAATCTCTATCGACAAATCCGAGAACAGCGAAAAGGCAAACCGGAATTCATTTTACATGATGGCCCACCTTATGCTAACGGCTATCCTCATTTAGGTACAGCATTTAATAAAATTCTCAAAGATATAATCATTAAATCGAAAACATTGGCAGGTTTTGACGCACCTTTCATTCCCGGGTGGGATTGTCATGGATTACCAATTGAGTTTATTGTTGAAAAACACTTGAGGAAGGTAGAAGAAACTTTGTCAGGGAATGATTTTCGTCAAATCTGTCGTAACTATGCTTCTTCTCAAATCAAATTACAAAAAGAAGATTTTCAGCGGTTAGGAGTGCTTGGAGATTGGCAAAATCCGTATCTTACCATGGATTTTCTTTATGAAGCGAATACAATTCGTGCACTTAGAAAAATTGTTATAAAAGGACATTTGCTTTATGGAAAAAAGCCTGTTTATTGGTGTACTGCTTGTAAATCAGCGTTGGCCGAAGCAGAGGTGGAATATCGTGAAAAAGTGTCTCTTGCGATAGATGTCGCTTTTGAAATAGTAGAGGCTGAAAAAGTACGAGCACTTTTTGGTGTTAGACACGCAGAAACTCGAGTATTAATACCCATCTGGACAACAACACCATGGACTCTGCCTGCTAATGAAGCGGTGGCTGTCAACCCTAATTTGCATTATGTATTAATGAAATGTGAATTGCAGAATCTGGCAACTTATTTAATTTTAGCAGAAGAATTAGTTGACAGCGTGATGAAACGTTATAGCGTCGATGATTATGAGGTACATGGTCATTTAAATGGGAAAGCGCTGGAAGGTGTTCAGTTGTACCATCCTTTTCTTGATTACACCGTACCGGTCGTTTTAGGTAAACACGTAACGACTCATACAGGAACAGGTAATGTACATATAGCACCAGCGCATGGATTAGAAGATTATCTTGTAGCTGAAAAATATCATTTACCTATTAATACTCACGTTGATGAACGTGGACGTTTTACCAAAGGAATATTAGCCATTGTCGGTCAATCGGTGTTTAGAGTAAATGAACTAATTGTTGTTATGCTGGCGAATAATGGTCATTTGCTCCATTCAAAAATGATTCAGCATAGTTATCCGCATTGTTGGCGACACAAAACACCATTAATTTTTCGGGCCACTCCACAGTGGTTTATTGGTATGGATAAAAAAGGATTACGTAAAATGGCATTACATGCTATTGAAAATTCAAGATGGATTCCAACGTGGGGGAAAGTCCGCATTAGTAAAATGATTGCTGACCGACCAGATTGGTGTATTTCACGACAGCGATTGTGGGGAATTCCTATTCCTCTATTTGTACATAAAAACTCCGGTGAATTACATCCTGATACACCAGCATTAATGGAAAAGGTTGCACAGTTAATTGAAAAAAACAGTGTTGATGCTTGGTTTGATATGGATGCCAAAATGTTATTGGATAAGGAGGCTGATTATTATGAAAAAGTAACTGACGTTTTAGATGTTTGGTTTGACTCTGGTGTGACTCATTTTTGTGTATTGGAAGAACAGTATAAATCACGTGTGCCGGCAGACCTTTATTTAGAGGGATCGGATCAGCATCGCGGTTGGTTTCAATCATCTTTATTAACATCACTCGCCATTCGCGACGAATTACCTTATAAAACAGTATTAACGCACGGTTATGTAGTTGACGGTCAAGGTCGAAAAATGTCCAAATCAATTGGTAATGTTATTTTGCCGATAGAAATTGTGAAAAATATGGGGGCAGATGTATTGCGTTTATGGGCAGCTTCGATGGATTATACAGTAGAAATTAATGCTTCCATGGAAATTTTAGGTCGTATTTCCGATGCTTATCGGCGAATTCGCAATACTGCACGGTTTTTGTTATCCAATTTATATGATTTCGATGTAGAAAAAAACAAAGTCGCACTAACACAGCTGGTTGAGTTAGACCGATGGGCAATCGTTACTACGAGACAATTACAAGAAAAAATTATAGTAGCGTACGAGCATTATCGTTTTCCTATCATATATCAAATGATTCATAATTTTTGTACAGTGGAAATGGGGAGTTTTTATTTAGATATTATTAAAGATAGACTTTATACCAGCAAAACAAATGGTTTACCTCGTCGTTCAGCACAAACGGCATTGTATTATATTACAGAAGCTTTTGTCCGCTGGTTAGCTCCCATCCTCAGTTTTACAGCAGATGAAATTTGGCAGTCTATGCCAGGCAATCGGGAGGTTTCGGTATTTTTGACACATTGGTTTTCTGATCTTCCAACAGTGATGTTATCTGAAGAAGAAGCTCGGCAATGGAAATTACTTTTTCAAGTACGCAATGAAGTGAATAAAGCACTAGAAATGGCTCGCGATGAAAAAAGAATTAGATCTGCATTGGTAGCTGAAGTATTAATATATGCAGATGAAAGACTATATCCGGTGATTACAAAATTAGGTGATGAGTTACGTTTTTTTTTAATTACCTCAGAAGTTAAAGTTTTTGCAATAGAAAAAAAGAGTAGGACGGCTTGTGAGACTAATCTTCTAGGTTTAGCGTTAGAAATCAAAGTAGCTCGATTTGAAAAATGTGCCCGTTGTTGGCAATATCGAGCATGTGTGGGATATATTGAAGAGCATGCGGATTTGTGTGAACGTTGTGTAAACAATATATTTTTTGATGGAGAAGTACGGAATTTTGCTTAAGTGAATATTAAATGACAAAAAAAACGCAAAAAGCATCATCATGGTTCTGGTTGAGTATGTTAATGATTGCTTTTGATCAAAGCGCGAAATATGCGATTATTCACCATTGTATGATAGGTGAATCTATTAAAATTCTTCCTTTTTTAAATTTTACATTAAACTATAATACCGGTGCTGCATTCGGTGTTTTAAGCACTGAAAGCGGTTGGCAAATCTATTTTTTTGCGGCACTTTCTTTGGCTATAGCTACTTTGCTTATCGCTTGGTTAATACGTATACGTCGTTCAGATTATGTGATAGCTATTGGACTTTCTTTGGTGATCGGTGGTGCATTAGGTAATCTCATTGATCGTATTCGTTTGGGATATATTGTCGATTTTATCGATTTTCATATCAAAGATTGGCACTACGCCACATACAATCTTTCTGATACTGCTATTTGTATAGGTACATTTTTGTTGATGATTCATATAGTATTCATCCGAAAACAATAACATTACCAAAAGATATACGAATTATTTTCCTACAGGAATCCTGCTATAAGGATTCTGGATGAGGTAATTTGCTTCGTTCAGATATACTAAATCAAAAACTATGATAATATGATGCTTTATCTTTCGCATGTAGTTAAATGAAAGTAGGGCCTTCATTAGGTTGTGTTTTGGTTACAAAATTTGGTTATAAAATCCATCAACCAGATAGTGTTTCCATTGATTGCTTCTGCTCATGCCTCGATGTTTTTTTAAAACAGACTGTTGGCTCATTATGAACGATAATAACAAGATCATACTACCATAACTTTTCATTAATCGATTACTTAGAGTTATCTCTTGATATTTCACTAAAAATAGTTATTATTGCTGATCTTATAAGTATGTAAATCTGAGTGAGGGTCGTTAGCTCAGCCGGTAGAGCAGCGGACTTTTAATCCGTTGGTCGACAGTTCGAATCTGTCACGACCCATTCTACAACAGGTAACCACCTACATTACTTATTTGTTAGGGCTGCATTATATTTGCTCCCAATCATATTGGGTTACAAGTCTTCGTTGAATTGTTGCTATTACTGTTCACAGTTGTTGGTGTTTATTAAATTAATGATCAAGTAACATGGGGTTACAATAGCGGCACGCTTACAGATAAAATTATAATTATTAGTTTAAGTTTATTCTTGGAAAACTAAGTGCAAAAAATTTGTTAGTTATCGCAATTTTGGATATTAACCTTTTGATGATAGAATGCTACCAGATGGTATTATCTCTCAAGCAAATTAAGAGGATTAGGTTAGATTTTTTTAAAAATTAAAAAAAAAAGAAATGAATGGAAATATTTTGCTAATAAATTGATTATTCTATATATTTTCTATAATAATAGCATCCGGTGTAGGATGAAAAATCCAGAGTTTCCATGAAGAGCAAGGTTAACGAGATTAATAAAATTCTGTTATAAAATTCTGTTCGTGAGATAGTGGGATAGTGAGATAGTGGGATAATAATAGGATAATGTAGATAGATATACTATGTTACATTGAAATTATTTATAAAGAGAAATGCAAGATGTAGTATGTGAAGCTGGTTACCAAAATTCAGTGTGGTGGGGGTACTTGTGTAATGATTCTGTTATTTGTGCCATATTTTATGTCGTTTATTACTTGGTTATTACCTTAATTTTTCGTGGATGTCGAAATATAGACTGTCATCGATAGAAAATATAACTCACAAACACTACAGTGAGATATTTAAGTTGATTGCTGATGTATTTTCGTGTCGAACTATATGGATAGTTGGTTATCTAGCATTGATACGTACGGTGTCTTTTTGCTATTTTTTGCTACTATATATTTTTTCAGGTAAGCTAACGAGTAAGACAGACTTAGGGCTTAAGAATGACATGCTGTAGGTGATGCTAGAGGGTGAGTGTATTTTATTTAGTCTGGACGGTATGTTGCCGAATAACAAATTGTTAAAATAGTAAGTAGTATTTTACCTAATTGTGTCGATCTCTTTTTCTAACTATCAATAACCATCCATAATTAACATACAACAACTAACATGCAAGGTATATTTGCCAACTCTATGCCTCTTTCTCTTTTTTAGTTGCTGCTTAGCCATTGTTTATTGTTTCTAATGATTGATTTTCTCTGTCAGCTTATATCTTACTTATGTTATGATTATGGGTGGGGTTTTTATATTTTTATATCATATTATGGTATCTTATTTAGTACTTCATAATGCTGCTATACTCGACTGATAAGTCAAATTATAGCAATTTTATTTTTAGTGATACCTTTTCCGAACCAATTGTAATGTTCATATGGTTGTTCAGCTTGCGTAGTTATTTTAAACGAAATATAGAGAGAGTTACAGTTAGCTCAGATATCTTTTGACCTAATTATTTGATTTAATACACAAGCGCCTATCTAGTATGTACCAAAGATAAGCTCGAGGTACATGAAAGTAAATAAACAAGCGGAAGAAGACAACTTTCGCACTATGATCGGATCGGTACACTGATCTCAACATGTTTTTACTCTTCAGCGATTTTTATGGCATACTTTTACGAACTATTCCCATAAATTTTTCGGACTTTTTACAAAGTGGTAAAAATCCATTAGATTGCATATTCCATAATTTTGAAAAATGACCACATTGGGATAATAATTCTTGTTGCGATCCATCCTCAATAATTTTTCCTTTATCAAAAACTAGAATGCGATCTACATTTGTTAATGTAGAAAGTCGATGTGCAATAATAATAGTTGTTTTATCTCGCATTAATTTCGAAAGACTATCATGAATTAATTTCTCAGTAATTGTATCTAGTGATGAAGTTGCTTCATCCAATAATAGTATCGGCGCGTTTTTTAGCGTTGCACGTGCAATAGCAATACGCTGCCGTTGACCACCTGATAGTCTGACACCTCGCTCCCCTACTAATGTGTTATAACCTTCTTCTAACATCATAATAAAGTCGTGACAGTAGGCTTGTTTAGCCGCCTGAATAACTTCCTCATCGTTAGCTTCTAAGTTTCCATAACGAATATTCTCCATTAAGCTACGGTGAAATAAACTGGGATCTTGCGGAATCATAGCAATATATTGACGTAAAGAATCTTGAGTAACTTCGGCGATATTCTGATGATCAATTGAGATGCTTCCACTTTGGATATCATAAAACCGTAACAATAAATTTACAAAAGTAGATTTTCCAGAACCAGAAAAGCCTACTAGACCTACTTTCTGCCCAGAAGGTATAAAAACACTTAATCGTTTAAATATCCATTGATCTTGGTAATAAGCAAAATCTACGTTGTTAAATAAAATTTCACCTCGACTAAGCACGAACGTTTTAGCATTAGGTTTATCTATAATGTCATGCTGATGTTTAATTAATCCTATTGCGTTACTAACGGTTCCTGATTCCCGAATAAATACCGTAAGCTGATAACTAACATACCAAACCCATCCTAAAAGCCAAAAAGACTGCATAGAAATTTGAGTAAAATCGCCCAATGTTATTCCTCTTTTGCTCCAACTATACAAAAGAGTAAAAAGTATTCCGAAAACGAGAAGTAATCCGCTAGTTCCCATGCCCATGCGTATGTATTCAACTAACCACATGGCTTTCTTTGATTTGATAATTTCGTCTTTCTGAAAATGTTTGAGATACTGTGATTCAAAATGACTACGGGCAAACAAACGAACATTCGTGATATTCATTAATATGTCAATCATTTTCCCGCTTAGTATCGCTACTGCATCTGCATGCTTTTCCCAACGTTTATTTCCGAAATGAATCAGAATTGACGTTAAGCCGAGGTGCAAGATCAACCAAGTAACAATAATCCATGCAAACAGAGGCTTAGTATACCACATCATACCTAATATAATGAGCGCTCCAATTGCCGTTGTGACAAATGTAAAGCAGGTAATTTCCATGATAGCTTGACAACTCATCGGTAAATCAGCTAGTTTTTTTGCAATATTGCCGGAAAAATTATTGGTGAAATAATGATGCGAATGTAATTTGACGTAGTCAAATGTAGCTTCGCGAATATTGGCGCGAAATTGAGGAAAAGTATAAATTGAAACGATTCCTTGCATTCGTAATAAAAATTCATTAAGTAACCAAAATACGATGAGTAATGTTGAAAAAAACCAGACGGCTCGAAAAATTCCAGAGGGAGGACCTTGATAATCTCGTGCGGTATTAATAATACGCTTTAAAAAATAGGGATAAATTGTGTCATTAATACTCCAAAAAATAGCTGTTAAAATCAGGAAACTAAACTTTACTCGCTGTTTTAATAGAAAATACAGAATAAATTTGAAGTTTTGTTTTGGAATAACCATCATAAAATAGGCCAACTAGTAATTTTGAAAATCACTGCACTCTAGATGTATTAATGGTTTTAATCCAAACGTGTACATTTGAATCAGAAATGACCACTTGTTAAGGAGTAAAACTTGGAAGTATTGTTTATTAACCAAGGAATCAAGGATTAGATTTTTAGAACATTGGTGTAGTAAATAGCATAAAATAGATGCGCCAATAGTAGATCTTTTTTCACTCCTAGATAGCTTCAATTTTACTGAATGTTGGTAAATCATAGTTACTAATTTTTGTCAAAATAGTTGGATATCTATACAACACAGAGAATTTCGTGTCCTCATAATATAAATCATTAAGGGGTGTTCATCATATTTTCGACTAGAAATTTATTTTTGTCTATAAATTTGATGAATTTTACGACCCTTTAATTAATTCCAACTTATGGAAGCATTATAAGGTAATCAAACAGCAAAAATCACACATCAACTTTCAATTTTTATAAGCAGTTATTACAAATTATCCACCTCACTGATAATGATACTGCTAGAAAGAGAATCTGCATTATGATTTTTTACCGACGTTCAAACTAAATATCATCGAAAAACCATGCTTTCTATATTTTAGAAACTGAGATAGTTATGTTATGTCATTACTTTATTTTTTATTAAATGAATACTAAGCCTATATTAAGAATAGAATTGAAAATATCTACTTCTATTTCTATGGATAATTGAAACTTTAGCACGAACTGTAATAGTAGTCATTTGTTTGTAGCTCGCGACTATTTGTACATAAAGCTCTTAGGAACTAAGTAAATCTCAAAACTATATATACAAACAATAACACATCTAGATTCATAATATAATTCCATATGACATCTTTTAATTGAGCAATGATTGAGTATTCTTGCTTATAAGGAATATACCTGCAAATTATCATTAAACAAATATCCTTACTCTATTAAGGTAAAATTACAATAAAACGCAGATGATCGGTGGTAAGTATGAAAATCCTCGTCATAGCTTATACATAATTAAGATTTTTATCTTGACTATTATGCTATTCTATCATAAATCCTCTTTAAGATCTTTTAAATCAGATCGATGATTAAATGTTGTATACAAATAGTTTCTATCTCATGAGATAGGAAGAACACGTATTAATGAATATGAGCGTTTGTATCCTTGTAAATCTTTTTTCTGGCAATCGGAAAATAATAAATCTTTATTATAACTAAGAGTATTAGATGAAAGCCATTGGCTAAAAAATTGATTGTAATTATTCAAGAAGCATGATGAAATTGTCATGTTTACTACAAATAAATTGTTTGTAAAAATAAAGCGAAGAGTACTGTTAATAAAGACAAAAATATAAGAAATTTAATGTACAAGTTTTGAAGATAGGTTAAGATAAATGCTAAAGATAAAATGAATCCTTAGTAACTCGCTAATTAGGTGTCCAAATTTCGGTGAACATAAAACACCACGTAAGATAAGCACCATTATCTAACCCGTCCCACAAATAATTATAGCCAAAATCTATCGGCTAGTACTAACAACAGAAGTAGATAGACACCCCCTATGTGAGCAATGATTACAATAATGACAGATCACTCTTTGTAAAGTCATCAGAAGTAAAGTCATCAGAAGTTTTGAGAACAAAAGTAATAATAACTTTAACCTCGAAAAATAGGAGTAGGGAGATTTATCCATCCATCTATAAAAACATATCCAACTCTAACGGATTCTAACATAATCTTTATATCCTTATAAGAACATCACTAAATTTTTTCTTAAAAGACGTTATATACTATATAACTTATGAGACTTCCACAATTACAACGGATAGTTATTAATTGTTTTAATAAATTCCGGAAACAAAAGTCGTTTTATTTTTATAGCATTAAAAATGGTAGTAATTAAAATTTACCACGGCGGTAACATTGTAAGTATTTTGCTTATTTATTTTTAGCATTGTTATATTTTTTCAATTTATCTACCCTAACAGTTTTGACATTTTTTATCAAAAATTAGAATTTAGGCAAAACGCGGGTAATGGAGGCAAATTCTTTTTTTCTATCGAAGAAGTTAAGTTAGAAATAATCCTATTTTTGTTAACAACTCACTTTTTTATCGCTTTTCACATTTTTTAGAAAAAATATATTCAATACAATCTTGATCCAAATTAGATTCAAGATACAATCGCGTAACACTGTTAAATATTAACGTGCCGACTACCAACCAACATTCATGTTTTGAAGAAACATTTTCATCAAATAAAAATAAATAAGAGCATCCTACTTATTTTGAGTCTATATGACAGATATCTCACTAATTATAGTGTAATTCAGGGAACAGTGACAAATCGATAAGTCTAAACGTGTTGGCTATCTGATCATGTTTTTATATAATAAAAATGATTAACCAATTGTTTAATCAGATATTTGTAAGTAACAGTCTGTCGCAACAGTTTTTAGTAAAAAATATAGTAGTAAAATGATTATCTGATTTTATCATTATTATATAGAGTTTTTATATAAATTTGATTTAACCAGCTGTTTTTTACCTACATATTCCTAACAAAAACTCTTTTATTCTTCCACAAATAGAATTGAAAATATCTTTTGTTTTGAGAGAGAATAGAAGAATCTAAGAAGAATCTATAGGACTGCAGATTCGATTTTCCCTTTATTTTCCTGAAACTATAGCAGTCGATTAAAAGGAATGGCTTATATGGCTTATGCAGTCATATTTTCTGCTCAATCAAAATGTGCTTCCATAATACATAACATAAACTTAGAATAGGAGGCTCAGATATGAGTGAAGTGACAGGCGGGATTATAGGCACTGTAATTATTATATTTTTACACGAATATTAATAGATTTTCCAGAATTAAAGCGCTTAAATGATATTACATAGTTATGGGTAATCATGAAGAGTTTTACATGTATGTTAAAATATCCTTGTAATCTTAAATCTCAAATAAACTAAATTATTTTTATTTTCAAATATACATAAGAATCTACTAGTACTGATAATAGCTGATAGTAACTAGCTGATTTATTTGATCAACAATTTTCCTAACGACATGAGATTCTATGAGCTAAATAAACTAAATTGACTACCGGTAATAATTATTTGCTGAACGACTTTTTAACCAGATAAGCGTGATCGATTTTAATTTCGTAGTATTTTCTTTAGTGCTTCAATAAGAGGAAATCAACCATCACATGGTTCCATAAAGATAGACGCAATTGTAAGATGACAGTCTTCAACTGAATCAGTGAATAATTTTTTAAATTGATGAATTGCATCAATATGCGTATATATCAAATTTAATTTTGTTGATTTTATTAGTAATTTTATGCCAGCTCTAATTAATTTCGGCCTTAAAAAGAATAATGTAGTTTTAAAAAGTAATTGCGACAAATTATAGAACTAAAATTACAGAACTAACGGTAATCTGAGTGGTTTTATCCAGATCTATTCTGTTTCGTAACACTAATTTGAAAACACATACCTTATCCGAAAGGTATGTTGAGATGCTATGATAGTAAAAGCACAACAGAATAATTCATCAAATATATCATACCATATAAGAATGCCTATGCCTTACATGAAGGAAAAAATCATTGTTTTACTTCTAAAAACGTACATATTACAGATCACTGACACAAGAATCAGCTTTTCTGAGCTAGGTTGATACGTATGTGAAAGATGAAAAACTGATTTCACCGTTTCAAACGGTGTAGCTATTATAAAGCAGACGTGACTATTATAAAGCAAAAACGTTATCACACAGATTACCTAAAATACATAGGTTTCAAGATATTCTCTATTATGTTATTGCTAAGATTTACCACAGCAAACTCGTATATTTATAACGAGATTTAGCTTCGTCAGCATCATTGCATCAATGATGCTCTAATTAATTATAGAAAAATCCTTTTTATGTGATTTTTACATAAAAATTTTATACAACTAACATTTAACAACATCTCTTAAGTAAAACAAAATTGTCTATTAATCGAATGTTACCAATACGAACAGCTGCAAAACGTCGATCGTCACAATCCTCAATATATTCGACTTCGATTCCTCTTCGCAGAAGAGCTTCCTTAATTTCATCGCATGAAGCATGAGAATGAAAATTTTCTGAAAAATATTTTGCTAATTGGAATTCTTTTGGTGTTAATCGATGATTTCGTGAGCTTAATGGTAAACCAAATTCATTACGAATTGTTTTACAGGGAACGATTTTGGTATTTAAAAAGAATGCCTTTACTAAACCTTCTACCAATTGTAGTTGTTGATAATCTTTTTCCCCAAAATAAGCGTGCGTTGGTTTAATCAGAATCAATAATTTCATTACAATTGTTAACACACCATCGAAATGGCCAATTCGAAAGGTAGCTTCTTGTGACTGATGAATCGTATTAATTATTCTATAGGCATAACGATCGGGATAAAGCGCTTCATAGGTAGGCGTTAAAACATAATCAATACCATAATTATTTGCCATAGTAATATCGCGATCTAAGCTGCGTGGATAATTTTTAAAATCATTATTGTCATTAAATTGAGTAGGATTAACAAATAGACTTAGGACAGTTATTGTATTTTCTTGTTTTGATCGCTGCAGTAAACTGGCATGACCGATATGTAGATTGCCCATAGTCGGAACAAAGCCAATAGTCTTCTCTAATTTTTTTCTAATGATCTGCCATTCAGCAAGTGAATTGATTACTTTCGTCATTTTTTACTCAATAACAATGCATTTTAATATGAGGATAAACGGTCGTTTTTACTTCATTATCAAACATGTTTAACGCATTTTTTATATTATCAAAACCATTTAAAAATTTCTTAAGATATTTTGGTTTGAATTGATCATTCATACCTAGAAGATCTTGTAATACAAGCACTTGCCCTGAAGTGTGAGGTCCTGCTCCGATACCAATGGTAGGGATGCTAATTGCGTCAGTGATTACTTTAGCTAATTCACTTGGAATACATTCCAGCACCAGAGCAAAGCAACCCACCTTAGACAAAGTTTCAGCATCTTTTTTTAGTTTTTCAGCAACAGCATAAGTCTTTCCTTGCATTCTAAAACCACCGAGCGCATGAACAGATTGAGGCGTTAATCCTATATGACCCATGACAGGAATGCCAGATTCCACAATATGACAAATTAACTTTACATTCCCATCGGCACCTTCTAACTTAATTGCCTGGGCACCAGCTTGCATTATTTTTTCAACAGTATTCATACTTGTCGTTAAATCTTTTCGATAAGAACAAAAAGGCATATCGCCAATAATAAATTTATTGGAAGCTCCCTTTACTACTGCTCGAATATGTTGCGACATCATTTCCACTGTGGCTGGTAAAGTATTTGGATGACCATACATCACCATTGCTAAACTATCGCCGACTAATATGGCATCAATATGACTCTGAGAAATGATGTAAGCAGACCAATAATCGTAACAGGTTACCATACTAATTTTTTCATTATTTTTTTTCATCAATTGAAAATTAGAAATATTCATGATTTTCTCTACAAAAAATTAAACAAAAAGCATCGAGGCGAACAAAGCGATTTAAGCTAGTAGGAATAAAGTGAGATACTTGACACATAGATCAGACCTTCTTAAAAAATGGAAAACTAGGATAGCTTTAAAAAGGAACTCAATCAAGGTTTGTCATTCATATGAATGAAACAGTGCCCGTAAAAAGAAAAAATGACTGACGTTGATTTCTCGAATCTTGTTGGCTTGATCAGAGAGGGTACAGAGAAAAGAAATAACTAAATACTTTTAGGTTTCTCCCATTTTTCATTTTCATAATAATGATAGAATGGTAGCTCTAAAAATTGTCGTAGTGAGCACAATCATTGAATTGGTAAGAATGAAAATTTACGCTAAAATAAAAACGGATGAGGAGAGCATGAATATCTTAGGAGTACGTAATCTTATTGATTCTCCTTGTATTGGTATCTGCAGTGCTACTGCGTTGGGGGATGAAATTTGTGTCGGTTGTGGACGCACCTTTGAAGAAGTTTACCGGTGGAACATGTTACCTGATAAAGAAAAAGTAGCAATCAATCGACGACTACAAAAAAGAAAAGAAATAATCATTGGTACATAAGTGATTGCGTGTTATGATAATGCCTGATTCTGTAGGAATTATGTTAGAAATCAAAGTATTAAATGGAAAACTCAGCGATTTAAAAGTGCGATCTGACGCCCTGCGAGATGTTTTTGAGCTAGAATCTAAAAAGGTCCGACTTCTAGAAGTCCAGCGTGAATTAGAAGATATAACTATTTGGAAAAATCCTGAGAAAGCCCAATTACTTAGTCAGGAACGATCTAGTCTAGAAACACTTATTCAACGATATGATCATCTGCAGCACGTAATTAGTGATGGCATTAAGATGGTTGCTCTTATCGAACAGGAAAAAGATACTGATCTGCTTAATGAATTGAATGGCGAAATAAACCGTATTGAGAATCTCATTATAAAAATGGAGTTTCAACGCATGTTTTACGGAGAAATGGATATGTGTAATGCTTATCTTGATATTCAAGCTGGATCAGGCGGGACAGAAGCACAGGATTGGGCTGAAATGTTACTGCGAATGTATTTGCGTTGGAGCGATAAACGTGGGTTCATGACAACATTACTTGAGGTTTCTGCAGGTGAAGTAGCAGGAATTAAAAGTGCTACGATCCAGTGTAAAGGCGATTATGCTTATGGATGGTTACGCACGGAAACAGGTGTTCATCGTCTTGTACGAAAATCTCCTTTTGATTCAAGTAATCGTCGGCATACTTCATTCACTTCTATATTTGTATCACCTGAAATTAACGATGATATTATCGTTAAAATCAATCCCGCGGACTTACGAATTGATACTTATCGAGCCAGTGGTGCGGGTGGTCAACACGTTAACCGAACAGATTCAGCTGTTCGTATTACACATATACCAACAGGTATTGTAGTTCAGTGCCAGAACGATCGTTCGCAGCATAAAAATAAAGCTCAAGCCATGAAACAGATTAAAGCTAAACTGTATGAGCTTGAAATGATTAAACAACGCGAGAAACAAGCAGTGCTTGAAGCTTCCAAATCGGATATTACATGGGGCAGTCAAATTCGATCTTATGTATTAGATGCTTCTCGTGTAAAGGATTTGCGAACTGGTGTTCAAACGAGTGATACGCAAGCAGTGCTAGACGGGAACATTGATTTATTTATCGAGGCTTGTTTAAAGCACAGAACAGTGTAGATGTTAATGAATAAAAGTGATTGGAAGGTTACTATTAGATGTTATTGATAATCATATTAGCTTCAGAGAAAGTTTGGTTCGTCGTTAGTTTGTGTTAGTGTATGCAAAATCTGAGTGGTGCTTTTGTGTTTTGTTTACCCTAACACCTAAAACTTTTCAAAGCGGTAGGAAAAAAACGATTGTCAGACATCGGCGTCGTAGCATGACAGGATATGTGAACATTTGCACCATCATCCAATACCGTGAGCAAAAAATTCAAAACTTGTCATGTTAGTAGACACAATGAACCAGATGGATATATGCCAAAGGTGCCAGCTCCTAACCCCCATCTAAGAGGGAACGATTCTTTAAAATTAATAAATAAAATTTAAAAACCTGTCGTTATCTTTCTCTAACACAAGAGTCTAGCGAGAAATATGATTAAACGCTGGCCACTAGACTCATCCTTAACCGGAGGATATCTCCGTGTGGATGGAAACCTGACATGACATGAAGCTATTTGGAAAACTTTACATATATCTATAAATAACGTAACCATAGAATATAGTAATTATTAATGATGTGACTGAATAGTTATTACTTATGCATAATGATGAAACGTGAAATGACATTACCTAAAAAAGTATGCTATAAAGGGCGCCATTATAAGTCATGAAATAATACTGAAATTTTGGTTTGGTTGAGTTGAAGAGATTATTATTTCTTTTGAAAATTTTGTTAACGTTTAGTTTAAACAAAGTAAAAGTTGGATTGAGAAATAGCAGTTACATTGTATAAGAGTTTAGAGAAAGCAATTAGTGGAGAATATATAGAATGGGAAAATGGCGGCGTGTAACTGGCCTTAATCATCACATTAAGTCAATTTTCACGCCATACTTATCAGGATCTCTAAAGGTCTTTACTCAAGACGGTTACACGCTTAGTATTTTTATAAATGATACCAAAAAACAGGAAAACCATAAGCCTGGACTAATTGAGGAGATATTTTGTTGTTTCCATTTATTACGCTTAGAAGATTTGTATTACCAAGAAATCTCCATTGGTACATATCAAATGCTCTATACTTATAATTCTATCAAAAACTCGAGTTATTTACGAAGACTTTTTTCAATGCGTCGATCATCATTACAATACAATATTATTCGACGTTTTGATCGGTTTTCTTAAAGAAATGTTATTTTTGATCAAGAGTCCGCAGCGAAAGAAATTAACTATTTGAAAAGATACAACATTTCTGAGGTGACAATGCAAGAAAAAGAACGCATTTATCGGATCATTTTTTCTCACGAAGAAAAGACTTATGAAATTTATGCAAAATATATTTCTGAAGAAAGTTTAATGGGATTTATTGAAATTGAAGAATTAATATTCACTGAACCTACCTCGTTAGTAGTTGACCCCTCAGAGGAAAAATTGAAGGTGGAATTTCAGGGGGTAAAACGAAGTTATATTCCTATTCACAGAATATTGCGTATCGATGAAATGGAAAAACAAGGATCAGCAAAAATAAAAAACTCTATGCTAACAGATAATGTGCATCATTTTCCAGGACTCTTTAAAAAGCCAGTAAAAGATAGGGAGTAAGTAATTTTGATCTTAATAATCGTTGTTCTTGTAAAAAAGTAAAAGATTTTTGTTGGAAAGGCAAAAATTGCTTCAATACTCCACTGTGGTAGGCACTATCTTGTTCAGTTAGACTTAAAGTCCTTTGCAACTTTAGTTCTTTAATTGCTCAAATTCACAATTTTCTTCTTTATTATTAGCTAAAAGGGGTTATGTGTAATGGCAAGAAAGAGTTATCACAGAGCACTGCAGTATTGACTTGCAGAGAGTTATCGTCAAACATTTTTTTAAAGTCACGGTATGCTGGACTCCGGTAGTAGGTAAGTATCTTATTGAATATATTTATAGTGTGGCAGTAGATTCCTATCAATCTTTGCTTGTCGATCAGGTTGACTAAGAGATTTTAGTATTATGTGATTTGCTTCCGTTTGCGATCTATTAAATTGAATACGATTATGTATACTGCTTATGTAGTTACGCTTTTAATGCTAGATTAGCGGATCTTACTTGTTATTTATTATAGAATATGCTCTGACAACAAATTTAGATCCTTATAAGACGTAACGTTAATGAGGATTCAGTGTGCTTGGTAGGAGAGAAAGTGTAATAGAAGATCATGTAATTAATGATATTGTAGAGGTACAATTTCAACTCGACGTTGTGGACGTCTTGAGATATTGGGGTTCTGTAATTGATTTTTCCACTAAGGATGCGTAGGTATTTTGCGACGAGATGATAATTTGTTGGGATTGTTTTTCCGATTGGTGATTGGATGCACTTTTCGAATCAAGAAATTGCAAGAAATATGGAATATGTTATATGGTGCTTAACATGTATTTTATATCCTAAGCAAGTGCCGCATTGTACCCAAGGTATTTTACATTTCATTGCCAAACACCTTTACGGATAATTCATCGACATTTGTAACCATTTTTGGCGTTTGTTATTTTGATAATAGTAAGATTCCACAGAAATGGTCAAAGCGATGGAAGAAATTTACATAATTATTCCTCTATTGATTCTATCCAACTGTGTTTGTTAATTTGTTTGAATTAATCTCTTTTTCGCTCCAGATTTTGGTTTATGCTTTTACTAAAAACCGATTGGAAAAACTTTCAGACTGTTCAGCAAGAAATACTTTTAAAATCGTTGCATTGTTCCAAGTCTTAACTCCAAGTCTTAATTTTAAGACATGGTGTGCTTGCCACAAGCAAATCGTTTATACATCTGAAGGGTATACTTTATATAATTAGTAAAAAGAAACAACAAAAAGTGAATATTTTTCTTGCAGGAATCGTGAAAAGGACGGAATGATAAGGACGGCATGATAATGCTCTCATCTGAACATATTCGCGAAGTGTTTGCAAAAGCAACTTGCTTGTATTCCAAAGCAGAAGTAGAAGCGGCACTCGATAGAATGGCCACAAACATTAGCAGAACATTAGGATATACCAATCCAATTTTCTTATGTGTTGTAGTGGGTGGTATTGTACCGCTGGGAAATTTATTGCCACGTCTGGATTTTTCTCTCGAAGTAGATTATGTGCATGCAACCCGCTATAGCGGGGATATCAAAGGTAAACGTTTAGCATGGAAAATGAAACCGAGCTGTAACATGAGAGGACGAACTATTGTAGTTGTCGATGATATTCTTGATGGCGGTGTGACGTTAGGTGCTGTTGTTCAATATTGTCAAAATCAAGGAGCAAATGCTGTTTATTCGGCTGTTCTAGTAGATAAATGTCAAGCTCGCTTGCCAAATGGGCATAAGCATGCTGATTTTAGTGGTTTAGAAGTTGAAAATCACTATGTATTCGGTTATGGCATGGATTATAAAGGTTATCTTCGTAATGCACCGGGTATTTACATGGTGGCGTCTGAGCATGAATGACACCTAATCGATAAGGAGATAATTTTAATCAATACCATGTTTCCCTTGTATATAATCAACCCTTTTTGAGATAGTCAGTCATTGATTATCTATTACTGCCAGGCCATATATAGCTCATGTTTTGTTTTAAATAGATTGTTTACTTAAATCCGACTGTTCCTGATTTAGCAAAAACTGAGAGGATAGAAGGAAATCAATCGGTGCACGTTGATTACTAAAATTTGATGGGGTGAAGATTATTTCTTCTATTTTTTGAATCGTCTTTAGAAAGACTTGAATAAAGCAGTCTCAAAATACCATCTATACCTATATCAGACGTATGTGTTCACGCAACCACCCACTAAATATCATTACAGTCTAATGCAAACCATTTGCTCGGTATATGTTTGAACAGCTTTATCAAGTCCAAGCAGCATTTTCACAGTTACCTCTCTTCAATAGAGATAAAATTCCTTGAAGCAGGGCCAATATATTCAGAAATTGGACGAATTAGTTTATTATCAGCACGTTGCTCTAATATATGGGCTGTCCATCCTGCAATGCGAGACATTGCAAATAAAGGCGTGAACATTTGCATGGGTATTTCACAAAAAGCATAGGCGGAAGCGCTATAAAAATCGAGATTAGGAAATAATTTCCTTTCATTCCACATGATTTTTTCTATTTGTTCAGAGATAGGAAAAAGATAACTCGCTTTTGAACGCTGAGCTAATTTTTTTGACCATTTTTTCATGATATTGGAACGAGGATCAAAAGTTTCATAGACACGATGTCCAAATCCCATAATCAATTCTTTTCGCGCTAACATTTTTTTCAAACCTTTTTCCGTTTCGTCCAAGTTATGAAAACGGTGAATTAATTTATAGGCTTCTTCATTAGCACCCCCATGTAAAGGACCTCGAAGTGTACCAATAGCACTACAAATAGCGGAATAAAAATCCGATAATGTTGCACTAGTTACTCGAGCCGCAAATGTAGAAGCATTAAATTCATGTTCTGCATATAAAATCATGGAGACATCAAGCATTCGTGCTTGCTGCGGATCAGGTTCTTTATCATGCAGTAAACGTAGAAAATAAGCAGCAGTACTAGGTATTTTTAAAGTAGTATCAATCTGCTTGTTGTCTTTATGAAAGAAATACCAATAAAGAAGCATCGCGGGGAAAATCGCGATTAAACGATTTGATATGTCAATGGCGTTGTGTGTATTTGTTTCTGTTTCTAAGCATCCTAGGATACTGCAACCACTACGCAAGACATCCATCGGATGTACATTAACAGGAATTTGCTCAAGCACAATTCTCAATGACTTCGGTAATGATCTCAAACAAACCAAAATATGACGATAGTCATTCAATTCTTGCTGATTAGGTAATCTGCCATAGATTAATAAATAAGCAACCTCTTCAAAACATGCGTTTTCAGTTAGATCTTCAATCGAATAACCGCGGTAATGGAGACCGACACCTTTTTGACCAACTGTACAGATAGCAGATTGCCCAACCACAACGCCAGCAAGTCCCCCTGTTTTTTGTTTATTCATGACCACTCCTGTAGTTTTGTTTTTTTAATATAGCGAGAGTTAAACGTGAAACTGAAATGAGACGATCTTTCTCATCTAGAATTTCAATGCCCCATACTTGCGTACTTCTTCCTAAATGAAAAGGTTTTGCTGTACCGATTACATAACCTGAACATATAGAGCGAATATGGTTGGTATTGATCTCTAAACCCACGCAATAAAATTCGTTTGGATCAATACAAAAATTACCGGCGATACTACCCACTGTTTCCGCTAATACGCAAGAAGCGCCACCATGCATAATGCCAATAGCTTGATAAGTACGATGATCCACGGGCATCCGTGCTCGAATATAGTCATCCCCAATCTCTGTAAATTCGATACCTAAATAAGTAACCATTGTGTTCTTGCTGCGTTCAGCCGCTTTTGTGAGATTTAATGCAGTCTTCCAAATACTCATAATAAACCCTGCTAACCCGAAAAGGAGAGTGCAAGCTCAATGTATCACATTGATGGGGAAGAATAAAAGTAGAGAAGTAATTAATGATTAAAAGGCATTTGTTTTCTAGGTGTTTTTCTATCAGAGTATGATTTAGAGTCTGATGTATTTTTTCATTTTTTTAACTTGTCCCTTCACGTTGTCTATCTATTTTTCGCTATTTTTTTTGATTCACGCAACAGTCTACTAGAATCTGATTTAGAATATTCCGCAATTAAACCACCAGATTTAGATCAATTTTTCTTTTTCTTGATACCTTTATTTTTATTTACTAGGTTAAAACAAATGTAGTGTTTTACTATGCCTTTAGTTTATTTATACCTTTAGGATAAGTGCGGTTTCGCATATGATCCCTCTTGATAGAACTCTAACATATACTATGGAACCTTAATATATAACTTTACATAATACTGATGGAATGCTAAATAATTATATCATTGATACCACTGTGATAGAATCTTGTTCCTAAGGAGTATTGCTGTTGTTGGCGCGATAGCTGAATTGTAAATAAGGCTGATTAAACGAACAGCCCCTGTATTGCCTTAGATCTACATATTTTTACCAATGTGGAAGGAAATTGTTGTAAGTAATAAATTATTTTTAAGCTAAAAAATTAAGATTTTAAGGAAAACTTGAGTAAAGCATGCTAATGCTACGATCTTACTGATTGACGTCCGATATAATACACCACCGGAGTGGTTTGTAGTCCAAATGGTTTGAAAGGGAACTATTGTGCTATACTGCTGTATTCCGAAGACACACTGTCTAGTCAAACAGCTAATTCTAAAGCAACCAGGTAAAACAATATATTATGTATCATCATGTTACTCAATTTTTGTAATAATAATGTTCTAAAGTATACTCTCTATTTATGAAAACTGATTATAATCGCAAGTGGTGGATTTTAGTTACAATGGCGACGGCTTTATCATTGGTTTTTATCGATCAAACCGCAGTTTCTATTGCTCTACCACAAATACAACGGGATCTTAATACGAGCAATCAGATACTACATTGGATGATTAATGGTTATCTCTTAAGTCTTTCGACAGTTGTAATCTTTGGAGGGAAACTAGGGGATTTATTTGGATATCGTTATACTTTTTTAGTAGGAACAATTGTTTTTGTTTTAGCATCCCTTGCCTGCGTAGTAGCGGAATCTGGCACGTGGATTATTGTTAGTCGGGTTATTCAAGGCATCGGTGGTGCTTTTATGATTCCTACAACGGGTGTAATTGTTATCAATGCATTTCCTAAAGAAGAGCATAGCAGAGCAACAGGTATTTATATCGGTCTTGCTTCTATAGCGCTTTCCATAGGGCCATTATTGGGTGGTGCATTAACTGAATTTTTAAGCTGGCGTTGGGTGTTTGGAATTAATCTTCCTGTAGCTTTACTTAGTATCATATTAATGCTGAAATTTGTTTCGAAAGAAAAACGCACACAAATAATTTCAATTGATTGGCTAGGTTTTATTTTACTTGCTATGTGTGTAGCTTGTTTTATCTTAGCGTTAATGGAGGTGTTTGATTTTGGATGGACCTCACCGTTAATTTGGACTCTCTTGGCAATTAGTTTACTATCAGTGATGGCTTTTATCATAGTAGAACAACGTTTAAAACATCCCCTAGTTGAGTTGAATATTTTTAGGAATCGGCTTTTTGCGACGATAGTTATGATGTTAATCATCATGCGAGCAACATTTATTTCTTTTATTTTTTGGATGATTTTTCTACAAAATGTAATAGGGTTTTCTCCAGGAATGGTGGGACTTTTGGTTCTTCCTGTTACTTTACCAATTATTTTAGGAAGTCCTTTCTCCAGTTATCTTGACGATCGTTTTGGGCCCCGTCTATTAATTAGTTTTGGAGCTGCATTTGTTGTTGCCAGTATGCTATGGGTGGGAATTACTTCTTGGACTCATAATTATGTTTATATGTTTCCAGGCTTTCTTTTATTAGGCTTTGCTACACCATTAGTGGTTTCAAATTCGATGATGACAGGAGTAACTGCAATAGAAGCTCATCAGCGAGGTCTAGGTTCTGGTATTTTGAGAGCCTCTCGGCAATTAGGGAGTTCCATTGGACTTGCTATTATTGGGTCAGTTATTTCCCATGTTAATCAGACAAAAATTTCTGGTTGGCTTTCTCATGCAACGGGCTTGTTAGCACAGATTCAGAGTTCTCAGATTAATGGTATTTTAGCGGGTACAGCTTCTTCGAGACAAGCTGTTGCTCATTTGTCTCCTCAGGAGATGGATGCTGTTCACACCGTTGCGGTATATGCTTATACATTTGCTTTCAGTAGGGGGATGTATCTGGCTGCACTTATTGCCTTTATTGGCTTTTTATTAGCGCTTCAAATCCCGCGACGTCAGCATGTGGATTGAACGATGGGTTACTTTTTGGCAGTATCATGGCGTTCTTGAAAGTTCAATATCAATGTATTTATCTGTGATCGCACTTGAGTTATGCCCAGCGTCTTCACGGACATATTCGCGAGGGCGGATCTTTACGTCGTCAGAAATACCAATGTGTCTCAGTCAGTAAACGGTAGCTTCAGTTAGCGTTCCTGATTTCTCCAGGAAACCATCTTGTTTTAATTGCCCAATTGACTGATCAAAACAATATTGGATAATTTTATGAATATGATTAGTACCGCAGCGCGAATATAGACTTTACCTTTTATGCGTGATAATAGCGGAGCATGATCAGCTGAAGAGGGAATGGGTGATAAATTGAGATATTTGCGACATCGCTTTAATGCGTCTAACATAGCTTCGCTAACAGCGATTTGATGTCGTTTATTTTCTTTACCTATAGTTGTATAAACCACCAATTATCATTACTATCTCGAAAAAAAATGATTCATCGTTGGTATCCAACGAGGGTTGGCTGCGAGTTCTGAGATTCGTAAGTGCATTGAATAAAGTACAGAAATAATAAAGAGAGTGCGTTCATGAACACCGGAATTTAAACAAGCTAGATTTTTTGCGGTTTAACTACATATTGCCATGGTAGTTTCGATAGACGCCTAATTTTTGTTTGCCCCTGAAATTTACGAATAAACTTGCTTTTTTGTCGGATAAGAGAGCCATAGAATTAACATGAACATATTCTTCCTGTAATAAATAATTATAAAAACTGCTTAAAATAGCAAATAATTCTTTTAAAGAGCCTTGAGATAATGCAAAATTTTCTAACTTTGGTTGTTCTCCTTTTCAATGACGAATTTTAGAAATAACAGATACAAAAGGGCGCCTAATAATATAGATTAGGAAGGCGTCTCCCTTCTTTCTTAACAAAATGTGGTAGTTTTCGAGTACCAATCCAATTTTTAGGTGGATTTTGGCAAAAACATATAAAGGTTTTCATGTCATGATGTTTTATGTTGGCCAATGAATACATGCATAGCACGAATATATGCGAAAATTCACGTTTAATTTTCTTAAAAAGGAACCTTATTTGCAAGAAGTTTAAAAACTGTTGAAAGAAAACATCTAAAAACTTATCCCGCATAGTTTATTTTCAAAAATTTAAATTATGTAGAGTAGAAATGATTATTAATGATTATAATGTAATTACTTTAATTAAAGTATTAAGTATATAAGTATTAAATTTTTTAAAGTGCTACTAGGTCAGAAGAAGATTTGACTATACTGATATCGTAGATTAAATAACTAGACTAGCATGAGATGATCCTCTATTTATCGAGGTGATGTGGTTCTTTATCCTCACGTAATTAGTGCGAAATTATCCACAGCAGCTTAAGAAAGAAAGAGAATTATACGGTGCTCTGTAATAATCATCTCTAGATAAATCTATATAAACTTCGTCAAATATGCAAGGCATCTGTCCTAAAGATATTAAGATAGCAACTAACAAATCGAGACTGAAATTCATTTAATATTAAGATGTAACCTTTACGCGATAACTACAGAGATATTGAGAATATTAATTATTTTATCCTTTCCAATAACTATTTTGATAATTTTTAGAATGTAAACACTATAAGTACTGCAGATCCAATATAAAATATTGCATAGAAAACAATTTTGTTATAAGTTTATTTCATGGCGGTTAGTGGAATTTGATAGCTTTCCGTTTCTGATTCGATTACATGAAATCTATATCTTACAAAGAACAAACCATAAAATAAATGATATTTTAAGATTTAACGTAAGAAAATGATACTGATCTATTATCATGCTTGGAACTTTTATGTTATGCAAGAAACATTAAATTTTTCCAGAGTTTACAATAATATTATAACGTGTATTATTCTACGATTATGATTCTTGTTAAGAACGCTACTTTTCGAAAAGAATTAGAACAGCATAAGAGATACTTACTAAGAATATCGATGGAAATAGGGGAAACAAGTTTTCGTCACTGATTGGGATAACTTTGATGGATAATCATCAATATTGGAGTTATGAGTATTTTTTGACGTGTCTCTGCATAAGTTTTATTGATAATTCAAGACGATGACTTCCGGTAATTAATACTTTATAATTACCTGACCGATTTAGCAATCAGACGCATTCTCTTGAAATTTGAAATTATTGCAATGTTTGGCGACGCGCGTGTATTTTAGTGATGTCTTTCATTTAAATCCTTGCTAAAGTAATTAAATTTTAATTGATGGAAATGTACAGCATACCAATGATTATAGAATTATAACTACAGAGATATTTTTGTGAATATTTTAATTTTATGAAATGCATAGTTCTATGTTCAGTGGTATTTAAGAAATTTTCAGATGTAATAAGATACTTATAGATTAGGACTACTATTGATTTGTAAATCGAGATACTTTATATATTAAAGTAGCAGTAGTAGCTCTTATGCTTTAGTACTTTTTCAGATTTTTTTCGCACGTTAAGTGATAAAATTTAGTTAGTATATTATCTTCTTAAAATTTTAAATTTTACCGCCGAGATTTCTAGAGTTAATTGCACTCGCTGATTTAAGTTAGTTATTTTAGTTAGTTTTAATTAGTTAAAATTAAAAATATTGATCAATTATCTGGTAGTTATTAATGCATGTATTATGAAACACGATAAAAACTATCATAACTTTCATTCTATTTTTCTAAACACTAAAAATGCTAGTATATCCATTACACTGTTTTCATTTAGCCAAATCCGTCATAATACTTTGATCAGACCTGAAAGGCTCAAAAGCATGCAAAAGACAGATAATTTGAGAATAAAATCCGTACGTCCCCTTGTTCCACCTATCTTTTTAATCAAAGAATTACCGCTTAGCTATAAAATAGCTAATTTAATTTACAATACTAGAAGTCTTGCGCAAGCAATCATTCAAGGAAAAGATGATCGATTACTAGTTGTGGTTGGACCATGCTCGATTCACGACCCAAAAGCTGCTATAGAGTATGCTTATAGATTAAAGGCCTGTGTAAACCAATATGCCAACGAGCTATGCATTATTATGCGTGTTTATTTTGAAAAGCCCCGAACTACTATTGGTTGGAAAGGACTAATTAACGACCCAGTCCTGGATGGCAGTTTTAGCATCAATCAAGGGCTAAGAATCGCTCGGTGTTTATTGTTAGAAATCAACCAAATCGGCGTTCCAACAGGCAGCGAATTCTTAGACACGATTATTCCTCAATATATTGCAGATCTCATCTCTTGGGCAGCTATCGGTGCTCGTACCACGGAAAGTCAGATCCATCGGGAACTTGCCTCAGGTCTTTCCATGCCTATCGGATTTAAGAACGGTACCACAGGCAATATGCAAGTTGCAGTCGATGCGGCTTTAGCAGCCCGCCATCCTCATCATTTTCTTGGCGTTTCTAAACAAGGTATTGCTGCCATCATCTCAACCAAAGGCAATCCTAACAGTCACGTAATTCTTCGCGGTTCAATTCAAGGTCCAAATTACGACTCTCAGTCCATTGAAAAGACGATTACAAAATTAAAAGCCATCCACCTACCTCCAAGTACGATGGTTGACTGCAGTCACGGAAATAGTAATAAAGATCATAAAAAACAAATAGAAGTAGTTGAATCACTTTGTGACCAAATACGCCGGGGAAGCTTTTATTTATTTGGAGTCATGATTGAAAGCAATTTAATAGAAGGTAAACAAATACTAGAAACACACAAGCCACTAATCTATGGGCAAAGTATTACTGATGCCTGCATTTCTTGGGAAGATACCAAAATAGCACTTAATAAGTTGGCGGAAGCAGTTATTAAACGACGTCAATATTAAATCACGAACACCTCTCTCTATTGGGTAAAAACAGTGCAGTCTTACGATTAACGCGCCAAAATAAGAGCACTAAAAAGATGAAATCAATTTCTATAAGTGGGCAAGATGCTTTCTGTTTTGTTGTTTTCATGTGCTGTTCTTTAATAGAGAAAATTAGTTCTATAAGGCTAAATTTAAACGATATCTTGATAGTTTATGGATTATTATAGATTGATACATTGTTTTGCTAATAGTCCATACTTATTTTATAAGGTTATATGGAGTCATTGCAAAAGAGCAGATACGAGTCAGTTAATGAAATAGATACAAAATTATTGAAGTGCTCTGTGGGCACCTTTAGGTGCATTACAGCTTATAGCTATGTGATGATTATCAGAATTTCTGCTATCAAGTCGGAATTTTTCTCTTCTAAATGCGAATATCAGAGAGAAACTACAAGAAGTTACGAGGTTGCGGTAAAATTGAGCTTAAACTTATTTCTATTTTCTATGACATCATTAGCTCGCAAAACCACGCCCATAAAAATCTGATAAAAATCTGATTGATCTTTAAAAGTCGTCATTATCAAGGCATCCTCTAAGTAGAGTGTTTATTGCATCAAAATCATATCCGTTCCGGTCTTTAGAATGGCGCTCCACATAATCTGTTTCATGATAAATTTCATGTCAAAGTCGGTAAATAAATACCGAACTTAGATCCTATCTAGATATCAATTGAGTGTTAAGAGTTCATATCCTTCTCCCACCAACTTTCCTACTTGGCAAAAAATAGATTGCACTACACCGTTAATAGGTGAACTTATCGTATATTCCATTTTCATTACTTCTAACATTACTAATCGATCACCCTTTGTTACTTTTTGATTCGGTTTAACAAAAATTTCGATGACTTTGCCTGGTACCGGAGCGATAAGCTGTCCTTCTATAGTTGTTTCATGGTTTATTGACATTTTGGGATCACGCTGAACGATGATAAAATGTTTCACACCATACAAAATATACAGGGCATCTGGTTGATAAAAAATAATAGCTTCTAAAAGTTGTCTTTCATAACAGATACTAAATCGATGATTTTTTTGTTGACAATCACTGATGAAAAAGGATCGATTCTGATTTATTATCAAATATCCGCCTGTATCTTGTGTAATTTCTATTTCAAATGGATTATCTTGATACCAAAAACGTAATTTCTGTTTAGATTTTTCTGATAAACGCCAATGATCTCTAATAAACCATGGTGAATGTGGATCTTCAGATTTAGAAGCCCATTGTTGGGCTTGTATTTGTTGCTGTCGTAATTCTGCAAGACAAGCAAAAAACAAAATTTCATCAGGTAACTTTTTATCAGCTTCAGGCAAGATGTTGTTTTCGAGGATGGTATTATGGAGGGCAGCTGCTTTAAAGACCATATTTTCACAAATTTGGTAGAGAAAAGAAATGTTGGTATTAACGCCAATGATGACAGTCCTTGTTAGTGATTCCTGTAGCAATGCCAAAGCAGTTCTCCGATCTTGTGCATGTACAATTAATTTGGCAATTAAAACATCATAATGAGGTGTGATCGTGTCACCTTGAACAAACCCGGAATCGAAACGAACATTTTTAGTTTCTATGGGTGCTAAGAAATAAATGATTTTCCCGGCGGAAGGGGAAAAATTATTGTAAGGATTTTCTGCATATAGTCGAGCTTCAAAAGCATGCCCTTCAAGTTTTATTTTTTCCTGCGATAAAGGTAGGGGTTCACCGGCAGCAACTTTAAATTGCCATTCTACTAAATCTAATCCTGTAACCATTTCTGTGACAGGATGTTCTACTTGTAATCGTGTATTCATTTCCATGAAATAAAAATTTTCGGATTGGTCAACAAGAAATTCAATGGTGCCAGCACCGATATAGTTGACTGCTGTTGCAATTATTACAGCTGTTTCGCTCATTTGTTTTTGGGTTACTGGTTTTAAATTGGGAGCGATAGATTCTTCAATGATTTTTTGATGACGTCGTTGAATGGAACAATCACGATCAAACAAGTGAATACCATTGCCTTGCTGATCAAAAAAAATTTGTACTTCAATATGACGAGCTGGTGTGATATATTTTTCTAGCAAAATTGTGTCGTTATCAAAGATGCATTTAGCTTCATGCTTAACAGATTGTAGAACATCTTCTAAGTCGCTTATAGCAGTAATCAAGCGAATGCCTTTACCGCCACTACCAATGGCTGCTTTAGCTAAAAGAGGAAAGCCTATTTTCTTTGCTTCATTGGTGAGTGTTTTAAGATCCTGTTTTATACCATGATAACCAGGTATGGTAGGAACGCCAATTTTTTCCATTAATCGTTTTGCTTCACATTTATTACCCATTGTAGTAATAGCACCTACAGGCGGACCAATAAAGATAATGCTATTTTTTTTACAAAGTATTGCAAATTTGGGGTCTTCAGATAAAAAACCGTAACCAGGATGAATAGCATCAGCATTAGTTTGTAGGGCGACTTCAATGATTTTTTCACGATTTAAGTAGCTTTCAACAGCTGGTGTTGGGTCAATGGAATAGGCTTCGTCTGCTAATTTTACGTGTAATGCATTTGCGTCAACGAAGGAATAGATAGCCACAGTGTTGATATTGCATTTTTTAGCCGTCCTAATAATTCGGCAAGCAATTTCTCCGCGATTAGCGATCAATAATTTGTGGAACATATTGTATCTTCCTTATTGTGTGTCCTATGCCTTTCTTTAATACTGTCTTTTCTGTTATCTCACGCTTTGCTACTAAATCTAGAAGATAATAACCCATACACTCAGCTGATTCTGTGAAGCTCAAAGTTACACAATCAAACTAAGGTGAAAGAAAAAGGAACTTAATCTAATTCGACATCTCAAATTCCTTTCACCTTTTTAAATAAAGATGAAAAAATATTAAAGATGAAAAATGTTATATCATTTTTTTACTGTTTTCTTGCTTTAAGAAAATCATTAATTCTTTCACGAGCTTCATTTGACGTACGTATGGTAGATAAAAAAGTGGCAGTTTGTGAAATAATATTTTCATTAATTGGCAGTAAATCGTTAAGTAATCGTTTAGTTGCTAGTAAAGCTTGAGGACCGTTTTTTTTGATGGATTCTGCAAGAATGTAACCTATTGATTGTAATGCATTAACCTTAACAACTTGGTGTAAAAGCCCCATTTCTTTTGCTTCTATTGCAGAGAATAATTCAGCTGTCAAAAAGTAACGTCTTGCAGGGCCATAACCAATTGAACGAATAATGTAGGGCGCAATTATTGCAGGGACTAATCCCAATTTAACTTCAGAAAAACAAAATTGTGTCTCTATAGTAGCAATGGCGATATCACAACAAGCTACAAATCCAATACCACCACCTATCACGTAACCATGAACTAATGCAATAGTGGGTTTAGATAATCGATCAAGTTGTTGAAAAAGATTTCCTAATGTTAATGCGTCTGCTTCATTTGCTTCACGAGAGCATCTCGCCATGCGCTTCATCCAGTCCAGATCAGCACCAGCAGAAAAATTTTTGCCTTCAGCATTGATGATAACTACCTGAATATTTGCATCAGTATCAATTTTTTTTAAAATCATTTTTAGCTCAGCAATAATGACTTCGTTAAAAGCATTATGTTTTTCACGACGATCTATAGTAATAGTACAAACATTTTTTTCAACATTTTGCCGAATATACGATGAGTTTATCACTTTTTCTCCTTACACTTAGCTTACATCCTGAATACACCAAAATGGGTTTTAGAAATAGGTGCATTTAGGCTTGCTGAGATACAAAGTCCCAAAGTACGTCGTGTGTCGAGAGGATTAATAACGCCATCATCCCATAATCGAGCAGTGGAATAATAAGGATTTATTTGAGTTTCATAAGTAGCACGAATATCCGCCTTAAATTTTTCTTTCTCCTTCTTATCCCATGTTTCACCGCGTCGTTTCATTTGATCGTATTTTACTTGAGCAAGTACGTTAGCTGCTTGCTCACTACCCATAACGGCAATATGGGCATTAGGCCATATAAATAAAAATCTAGCATGATAGCCACGACCACACATGGCGTAATTTCCTGCACCATAGCTGTTACCTATAATGACAGTAAATTTAGGTACTTCGCTACAAGCCACTGCATGAATCATTTTAGCTCCATGCTTTGCGATTCCATTGGTTTCGTATTTTTTTCCAACCATAAAACCAGTAATATTTTGTAAAAATACAAGAGGAATTTTTCTCTGACTGCATAGTTCAATAAAATGAGCGCCTTTTAATGCAGATTCTGAAAATAAAATACCATTGTTAGCAACAATCCCGACGGGATAACCATAAATGTGTGCAAAACCGCAAACCAAAGTGCTGCCATAAAGCGTTTTAAATTCTTCAAACTGAGAAGCATCTACTAAGCGAGCGATAATTTCGTGCACATCATACGGTATATGAGAATCAGTATTGATAATCCCGAGGATTTCTTGAGTGTCATAAGCAGGCTCTTCAATAGGGCGGATTACTAAAGAAATTATTTTTTTTCGATTTAAATGACTGATGCATTCTCTCGCTATTTTTAAAGCGTGTATGTCATTATGTGCAAGATAATCAGAAACACCTGACAGCCGACAATGCATATCAGCACCTCCCAATTCTTCTGCTGTAACAACTTCACCGACTGCCGCTTTCACTAGAGGAGGTCCACCTAAAAAAATAGTGGCTTGCTTTTTTACCATAATAACTTCATCAGCCATCGCTGGTATATAAGCCCCTCCGGCGGTGCATGAACCCATAACAACGGCAATTTGAGGAATATTTTTGGAAGAAAGACGTGCTTGATTATAAAAAATATGACCAAAATGATCCCGATCCGGAAATACTTCATCCTGTTTAGGAAGGTAGGCACCACCAGAGTCGACTAAATAAATACAAGGTAAATGATTTTCCTCAGCAATTGTTTGTGCGCGTAGATGTTTTTTAACAGTGATAGGATAATATGCTCCCCCTTTGATAGTCGCATCATTAGCCACGATTATACATTCTTGTCCAGCAATTTGCCCGATACCAGTTACTAAACCGCCAGCAGATACGTCATCTTCATAGAGTTGATAACCAGCTAATGAAGACAATTCTAAAAAAGCAGCACCTGAATCTAATAATCGCTCTATACGTTCACGAACTAGTAGTTTACCTTGTTCGTGCTGTCGTTGACGTGATTTTTTTGAAACCCCTTCTCTAATCTTAACAAGTAAAGTTTCCAACGTTTTTATTTGTAACTCCATTGCTGCTTTATTTTTTTTAAATTCTTCAGTGTTAATTTTTATTTTTGACATAATCCTCGGCATTTACGCTGCCTCCATTACAAGCGTTGTTGCTTTATCATTTCCAACACATAAGAAGTCTGCAATTTTTTAAATTATTTTTGCAGGTTTTATACCTTGTAAGATTACCAAAATTTATGCTATAAAGCACTGAACATAAGGATGTACTAAAGTATATAGTCCGTTGTGAATATTAATAACTACACGCAAGGTAAGCTAATACTTTCATAAATTGATATCGCAACGACAGCAAGTGCTGTTTATATAATCTCAAATAAAACAACTCGACGTTTTTCCAAGAATTTTTTAACAGCCTTTGAATAGGTTTAATGCCTTAAATAGCTTTAATGGAAGCTATGGTATACCACCTAACATCCTGTATTACTGTATTAAATACTAATTTAATACTAATCAAAACTAACTTGATACTAATTAAATATTGATAGTAATTTTTTGTTTCTAAAAGTCGTATTAATAGTAGTAGCAGCATCATTGGAAATAGTAAAGTAATTGAATCTTTATCCATCGTTTAGCACGAAAATTGATGTTTCTCAGCACACCATTTAGCAAATAGAACATCATTTAGAACATCATCTTCCACACCGCCAGCGATGATTTTTGTATAGGAATCAGAGAACATACATCATGAAACATTCATCATAAACCAATATAACATCCTCATACCAAAGTCACATACTTTTTATGACAGTCGCATACAAAGCACTTAAGGAAATCAGTTTTGAATGGTGTTTGTCGTGCAGTTACTTAGCCATGGATTACAGACAGAGCGTAATCATCTATAGAAACTTCATTAATGTACCCCTATGGCTTGAAAATAATGAACTACCTTATTGATATCAGCGCATATTAACTCATAATAGGAGCTAAGATTTCTTTGAACAATCATCATAATGTTGCATGGATATATGTTTATGAATATCTAAGTGACACTTACATAGTAATACTGGAAACCTTTTCTTTCCTCCATTCATAAAATTATTTTATAATTACTTTGAGTAGCTCACGTCCAATGATAATTCTCCGAATTTCTGACGTGCCGGCACCAATTTCATATAATTTGGCATCGCGTAGAAAGCGCTCAACAGGAAACTCTGTAGTATATCCATTACCACCTAAGCATTGAATAGCTTTTAAGGCTGCTTGAGTTGCATTTTCAGCAGCAAAGAGTAGAGCACTAGCAACATCTTTTCGATGAATTTTTCCTACGTCAGCGCTTTGTGCAACGGCGTATAAATATGCACGACTAGCATTCAACGCCGTATATACATCGGCTATTTTTGCCTGCATTAATTGAAATTCAGCAATGGCTTTTTGAAACTGTTTTCGTTTACAAATGTATGGCAAAACGACGTCGAGACAAGCTTGCATCAAGCCCAATGGACCACCACCTAAAACCAAACGCTCATAATCAAGCCCGCTCATCAGAATAGAAATACCATCGTTAATTTTACCCAATATATTTTCCTGAGGTACTTCGCAGTTATTAAAAATTAATTTACAGGTATCAGATCCTCGCATCCCTAATTTATCTATTTTTTGTGCCGTCTGATAACCAACCATATCTTTTTCAATCAAAAAGGCACTGATTCCATGTGCTTTTTTTTCCGGGTTAGTTTTAGCGTAAACAATTAATATATTTGCTTCTGACCCATTTGTAATCCACATTTTAACACCGTTTAACACAAATATTTCGCCTTCTTTTTTGGCAGAAAGTTGCATATTAACCACATCAGAACCTGCTTCAGTTTCACTCATGGCCAACGCACCAACATGTTCTCCGCTAATTAATTTAGGCAGATAACGCTCTTTTTGTGCTTCTGTACCGAAGCGATTAATTTGGTTGACGCATAGGTTAGAATGCGCCACATAGCTTAAGCCTATGGAACCAGAAACACGGCTAATTTCTTCCATAACAATAATGTGAGCAAGATAACCAATGTTGACTCCACCGTATTTTTTATCTGCCGTAATACCAAGCACACCTAGAGCGCCAAGTTTTGGCCATAAATCTCGAGGAAATTGATTAGTGGCATCAATTTTAGCGGCGAGAGGAGCAATTTCTTTACTAGCAAATTTCTGTATAGATTGACGAAGTATGTGGAGGGTGTCATCAATCTGGAAATCAGGGCCGTGCATCATGTTATGATTACCTCAGTTCGAAGAACATTATTTTAATCACTGAATTTGGGAATTTGGAAGATAACAATAATCATGATCTACAACAGTAACACTTTTAATTTCGAGATGAGATATATCGAGATATGTATCTATAATAGCTTGCGAATTATCTGGCCTGTGAATTATCACGTGATATCTGGTGTAATTTTATGAAGATTAAAATACAAATTTCGCGTTATTCAGCAACGTTTTGATCTTTAATGTTAAAGCATATAGAAAGAGAAAGATACAAATTCATAACAAGGTTATGAGTACAGATTCCAATTATAATCTCATAAATAACGCGGTTTGTTAAAACCGAGGGATTATACTTCAATTAGAAATAGCATAGTTGCTAATTGATGGTCAACGTTTGATATATTGGAGTAAAACGGTAAACAATACTCTTACGACATGAAGCGAATATACACCATGTTTTGACTAATAATCTGTAGGGCAAGACTAAGGATCGTTATGTAAATGGCTGACTTATCACGTTTGCCTTGCAGTGGTTTTTAGTTTACTACTTTAACCTTGTAATACTTACTTTATAGGAAGAGAAGTATAATATCGAAATATGGTAATCATTAAAATAGAATCATTAAAATAAAAAAGGTAGTGACAAAAGATGTGGCAGGTTTTGGCTAAAAAGCGTGATATGATTTATCACTATCTGCGTCCTTTGTTATTTAAGCTAGATCCTGAAATTGCTCAGGTATTAGTTTTAAAATGTCTTAAGTTGGTTTCTTGTTCGTGGATTATTAATCGACGACTAGCATCTTTCCCCCAACAACCAACATCTGTGTTTGGCATTTGTTTTCCTAATCCAGTAGGACTTGCTGCCGGTTTAGATAAAAATGGAGACTACATTGATTCATTATTAGGTCTTGGTTTTGGTTTTATAGAAGTGGGCACGGTAACCCCAAAATTTCAATCTGGCAATCCGAAGCCTCGTTTATTTCGTCTGTTAGAAGCACAGGCCTTAATTAATCGGTTAGGATTTAATAATCTAGGTGTTGATCACTTAGTACGTCAACTTAAAAAGCATAAAGTTAAAGGAATAATTGGTGCCAACATTGGGAAAAACCTAACGACACCTTTAGAAAAAGCAGGTGAAGATTATCGTTGTTGTTTAGAAAAGGTCTATCCGTATGTAGATTACGTCACTATCAACATTTCCTCCCCAAATACTCCGGGATTGCTAGAATTACAGAATGAACGTTATCTCGTGAACTTATTAAATGACTTAAAAGAAGAACAACGGCGGTTAGAAAAGTACCATCAAAAACGAGTGCCGTTGCTTTTAAAGATATCACCGGATGTGACGACATCAGAGATTAAAACGATTGCCTTATTGGCATTAGAGTACTGTATCGAAGGTATTGTTGCGACAAATACCACTACTAGTCATAAAAATATTGAAGGATTACCGTATAGTGATGAAACAGGTGGGATAAGTGGTAGACCGCTATTTTCAATGACACTAAAGATAGTCACCCAATTACATAATTTGTTAGGCGATAAGATTCCCATTATTGCTGTAGGAGGTATTAATTCAGGGGAAGATGCATCGACTTTATTAGCAGCGGGAGCGCGGTTGGTTGCGCTATATACGGGGCTAATTTATGAAGGGCCAGAACTGGTTCAGTCGGTCATTGGATTTCTTAAAAAAAGATTATAATTTGAAATAGACCTTTAATCTTTGCTAATTGATATTAGTGTAACGTGGCATGATTCTTGCTTTTCCTCTATTTTCGTATCGCACTACGTGCCTGGATTTTCGTGCAAGGAGTTTATGTTATCCAGAGAATGATGTGTGGTAGTGAAGAATGTGACCTTTAATCCAAAATATGGAAAGTAGCAGACATTAATGTTTTTGTGGTAACTATTAGAGATATTGAAAAGCATTGCGTTACTGAAACAGAAATGTATTTGTTATTTTTCTCAAATTGTAGTGTTGCTGAACAATAATGCTTCTTCACAAAGATTTAATCTATTATTTCTATGGAAGTAGTACTCTTGCATTAAAGGAACAGATGGCATTGCATTAGAAGCTGAGAACATTCAGTTAAGCTGAATACGATTTGCTAAACTTGCGATAAAGTGATCTCTTGCTTACATTGCTGTTTCCTGCTTCGTGCGACGATCTATCTTTTCAATGAATAAGTTTCTATATTTGTGATAAATGGCCGTATGAAATAATTTGTGATTTATATCATAATTACTTGTATCGTCAGTTATCTAGATTTTTCTTATGTTTTTGATGTTAAGATTATAAAAAATGGAAACTATCAATCGCGTGTATTATTTTTGAATTAATAATGATGTGAAAATTGATATAAGCCTAAGAGATGATTATTTTAATTGAGATAGTAGATGTTTGCGACTAAACTAATAATGGTTTCGAAGATAACCTTTTCAACCCTAACTATCACGAGTTTTGGTATATTTTTTGGCAGTAAAAATGGTACTAAAAGATTATCAAGAAAAAAATGAACAAATCGTTCAACGCAAGATAAAACTTGCTAAAATACGAAAAAATGGGCAACAAGCCTATCCAAATAATTTTAAAAGAGACAGTTTGGCTGCCGATCTGCACGCGACTTATGAACGATATGAATGGGGGGCGTTATCTACCAAGAAGGTAGTTCGCGTAAAAATGGCGGGACGGATGATGACACGCCGTCTCATGGGAAGAGCAAGTTTCGCACATATCCAGGACATGAGCGGTCGTATGCAAATTTATATAACATGTGATAATCTGCCCGAGGGAGTTTATTCATCGTTTAGAACCTGGGATATCGGCGATATTATCGGCGTTGAAGGCGTTCTTTTCAAAACAAGAACAGGAGAATTATCCGTTAGAGCAGAAAAAATTCGTTTGCTAGCGAAAGCCTTGCGTCCAATGCCAGATAAATTCCACGGTCTTCATGATCAAGAAAAACGCTTTCGTCAGCGTTATTTAGATTTAATTATCAATGAATCTTCGCGTAAAGTTTTTTTAATGCGATCACAACTCATTGTTCAAATACGTAATTTTCTTGATAACCGCGGATTTGTTGAAGTTGAAACCCCCATGATGCAACCATTACCAGGCGGTGCGATAGCACGTCCCTTTGAAACACATCATAATGCTATGAATATGGATTTGTTCTTACGTATTGCTCCTGAGCTTTATTTAAAGCGTCTAGTTGTCGGTGGATTTGAGAGAGTATACGAAATTAATCGTAACTTTCGTAATGAAGGAATTTCGACTCGCCATAATCCGGAATTTACGATGCTTGAACTTTATGAAGCCTATGCCACTTATGATGATTTAATGACACTAACTGAGGAGATGATTCGTTATTTAGCTGAAAAACTTTTTGGTACATTGCAGTTGACTTATCAAAACGTCAACATCGATCTAAGCAAGTGTTTCCCGCGTTTATCTTTACGTGATGCTATTTTACGATTTAATCCTACTACGATAACATCAGATCAAATTGATGATTTCGATAAAGCACGTGCTTTAGCTAATCATTATGAAATTGCAACACCTGCGTATTATGGATTAGGTAAGATTCAAACAGAACTGTTTGAAAAATTGGTTGAAGAAAAATTGCAGCAACCACTTTTTATTACGCAATTTCCTAAGGAAGTTTCTCCTCTATCGCGTACTAATGAAGAAAATGAGTTTGTTACGGATCGTTTTGAACTTTATATAGGTGGTCGTGAAATTGCGAATGGATTTTCAGAATTAAATGACCCTAGGGATCAAGAAGCTCGTTTTCATGAACAATTAAAAGCGCGTGATGCAGGTGATTTGGAAGCAATGAGTTTCGATGAAGATTATATTACAGCAATCGAGTATGGACTCCCCCCAACCGCAGGAGAAGGCATTGGCATTGATCGTTTAGTTATGCTATTTACTGATAATGCATCCATTCGTGATGTGATTTTGTTTCCGTTATTGCGTTGAAGTAAGATTGAATTGCTACGCTGAACTATCATCATTACCATTACGTGGCTTTGTTTAAGGCGAGATTGATATTTGTAGGAAGCTAAATAGCATTGCTCCCTTGCCTCAGAGCATGGATTTTATGGAAAAGCTGTGGACAAGCAAAATCAGACTATTGGATAAGGGACCTTCTCTAGATTTTTTAACTGTAATTGATTTAAAATAATCTCTCTTTCAAGAGTGTGACTTTGAAGGACGGCTAGTAATTCATATTCACTATGCCTCTTTTGAGCTGCTTCCACTACAATGCCTACAGGTTGACCGCTTTTACTTTTTAATTTTTCACCCAGCGTTGGTTTATTATCACCAATTACATTTGCACGATAAAGATGGCGTTTTAATGTACCAAGATATTCACTTCGTGCGATAATTTCCTGGCCTGTATAGCAACCTTTGTTAAAGCTTACACCACCCCATTTTTGTAGATTAATCATCTGAGGGATTAATATATGGCTGGTTGCAGGATAAATCCAAACCAAGCCCGCCTTAATATTTGTTAAGCGCCAAGTATTTTCATCAATGTCTTTCAGAATAATTTCTGACCCCTGATATTCTACTGCCTTTGCATTATCAATGGTTGTCAATTCCACTTTTAAAAACACGGCATATTTTTTTAAATGGGCAATAATAAGTTGAACAACGGATTTTGGTAAAAGAAAATAATAATTTTCTTTTTTCTGAAAGATAAAAAAATTTGCCATCATACGACCTTTGTGATTACAACAAGCACCGAATGAACCATATGTTTCGTTAATCATTCGCATATCACAGGTTAATTGTCCTTGTAGAAAAGTAGAAGCATTTTTGCCTGCGATGCTAATAAGGGCAAAATAACGAACCGGAATCAGGATGGATAACATGATAGTAGTCTACTAAGTTTATGGATAGATTATCATCTTATTGCGGCTTTGAAAATTTCTTTCTGTTTAATCCCAGAAATCATTATCATGATTAAATTGTCAATGTATAACGTACAAATACACTCATCAGAACTGACTTATTACATTGTTTTAGTCGCTATTCTAGCTTCTATTAGATGCTTAATTGATTGGATTGTTTTGTTCTATCAATATGTTATCCACTGTTCTATTTTTTATGTATTTAGAATATTTTTTTGTTGTTTAAAGCCTATTAGCCATTTTAAAAGCCTATTAGCCATTTTAGCTGAGTATTTTAAATGTTTTGAGATGTTTTGTAACTTAAAAACAAGTGCTATTTTTATTTTATAGGTCCTGTAAATGGTTACTGGAGAGTAATTTTGACTAAATAAACTTACTTAAGTGTTTTTAGGTAGTGATGGTAGAAATGATTTGGTGTGCTAAATGGTTAGGGGTTAGGTGGATTTTGACAAATTTGGTGACATAACAATAGACTTGGTACAGTTCGATCCAGATATCCAGCTACATGGCATATTTATCTTGGTTTGTATATTGGTTTGATTTAAGGAAACAATGGGTCGTTATATTCTCGATATAGTGTAAAAGTAGTCAAATTTTTTCTTTAATTTTCGCTTTACGACCTCCCAAATTGCGTAAATAATAAAGTTTAGCATGACGCACATTGCCGTGGCGCTTTACATCAATAGAGGCGATTAATGGACTGTAAAGTTGAAAAACTCGTTCCACACCTTCCCCTCCTCGTGATACTTTACGAACTGTAAAAGATGAATTCAAACCACGATTACGTTTAGCAATAACTACTCCTTCAAAAATCTGGATGCGTTCACGGTTACTTTCTTTTACTTTCACTTGCACGCTTACTATATCACCAGCGCGAAAGTTCTGAATTTTTCTATCCCGAATTTGCTCTGACTCAAGTGCTTGAATAATCCTGTTCATGATGACTCCATAATAAATTCATCAAGTAACTCCTGCTCATTTTTAGTCAAGGAATGATGCATTTGTAGCAGGTCTCTACGCCTCTGCCAAGTTCTTCCAAGAGATTGCTTGAGTCGCCATCTAGCGATAGCCGCATGATTACCACTTAAGAGAGTTTCTGGCACTGAACGATTTATGATTTTCTCTGGTCTGGTATAATGCGGGAAATCTAGAAAACCTGAAGTGAATGAATCTTGGGAAGCGGAATCTGCATGGCCTAAAGTGCCAGGAAGAAGTCGAGTTATTGCGTCAATGAGGACCATAGCGGGAAGTTCTCCTCCGCTAACAATGTAGTCACCAATCGACCACTCTTCATCTACTTCAGCTTCAATTAAACGCTCATCAATGCCTTCATAACGTCCAGCTATGAGAATGAATTGGTTATCGCAGATCTGTTCTGCAACAATAGATTGAGTTAAAAGCTTTCCTTGGGGACTTAAGTGAATCACTTTGGTGGTTCGTCCTAATACTGATTTTGCGGCTGTTAAAGCTGCCTGTAGTGGTTCAAATTTCATGATCATCCCTGGGCCTCCTCCATAGGGCCGATCGTCTACGGTACGACGGAGGTCTAAAGTGTAATCTCTTGGATTCCAAAAAAACAGTGTTAACAATCGGCGTTCTAGAGCACGACCGACTACACCATACTTTAAAAAGTTAAACATTTCAGGAAAGAGAGTAATGAGACCAATCTGCATTAAAAATCCACCTCCCAATCGACTACGATATTATTTGCTTCTATATTAACGGATCTGACTACTTGTGAGATATACGGAATCATCTGCTCTCGATCTTTATTTTTTACGATTAAGACATCGTTTGAAATTGTCTCAATCAGCGAGACGATAGTTCCAAGGTTAAGGCCATTAACGGATATAACACGCAAACCGATAAGATCGGACCAATAATACTCACCTTCCTCTAAAGGAGGTAGGGTCTCACGTTCAATTGCAATTAAATTATTTGTATAATATTTTACGGTTTCAGGGTTTTCTACTCCTTTTAGTTTTACGATTAAAAATGGACCGTAGACTTTTCCACTTTGCATGGTAAGCATTTTCCATCTGTTTTGGTGTTGGATCTGCCAAATTTTATAATTTAGCAAAGCTTCGATGGGATTAAAAAAAGAAACAACTTTTACGAATCCACAAACACCATGAGGTTTGGCGAAACGTCCCATAATAATTTTTTTATTAGTATTGAGCATTAAAGATATGCCATTACTTAGTTATTCACGGAAATCTACTTTTACTTGTCTGGTAGCAACTTTTCAGCTACTGTATCTTGTGCTTGGTGAGCTTTTATAGAAGATTGCTCAGATTGCAAGCGTTTTAGTTCAGCCTTACGTAAGCTACCCTCTTTGGCTGCTTCAGGTAACTTTTCAAATTTTTTGATTAAATGTTGCACACGCAGGGTAGCTTGTGCTCCTTGATTGAGCCAATAAACAATACGTTTTTTTTCCATATACAACGGGATATTTTTACCTCGGGCAAGTGGATTGTAATAACCAACGCGCTCAATAAATCGACCATCACGTGAATAGCGGCAATCAGCTATCACAATGTGATAGAAAGGATTCTTTTTACCGCCACTTCGAGTAAGACGAACGACTACCATATAAATACCTGCTCTCTAATGGAAGCAGGTATTTTACGCGACATGAGCAATTAGATGCAATAGATAAATGAATAATTATCCATTTATTGTCCTCTCTCATAGGAGGAAAGAGGTTTAGTTAAGTCGCTGTCGGCCTTGCACTTGCCTTGGCACTTGCTTGGATCTTTTGGCCATTTGATTGCTGTTAATGCTGCGCTTTACTATCTTTTGCATGTGATCGAATTGTTTTAAGAGTTTATTGACATCTTGAGGTGTGGTCCCAGAACCACTGGAGATACGACGTTTGCGTGATCCATTGATCAGCGTAGGAAAATGACGTTCTTTCAATGTCATTGACTGGATGATAGCTTGCATCTTCACCAATAATTTGTCATCGAAAAGCATAGCTGTTCCTTTTGGAATTTTAGCCATAATAGGTAATTTATCCAACAATGATTCTAGGCCACCTATTTTTCTGATTTGCTGTAGTTGTATCAAGAAATCCTCAAAATTAAAACGTTTACCTTTTTTTATGCTTTGCGCGATTTTTTCTGCATGTTTTTTATCAATTTTGCGTTGGGCTTCTTCCACCAAGCTGACAATATCACCCATACCCAAAATACGTGACGCCATGCGTCCGGGATAGAATGGTTCAAAATCATCCATTTTTTCACCTATTCCAATGAATTTAATGGGTTTTTCTGTAATCATGCGCATCGAGAGAGCAGCGCCACCACGAGCATCGCCTTCTGCTTTTGTCAAGATCACACCAGTTAAAGATAAGGCATCATTAAATGATTTTGCTACGTTAGCGGCGTCCTGACCCATCATGCTATCTACTACTAACAACAGCTCAGTGGGATGCATAATATCGCTTATCTCTTTCATTTCTTGCATTAATTCGTCATTGATATGCAAACGACCGGCCGTATCTAAAATCAGGACATCGACCAATTGCTTCTCAGCTTGTCTTAAAGCGGCAGCGGCAATATCTGTCGGTTTTTGATATGCTTCCGTCCGGAAAAATTGCGTATGCACTTTTTGCGCCAAAATTTCAAGTTGTTCAATAGCTGCTGGACGATAAATGTCTGCAGAAGCGACCAATACTGATCTTTTTTGAGTGTCTTGCAACCATAGAGCTAACTTAGCCACAGTGGTAGTTTTACCTGAACCTTGTAAACCGGTCATAATGATAGTAACAGGTAATTTGGCATTAAGATTAAGGTCGGATTTTTTATCACCGAGAATATGCCTCAATTCGTCTTGAACCTTTTTGATTAAAACATCACCCGGACGAACATTTTTAATAATTTCTTGTCCGATGACTTGTTCACGCACCTGTTTAATAAAATTATTAACTACAGTTGAGGCGACATCAGCTTCTAAAAGCGCATTCCGAATTTCGCGTAGTGTCGATTGAATATTATCCTCTGTTAATCGCCTTAAACCGCGGAGTTTGTTAATGCTGATCGCCAAATGATAAGTTAGCTTATTAAACATAAAATAAATTATAGCATATACATTATGTTTAATTCCATGCATGCTCTGATATTGCTCACAATATGACTATCTTTAATTATTTTCCATCATGATATTGCTAGTCTTTTTTGGCGTTTCAGTTATTGAAATAATATCCATTGCGCTTTAATATATTTTATCGTGAATTATTGTGTGTTCTTTGTCTTAATGGTAGGTAGGATTACAAGACGTTCTTGACTATGCAAGAACGTCTTGTATGTTAGTATGATGTCTTATACGTTAGTATGATTTTATTGAAATTTTATATAAAAACTACTGCTATTTTTCTTTTAGTTACTTTTATATTACTCACTATATGATCATTGCGAATTTTATTAATGCGCTGATGTGGATCATTGAATCCCTATAATAAATGCTTGTTTCCAGATCTCTGTCTCAGAGTCGCTGTTTGAGTAATGTTTGATTGAATTGTCAAGATATATTTTGAATTTTTGGATTTAGGACAGATGATAGTTAAAAATGTTGTTGTTCTACACAATCAAATGTATAGTGTTAGTATCAATCATGACGTAAAATCGTGAAGGACTTTTTAACTTCGGGTTATAACTGTTTTCTTCATTTATTGTGCAAGTGTTGTGCAAGCCCGTAGCACCATACGGGATACTCGGTTTTGACGAAAAATTCAGCTATTACAGCAAAAGTGGCTCGTAAAAAATTTATTAGCGGGGCTAAGAAGGTCTATTTCATTATAAAGGTGATATTGTTTTACCATTGGTTACTTAACTAACTTTTTTATTCTTTCTTATACGATGCACCTTTTTGAGGGATAAAAGGTGAATTTACTAATTAATTAACCTACTTATTTGATTTGGTGGCTATTATTTGTCATTTAACACGTAGAAAAGCGATTACACGAGAACAACTACAATTAATGAGATTACTGACAGCAATATAAAATTGTTACTTAGTAGTAATAAACAGTTATTATGGGTGTCAAAATGTAGCACAAATTGTACAAGTGTCAGATCAAAAAACTTTTTGTGTGTTTTGATAGAAAATATTTGTTAAACACTGTTTGCTATAAAATATGTATTTAAATTTCATAGTTGTAAAATACACAGAGGCCCAAGAAAAGACTTTAAGTGTTATTTTTTCCTTATAGCTAAAAAAAGAAGAAGTAGTGGGGTTTGATGGTAATGCAGATAGCCATTTTCGGTTTGATTATGCTAGAGTGTACAACTCTTTCGTCATAAGAACGGGTAATAAAAATGCGAATCGTTCTATTGGGATTGCCAGGGGCTGGTAAAGGTACTCAAGCAGAATTTATCTCTAGGCTATTTGATATCCCAAAAATTTCAACCGGAGGTATATTGCGTTTAGCAGTCAAATCTAAAACTTTTATGAGAAGTGAAGTGAGAAGTGAAGTAAAAAAAATAATGGAAAGTGGTAGTTTAGTGTCAGACAACATTATAGTTGCGTTGGTAAAAGAGCGAATTAGTCATCCAGATTATAAAAACGGTTTTTTACTTGATGGATTCCCACGAACGATTGTACAAGCATGGGCATTATATGCTGCAGGTATCAAAATCGATACAGTAATCGATATTGAAGTTCCAGAAAAAGAAATTATTTTACGCATGACAGGTCGACTTATTCATCCTGCCTCGGGGCGGGTTTACCATCGACTTTACAACCCTCCAAAAATCCCTAATCAAGATGATTTGACGGGTGAACCACTAATCCGACGTATTGATGATTGTGAGAAAACGATTCGTCAACGATTAGCTGTGTATCGGGAACAGACCAGTCCGTTAAGTGATTACTATGCAGAGTTGGAAAAATGCTGTGGCCCTAATGCACCAAAGTATTATCGCATTTCTGGTTTAGGAAATGTGGATGAAGTTCGTGATCGTATTCTGAGCACGATTCAATAAAGGAAGTTTGAGGTGAGCATTTCATTAGTATAATAAATTTGTGATTGCATATTTTTGTTACTCGTTATACTTTTCTTAGTACAACGTACGTATTTTTATGGACTACGCGTATTTTTCTTAACTCTTCTGAGTTTTATGGAATTTATCAAGTTATTTCTTGTTTTGAAATGTCTTTGCATGTTCGTTTTTACTGGCATTTTTTGTTCCATAACATCATGCACTAGATAACCAAAAAAATAACCAAAAAAATGGCAATTGTGTTTTACTGTTTTATATAAAAAATAAATTTTAAAAATAATAAATTTTAAAGAAATAAATCTAAAATAAAATTAGGTGGAATAGATAACATTTTGATATTGTACAGATTAGAAAAGAAAAATTACGGTGATGATCGTGATTTCGTTTTTGATGGCTTCCCCGCTACATACATAAGTGAGAAGACTATCCGTGAAGCTTGGAAAGCTGTGGACGTTTAATCCAACTATTGAGTGTTATCTGTATTTTGGAGACAAAGTAGAAAATATGCGGCAATATCCTTGAAAAACGCACTTGGAAATAGTTATCGATTTACTGATCGATATATCTATCTGCATGCATGAAAGAAAATTACGGAATTACATCAATTAGAATAAAAGCGTTTTAGTATTTTATGAATGACTATCACCGAAGAGATTTTATAACAATGGCTATCTGAAATAAGATTAGTAACCATAACCGAATCTTAGATATCAGGTCTGAGTAGACGCATATCATATATCATAACTAAATAAAGTTAAAAAGAGCAGCAACTATAGGCCGTAGAAATGTGTAGTAGCAGAGTATCTCTTAATAATACACAATCAACGTAATTAAAAATTTTGCGGGGTTTATATGCTTGAGCATAATCTTATCTTTTCTATTTTTCTTATTTTCACAGGCGCAGCTATTTTATCTACTTTTGCTCTAATGACACGTCAGTCAATGTTGGTAGCCTATATTTTGTTGGGCATTTTCTTTGGGCCGTGGGGATTAAGGCTGATTAATAATTTAGGCATGCTGCGCACAGTTGGTGATGTAGGTATTATATTTTTGTTGTTCCTTTTGGGATTAAACCTACCACCACAAAAATTAATCACCATGTTTAAGGAAATCAAGTGGGTTGGATTAATTAGCTCAGTAGTTTTTGCGACGATCGGCTATCTAGTGGCTTATTTTTTTAATTATCCATGGATAGAGTGTCTAACAGTTGGTAGTGCTATGATGTTTTCCAGTACTATCATTGGCATTAAATTGTTACCAACGACGATTTTGCATCATCAACATACTGGTGAAGTAATGATTAGTGTCCTATTATTACAAGACTTGATTGCCATTGCCGTCTTATTTTTGCTACACGGTATGGGACGAGGAGGACGCGTTTTAATTGATGTTATACTGCTGATATTAGGATTCCCTGCAATTCTGATTTTTGCTTATTTGTTTGATCGCTTTGCCCTGTTTCCTTTATTTTCAAAATTTAATCGTATTAAAGAATATCTCTTTTTATTAGCCATTGGTTGGTGTCTAAGTATGACTGAATTGGCTGCTGTCTTGGGATTATCAGCTGAAATCGGTGCTTTTATAGCTGGAGTTAGTCTTGCTTCACGGCCAGTATCAGTTTATATTTCTGAAAGCTTAAAACCTGTGCGGGATTTCTTTTTGGTATTATTTTTCTTTTCCGTAGGAGCAACGTTTAATTTAAAATTCTTGTCAGATGTTATTATTCCATCTCTAATTTTGCTGATGTTATTGATGATAACAAAGCCTGTCATTTATCGAGTATTATTACAATGGATGGGTGGCGAATCGAAACAGGTAGCCTGGGAAGTGGGCATACGATTGGCTCAGATCAGTGAATTTTCATTGATTATTGCTTACGTGGCATCGGCTAACTATTTAATTAGCAATAAAGCAGCTAATTTGATCGAAGCAGCGACAATACTATCATTTATCGCATCCTCCTATTGGGTGGTTATACAATACCCAACACCAGTAGCCATGTCCGACCGTTTACGGCGGGACTGATTGTTAACCGTAATATACTGTTTGATTATGGTGATAAAGATAAGCAAAAACGATTCGCATCCAAAACCCAATAGTCGTATTCTATATAGTTAATTAAAAAAATATAATATGAAAAGCGGCATATTGTGCCATACTTGTGGCTTCGGTTGTTTTTATATTTAACTTAACTATTTAACTTAACTATTTTTAACTAGCAGTTTTAAATTTTTTAACTATGATTTATTAAGTAGTTAGGGTATTATTTTAGTTAGCACTATTTTTGGTGTTGCATGATAGAATGTAACGTTCCTTAATTAGAGAAACTCGTGGAGTTCGGGTGTATACCCCAGGGTACTGTTTTATCACAAATATTATTCAAGGTTTGTAAGTATTATTAAGGCTACCTAGCCTTGTTTGTTCGTTAGCTAGCTACTTTGTCAACATTGAAGCTGTAACAGTGATAGCCTATAACATATGGACTACGTTAACAAAGCAGCGGCAGTGTGACACTGAATAACATTGTGGACAGTAAAAAAAGCTAAACTGCTATTATTAGGACGCAAACCTAAGACTATAATTAGGCTTATAGTGGTTGTATTATTCACAATTAGCCTCCGATTAGAACTAATATTAATAAGTTAGATAATTAATCAAAATATATAAAGCAAGGTACAAGTATGGAGTATATGTAGGTAGAATAAGTAATATAAACAGGTAGTAGAGTAGTTATGACTGAGAAAAACCTGAATTTTCAGGATGTAGATCCTGTAGAAACTCAGGAGTGGAAAGAAGCACTTGATTCTGTGGTGGAGTACGAAGGCGTTGAACGGGCTGAATTCATTTTAAGTCAGTTATTGGATCATGCCAGAAAGTTTGGTATTTCTACCATGACTACTGGCACGCAAACTCCTTATGTTAATACGCTACCTGCTGAAACAAAAACGAAATTATCTGACGATGAAATACAGGTCATGGAACGCCTCACTAACTTCATGCGCTGGAATGCTTTGGTTATGGTGATGCGAGCTGGGCGCAAAAAAGCAGGGTTAGGAGGACATCTTTCTAGCTATGCTTCAATTGCAATGTTATACGAAGTAGGGTTAAACTATTTTTTTCGAGCAGATGATTTAGTATTTTTTCAAGGCCACTCTTCGGAGGGTATTTATGCGCGAGCTTTTCTTGAAGGTCGTTTAAACGAACGAGATTTGATCTATTTTCGTCAAGAAGCCCTTAGTAAAGGAATATCTTCCTATCCTCATCCTCATTTAATGCCCTATTTTTGGCAATTCCCCACGGTTTCTATGGGGTTGGGACCGTTAATGGCGATTTATCAAGCACAAATGTTGAAATATCTACATTATCGTCGATTGAATAACACCCTTCATCGGAAGGTGTGGGCGTTTTGCGGTGACGGTGAAACTGGCGAACCAGAAACATTGGGTGCTTTGTTGATTGCTAGTCGCGAGAAATTAAATAACTTAATTTTCATCGTTAATTGTAATTTGCAGCGTCTCGATGGTCCCGTTTCAGGTAATGGCAAAATTATTCAAGAACTTGAGGGTATTTTCTGTGGCGCTGGATGGCGAGTAATTAAAGTCATTTGGGGCCAGAAATGGGAGCAATTATTTAAAAAAGATAAATCAGGGATGTTGTTGAAACGCGTTAATGAAATGGTTGATGGAGAATATCAAGCCTGTTGTTCCAAAGATGGTGCTTATATGCGCAAACATTTTTTTGGTAAATATCGCGACTTATTAGAACTTGTTTCTGATATAAGTGATGATGATTTAAAACGACTTACTGACGGTGGTCATGATTTTCAAAAGATATATGCAGCTTACGCTGAAGCCATGAAAGATAGCGGTCAACCCACAGTTATTCTTGCCAAGACGGTTAAAGGATATGGCTATGGAAAAGAAGGTGAATCACAAAATATTGCCCATAACTTGGAAGAAATTAGCGAAGAAGGATTAAAAATTTTCCGTAGGCGTTTTGGTCTACCTTTATCTGATGAGCAATTAAGCGGTCTTGAATTTTATAAGCCGGCAGATGATAGTTCTGAATTATGTTACTTGCGCGAACAACGTAAAAAATTAGGAGGTTTGTTGCCTATGCGAGATGGAACTTTTGAGTCGTTAACAGTGCCCGATCTAAATTTTTTTGAACCCCTCTTAAAAGGCACGGGCGGCCGTACTATTTCAACTGGCACCGCTTTCTCACGTATTATGAGCTTATTGCTGAAAGACGATAATATCAAGGATCGCATCGTTCCTATTGTTGCTGATGAGGCACGTACGCTAGGATTAGAAGGTTTATTTCGTCAGGCAGGCATTTATGCGGCAGAAGGGCAAAAATACACGCCAGAAGATCAACAAAAACTGGTCTTTTACCGAGAGGATAAAGCAGGACAATTATTGCAACAAGGTATTTCAGAAGCAGGTGCAATGGCTAGCTGGATTGCAGCAGCAACTTCATTCGCAAATAATCATTATCCCTTAATTCCAGTGTATACGTATTATGCTATGTTCGGTTACCAACGTATAGGTGATTTAGTGTGGGCTGCAGCTGATATGCAAAGTCGTGGTTTTATTATGGGAGGATTAGCGGGTAGAACCACTTTAGCGGGTGAAGGATTGCAACATCAGGATGCTCACAATTTACTAATGTTTAGTGTGGTACCAACGTGTCGTTCATATGATCCTGCTTTTAATTATGAATTAGCGGTGATTATTCAAGACGGCTTACGGCGTATGTATCAGGATAAAGAAAATGTTTTTTACTACATCACATTGATGAATGAAGGTTATCGGCACCCAGCAATGCCGAAAGGTGTTGAAAAAGGTATTATAAGGGGAATGTATTTGTTTAAAAGAGGCAATACAAGATTATCTAAGCACGTCCAATTATTAGGATCAGGTGCTATTTTACAAGAAGTCATTGCTGCCTCTGAAATTTTAGAAAAACAATTTGATGTCTCAGCCAATGTGTGGAGTGTAACCAGTTTTAATTTACTACGTCATAATATTGAATCGATAGATCGCTATAATCGCTTGCATCCTAAGGGGCCAGCAAGACAAAACTATGTTGAAGAATGTTTGCAAGATCAAAAAGGACCAGTAATTGCTGCAACAGATTATATGAAACTACAAGCTAATCAAATTCGGCAAGCTATTAAACAACCTTATTATGTTTTAGGCACTGATGGTTTCGGTCGCAGTGATACCCGACCTGTGCTACGTGATTTCTTTGAAGTGGACGCCAAAATGGTAGTTTACACTGCATTAAGAGCTCTAATGGATCAAGGTGCATTTAAAAAAGATCAGCTTGTTAGTACTATAAAAATATTAGGCATTGAACCTGATCGTCCTGATCCCTGGACATTGTAAAAACTTTTCCTCTGGTGACTTGATTTATGGAGTGCTAGTTAGCCTAACCTAGCGAAGAAGAAATGCCATCTTGGGGTGTGTTATTTCCTTGTTTACTTAAGGTCAGTAGAAGAGATTGGCTAACATTATTTTCTGAACCTTGATTCAGTGCTACTGATATGGAGTTGCAAATAAGAAAATAAAAGGAGAGACTTGTGGTAAATCGTATTGAGCAAATTGCTATACCTGATCTTGGTGGAGTAACCGAAGCTAGTGTTATTGAAATTTTAGTTAAACCCGGTGATTACATTACAAAAGAAGAGAGTTTAATTACTTTGGAAAGTAATAAAGCTTCGATGGATGTTCCATCACCATTAGCCGGGAAAATTAAAGATATTCAAGTTAAAGTAGGTAACAAGGTTAAAGAAGGTGATAAAATTTTAACTATTGAAATAGATGAAGAAAATGTAGCTAAAAAAGAAGAACCTGTCGAAAAATCGGAAAAAGAGAAAAGAAAAAAACCTATTAAAGAAGAAGTAACAAAGAACCCTAGGGTCGAGAACTTCGAAGAAAAAATATCAGAAGGGTTTGGAACCACTATTCATGCTGGACCTGCTGTCCGTCGTACTGCCCATGAATTTGATATAGATTTAATAAAAATAAAGGGCACTGGAAGAAAAGGTCGTCTTTTGAAAGATGATGTGCAGGAATTCGTAAAACAGCAATTGAAAATAGCAGAGTGCAAAGACGTTGGGGGAATGATGTTTCCGCCAATTCCTATCATTGATTTTTCAAAGTTTGGTGCTTTGGAAAAAAAACCGCTGTCAAAAATCAAAAAGGCATCCGGCATTAATTTAAGTCGCAATTGGATAATGATTCCTCATGTTACCCAATTTGGGGAAGCCGATATCACTGAACTGGAAACATTTCGTCAAAGCCAAAAAGAATATGCTGCTAAACGAAATGTACGCTTGACGCTGCTTGTTTTTATTATTAAAGCGGTCATTAGCGCTTTGAAAGCATTCCCCCAATTTAATGCTTCATTAGATTCTTCTGGTGAAAATTTAATTTTAAAAAAATACTTTCATATTGGTATAGCGGTAGATACAGTAGAAGGATTAGTAGTTCCAGTAATTCGTGATGCGGATAAAAAAGGACTATTTAAATTGGCTAAAAAATTGCAGGACATCGGTGAAAAAGCGCGTACAAAGGGATTAAATTTGAGTGACATGCAAGGAGGTTGTTTTAGTATATCGAGTCTAGGTAGTATTGGTGGTACAGCATTCACACCTATTATCAATGTACCGGAAGTGGCAGTTTTAGGAGTGTCTCAAATGCAATGGAAACCCGTTTGTAGTAAAACAGGCGATTGCAAGATGCGATTGATGTTGCCGTTGAGTTTATCTTACGATCACCGTGTTATTGATGGAGTGGATGGTGCCCGTTTTATTGTTTATTTAACGGAACGTTTGTCTGATATAAGGACTTTATTATTATAATCATAATTAATCATAATCATTTCCATCATCATTTTGATAAGTGCATAGAATTTTAATAAAAATGAGAGGAACAATGGAAAAAGAAATTAAAACCGAAGTTGTTGTATTAGGGAGTGGCCCTGGTGGCTATGCCGCTGCATTTCGTGCGGCGGACCTAGGTAAAAAAGTGTTATTAGTCGAACGATATGACGCCCTAGGTGGTGTATGTTTAAATGTCGGTTGTATCCCTTCAAAAGCATTATTACATGTAGCAAAAGTAATAGATGATGTTCGCGATATAGTTTCGTTAGGGATCAATTTTAGTAAGCCAAAATTAAAAATAGAAAAAATTCGAGGCTGGAAAGAAAGTATCATAAAAAAATTAACGGATGGCCTTACAATGATGGCTAAACAACGCAAAGTGGAGGTTGTCACCGGTTTTGGAAAATTCACTAGTGCTAATGAAATTAGCGTTGAAAATAAAGAGAAAACGGTCATTCACTTTGAGAAAGCAATTATTGCTGTTGGTTCTTTACCTATTAAACTACCATTTCTTCCTGAAGATCCGCGAATCATAGATTCAACAGGAGCATTAGAATTAGAAGATGTCAAGACACATTTGTTAGTGCTTGGAGGAGGTATTATCGGTTTGGAAATGGCAACGGTCTACCATGCATTAGGTGCGAAGATTAGTATTGTAGAAAAGATGGATCAAATTATTCCTGGAGCAGATATCGATGTTGTTAATCCATTATATGAGCGCATTAAAAACCGTTACGAATCTATTTCATTAAAAATTAGTGCCACCATAGTGGAAGCAAAAAAAGATGGTCTTTATGTGACATTTAAAGGTGAAAATGCACCTAAAGAACCTCAAAAATATGATCGCATTTTAGTGGCCGTGGGACGTGCACCAAATGGAAAATTAATCGATGCAGAAAAAGCGGGTGTGCAGGTAAATGAGCTAGGTTATATTGCAGTTGATAAACAAATGCGTACAAATATCCCCCATATTTACGCGGTTGGTGATGTAGTAGGTCAGCCTATGTTAGCACACAAAGCGACCTATGAAGGACGTTTAGCTGCCGAAGTCGTTGCGGGTAAGAAACATTATAATGATGCTTGTTGTATTCCAGTAGTGGCTTATACAGATCCTGAAGTTGCTTGGGTGGGTTTAACTGAAAATGAGGCTAAAAAAGAAGGCGTTAAATGTAAAAAAGGAGTATTTCCATGGGCAGCAAGTGGTCGTGCTTTATCACTTGGTCGCAATCGAGGTCTTACAAAATTATTGTTTGATGAAAACGATAGAGTAATAGGAGGTGGTATTGTGGGCGTCAACGCTGGCGATTTAATTTCCGAGGTAGCTTTAGCTATCGAAATGGGTTGCGATGCCGCAGACATTGCTTTAACGATCCATCCACATCCAACGTTGTCAGAAACAGTTATGATGGCTTGTGAGACGTACAAAGGAACTATTACTGATTTAATACCATGTAGAGAATAAAAACTCCTGACTTGTTTATTACTTATTGCTGTTCTCTTCCACAGCATAGTAGAATCAACAGAATGGTCAAATCAGGGAGCATATTTTGCGTTGTTTAGCGTAACAAGATACTTCAATTTACTCCATGCTTTTCGTAATAACAGTTTTGTTGTTTTTATTAATTGTACTTTCATATTTGTTATAATTTACCCACATATGGTATATGTATTACTGAAATTGATTGTGTTAAGACGTTGCATCGAACATTTTGGATATCCAATCAAATCTTCAATTGTTAAATGATCGGTGTTATAATTACGATTGATTGATCGAGTATATATTTCTGTATTCATTTTCAACAAAATAGCACGAGAAACAATATCTCAGGTAATGTCTTTCGTCGACTTTACTTTATTGTTTCGATACAGCACTCAGCAAGAAAGTTTGAATAAAGAATTTTTTGATGAATCAATTGTATTACTAGCACTGACTATAATGTTTTTATAATGAAATATAGCTAACAAATGTCCATCAAATTTAACTGGATCCTAAGGAAGTTCTTTAATAGCATATCTCACAAATCATCCGTTCTCTGTTAAAATATTCGTCACGGAAACAGTGTTTGACAAAGTAACCGTTGAGTAAACTCATTTATAAAAAAATATATTTCACCAAATCGATTTAAAGATGCCGCGCATGATAATTTGTATAATAATTTTTACTTTAAAAAATTATCCCCATTCAATTCCTTGGAATTTAAAGATCCTTAAATGTAAAAGTGCATATTTAATAAATTCCAATGGCATCAAAGGAATCTCTACAAATTAAGATAATATTTTATTCCAAAAACAACTGAGATATAGGTTCTTATCTCAAAATTGTTTAGAATGAGCGTTGATGATAAAAAAGCCTTTTGCTATTGATGGATGTGCTGTAGAAAAAGCCTTAGCTACTGCTGCCATGACTTATGATGCTAATGCCGAAATTCCAAATCTTATTGCAGATCGTCTATTAAATCGGCTTGATTGCATTCGTCTTAAGCCTGAGTGGATCATGGATTTTGGTGTGCGGATAGGTTATACGACGAGGATTCTTAAGAAACGATACAATAGAGCAAGCATAATAGGCGTAGAGTCCTCCTTGCCCATGCTTTTGAAAGGAGAGAATGGAGTGGTAGGAGAATATACGTCATTACCGTTTATAGATCACTCGATAGATTTGGTTTTTTCTAATTTAACTTTCCACTGGTCTGTGAATCTTCAACAGACTCTAAAAGAATGTCGGCGAGTTTTAAAACCGGAGGGGTTATTGCTATTCAGTACAGTTGGGCCTGAGACATTGAGGGAATTACGTGAGAGTTTTTCAGATGGAAAGTGGCATGTGCACGCTTTTTATGATATGCATGATATTGGTGATATGCTCACTTGTTTGAGTTTTGTGGATACAGTTATGGATATGGAGCGACTTACTGTATATTATGAATCCGTTTTTCAATTGTTGGAAGATTTGAAATTAACAGGTGCTCATAATGCAGCTGAAGGTCGTTGTAGGGGATTGATGGGGAAAATGCAATGGGAAGGTATGCTGAAATCTTACGAAGAAAAACGTAATAAAAATGGTGCTTTGCCAGTTACTCTAGAAGTCGTTTACGGGCATGCTTTTGGAACCGAACTTAGTCAATACAAAGGTGCGGAAGGAGAAGTGTTCATTTCAATCAATAAAATCAAACGAGCAGTAAGGTAAAGTAGTTTTATGTAATTTAAATTAATTAATCGTTATTCTTAGATTCAGGGTGAAAAGGAGTTAATATTTCCTTTCCTGATTGGTTTATTAAAACTTTCACCTGTTGCTCCGCTGTTTCAAGTGCTTTTTGACATTCACGAACCAACCTCATCCCCGTTTCAAACCTTTCAAGCGATTCTTCTAGAGGAAGATCTCCTTGCTCCATTTGTTCAACAAGTATAGTTAAGTAATCCAGAGATTTTTCAAAGTTGAAGTCTTCTACTTTTTTGCAGGGCACAAAACCCCCTTTTAACAGCTCATTATTTTCACTTGTATCAGATACTAACCAGTATAGTATCATCTCACATAAAACATATTTTAAGCAACAAATCACTTGATTTTTCTAACGAGTTGTGAACTGGAATCAAATCATCCTTGTAATTCACAGCGGACGTTGTAACGTTCTAGAAAGTTTTATTTACTTAGTTAACCATGGGCTTACGGTAACTACTGGTTCTTTCTGCAATTAAGTTCACAACAGCTTACTTAATTCTAAACTAAAATCAGAGTTTTATGAAGAATCTTTAAAAATAGGTGATAGTGTTAGCAAAAATTTATAACTCTTTGAATTTAAAAAATTTTTCATTAGTACTAGAGACTTTACTCCTCTGCATAAAGTTTTTGGGAAATCTTTAATGCTAGTTTTAGAATGATTTTAGGTTTTTAAGTAATTTTCGTCTGCTTTGCTCTATAATTTATTGAATTTTTGATTCAAATGATACAAGAATTCTCTTAGCTTTTTTAATAGTAACCGCTCATAACTCATACGATGATCTATTATAGTTATCGTTAACGAAAATTACTATCTAACCTTTTAAAAAAGAATTCATTTTTACGATAATGTTTAAGTATTCTTATGAATTTTCATTTTTTTATTTCATTCGATCAATCATTTTTCTCAAAAGGCTCAGATGTTGCGTGATATCTTAATTTAAAATCTTCATTTAAGAAACTGCCATACAAAAAAGCAATTGAAATTTTATAGAATACTTTTAGACGTGGTAGTCTTGCCTTTTGTAAGAGAAAATTATCTAAGAGGGAATGATCAGCAACATACTCATGGGTGAAGATAATTTTGTTTTGTTATAAAAACTTTTTTATAACTCACCTTATCTGGACTAGAAACTAGAAAAATTTCTACTCAGTTATATTGGTTACATAATAATGAATTAAAGTTACTTTTGCATAATTTATGAAAAACCATTTCTATCACGCTTGTATACAAGAAGTTAACTTTGTTTAAGATCAATGGAGTGCTATATTTTACAGTGTAAAAGTGATTGTCGACTGAAGTATCTGTAAACGAACAACTGCGACATTTTTTATTCATTAGCAGTAATGGATAAACAAATATAATTTTTAACTAGTGCGAAAACTCACACCACCAGTTTTAACTTCATAACACTTATTATACCTTTAGAAAAAGCAAAAATTTCTTAAATAATGCAGTTAGTGTAACTTCTAGATACTTAGGAAAACAATTCAAGTATTGATTATCGTCTGAATCGCAAAATTATTTGTGGAAGATATGATCAACAAATTTCAACCAAAGTCCTCCCATACTGTCTCACTATGTAGAACTACTAATTGCCAAACATAATAAAGTGTAAGAGGTTTAGCAGTACAATATGAGTATATTATTTTTGATGTGAAGATTAATAAGTTTAACGCGCAGTTTATAGTACATTATAAATAACCTACCAAAACAATTAAATGGTATCGTCAAAAAATGGAACTCTAATCATGATAAATTATCCTTAAAAAATACTGTGTTTTATAAAATCTCGCTTTTCCAAAGGATTAATTGAGAGTGCAAGCATGTTGAGTGAAAGTGGAAGATGTATTAAGTTTCACAAGTTAAATTATATGCATTGCTTGTATTTTACAAGCCTAGCATAGTATCATTGAAGTCTTGTCCAAAATACATTCTCTTGATATCCATAATATTCATAGTTAATTATTATTATACATTATTATTGTATATGATTGATGTATTTTTTTTTGCGATAATAAAGAAGATCTGAAAATTTAATGTTTAGAGACAATCGTTAATTGATTTATGGTATCAGTAAAGACTGAGACTAAATCGTATAACACGGTGTTTTCATTAGCCGATTTACTTAAGATATCTTGAGCAGGATATCATTAATTAGTCATTATAGTAACTAATTATTACGGTACATTGTGAAAAAACTTATTTTAATTCGTTCTACATTATCTTTCTTAAAGAAAGAAGTGATATCGCTATCGGAAAAATATAAAAGAAAATCAAAGGTTAAGTTTTATTACATAAATATTTTTAATGAACTATGTTAGCATGTAACTTATCTGACAAAATTAATACAGTACCTTTTGATTTTTAGTGATGTATTACCGATTATAACATCAGATTATTTATCGATATAAAATATAAATATAAAAATATATTCCTCGCGATACAAGATTAGTAGTGATATCGGATAGAAAAATTGGAAATCTATAGAAAACATTTCTTTAGGTAATTAACGAACATAAATAATTTAATCAGCAAAATAAGTTTCCTTTTTTTTTTAATTTCTTTACAATTTTAGAGACCTCTATTTCTTAAAAGGAAAAAAATATGGCAATAAAAAAAAGAACTTCTTTTCAGGTGAAATCGACTGGTCGTAAACCGAAGTCAAAAACAGCAAAAGTAACTGTTATTAAGGAGCGTATGACAAAATCGCAGATTTTAGCTCATTTGGCTGAAGCCACTGAACTTACTAAAAAACAGATAAGATTAGTTCTCGAAACATTGATTGACTTAGGTAAAGCTCATCTTAAAAAGGGCGGTGCTGGTGAATTTGTAATTCCTGGGCTTGCTAAATGTATGGTCAAGCGTAAACCAGCAACAAAGGCACGGAAAGGAATTAATCCATTTACGGGCGAAGCGATGACGTTTAAAGCAAAACCGGCTAGAAATGTTGTAAAAATCCGTCCTTTAAAGCAACTTAAAGAAATAGTCGAGTAAATAAAAGGAGATAAAGGAGATAAAAATGCGAAAACCAGCAAAATCAACAGCCATTAAAAAGGCTGAGATGGCGGTAAAGAAACTGAAAGTACGCTTAAAAAAGGCTGAGGCGAAGGTAAAAAAAGAATTAGCTAATGCTAAAAAATCAAAAAATAAAGCTAAAAATACAATTACAAAAGTACGATGTTCAATAAAAAAAAGATCGGTGTTGAAAACGGGAGCGAAACGCAAACGACCCCAGAGGATTTTAAAAACTCGACAAAAACCAGGACGTCCAGCTAGAGTTGAAATAATATAATAGTCTTATTCATCGGTTGAGCAAAGCTGCTCAACCGGCGTTTCAATGAGCTGAGTCCAGTTATCTAATCCTCCTGCTAAATGATATATTTCTTTAAATCCTATTTGTTGGAGAAGGGGAATAGCGATTTGGCTCCGATTACCTCTTTGGCAGTAAACAATTATTATTTTGTTCTTATCTTCCTGTTTTAATTGATTAGCGGCATAGGGCAAATGTGATAAGGGTAGATTAATGGCATTATTAATATGTCCCTTGCGCCATTCCTCCAGTTCTCGTACATCTATAAACAACACATTCTCGAAAAGTTTTAATGAAGTTGGATCAATAGTTTTAATCTCTGTACTATTCCAAGAGCAGATAGGTGGATAATTAATTAATCGAATTTTATTTGGATAACGACATTGACAATTTTGGCGAACAGGGATGTTGAATATAGATACTGCCATAGTTAGTGCATTAATTTGCCAAAGTTTTCCAATTAGAGGATAAAATTGGTGGTTAGTGTGGATATCCTTGAGGATATATTTTATGGCTTCCAATGCCTGCATACTTCCAATCATACCTGGAAGTGCGCCGATAACGCCAATCTCTGTGCAATTAGGTGTGTTATTCACAAAGCTACATTCAGGAAAAAGACATCGGTAACACGGACCATGATTTACATCGAAAATAGCTACTTGCCCTTCAAATTTACTGATTGCACCATATACGACAGGTTTAGCACATTGTACAGCACAATCATTGATAAGATATTTCGTTGATAAATTATCCGTGCCATCTATAACAATATCGTATTTCTGAAATAGAAAGGATACGTTTTGACTATTCAATTGTTCTGTATACACATGATAATTAATGCTTGAATTTGTACGCCATAGTGACGCTTTTGCGCACTCTGCTTTCGACTTAAAAACATCTTCTTCTTTAAAAAGAATTTGCCTTTGTAAATTTGACCAATCAACCGTATCGAAATCAATAACACCAATGGTACCTACACCGGCTGCTGATAAATAAAGAAGCGCCGGACATCCTAAACCTCCTGCGCCAACACATAGAATACGGGCTTCTTGTAGCGCCTTTTGTCCAGATTCACCAATTAAGGCTATATGACTTGCATAACGTTCACAACTATCCATTATAGTATTATAAACAGATAATCCTGGATATGGAAATGTAGCAGAGAATTAGATAATGTAGATATTAAGAATAATGTAGATATTAAGATGTTTACCGTAAAGAACTTTGTGCGGTTAAGTCAGTCAGCAATTTCACTTGTTGGTTTATTCTATAGAAAATACAATTTTAAAATTGATCAGCGCTTTAACTTAACAGTTGGCCATCAACTTCATAATATCTATTTTTGATTACAGGCTGTGTGAACCTCGAGTATAATAGGATCATTAAGTATAATAGGATAATTAAGGCTATTAGTATTTTTTACTGCAAATCTATTTATAAAATAGAAATAAGCTTAGATATAACAATCAGTGTGAGTGTCTATACTAAGGATATTGCTAATTGCAAAAAACTACTACTAAGTAATTTATGAGATGTTTTCTAGATGAATATTAACGATTGCGGGTAAGAAGTGTCATTTATTTGACTATGATCCATTGTCTTGTACAATGGGACAATATGTTTTCATACAAAATGCACTAGCAATAATGGTAGGTTTTCCAATATTGCTGAATGTATAGACTAAGCAATCAGGAAAATTAACTTAAGAAGTAATTCATTTTAAACTAACTGTAAAATGATGAGAAGCGATTAACAATGATGAACAAAATAGGCCAAGAGGCCTCCGATTTTATGTTACCCACTGATGAGGGAAAATTTTTATCACTTAAAACCTTAAGAGGCAAAAAAGTTATTTTATATTTTTATCCGAAAGATAATACGCCTGGCTGTACAAAGGAAGCTTGTGCCTTTCGAGATAGTTGGTCTAATTTAGAAAAAATTAACACTACGGTAGTTGGTATTTCAAGAGATAGCGTTGGAGCACATCAGATTTTCAAAGAAAAATATAATTTACCATTCACATTATTATCAGATAAAGGGAGTAATGTGTGTGAACAGTATGACGTTTTAGTAGATAAAAGTCTATTCGGAAAAAAATATCAAGGTGTCGAGCGTACCACTTTTTTGATTGATGAAAAAGGGATAATTTTAGCAATTTGGCGTAAAGTCAAGGTAGATGGTCACGTGGTAGAACTTCTGAAAGAATTAAGCTCTGTTAATCAGTCTCAATTGGAGGAAATATAACTTAGTAGCATTCCGGTAAATCGTTCGATTTATGTCAATGGTCGTTCTTCATCATCTACTCATGTATACCATAATATGGGTAATTAGTTGTTTAAGATTTACTGATCATATTTGTTTTTATGTGTATAAAAACATAATTTATTTTTATTGAGTATTTATTTAACAATATATCATATCATCTAGGAAATTGGTTAAGGGTAATTAGTTAAGACAGCTCATCAAACTGCAGAAACTATAAAAAGATATTATTAAACTTTCTACAGGATCGTTAAAAGCTGGAGTTCTAGATGGGACCAGCTATTTCTCTTCTGTATTACCAGAAGCGCATTGCGATATCACAATCTTTTATCACAGTGAAATATGCCTATTAGCTTAGTGTTGTTGGGAAATTCTACAATGAAAGTGAAAGGGATCCGTGATTTTAATTATGAAGAGTAGATTTAGTAATTGTAATTACTTATGGAATTAATTATTTATGGAATGCAATTCTTAGGAAATGCACTTTGGGTATAAAGATCTGTGTTTTACAAGGGATTATCGAGTGACATCTCTAGACAAATCTCCTCTAAGTAAAATGATAACAACATAACACGATGGAGGCGGCGGGGATTGAACCCGCGTCCGTAAATCATCCGCCCTTGATTCTACATGCTTAGCAGCGTCTACTATATTAACTGGCCATTACCCAACGTGCAGGGTAGATGGATAGCGAGCCCTTAAGTTCTTGGCCTTTAAGCAACGGGCTGTACTTAAAGCAAGCCTATATACATGGCCGTTGAGAGGGATCTATAGGCGAACCCCAGCAACGGAAGAAGCATTATGCGTAAGCTTCTTGGAGATAATTGCTATCGTTTGCAACTATTTGTTTGCAACTGATCGATTACGAGTCTACGTTGCCGACTCGACATGCATCTCGGGTTTTAGGATCTACGTCGAAGCCTATTCGCCCCCTCTAAACTAGGACTTTAGCTTTATCCTTAGCTTCATACCACATGTTTATTATTGGTTATGTTTATTATACTTGTTTAAATATTACATCACCTGATGTCTTTCGTAAATGTCTTAATTGAAATATTTATACTCTGGCAGTAAGGCCTGTTTTTCCGCAGTAATTTCATAGTATTCCTGAACTTGATAAAAAAGTGTAACCAGGAGACGAGTAGCTATGCGATAACTATTTTCTGATAACTATTTTCTATTACAATCTGCTTTTTCTGTTCATTGTAATAAAAAGTATGGCTAACAGACGACTACTTTTGTAGAGGGGTGTTGATTTATTTGATTTAAGGCTAGTTTAAGTGATTCCTTCTATATCTTAGTAAATAAAAATAAGATTAGTACAACAGGTATACGTGGGGGGAAAGCGACTCACAAGGAGATGTGCCAAGACATGTGAAGGCAGATAGATAGGCCTTTGATAAGCGGGATTCTATGTATTATTCATAGATATAATTTCCTAGATAAAATAAATGAGGGGAAAATAGACTCATTCATGAAATCTTAACATCCGGTGTTTTTCGCGTTCCCATTCACGGCGTTTGATAGTTTCGCGTTTATCATGCGTCTTTTTACCCTTAGCAAGCGCGATCCCAACTTTTACATTATTTTTATGCCAATGTAAATCAAGCGGCACTACGGTTAAGCCTTTTTTTTGAACAGCACCAAAAAAAATTTCAATTTCATTTTTGTTCAAAAGTAACTTACGTGAGCGCTGTGGGTCGATTTTGATATATTCAGCTATATTGGGAAGCGGAGAAAAATGGGCTCCGATCAACCACGCTTCACCTCCTCTGAAAACCACGTAACTATCACGCAACTGTACTTGTCCAGCGCGAACGCTTTTGACTTCCCAGCCTTCTAGCATTAATCCAGCTTCAAAACGCTGTTCAATATGATAGTCATACCACGCTTTTTTATTTTTGGTAATAAGACAAGGAGTGGGTTTTTTTATGATTTGCTTGTTCATAACGTTAATTATATTATCGAAACCGTATGTTGGATATCAATATCAGTAGAACTATACCCTATAGCCAAAAACAAATGTACGAGTTGGTTAATGATGTGGCATCATATTCAGAATTTATTCCCTTCTGTAGTAATAGCCAAATTGATAGTTATACGCTAGATGAAATATGCGCCACTCTTTCGTTTTCTCGCGGAGACCTTCACAAGTCCTTCACGACATTAAATAGACTTCAACCGCATAGTATGATAGAAATCCATTTTATTAATGGCCCTTTTAAACAACTTGAGGGATTTTGGCAATTTGAGTCTTTAGGCGACGATCAATGTCGTATTTCGTTAGACTTGAAATTTGAATTTACTTCACGATGGCTTGCCTTAATGTTTGAGCCACTATTCCATCAGATAGTAATAATGTTGATTAATTCGTTTTGTAAACGTGCAGATACAATTTATGGTGCAAAGGAAATGATTTGGATTAGTGTTGCTTACGCTACTCTCAAAGAACAGATTGAGATTCCTTTAGTTGTTGAAGAAAACTGTACAGTCGCCCTTGCAATTAAACGTTCCGGTATTTTGCAACAATTTTCAGAAATTAATTTAGGTACAGTACCTGTCGGTATTTATAGTAAACGTACTACACTCGAAGCAAATTTACGCGACGGGGATCGTATCGAAATCTATCGTCCTCTATATATTGACCCTAAAGAAGCTCGATTATTGCGAGCGAAACGTAAAACGAACAAGAGTTCCCGCGATTAATAAGTAAGAATTAAGGCAAGAGTAGTGCTGTCATTTTAAATTTTATTTTATCTGTCCAAAACCGATGACTTAATTATGTATAGATAAAACCATCGAATAGGAGGATTACGTGCTGCACTGGACTGGATGATGTTATTAAGGTAAAAAGTAGAAAAGTAAACAATCAAAAGGTGCAATGACTCTTAATGATGCATCATATAAGAGCTCCTATCTTCTATGTCAGTAAAATTTCATTAGGTTGTATCTCTGGCATCAAATGCTACTTATGCTAAAATTATTAGTGTGCATACAGCGCAATACTGTACTCGTGAGCCAATAGAAAGGAGAATCACCGTTGGAAGATCAAGAACTAAGAAAAGCTGGTCTTAAAGCTACTTTGCCGCGTATTAAAATATTAAGAATATTAGAAAGTGCAGATCCTCGTCACATGAGTGCTGAAGATGTTCATCGAAAATTGATGAAAATGGGAGAAGATGTTGGACTTGCGACAGTTTATCGTGTACTTACTCGGTTTCAAGCGTCTGGACTTGTAGAGCGACATTACTTCGAAGGTGGTCATTCGATTTTCGAAATTGGTCAACGAGAACATCATGATCATTTGGTTTGCTTGCATTGTGGAAAAGTAGAAGAGTTTTTTAATGACATTATAGAAAATTGTCAGGTTGAGATTGCTGAGCAATTAAAATTTAAAATGACTGATCATAATTTGACAATTTATGGTATTTGTCAATGGTGTGAGCAACATGCTTTCTTAAAATAATTTTTCTTCTATAAAAAAAAATTATTTTGTTCAATTACTATTATCCATGCATCGTTGGTGTGACTTAACATTAAGTCAAAGTCATATTTACAGATTCAAAGAATTGAAGTGATTTATTCTTTCAAGAAAGATGCAAGATAGGTAACTAGAACTTAACCTCTCTTTTCACTTATTATGTTATTGCTATATGCTAGTGTAATAAATAAAGTTTGTGTTGTTTTCAATATAAACTCAGAGCATTAAGAAGATCTTTTTCTTACTAGAGAGAAAAACATGACGAATTCTAATATCTTGGTGACGTATTGCTAAATGAGAGATCGCTTAATGTTTCACTTAAACATAGATAAAGTATGTAAAGAAAGGATTTAGATATAGAAGGTTTTCAATTGCTAATATTTTGTGATTAAGTTTTCGATTCTATCGAAGGAAAATTACAGACAGATTTTTATTAACGGAATTGCTTTCCAGTATTTGTAATCATGATGATCTTATAAATAATGATTTTCATAGACGATTGGTGTTTTATTTTTTTCATAAGAAATAATCGATTCTTTTTAAGGATTGCTAATTTTCCCATTATTATGATACTTATTATGATATAATGCATGTCTAGACTATATGAGGCAATGTATATACTTTGAGTAAAATTTTTCATAGGATATGTTTGTTCTATAAACTTTAGCACCGTATGCCAAGTGGTAGTAATTTTCAATATATCCTTGTATTAGTTTCTATCATATTAAGATGACGCTTTTATTTAGCAATTTTGAAGGAAGCTCTTTATATATGGGGACCCGTGTATTTCTTCAACTCATGAGGAAACCAGATAGTTAATTTCGCAATTTGTTTCAACTTCATCAAAAATAACTGGCTTGACATTTTTTTGTGAGAGTCTCTATTACGACTGTTTTATATTATGGCATTAATATATAGAAAATAGAATAGTATTAAATTTTTATACGTTGGTTGTTATCATAAAAATCTTGTTATCTTTTTTTTTGCTATTGTGCTAATTCTTCTACGAATATTTTTCTTTAATTTACAATTGATAGTAGTTAAGTTCTCAGATGTATTTTTCGATATTTTTAAGTGTGTGTTGTACATTATTTGAGTCATTTTTCGACATCGATCGGCTTATTTAATGTAATATAGTGTTTATGAAACATATCACGCATAATGATAACTTTAATTCAGGTGTTTCGAATAAAGGTGGTGTTTAGTATTAAATTAACGTTAAATAACTTGAGTAATAGTATTTTTCATTTTACGTTACATCTGATATCGTGAACACGATCAGTACACTATTCTCAAGACATAGAGGTGAACATTTCATCATTTTGTACAATTAGATGGACTATTTATATCAATTTTAATGAGTGGTTGAGCATCATGTATGAATTATTGATGATCTTAATATTAATTGGTTCAAACTTTCATGTATTTTCTTGTAAATTATTTTATTTTAGTTTTTCAAACTAATGCATTAAAAAAGTGATGGTTTATGATTTCGGTTTTTTATTTATTTATTTAATTGATCTAGTTGAGATTAGATGGATTTTGTAGGTGATAATAACCATGAATTTTTGAAATAGCGTATTGTGAAAATCAAAATTATCCAGCCATGATTATTGGATTTATCTTTTTACGATATTTTTAGTGTCACGATAGTGCATTGATAATATAAAAAAATAGCCAAATCTCGCGATATATGTGGTTTATTAATGTTGTTCTCATATCCCCATCACGCTAGATATTCTACATACGATATATTTATCTATTAATTGTTAAAGAACAAATCAATATTATACTGGCTAATACTAGTATGAACAAGAGCGGTATCAGCTTGTTTACAAAGTATAATCTACGACGTTACAATAATGAAATGATTTGTTTTATCTGTTATTAATCAGTACAATGTCATTGTGCTCTTTTTATTAAAATTTCAGTTAAGTGATTTAATGATCATAGAGCATTTTAAATCTTCGAAGTATGTTTTTCCCAATTTAGTTTACGACGTAATATATCGTAATAATTGTAATTGCGCGGATGGATTAAGCGTAATGGATGTTGGTATTTACTTATATAAATGCTTCCTTCTGGTAAGAGAGGTGTGCGAGGCTGTCCATCATAACTAACATATGGTGATACATCATTTTCTCGTGAGATATTTATTTTTATTTGACTATCGCCATCTATTACGATGGGTCGACTACTTAACGTATGAGGGAACATAGGGACTAAAGCAACAGCATCCAGTTGTGGATGTAAGATAGGACCACCTCCTGATAACGCATAGGCGGTTGAGCCTGTAGGTGTAGTGATGATTAATCCGTCGGCGCGTTGGTGGCAGACAAATACATCATTAATGTAAATATCAAATTCAATCATTTTTGCGATATCTCCGGGTAGTAGCACGACATCATTAATGGCAACTCCTCGTGTGATTACTTTGTTATCATGTTTAGCTCTCATATCCAGTAGAAAACGTATCTCTTCCTTATAATGCCCCTTTAAAATAGTTTCAATTTTGTTAAATTCATTTGAGGGGATATCCGTTAAAAAGCCTAGTCGCCCGCGATTAATTCCTAACACTGGAAGTCCTTGAGGAACAGCAATATGTGCTGCATTTAATAAACTACCGTCACCGCCAACTGCAATTAATAAGTCTATTTTTTCTTTTAATTGTTCTATGGAAACGATAGGTAACTGATGTGTCTTAATCATATGAGCCGAATTTTTTTCCAGATTAACCTCTTTTTTTAAAGAAAGTAGATAATTAGTAAGTGCCGAGAGTGTTTCAGGCACTCCCTCGACCCCTTCACGTCCCATTAAAGCAATCCGATGAAATAACGGCTTATTCATAATGTTTTTGAGCATAGCTGTTTTATTGCTAGAATTCTAGCAATCCATTTATTTTATCAATATTGTTATCAATACTAACATTGTTTCCTATTCTTTTTGTCTCATAACTTCTAGTGCTAGCATATTATTAAGTATTAAGATTGCTTTGGTGTAGGATTCAAAAAAAAATATTTAGGTTTATCGCCTTTATTGCATTATTTTAATTTTATAGTGAAAATTAATGGAGCAACTAAATTTGAATGCCATCTTGATTGTCAAAGTAACTATTGAGAATAAAAGCACTAGTAGTACCTTTGACCCTAACAAAAAATTCAAATTTATAAATTTACTTTTTAAAGAATCGTTCTTTTTAATTTATTAAAAAGATTTTTTTCGAAGAAAATTTTTCGAAGAAAATTTTATTCATTAATAATATTGTTAATTAGAACATTAAATATTTCTTAAAATGAAGAAGATTTAAATACATTTATGTAAGATAGCTTCTGTTACTTTTTAAAAAGATGCCAGAAAGATTGAAAAGATTAAGATAATAGCAAGAAAATGGAGATCAGAATTACGGTGTCAGAGTTGTATCTATAACTTGGTCAAAACTGTTAATACGATTAAATCTTTTGAGCCACTAAACTACATGTAGAGATAGCTAACTACATATAGAGATACTAACTACATGTGGAGATAGTTATTGATATGTAAAGAATTGAGATAACTTAGAATAACATGATAAGAATAATTTTTTTGATTTTACAGAAGATTACTTATTTATATGAATATGAATCTCTGCATTGGTTTTTAAAAAAATTAATCATGGAAAGTTATAGTGAAGATAACTGATAGTTTTATTAGTAAATTTTTACTTGAAAAAATAAAAACCAATATAAAAATTCTATACTGTCATATTAAAGCAGTTATTGATACCTACAATCGAAGTCAGTAATTTGAAATTAAATTCAGGATAATTTGAAAATTTTGTATAAAAAACCGCTTATTTTTCCATATAGTTACAAGATTATTTACAGTTAGATTTTATTAATTGGAAATGAAACTTGAAAACATAATAAGAAAAATAAGAAAAAAAATTTTAAAAAATTATTTATCTGATTTAGAAAATCTCGGTTTAAACAAAGGTATTATCGTCGTTTCGTGGAGAGAATAGCAAACAATTTATATAACTTATCTAGTGTGTACTCACTACTACCAAATTTTTTATGATTATAAAAGAATTAACAGAAGTAGTTTCGTTTGTAATATTTATTCTATAAATTTATACGAAAGTATACGAAAGTAAACGAAATATTCAAAAGTATTTTAGTAAGGAAAATAAGGTAGAGACTTTATTATAGCAAGATCGACTTAGCAATAAGAAATGACTACTAATATTTTTATTCTTTTTTAACATAAAGATATGAAACAATACTTAAACTTCATGGGGATATTTAATATAACTAATGTTCGAGTTACGTAATATAGTAACTCTCTAAGATATTAGGATAGAATTTAAAAATTAACAGATCCACTTTTTATTTTACTAGAATTTTGTATAAAAATGAAGTTTTTTAGTTTTCAAAATCAATTAATGCGTAAAAACCGTCTTTTTTGATAAAAAGTATTAACAAAATACAACAAAACTATTACAATGTTCCTACTGCCTCATACAAGAGACAGTATTTTGTTACTTATTGAAATAATAAAATAGATTGAAGCAGAGCTTTTATTGATGTTCAATTAGAAACAAGACAAAGTGATTATTTACGCTTGATTTTATTTAGCCGTTCAAATTGAGTCAGTGTATCGTATGCAAAAAATAAATACTGATTAAGAAGCAAATACTGATTAAGTAGCCAGCCTATGAGATAGGTTGAATGGATGTAGACTTATAGGAAAGTTTTACAGAAAACCAAATTCTATTGTAGTATGTGATGCCTGACGATCGGAGAAATAAGAATGAGTAAAAACGATAAAACTATATTTGAACTCAAAAATAAACATGAAGAGACCATTAAAGTGGGAAAAATCATTGGGTCGGAAGGAGAGGAGTTAAAGGAGGAACCAAAAACGAAGGCAGAGGAGTCACAAGTAGAGAATATTCAATCTAAAATAGTAGAATCTCCTCCAGAGGAGATTGAATGTCGTAGATGTGAAACATGGAAAGATCAATTAACCAACATGGCATATAAGGTAGAGGAATATAAAGATCAATTCCTTCGTGTCAAGGCTGAAATAGATAATCTACGTAAGCGAACGGAACGAGAAAAAGCTGATGCAATAAAGTATGGCGCAAGTCGATTACTCACGGATCTTTTTCCCGTCGTCGATAGTTTAATTCATGGCCTTCAAAGCCCCGAATCACAAGATCCATATGCTAAGAATATCCGAGAGGGTATGAACTTAACACTGGAGTTGCTGTACAAAATATTAAGCAAGCATGGTGTTGAAATTATTGATCCCAAACCTGGTGATTTTTTTAATCCAGCATTCCATGAAGCTATGTCTGTTCAGAAAATGCCTACTGCAAAAGCTGACACTATCGTTCAGGTTATGCAAAATGGATATCGACTCAACGGTCGAGTTTTACGGGCAGCGAGGGTAATAGTTGTCGGATAGATTATTAAGAGGATAGATTATTAAGATTAACAATTAGCGTATTTGAATGTACTCAGAACATAACTAAGATACACGATAGTCGGGGTTATATGCGTAAAAAAAAAGAGAATGGTGATATAGAGCCACAAGGCCATTTACTAGATAGGCTTGGCTTAATTATCTGTGTGAAGGTAAGTCGTTCGAAAATTCCAGTTAATGCTGCAGAGAATTAGAATTATCCCTCAAGTTGTTATTTTAAACTAAAAGATTAGGAATGAACAAATTAAATGAAGATTCTGAAATCCTATACTAGTTATAACAAGCAGGTACCCAAGTATCATTTTAAAAATGCAGCATAATTTATAGAGAAAAGGTTAAATCGAAACTTTCTCACAAAACGAATGAAAGATATGCCGTTTTTAAGTTGTCTTTCTGCGCACACGGTTTTACATAGGAGGGTAGATAATCAAGCACTCTTCCAAGTACTCGAAGGAGCTGATTCATCAAGGTTATCTTCATTTGATATACAGCGCATCATACAGTGCTCCATTTTTTGTGATTTGGCACATACAAAAAGTAAGTCGTGATTAAATAGGAAAATATTGTTCTGTCCAGAAGTTGGGTGGAACTTCTAAAAACCTCTTTTCCTACCATCCTTAGAAATTTGAAGATACAAGATTGTACATTAAATGTGCATCACACGCTAAAATGCTCTTAGAAACCTGTACTAACATTACATCGTTAAGGCATTCCCTTGAAATCTAAAACGCCGTCCCCACTTATACTCAGTATGTGTAGAGGGCAGCCCTAAATCTTTATTTTTGAGAGGAAAGAGAATGGCAACTATTGGTATTGACTTAGGCACTACGAACTCCTGCGTTGCGATAATGGAGAGCGGAAAGGTGCGTGTGATTGAGAACTCTGAAGGTTCCCGTACCACACCGTCGATTGTCGCTTATACCAAAGATGGTGAAATATTGGTTGGCGCGTCAGCGAAACGCCAAGCAGTAACCAATCCTGATAGAACTTTATTCGCCATTAAACGATTGATTGGTCGTTGTTTTGATGACAGAATTGTGCAAAAGGATATTAAGATGGTGCCTTACAAGATCGTCAAAGCGGATAATGGTGATGCTTGGGTGGAAATTATCGATAAAGATGAAAAAGCTGAAAAATTAGCGCCTCCACAAATTTCAGCGCAAGTTTTAATAAAGATGAAGAAGACGGCTGAAGATTATCTTGGTCATGAAGTTAAAGATGCGGTAATTACTGTGCCGGCTTATTTTAATGATTCCCAACGGCAAGCGACGAAAGACGCTGGTAAAATTGCAGGTCTTAATGTCAAACGAATTATTAATGAGCCTACCGCTGCCGCCTTAGCTTATGGTATAGATAAGAAAAAAGGTGATCGAAAAATTGCAGTTTATGATTTAGGAGGTGGCACGTTTGATGTTTCTATTATCGAAATTGCTGAAGTAGATGGTGAACACCAATTTGAGGTATTGGCTACCAATGGTGATACTTTCCTGGGCGGTGAAGACTTCGATTTACGTTTAATTGAGTATTTAGCCAGTGAGTTTAGGAAAGATGTGGGTATTGATTTACACAGCGATCCTTTAGCCTTACAGCGTCTAAAAGAAGCTGCAGAAAAGGCGAAAATTGAGCTTTCATCAAGTCAACAAACTGATGTAAATTTGCCGTATATTACAGCAGACGTTTCTGGTCCAAAACATTTAAATATTCGTGTTACTCGCACGAAACTCGAGTCACTCGTCGAGGGCTTGATTGAGCGCACGATTGAGCCATGTAAAAACGCTATTAAGGATGCGGGATTCAAGGTTTCTGAAATTGATGACGTGATCTTAGTAGGTGGCCAAACTCGCATGCCTAAAGTACAAGAAGCCGTAAAAGATTTTTTTCAGAAAGAAGCGCGTAAAGACGTAAATCCAGATGAAGCTGTTGCGATTGGTGCTGCAATTCAGGGAGCTGTTTTATCGGGCGCAGTAAAAGATGTGCTGTTGCTTGATGTCACACCATTATCTCTGGGAATTGAGACTTTCGGTGGTGTAATGACAAAACTTATCCAAAAGAATACCACAATTCCAACAAAAGCGAACCAGGTATTTTCTACAGCGGAAGATAGTCAAACAGCTGTTACTGTACATGTGTTGCAAGGGGAACGTGAAATGGCGTCAGCAAATAAATCGCTAGGTCGTTTTGATCTCACCGATATTCCTCCAGCACCTCGTGGTATTCCGCAAATTGAAGTGACTTTCGATATCGATGCAAATGGTATTTTGCATGTGTCGGCAAAAGATAAAGCGACTGGGAAAGAGCAATCGATTGTTATTAAAGCATCGAGTGGCTTGTCTGATGAAGAAGTGGAGAAAATGGTGAAAGACGCAGAAGCGCATAAAGATGCCGATCGTCAGTTCCATGAGTTAGTCAATGCACGAAACCAAGCAGACGCGATAATTTACGCTACAGAAAAATCCATGAGAGATCTTGCCGGTGATATCTCTTCGGAAGAGAAAAGTGCTATTGAAAAAGCTATCGAAGCACTCAAAGAAGCAATGAAAGGCAACACCCGAGAGGCTATTGAAGCAAAAACAAAAGCATTGACAGAACACTCCTCGAAATTGATTGAACGTGTTTATGCGAAAAAAAGTACTGTAGCTGCATCTGGTCCTGAAGCTAGCGTTGGAAACGAAAGTAAGGCCAAGGCCAAGGATAAACAGAAAGAAGATGTTGTCGATGCAGAGTTTGAAGAAGTCGGAGACGAGAAGAAAAAAGATGAAGGGAAAAAATAATAGGGGAAAAAAATAATAGCCATCGTTGTTCCTTCAAGAGTGAGAATCTAGGATTTAGTCTCGTTCATTCTTTCTGTTTGGTTGTCTGACGAGCTAAAATCGGGAAAACAAAAATAGTCATGCCATCAAAACGCGATTACTACGAAGTTCTTGGTCTCAGTCGCAGTGCGACCGAAGCTGAGATAAAAAAGGCTTTCCGCCGTTTAGCCATGAAATACCATCCCGATCGCAATCCAGGCGACAAAGATGCTGAAATGAAATTCAAGGAAGCACGTGAAGCCTATGAAGTGCTTTCTGATTCGCATAAACGCGCTTCTTACGATCAATTCGGTCATGCTGGTGTCGAACAATCATTTAGTGGAGGGACGACGGCAACTAGTGGTGGATTTGGTTTTGGAGATTTAGGCGATATTTTTGGTGATATCTTTGGGGACATTTTTGGTGGCAGTCGGGGACAATCACGTGAACAGCGAGGTTCCGATCTCGTATATAATTTAGTTTTATCACTTGAAGAAGCTGTTCACGGCATTACCCAGACTATAAAGGTTCCTACGTGGGTAAAGTGTGATACCTGTGATGGGAGAGGTATTAAGAGAGGGGGTGAACCAGTTTTTTGCCAACGGTGTGGCGGGACGGGTCAAATGCGTATACAACACGGTTTCTTGCAAGTTCAGCAAACCTGTTCTGTTTGTCGAGGTACAGGGCGAGTTGTTAAAAATCCTTGTTTTGATTGCCAAGGACAAGGCCGTTGCCGGCAAACGCAAACCTTATCTGTTAAAATACCTCCTGGTATTGACTCAGGTGATCGTATTCGATTAGCTGGCAGGGGTGAAGCGGGGGTGTTTGGAGCACCCACAGGCGATCTGTACGTTCAAATCCGCGTTAAGTCACATCCTCTTTTTCATAGGGAGGGTAATAATTTACATTCAGAAGTGCCAATTAGCTTTGTAACCGCTGCACTAGGCGGCGAAGTGGAAATTCCAACACTTGATGGTACTGTCAAGCTAACTATTCCTCCAGAGACTCAAACTGGAAAACAGTTCCGCTTACGCGGCAAAGGCGTAAAAGCTCTTCGAATCGGCGCTGTTGGTGATTTGATCTGCCAAATCACCGTTGAAACACCTATAAAATTAAGCTCTGAACAAAAAAAATGTCTTAAACAATTTGAAGATCTGTTAAAAAAAGACGAAAAAAGTCATAGCCCACGCACTCGTAGCTGGTTTGATAGCGTAAGAGATTTTTTTACCGCTAGATAAAAATTTGATTCTTTCATTTTCTTCCCTTGCAGGATGTATTTAGGTCATCTTTATTTTAAAAAAGATTCTGGTGTCAAGTATTTCTTAATTCACTACAGATCATTTAACTCCAATTGATTACATGACGTAATACTAGTAGGTTTAGAATACAGATAATATCAATTTCTCCCTTACACTTAACTAAATAATGTCGATGTTGATTATTCGAAACAATTAACAAGATTGGCATTACTATTTGAATCTTTGGTGTTTTAATATATTTGTTGTATGAAGTGCCAAACTTGAGGTAATGATCAGAGCTTTAAGGTGTGAGAAATAAAAGGATCGATATCAGCAGCTAAGGTTAACTCTCGCATTTTCTTAGACTTACTTACTGCTATTCGATATTAGATGGAATCTTATTGATATTTTATAAAACGACTGGAGTAATTTGGCGTCGATTAGACTTTCATCTATCTATCTCAATTTTAGCCTAGTTTGTAGTAATTCTCTCAAATAAAGGTTGAGATAAATATTAATGTTGGTCTACAGAAGGTACAAGTAGCTACTAAGTTTCCGGAGAATTCTTTGAAGAGTATAAAGCTACAGACGGAAAAGAGCTCCATACTAAAATTGGGTAATTAATGATATGTTACCAAAATCTTCCTTCCTATTCTCTTTAGAATCGCTTATTCTGTGGCAAATTTTATCTTGGATTCTAATAAGTATAAGGGGTGCTTCTGTACGATGAGTGATTTAAATCTACTTAATGAACGAAAGCCGGCGATTTTGGTGTTAGCCGATGGCAGTTTCTTTTTTGGAAATTCCATTGGCACTGAAGGGACTACAGTTGGGGAAGTAATCTTTAATACTACTATGACAGGTTATCAAGAAATCTTAACTGATCCCTCTTACGCAGAACAAATTATCACTTTCACTTATCCGCACATTGGTAACGTAGGCGTTAATGCTAACGATTTAGAATCTTATCAAATTTGGGCGGCTGGACTTATCATTCGTGAATTATCTCCTATTGCTAGCAATTGGCGAGCAGAACAATCGCTAGATGATTATTTAAAAGAAGAAGGAGTGGTAGCTATTGATGGAGTTGACACACGACGTTTAACACGTTTAATTCGCCAACACGGAGCATTACACGGTTGCATTATAGCAGGTGGCAAGATGGACACTGGCCAAGCACTTCAACAAGCACGTGCCTATTCTGGTTTAAAAGGAAAGGATCTTTCTACAGTTGTTTCGACAACAAAAGTAGAAATATGGACGGAAGGAACTCTAGCTCTTACTTCTACAAGAAAATCTCCACCAATCAACCAATATCGTGTATTGGTTTATGATTATGGTTTGAAGCATCAAATCGCACGATTACTTATCGGTAGTGGTTGCTCCGTGACTATCGTACCTGCGCAAACTTCTGTAGAAGAAGCGCTCAATTTAAAACCTGATGGCGTGGTATTATCCAATGGACCAGGGGATCCTGCAGCTTGTAGTTATGCTATCGCAACTATCCGGAAGTTTTTAGAAAAAGAAATACCACTCCTAGGTATTTGTTTAGGTTTTCAGTTATTGATACTGGCATGTGGTGGAAAAACCAAAAAAATGAAATTTGGTCATCATGGAGCAAATCATCCCGTACAAGATATAAGGGATGGTCGTGTTTTTATTACCAGTCAAAATCATAGTTTTTCAGCGAATGAAGCAGATTTACCAGAAATTTTACGAATAACTCATCGCTCTTTATTTGATGGAACATTGCAAGGCATTGCACACAAAACGAAACCCGCAATTGCTTTTCAAGGGCATCCAGAAGCTAGTCCCGGACCTCAAGATATGCAAGGAATTTTTGAAGATTTTATTCAGTTGATGAAAAGACAATGCCAAAAAGAATCGATATAAAAAGTGTATTAATTATCGGAGCAGGACCAATTGTTATTGGACAAGCTTGTGAGTTTGATTATTCAGGAACTCAAGCTTGTCGTGCCTTGCGTGAAGAAGGATATCGCGTTATTTTGGTGAATTCCAATCCAGCGACTATCATGACTGATCCAGATCTTGCCGATGCTACTTACATTGAACCTGTTTGTTGGGAAACGATTGCAAAAATTATCGAAAAAGAAAAACCGGATGTCTTATTACCGACTATGGGCGGACAAACTGGATTAAATTGCGCGCTTGATTTGGTACGTAAGGGTATTTTAAAAAAATATGATGTGGAATTAATTGGCGCCTCTCGTGAATCTATTGATAAAGCTGAAGATCGCGCCTTATTTCAAAAGACCATGGAAAAAATCGGTCTACAAACCCCACAATCAGGTCTTGCCCATTCAATGCAAGAAGCCTGGAAAATATTAAGCAAGGTTGGATTTCCTGCGATTATTCGTCCATCATTTACGTTGGGCGGAAGTGGAAGCGGTATTGCGTATAATTGTGATGAATTTCTAGAAATTTGCACGCGCGGTTTGGAATTATCTCCCACAACAGAAATACTAATCGACGAATCTATTGCAGGATGGAAAGAATTTGAACTAGAAGTCGTACGGGATCAAAAAGATAATTGCCTTATTGTTTGTAGCATGGAAAATGTCGACCCTGTTGGTATTCATACAGGTGATTCCATCACAGTAGCGCCTGCTCAAACGTTAACTGATAAAGAATACCAACAGATGCGTGATGCCGCGATTGCGATCCTGCGCGAAATTGGTATAGAAACCGGTGGTTCTAATGTGCAATTTGCAATTAATCCTGACGATGGTCGATTGATTGTCATTGAAATGAATCCGCGCGTATCGCGCTCGTCCGCACTAGCCTCTAAAGCTACAGGATTTCCTATTGCAAAAGTAGCTGCGAAATTAGCAGTAGGATATACATTAGATGAATTGAAAAATGAAATTACGGGCGGCTGTATGTCAGCATCGTTTGAACCAACCATTGATTACGTCGTCACAAAAATTCCGCGATTTAGTTTCGAAAAATTTCCCCTTACAGTACCGCGTTTGACTACACAAATGAAATCTGTCGGCGAAGTAATGGCTATTGGACGTACTTTTCAAGAATCATTACAAAAGGCCATTCGCAGTTTGGAAATCGGAGTTTTTGGATTAGAGCCAAAAATAAGAATTGACACTCTAGAAATTGATGAGACGTTTCACGAACAAGTTAAAAAAGAACTACGCTTCGCTGGACCTAATCGATTATGGTTCATTGCTGATGCATTTCGAATGGGTTTTAGTGTAAATCAGGTTCATGATGACAGTAAAATTGATCATTGGTTTTTAGTGCAAATCGAAGAACTTGTCCGGCTAGAAAAAATAGTAGCAGATAAATCACTTAAGACATTATCCCATGATGAGTTTTTTCATTTAAAACGCAAGGGATTTTCAGATAGGCGTTTAGCCCAATTATTAAAGACTACTGAGAATCAGGTACGTCGTTATCGACATAAATTGAAAATTCATCCTGTCTATAAACGTGTAGATACTTGTGCTGCAGAATTTGCAACCGATACCACCTATCTTTATTCCACTTATGAAGAGGAAAATGAATGTGCTCCGACTAAACGAAATAAAATCATGGTGTTGGGAAGTGGACCCAATCGCATTGGACAGGGGATTGAATTCGATTATTGCTGTGTTCATGCCGCATTGGCTATGCGAGAGCTTGGCTATGAAAGTATTATGGTAAATTGTAACCCTGAAACTGTTTCCACTGATTTTGATATTGCTGATCGATTGTATTTTGAGCCGTTAACTTTGGAAGATACTCTGGAAATCATTGCCATTGAAAAACCTAAAGGTGTCATTGTGCAATTTGGTGGTCAAACACCACTAAAATTGGCGAGAGCATTAGCAAAACTACATGTGCCTATTATTGGCACAAGTCCGGATTCTATTGATCGGGCTGAAGATCGTGAACGCTTCCAAACTCTCGTGCAGCAATTAGGATTACGACAACCGCTTAATGGCACTGTACGGAGCGTCGAAGAGGGACTACGTTTAGCAAACGTTTTCGCTTATCCACTTGTTGTCCGCCCCTCTTATGTTTTAGGAGGGCAGGCTATGAAAGTAATTTACAGTGAAAAGGAATTAACTCACTATATGACAAAAGACGTTATCCTTTCTAAGAATGAACCTTTATTATTGGATCGTTTTTTGGATGACGCTATCGAAGTAGATATTGACGCAATATGTGATGGTAAAGACGTTCTCATTGGTGGTATCTTGGAACATATTGAACAAGCAGGGGTTCATTCTGGAGATTCTTCGTGTACATTTCCCCCGCATAGCTTAAGTCAAACTATTCAAAATCGACTACGAGAACAAGTGTGCCTAATTGCCAAGGAACTCACGGTCATTGGGTTAATCAACGCTCAATTTGCTATTCAAGGAGATGAAATTTACATTCTTGAAGTGAATCCGCGCGCTTCCCGCACCGTTCCTTTTGATGCTAAGGCAACAGGCTTGCCATTGGCAAAAATAGCTGCGCGATGTATGGTTGGCGTCTCGTTAAAAGAACAAGGCTATACGACGGAATGTATTCCTCCCTATTTCGCGGTGAAAAAACCGGTTTTTCCTTTTAATAAATTTTCTGAAGTTGATCCCATTTTGGGCCCAGAAATGCGTTCCACTGGTGAAGCCATGAGTATTGCTGAAAATCTTGGCCATGCTTTTGCAAAAGGGCAATTGAGTGGTGGAGATGTTCTGCCTTTAAGTGGTAAAGTATTCATTAGCGTCCGTGATGCAGATAAAGAACGGGCACTCAAGGTGGCAAAGGCTTTGGTCGATTTAAGGTTTGAAGTAGTATCTACACGTGGAACCGCAAGGGTCTTACAGGCAGCTGGGATTCCCTGCATGCTCATTAACAAGGTTACTGAAGGGCATCCTCATATTCTTGATATGATCAAGAATGACCAAATTAGTTTTATCATTAACACGACCGAAGGCGAACAAGCTATAGAAGATTCATATACCATTCGTGTAAGCGCAGTTCAACATAAAGTATATTATACCACCACCTTAGCAGGTGGAGAGGCTACCGTTTTAGCTATTCAGGCAAAGGACTTTCGTGATGTATATCGGCTTCAAGATTTACACCAACTCTGTATTATATAATTTTTTCGCCTTTAGTGTGATTTAGAGTGAAAGGTTTGTTAAACTACCTGCGCATACATGCATAGTTGTCGTCGGTGAGGTGATGGTGATACAAGTGACAGTCCCTATTACGATTAGCGGCATTACAAAATTGCGATTAGAACTTGAGCATTTAAAAATGATAGAGCGTCCGAAAATCATTGCAGCTATTGCTGAAGCACGTGCCCATGGTGATCTTAAGGAAAATTCTGAATATCATGCTGCTCGTGAACGTCAATCTTTCATCGAAGGTCGAATCATGGAAATCGAAACAAAATTATCCAATTGTCAACTTATTGATATCTCTAAAATTCCCAATAGGGGGAAAGTCATTTTTGGATCAAAAGTTACCTTATTGAATTTAAAAACGAAAACTCAAGTTACCTATCAAATTGTAGGAGTTGATGAAGCTGATGTAAAGGAAAATAAAATTTCTGTCACTTCCCCAATAGCTCGTGCCCTAATTGGCAAATATATTGAAGATATTATTGAAGTTAATGCTCCTGAGGGATCAATGAAATATGAAATTGTAGATGTAAAGTATCTTTGAAAAGATCTACATTTCAGCTCATTTTAAAAATATCACATAGGGGTGGTAACCATAGGATATGTATGACAATTAACATAAACCATATGCTGAACCGATTATGGTATATGTGGATTTACTAGAAACATAGAAACATGATGATCATTATCTTATAATCTCTAAGCTTTTATTAGTTAATAAATATAACTTAACGGTTTACTAGCTAAAACTGGTAACAATGGTCACTGTTATTATTAATGGTGGACTATATGACAATTACAATCAAAATATTTCGTTAATCCGATAGTAGACGAAATACTGCAGTAAAAACGCAATTTAACAACAAGTTATTATTTACAAACACTCGCTATATATCCTAATATAAATTATTTTATCCACTTTATATTGCAACCTTGACTAGGTTTTTGATCAGGGTTTATCTGTTTTCCAGTCAGAAGGTTGTTAAGCGCATGACATAAATCTTCACCTGTAACTTGAGTGTTTCGACCAGGACTCGAAGCATCGAAACGACCATGGTAAACGCAAACAAGATTTTTATCGTAAATATAAAAATCAGGAGTACATGCAGCTTGGTAAGCTTTTGCCACCTCTTGAGTTTTATCAAAAAGATAAGGAAAGGAATAGCCGAACTTTTCCGCAACCTCCTTCATTTTTTCAGGAGCATCTTCCGGATAATTTGCAATATCGTTGGAATTAATAGCAACAAACTGAACACCCTTAGTCTGGTATCTTCTAGCAATTTCAGTTAATTTTCCTTGAATATGCTGAACGAAAGGGCAGTGGTTACAAATAAACATAATCACCGTTGCTTTGTCTGATTTTAATTGATTGAGTGACATTGTTTTGCCGCTCACTGTATCAACTAACTCAAACTGATGTGCTTTTGTATTTAAGGGGATCGTTGTTGAAGGGATTAATGCCATAATTTTCTCCTTTAATTTTGTCATTACTTTTCTATTAACCACTTTGCATACCGGATCAGTAATTGTTTTCCATCATTCAACCAAAGATTAAGTTCATCAGTTAGATAAATCACATTCCTGGAATATGTTTTCATAAAATTGTACAAAAAACTATAAACATCCTCTCCAACTATCTCTTAAACTAGCCGGAAAACAATTACCAACTCTTAATGATAATACTTAGCTTGTATTGGCGCAAGAATATAAGTTATGCGTATGACTTAGTGATATTTTTGTATTTCTTTGTCTTACCATGCACTGTTTATGGTGTTAGATTCGGTATCAAGCTTTATACGACAAGCTAAATAAAGCAAGATGAAACATGAACTTAAATGAGTGATATTTCTGATAATACTAGGGAAAAGATAAGTCACCATATAAAATGGTGGCGATAATTTTTTCTTATTGCTCATGCTATCATGTGAAACAGTACATGTTAAAAGGAAAACTCACACAAATATCTTTATGAACAGACTTTATTTATCCATGTAATTGCATTACATTGCATGGTGCATAATCAGTAAAATCAAAGTATTTAAATAGAGTATTTAAATAAGAAAAGGAAGAAAGAAAACGATTTAAAAACCTTTTAAAAACCTTGTTGTGTTCTATTGCACGACTGTGTTTGCTCTCGTATGTACCCCATTATGGTGTTCTCAACGATAGAAAACTCAAATTCTTCGTTGTCATCGTTTATCGAATTAATTGCTTATATCTCAAAAGCTTCTTTGAGTTTCTTTTTGAGTAGATGGTTTTTTAGAGTAATATAATCTGGCATCCCTCTCTTATATGGAGGATAGGCTTCACCCTGAATAAGGGGTTCTAGATAGGCACGACAGGGTTCAGTAATATCAAAACCATCGTCAGAGATATAATTACGTGGCATTTTACATTCGATATTAGCGACAGCTGATAGGGGAGCTGTGCCGATGCTCCATTGATAATTAGGGACATTTTTTTCTCGCTGAATCGTTAACATCACATCAGATTGTCCGGAGAGCGCATATTCTACAGCCGCCTTCCCTAATGCATAAGCTTGATCCAAATCTGTTTGTGAAGCAATATGTCGTGCAGCACGTTGTAAATAGTCGGCTACGGCCCAATGGTATTTAAGATTAAGATTTTTTTTGATTAGTCTCGCTAAAACTGGAGCAACACCACCTAATTGTTCGTGTCCAAATGCATCACGTAATCCCGATTCAGCAATGAGATGACCATCAGGATGGCGAATGCTTTCAGAAGCAACAATGACACAATAGCCTTCTTTATCAATAGATTTCTTGACTTTGGCTAGGAAAACCTTTGTTTGAAAAGGCACTTCGGGAAATAAAATGATATGAGGAGGATCATTGGATTGTCGTTTTCCCAGTGCTGCAGAAGCAGCGATCCAACCTGTGTGCCGACCCATAACTTCTAGAATAAAGACCTTAGTGGAATGCACCGCCATACCACGAATGTCGAGTGCTGCTTCCTGCGTGGAAATAGCAACATATTTAGCAACTGAACCAAATCCAGGACAGCTATCTGTAAAAGGCAAGTCGTTATCGATAGTTTTTGGGATGCCAATACAGACCATTGGATAGTGCATTGCTTTACTTAATTGTGAGAGTTTATGCGTTGTATCTTGTGAATCTCCTCCGCCATTATAAAAAATATATCCGATATGATGAGTTTTAAAAACATCAATCAGACGTTTATATTGTCGGCAATCTTTATCAATATCAGCGAGTTTATATCGACAGGAGCCAAACGCACTAGAAGGAGTATAACGTAAGGCAGCGAGGGCTTCAGGAGATTCTAAACTTGTATCGATAAGCTCTTCTTTGAGGGCACCAACAATACCATTACGTCCAGCCAACACTTTGTTGATTTGATAAGGATATTTTGCAGCCGTTTGGATGACTCCACAGGCAGTAGCGTTAATTACAGCTGTTGCTCCACCGGATTGAGCGTAAAAAATATTTTTCTTATTCATATGTTTTATATTTCTTGACTTTGAACTAAAACAAACTAAAATGCAAAGGTTATGACATGGAATAAAGCCAATGTCAAAAAAAGACTCTAATCGTATCTTATCTTTATCTACCGCTCTGCTGTCTCTAATTTTTATCATCCGGTGTATTGAGATATGGAAATCTTTTAGGAAAATTTTCAGTTAGTTCTATGATTTTTAAAGTATCATAAAGCTGATTTGATGTCTGGAAAAGAGAATCATATGTTTTACTAACAGATAAAAACAGTATGTCACCAAGTCAAATACAAGTTCTTCACTCACTATACGAAAATGAACTTTCCTGCAAAATACAAGCGTGTTGAGAAAGTTAAACCAGTACAACACTTTCCCAATCACAGTGGTAAATCCAATTTGCATAAATACTTTAGTGAAGTAGCAATTGTGAAACCGATGCTTTCAAGTCCTTATATAAAGAAAGGTAGTAGTATGGTTAAGAAAGTTAATAACATAACCAATGTTTGCGATACTTTATCCAAGCATGCATTGGCTGTTTCCTGTTTTGCCATCTCTAATTTTTCCATCCCTAATCTTAGTATGTGTAAGGAATGAGAGAGAATGTTTTTAAATAAATTTCATCATCTTGCCTAGAACAACAACAAACTGCAAAATGAAAAATGTAGATGCCATTTTTATTTTAGTTAATTTAGCTACTGCTTCCTGCAATAATTCTTATAACAAAATTACATGACATACAAAGTCACTTAATTCATGAACTTATCCAGCGCCTGACCTTATTGGGGAAGAATTGGAGAGGCGAGGAGTGTAACAAAGTTTTCTAATCCACATTCTAAAGTACCAGCATCATTAAACAATGACAGAACATACTAATTCAATGAGGTACATTGGACGTTGTGCACTTCGTTTGATTCTCGATCATCGTATGTTTTCCCATACAACTTCAACACTTATTGTACACTTGTAAGATTTATAAGATTATTGAAGATTGGATCAAGATATTTAAAGATAATAGGATAGTTAAAAAAACTAACCTACCAAAAAAACCGTAACCAAAATGTTGTGATGTTTTAATAATCATTGTGGGTGTTTTCACAATTATAGTTTTAACATTCCATACAGTTGATATGAAGTTTCAGACTATGATGTGGCGTTTTATTGCATGCTGTTTTGGATGAGGTTACGATCCTGTTTAATGTAGTGCAAATGTTTATGCATGTGGTTAAGATTAAGGCATTGGTAGTACAGATTCTCTAATACTTCGCCTTACATCATGATCACAACGTGACATCCGCCATCAGTTGGCTAACTCAACTGATGAAGCTCTTTATACTATGCTCATGATAAACTTGATGCAATTTACGATAAATATACTTGTTTGATGATTAACTAATCGGGCATAACCACTATTGGGCAGAAAATTAGAAACAAAACTCAAGACGAACCGGATTAGTTCTACTTAATTAACATAACAATGGGTACAACGGAAAAAATGATTTCCGTCAATAGTCAATATCAAAAAATTCTTAGTTCACTTATTTATTATTTATTGTATTGTATTTTTGTCTGGAATTTTAGTGTATTAGTGTAGTGCCTTCTTTTGTGCGTTCGTTGCTGGTAACAGCATTCCGTCTTTTTTAATGAAGACGAGCCATGATTTCGAGGAAATTATGTTAGATCCTAAATTGTTACGTCAAGATTTAAATAAAGTGGTGAGCAAATTACGTCGTCGTGGTCTTAAACTAGATAGAAAAACTTTTCTTGCGCTTGAAGAAAATCGTAAGAGTTATCAAAAAATAACGCAAACACTCCAAAAGAAAAGAAATCAATTGTCTAAAGCGATTGGAATGGCTAAATCTAGGGGTGAGGATGTCACTGATTTAATGGTTGAAGTTGTATATCTTGGAGATGAATTAAAACAGTACAAAATCAAACTTGAAGTCACACAGAGGAAGCTTACTAATTTTCAATTATCCTTACCTAACCTGCCACACGATTCAGTTCCGAATGGCATCAATGAGAATGATAATTTAGAAAAACGTAAATGGGGAATTTTAAGAACCTTCAATTTTACACCAAAAGATCATGTTACTTTAGGTGAATTGCGGGGGGATTTAGATTTTGAAGCGGCAGCTAAGCTGTCAGGCTCTCGTTTTGTAGTGTTACGTGGTACTTTAGCTCGACTACAACGCGCATTGTCACATTTTATGATGGATTTACATATTGAACAGCATGGTTATCAGGAAATATATGTGCCTTATCTGGTTCATGAAGAATGTTTGTATGGGGCAGGGCAATTGCCTAAATTTCGTGAGGATCAATTTAGTATAGCAGGTGATTGGGATCTGGTTCTTATTCCAACTGCAGAAGTACCATTAACAAATTTAGCACGTAATGAAATTATTGAGGCTGAGGTATTGCCAAAAAAACTAGTGGCTCAAACGCCCTGTTTTCGAAGTGAGGCGGGGTCGTATGGAAAAGATATGCGTGGCATGATTCGTCAGCATCAATTTCAAAAAGTAGAACTTATTCAGTTAGTCAAGCCTAATAGTTCTTATCAGGCATTAGAAGAATTAACAAGTCATGCCGAGGAAGTTTTGCAGTTATTGCAACTTCCATATCGTTTGGTAGAATTATGTACGGGTGACTTGGGTTTTACAGCAGCAAAGACTTACGATCTAGAAGTGTGGTTACCAGGTCAGGGTTGTTATCGAGAAATTTCTTCTTGCACCAATTGTGAGGCATTTCAGGCACGTCGTATTCGCGCACGCTGGAGAAACCCAGCGACAGGGAAGTTAGAATTACTTCACACCCTAAATGGCTCGGGACTTGCTGTTGGCCGAGCGCTAACTGCAGTGATGGAAAATTACCAGGAAGCTGATGGGAGTATTCGAGTGCCGGATGTGTTGAAAGATTATATGGGCGGGATTAATTATTTTTGATTTTTTGATGAGATTCAAAAAAAACAAGACAAAACATTAAGATATATGCTTTGCGCATGAGTTGCTAGTACACCGATATATATTAGAATATATAGGCTTCACTGGTTTATCATATAGGCATCTTCAGAAGATGCCTATGTTCAAAATAGCAGCTATTAGGAGGCTTTTGCTCTCTGTCTTTTGTTTGAGTACGGTAGCTACTGAATAAACGTAGCTACTGAATAAGTGCTATCTTTGTTGTACATATTTATATCTATAACAAAGGATAATAAATGAATAAAGGTCGACTTTCGGATGATCGTTGGTTGAAATCTACCTCATACTGGTTTCTGATAGGATGCTATAATCAACGTCGACATAGTGTTTGTTGTTACTCTTCTAATTTTGTTTAATATTTTTCCTTTGTGAAGTACAGAGCATATTAGAGACTATTGACATTAATGTATTAACATCAATAGTTATAGAAATAGAGGTTATGGATAATAACATGAGGTAGAGGACTGAATAACTTTTTAGGCAAAAGAAAACTCTTCTTACAGAAAATTATAGCATCAAAGTGATTTGGATATTTAATTAATAGGAGAGATGGCAGAGCGGTTGAATGCGACGGTCTTGAAAATCGTTGAGGAGGTAACTCCTTCCAGGGTTCGAATCCCTGTCTCTCCGATAATAGCTTAAGCTATTAAGATCTCTTATACTATTTAATTAATTATATTCGTAAAATATTCAGTTAGTTTCTGGAAATCTACAAATGCATTAGAATTGGTCGTTCACTATTCAATCTCATGATCATCACCTTTCCTTCTTATTCATCCCGTTTGGTTTAGCACTGGTTGGAGATTTTTGCATTATTAAATTGTGAAAATCTTTTCGACCCATTCTATACAAATACCACATTTGATTCAGTCTTTTTTAGTCTCTGCTTTAGTAGTATACTGGTTATCTCTATTAAAATAGAAGATTATATTTTTACTTAATTATTTCTATAGTTGTAAGTAAAATTTATAGACAGAAAATATTATAGATACTTTTTCCAGAGAATGCGAACCTGTTTTCATCGCTAAACAAAAAGAATTAGTAATTGAGCTAGAACGATACAACACAACTGACAAAGTAGTTTCTTATGTCTGGTTTTGAAAGGAAGAAGCGGATAATTAAATTGAGGTTTTCGCAGAAGATATATAAAATATATTTTACAGAGCTAGAAGAAATAACAAATAACCCAATCTCAAAGCTAACATCGTACTATATAATTTCAGACTATTTTTGTGGTATTTATTTTTAATCGATTTTAAAATTCTCTAAATTTTTTTGAACCCCAAACGGAAATACGCATGCTTGTATCATTTTTGATTCATTTTTTGTTTTATTCATTTTTTAAATGATTATTTTTTTAGCTTTAGTAAAGAAGTATAAGAAAAATAATTTTTTAACAGAAAGTGTTTGTAAAGGTAGTATAAATAATAACGATTATGTAATTCTAAATTCATCCAACTTAGTAAGAACAGTCATCTAGTTTGATTACCAAAATGAGAAGTGGTTTTCTAAGTTCTCTGCTATTGTGAGGCTTCTCCAACTATTGTAAAGAACTTAGCTAAGCACTATCCTAACCGACCTTAAACTCATGATTAGTAACACTCATGAAATTGGGCAACTAATTACAATGAGGTAGCTTGTTAGTATTTTAAAAAATTTGATAATCAGTCTATTATAAGAACTTATAAACAGAATAGGTATTGATGATTAAACAGGCCAATTTGTAGTTACTACAGTATTCAATCTAGTAGGTGTTAAACTGTTGCATCATATAAAAGCTAAAGGACCAATAGAAAATCATAGGTAAAACTCTACCTCATAATTAGCAAATGCATTATTAACCATATGCTTATCATTCCTTGAACATTCTTTAATTAAAAAGAATCTTTATCGAGAGACTCATGGTAATGAGTCCAAATTAGCGATAGAAAAAAATATGTGAAACAGGACAATGTTTTCTTGATGTGTGGTTTTCCTTGTTACCTATTGATAATATTGGCAATATATTAGATTAGTGTAGGAAAACATATTGCTATTTGTAAGTAGGCACAGATTGTTTTTATTGAATTGAATGAGTTATGATTTATTTTAAGATAAAAGCGTGATGATTGAAAAAAAAATCAGTAATCAAAAATTGAAAAAATTAATAAAATTTTCCCTGCTTATATTGATTGGTTTAGCTGGTATTAGTTTGACAGGTTGCCATGCCATCATGACTGGAATGTTAAAACCTGAAGGAATGATTTCAGTTGAAGAGAAAAATATTTTTTTTGATTCATTGGCCTTAATGTTGATCGTCGTGATTCCTGTTTTTATCATGAGTTTTAGTTTTATTTTACGTTATCGTCTGGGAAAAAGCACGTCGGATTACCGTCCAAATTGGGGGCATAGTATTCTTTTGGAAACTATTTGGTGGAGTGTTCCTTGTGCTGTCATTCTTGTTTTAGGGGTTATGACGTGGATTATGACCCATAAACTTGATCCTTATCGTAGAATAGATATTCCTGGTAAGTCTTTATTGGTTCAGGTAATTGCATTACCATGGAAATGGCTTTTTATCTATCCTGAACAAAATATTGCTACCGTTAATTACCTTGAAATTGCCAAAGGTCAACAAGTTGAATTCCAGTTAACCAACGACAATGTGCCGATGAGTGCTTTCTTTATTCCACAATTAGGTAGCCAAATTTATACTATGGCAGGCATGCAAACTCAATTACATTTGGTGGCATTGAAAGATGGTACTTATGTTGGGCTTGATAGCCAGTTCAACGGTGATGGGTTTTCCAGCATGCATTTTACAGTAAAAGTAGTTGAGCCGAATAAATTACAGGATTGGTTTATGAAAATTAAGCAATCAAAACGATCACTAACGGTTCCCGTTTATGAGAATCTTATTCAACCTTCTATCAATGAACCTGTACATTATTATTCAGCGATTATTCCCAAATTATTTCCAGAAATAATCATGAAGTATAAACAAACCACGGGTGTGTTTATGTAGTGGGAACATAGGTCATCAGGATATTGATTATTTTTAATTTATTTAAAGTGTAAAGGATCAGAAATGTTAGAAAAACTTATTTTTGGTGAATTGTCACTCACTGATATCCCAATTCATACACCAATTATCATGGGTGCTGGTATTTTTATGGTATTGGCTCTCATGAGCATACTGGCTGTTATCACTTTTACTAAGAAGTGGTCTTACATTTGGCATGAATGGATAACTTCTGTAGATCACAAAAAGATCGGCATTATGTATGTACTTCTGGCTGGCATAATGTTGTTACGTGGTTTTTCAGACGTGGTATTGATGCGTTCTCAGCAGGCTATTGCAGCTGGTACTCATATGGGTTATTTGACTCCAGAACATTACGACCAGATTTTCACAGCACATGGCGTTATTATGATTTTCTTCGTAGCCATGCCGCTAGTATTTGGTCTTGCTAATATCGTATTGCCGTTGATGATTGGCGCAAGGGATGTTGCATTCCCTTATCTTAATTCTTTTAGTTTTTGGATGACTTTTATGGGAGCTATGCTCTGTAATATTTCTTTAGTTGTAGGTGATTTTGCCGCAACAGGTTGGTTAGCTTATCCACCATTGTCTGAGTTATATTATAGTCCGACGGTGGGAGTAGATTATTTTATTTGGTCGTTACAAATTGCGGGAGTGGGAAGCCTTTTGGGTGGCATTAACTTTATTGTCACTGTCTTTAAAATGCGTTGTCCTGGCATGACTTTTATGAAAATGCCTATTTTTGTTTGGACTACCTTTAGCTCGATGATTTTGATCAGCTTAGCTTTTCCGATTTTCACGGTTGCATTAGCATTATTGGCATTAGATCGTCTGCTAGGGATGCACTTTTTCAGTCAATTTGCCGGTGGCAATATGATGATGTATATCAATTTAATTTGGGCATGGGGGCACCCAGAAGTTTACATTTTAATCTTACCCGCATTTGGAGTTTTTTCTGAGGTAGTGGCTACTTTCAGTCAAAAGAAATTATTTGGTTATGGGACAATGGTATATGCTACCGTAGTTATCACATTCTTATCTTTTGTTGTCTGGGCTCATCATTTTTTTACAATGGGCAGCGGAGCAGATGTTAACGCTTTTTTTGGTATCGCCACGATGATTATTGCCATACCAACAGGTGTAAAAATATTTAATTGGCTATTTACCATGTACAAGGGCCAACTTAGAATGCAAACACCCATGTTATGGGTATTTGCATTCCTTATTACCTTCACTATCGGTGGTGTAGCCGGTGTTTTAATGTCGGTGCCACCAGTTGATTTTCAGATCCACAATAGTCTTTTTCTAGTGGCGCATTTTCATAACGTAATTATTGGCGGTGCGCTCTTTGGATTTTTTTCAGGATTGATTTATTGGTTTCCAAAAACATTCGGATTTCGTCTGGATGAGCGATTAGGTAAGTGGTCCTTCGTTTTTTGGGTAGCTGGGTTTTATGCTGCTTTTATGCCGCTTTATCTTTTGGGTCTCATGGGTGTTGTGCGACGACTCAATCATTATAACGATGTCTATTTACAACCTTATTTAATTGTAGCCGCATTCGGTGCAACATTAATTATGATTGGCATCATATTGCAAATTATTCAGATTATTGTGAGCATAAAAAATCGTGATATATTGCGAGATAATACGGGTGATCCATGGAATGCTAGAACATTAGAATGGTCTGTTTCTTCTCCGGCGCCTTTATATAATTTCGTCTTTATTCCTAGAGTTGAAGAGCGGGATCAGTTTTGGGAAAATAAGCAGAAAGCGAAAAAAGAAAGATGTTCATGGAGAGTGCATCCCGAACAGGTTCAATACAAAGATATTCATATGCCGAAAAATACTCCAGCAGGCTTTGTAATTGCTATGTTTGCTGGAGTATTTGGATTTGCTATAGTTTGGCACATGTGGATTCCTATGATTATCGGCATCATTGGCGTTATTGCCACAGTAGTTGCTAGAACGTTTAATCGGGATACGTATTACTACATTAAAGCTGAGACGATAAAAAAAACCGAATTGCTTCATTATGAAGAGGCATTACTATGAACGCACATACATCGGCTACGGATCAGCATCACCATGCTGACACAATGGATGTTTTCGGTTTTTGGCTTTATATTATGACCGACTGCATTTTGTTTGCGTCGTTGTTCGCTACTTTTGTGGTATTGCATCACCCAGGTGTCGTAGGTCCAGCTTTAAAACCGCTAATCGATTTGTTTTATATTCTTTGGGAAACTTTTTTTTTGTTAGCGAGTAACTTTACCTATTATCTCGCCATATTTAATATTAATAAAAATAAATTACCACCTGTAATATTTTGGCTTACTTTAACTTTCATTTTAGGTGCTGGATTTGTCGTGATGGAGATTAAAGAATTTATCCATTTGATTGCAAATGGGTATAATTGGCATATTAGTGGTGCTGCCTCTGCTTTTTTTACACTGGTAGGCACTCATGGTTTCCATGTTTCGGTGGGTTTATTGTGGATATTAATTATAATGATTCAACTGCCGATTTTTAAAATCGATAGGAATATGAAAAGACGAATGATTTATCTGGGATTATTTTGGAATTTTCTCGATATCATCTGGATTTTTATTTTTACAATTGTTTATCTAATGGAGGCTATTTTATGAATGAAATACTTGCCGAAGATACGTACTACGACGATATAGGAAAAAAGAAACTAAGTGTCTACCTCTTTGGGGTAATTTTATGTGTCATCTTGACATTGATTTCTTTTTTTACGACACTATATTCGAAATTTTCTGTTAGCGTAGTGTTAGCTATCGTATTCATCTCCGCTGTTCTGCAATTTATTGTTCAGCTTATTTGTTTCTTACAATTGAATGGTAAAAGTGAACGAAACCTAATGTATCTTATGTCGCTTGTATTTACATTGGTGCTTCTGTTCGTCCTAGTTGGTGGTTCGTTGTGGATTATATGGAGTTTACGCTATTACATGACTACATGACGCAACAAAATAACTAGCTGATGTTATCATCACACAGCATGGCATAAAAGTGCGAGAGTCTATAGTCTCGAATATTTCGATGGGCGCCCGTAGCTCAGTTGGATAGAGTATTCGGCTACGAACCGAGGGGTCGGGGGTTCAAATCCCTCCGGGCGCGTCATTTATTTATATTATAGGCATAGATCTCCTCTAAAATACTGTTACCACATCGATTAGTTGATATTATTGTTGATGCAATATTAGTATTAAAATAATTAATCAAGCGATGTTTTTGGACTATCTTAGTAGTCTTAAAATTCCAACACAAGTAATCCCAAGGTTCGCAATGCCTATGAAAGAAAATTAGAACTGTGAATGATAATAATAAAAGCAAAGCAGGAAAACTTTCCCGCTTTGCTGTTCTTGATGAAGCATGCCTAGAAACGATATGAACTTCTGCCTCCACCATTACGACCACGGCCACCACGACCACTACTGCTTGGGTTATCTCGTGCGATGTTAACTCGAATTTTACGCCCTTGCATTTCTGTTCCGTCTGCAAGTAATGCAGCTTGTGCTGCGTTATGGTTAGCAAAAGTAATAAAAGCAAAACCTTTAGATTTGCCTGTATCACGATCCATAATTACTCTGGCATCTTCAATGTCACCATACTGGCCAAAGAAGGATTGAAGGTCTCCAGCTGTCACGTCGTATGACAGGCTCCCTACATAGATCTTATTTTGACTCATCGTCATTTTTCCTCGGTTGTAGAAATAAAAATGCTTTTGCAAGAATGTCAGGAACTGTCACTTGAAGAGAAGGCCCGTAACGAATCTATGCTCGGCAAACAATATTGTACGATAAAATTAGAGAAAAGAATACTCCTTGGATAGATAGTAGATTTTTCTAATCACTTTTATTGTTATTTCTGTCTGCTTCGCGATGCGCCGTTCCGTTAAGAGGGTATAAGCTTTGAGACTATTTTGCTAGATTGTGTGAGGCTACAAGAGTGGACTTATGTAAGATACAGTATCATATTCCTTGCATAAAAAGGGATATCCCTAAATACAAAAATAAAAGTGTAAAAAGTGTAAGAAGAAGTTCTCAACAAAACAGGAAAATTGCCGTTTGTTTAATGTACTATTTGCACTCTAATTGACGTAAGATTGGAGAAAATAGAAATTATTTACATTCACTCGATGATCATTAGAGCGAGAATGGAGAGAATAAAATAGGAGCAGAATAATATATTATGAGAATAATGTTTTACGACGCTTACCATACTTATAAAAACAAAAATCGGATAGAGATATCTAAAGAAATATCTAAAACGTTAGGAACATAATACCATTGACAAATGACAAATCCAGAATGTATTTTTTGCTCTAACCTCTTGTTTTCATGCACACGATATAAGCGCAAAGATAGTTTTCTTAAATTATAGCTTGGCAAATGTTATGAAAATAGGAGCAGTAAGTGATTGTCCCCAGCGTAATGTGAAGCTAGAAGTTAAATGGATTATGCTCGATCACTAAATGATATCCTTAACATTTATGGCATGGCAGGAAGTCAAAAAAACGCCACATTCTCCCAAGTTTAGGCTCTTAATCGGGTAATCTCGAGAGAAATCTTCGAGCAGGATCTTAGTATTCCTAACCGGTTAACTCGGAGCATGTTGCACACTCCACAAAATTCCCACTATCGTCCTGAGAATGCGACAAGAATGACACGACTAACACACCCATAGAACCAGATCCTATTTGCTCGAGTGACTATGGAGAACCACCACGACGACCAAACTAAAAGCGCCCAATTCTCTGCATGATTCTCCATTTTATTGGCTTATTCGGTGAGTATTTCTATTCTACTACACGCTTTTCATTATATCTCCTTCTTCTCCTCTCATTTTTTTATTCATGAATTGACTTTTTAAAAATTTCATTCATGAATCTCTATTTTTTTCGAGGTGCTTCTCGTTGCTTTAGGGATGGTAATTTCTAGAACACCATGTTTGCTTTTTGCTTTAATACGTTCCGAATCTACCGATTCAGGTAAACTAAACCGCCGCATAAATGAACCTTTGGTTCGTTCCACGCGTAAATAGTTTTCATCTTTTTCATCGACTTTTGTCTCTTTGTCACCTTTGATGGTTAATATATTGTTCTCCATTGAGACATCAATTTCTTTTGGATCAACACCCGGGACATCAGCACAAATAAGATAATGAGGACCTTTATCTTTAATATCAACACGGGGAGACCACTCACTGGAGAAGGTATCCCATAGTTCATTTTCAGTTGTCCATCCAAAAGGTTCAAATAGGCGGTTAATATCTTGTTGTAAGTGACCTAGAAGGCCGCCGCGAGGTTGCTGCTGGATAGTTTTAGTCATTGATTTGCTCCTTACTATCTTTAGTATATTGAAACGAAAATTATCGGACCACTACTTGGCTATATGAGGCATGAAGTTGAATATTTCAAGTTATGGCCTCGCTGTTTTTCTTTTACTATGGTAAGATGCTGCTCCAGCCGAGCGCCCGTAGCTCAGTTGGATAGAGTAGCCGGCTTCGAACTGGTTGGTCGGGGGTTCAAATCCCTCCGGGCGCGCCATTTGCTATTGCTTTGTCTTCAATTTTTCGCGATTTGCGATTTGAATTAATTAACTTTTGTCTCTTTTCGTCAACAAAATAAATTGATAGCAAATAAAATTTAAAATTTTTGTGTTATCTGAACCAATCATTGCATTTGAATAATACAAAATTATGGATCGATTATCGTGGAATAATGTCAGTAGCTTGTATTGGTGAATAAAAGGCATGTCAAGGACTAACAAAATATTGCTACATCATAATTACTACATCAAGTTTTATATGGTAAGCATACACAGTAGTGTGTGACAATTTTTTAATTGCTTCTATGTGGAGAGGATTTTGTATCCGACAATCAGAGGGGATAAGCATCAGGCGCCTTCCAGAGGTTTCTCTCATATTACTTACTGTTTTTCTTTTTTGAGAGGAGAATGATTTGGTACGGTACACACGTGACTATTACCCCGCTACGACGGGATAGGTGACTTTTACGCGGCGTAGCACAACGTCTTTTGGACAAATCATGCTATTCCTTAGGCATGAAGGGAAGCAGAATTCTACTCCTGACTCCTTATTCAAGGCATTAAAAACTATCTTGATTTTCCATTTCCATTTTGATTTTAATGAAAGAGTGCAAACCACTTGAGTATTTCTAGGCATATGAGAACTATTGTTGGGATCTACTGTTGTTGGGATCTATATCCCGTTTAATATTTTTTACCCTTAAATGCATCCGATTTGGTTTGTAGTACCTTAAGAGCCTATTTGGCTACCTACTATTTGTCTAGGATTATGTGAAACTCATTCTTGATAAAGGGATCACCTTTAATAAAGCAGTAGAGTGGTTCTTTATCTCAACGTTCCCTTTTGGTAGTTATTAGTTCTAACTTAGTATTGACGATGACGCTTGGATAAAACAAAGATCTGATCAATGACTTTTTTTAAATAGCGATGTAATGGACTATCGACGTTCTTGAATCAATCAAGGATTTGTGGGATCCTAAGCCCGCTCATCTAATTTAGTTAAAGGAGGAAACTCTATGGGAGATCAAGGCTGTTGTAACGAAAATGGAGTGTTATTACAACACAGCGATAATGCAGTTAAATCATCTAAACAGCGTGGGGAACTCATTGCATGGATAATTTTTTTTAGTGGTGTTTCTTGTTACTGCTTTGCTTATTTATTGCGTGTTTATCCCAGCGTCATGGAATATGAACTGAGTAGTTATTTTGATATTACGGCTGGAGGTTTTGGATTGTTGACTTCGTTTTATTATTTTGCATACGCACCAATGCAATTGCCGGTTGGCGTGATTTTAGATCGGGTAGGACCACGTCGCTCATTAAGTACTGCTTTAATGATTAGTACACTAGGAGTTTTTATTTTTGCTTATTCCAAATTATTTGATATCGCTTTAATAGGTCGTTTTATGGTGGGCTTCGGTGCTTCTTTTGCTTACGTCACTGCATTGAAGTTGGCTTCAACCTGGCTACCCAGGAAATATTTTGCAACAGCAACCGGGGTTGTTACTGGTTTTGGAATGGTGGCCGCTATTTTTACAGATATTTTTTTAACTCATGGTATAAATACGTACGGGTTTCGGTTTGCAATGTATTTTCCGCTTTTTATTGGAATAATATTAATTTTACTGGTATTTTTGATTATTCGAGATAAGCCTAAAGAGGAACAAATGACAGATGATGAAATGGTTGCCTTGAATTATCGACAATTAGGTGATTATTTGTGGGGCATGATGAGGAATGCGCAAATGTGGTTGACTGGTATTGTGGGTGCACTTTTATATTTACCCTCGTCAGTATTTTTGGATTTGTGGGCAATTCCTTATTTACGATGCGTACATCATTTAACACGAGAGCGAGCAGCTTGGGGTGCATCAACGATGTTAATGGGGTGGATTTTATCCAGTTTTGTTAGTAGTGCTCTTTCAGATGTTTTTAGGACACGCCGGATGCCTTTGTTAATTGGCTGTTTGTTGGCGACCATCGTATCTAGTACTATTTTATTTTGGTACGGGGTGTCCATTTACTTTTTGTACCCTTTGTTATTTATTTTTGGTCTTTGTTGTGGTCCACATCCCTTGTGCTTTACGCTAAGTAAGGAAAACAATCCGCATAGAGTTTCTGGTACAGCTATTGCATTTACAAATTTTGTCATTATGATGGGTGGGTTTGTCTTTCAGCCGATAGTAGGTGGAATTTTGGATTGTCTGTGGGATGGACGTCTTGAAAATGGCATTCGCATTTATAAAGCACATCATTACATTATCGCATTAAGTATTATCCCAATTGGATTATTCATTGCGAGCATTATTACCTTATTTATTAAGGAGACTTACCAACGGGATCATTAAATACTAGCGGGATTTTAAATACTAGCGGGATTATTAAATACTTTAATTTATTTTTCTGAGAATATTGGTAGTACATTTCAGTCTCGTTATTGAAGATCGTATTTGTTTCAACCGAAGTTTGAATGCCAAATACTGTTCCTTCAAAGTATCTGATTCCTTTAAAGTATCAATTGCTCGGTACTGTCTGAATAGAGCTATTAACTTCAAAGAATATATATGTATAAAGACTATTGAGGTATAAAGCCATATCATCACTATCAAGTACAAAATAAATATTATTCGCAATATCATGAAAAACCAAAAAGTATTTTTACTTTAATTTTTAATTGTATTACCTTATTAGTGATTCGTAGGTTTACAGATAAAGATTGTACTAATAGAAACGAACAAATGCCTAACATGTAAAAGAGGACCGTTTTCTTTTATTGCCTATTTCCGGATAGTCTTCGTAGAAAAATTATCCGAAATAGCTAAATTCTTAAATTTTATTTATTAGCTTATTTTTCGTTTTAGATACGTGATTAAAATAGGGCACACTGACATAACCAAACCGGTTATACTACGTGATATCTGAAGTAGATATATCGTATTTATTTAAAGGCACTAATGACTGGTAATTATTCATAAAAATCACGCTGAAAGCAATTGCGTTCAACGAGTTCCTTTTCCTTTCTTCAATCCTTTCTTCTAATATGTTTATGATAAATACAACATCATTAAAATCAAAGCAAACTATAAATTTTTTCAAATCTATTTCAGTAAAATAAGCGATAGAAATAATAAAAAGTTACCTTCCTCTTCTAAAATTTTCTATCAACTCAAATAACTTTCCAATTTTAATTTTTAAAATTTTTACCTTGAAACGCCGAAATTAATTTCAGAAATAGTATATATCATAATATAAAGCTCCAGAATATTTAAAGTAAAAAGCAAACCTAACTTCCTAAATTTCCAATTTGTGAATAGCAAGATTAAACCAACGTTTAAGATGTCTATAATTGCACAATTGTAGCACGAGCAAACTATTTTTACGTATCTCGACTCAATCTTAAGAATATACACTATTTACTTGCTTACCAGATGATGATAATTGTAAAAAAATCATAATCAAAAAGGATTTGATAATACAAAGTTTATAATCGAGCAGTATGCTAGTAAGGCTAATCGTTGTATTTTTCACTAAAATGTCTTCCAATTAACTTAATTAAACTTAATTAATTGATTAGTTCTTATAGAAAGATGCAAGCATGCTCTGATAATCCATAATTTCATCATCCTATATATGGTAAAACGCGATTCTATGTCATTGGAATAAAAAGAGCCTTCAATTCTTTAAATTATTAGCGTTAGTATTTCACCCTATTGAAACCTATAGTTTTTGTCGAAAGGTATTTTTAATTTTATTTTTCAATGATGCCTCCACCTAAACACTCATCATCTAAATAAAAAACTACGGATTGGCCTGGTGTAATAGCTCGTTGTGCTTGTTCAAATTTAACATGACAGCGATCTTCGTAAAGCGCGGTTACTATGCAGGCTTGATCAATTTGATGATACCGTATTTTTGCCTTGCAAGTTAAAGGAAAAAGTGGATGAATGCCGCTAATCCAATGTAAGTTCTTGCAAATTAATTCATGCGAATAAAGTAGTGGATGATTGTATCCCTGATCAACGATTAGTACATTGCGTTGAACATCTTTATCAATAACATACCATGGCTTATTGTTGGCATGAGCTTGACCACCAATGTGCAGGCCTTTCCGTTGAGCACGAGTATAGAACATAATACCATCATGTTTACCAACAATTTTGCCATCAGGTGTTTCCATATTACCAGGCTGCGCAAGTAAAAATTCACTTAAAAATTTTTTAAATTTGCGTTTACCTATAAAGCAAATTCCGGTACTATCTTTTTTGGCATGGGTAATAAGCGCTGCTTCTTTAGCAATGGCACGGATATCAGATTTTTGATGTTCCCCCAAAGGGAATAAGCTATTAGCTAATGGATATTGACTCAACAAGTATAAAAAATAGCTTTGATCTTTGTTATTATCAAAACTTTTTAATAGGTGATAATGACCATTTTTCTCTTTAATGCGTGCGTAATGTCCGGTGGCAAGATACTTAGCACCAAGTTTTTTAACGTATTTCAAAAGTGATTTAAACTTTATTTCTCTGTTACACCAGACATCCGGATTTGGGGTTCGCCCTGCATTAAATTCATCTAAACAGCATTGGAAGACATTATCCCAATATTCTTTACTGAAGTTCACCGTATATAATGGGATGCCTATATGGTTTGCCACCACTTTAGCATCGCTTAAGTCTTGTTCAGCGGTACAATAAGAATCTTCTTTGTCAACTTCCCAATTCTGCATAAAAAGTCCAAACACTTTGTAACCGGCTTTTTTTAAAATGAGCGCAACTACAGATGAATCTACTCCTCCCGAAAGACCGACTGCAATAATTTGATTTTTTTCAAATTTTGTCATGAAATTAGTATAACATTGGAAGATTGAAAAACAACGTACTTATTTAAAGTATCGCGAGTCAGAGTATTTGCGTCTTGCTTTAGAACGCGGTACATTTTAAAACGCGGTACATTAAGGTGTTTTTGAGGAGCAATACTATGAGTCTTTTAAATTTAATAGGTATTAGCGCAGTTTATGCTGCACCTATGATAGCTCAACAACCTCATACAGGAGGTTTTTGGTCGATGTTATGGTTACCATTGTTGTTAATCTTGATATTTTACTTTTTGTTAATCCGCCCACAGACTAAAAGAGCTAAAGAGCTTCGGCAATTGCTGGAAGGTCTATCGCTTGGTGATGAGGTGGTAACCACAGGTGGCATCGTAGCTAAGATAACACGATTGAAAGACAATTTTGTTGTTCTTGAAATTGCTAAGGGCACTGAAATTAGAGTACAAAAAGTCTCGATTGTGTCTTTACTACCCAAAGGAACGATCGATTTAGTTTAGCAATAATCTCTGATTTAGGGTAGTGCATGAACCAGTATTCATTATGGCGTTATATCTTAACAGCTGCATTTATAATCATCGTTATGATTTATGTGCTTCCTAACTTGTATGGCGAAGATCCTGCCGTACAAATTTCGGCGAAAGAAAACGCTGCAGTATCCACAACGCTCGAAAATTGTATTACTTCAGCTTTGGGTAATCAGCATCTACCTTATCGATCTATTCAATGTATTGGAAATGCTATCTTAGTACGCTTTCATGATGTAGATACTCAATTAAAAGGACAAAATCTGATACAAGCTATCGTAGGTTCAGATTATTCAGTTGCCTTGAATTTATCACCTCGAACGCCCAAATGGATGCAGGTAATTGGAGCAAAACCCATGCGATTAGGGTTAGATTTACGTGGTGGTATTCATTTTTTATTAAATGCTGATGTTGATACAATAGTGAAAGCTCAAGAAATAGGAGACTTACATGCTATGGCGACGGTTCTTCAAAAAAGACAGATTTGTTACCGTGATATAAATATATTGAGTGACATGCGTGGTATTAGCATTTGTTTTCATAATAAGACATTGCGAAATGAAGCTGGTGTATTATTACAAAAACAGTTTGCTGATTATGAGTTTAAAAAGCAAAGGCTTGGGCTTCAAGGCACCATGTTAAAAATGGTATTGCAGCAAATACAACAAAATGCAATAGATCAAATTATCACGATTTTACGAACACGAGTGAATGAGTTAGGAGTGTCAGAACCTGTGATTCAGCAACAGGGCATACATTATATTAGTGTTGATTTACCGGGTATTCAGGATACAGCGCGTGCTAAAGATATTATTGGTAGAGTGGCAACCATTCGTTTGCAGTTAGTAGATGTAAATCACGACGCCCAAATAGCAGCAAAAACGGGTTTGATTCCTTTTGGGTTGAAGCTCTATACATATGAAGGTCGTCCTATTTTATTAACGGAAGAAATGGTGCTGAGAGGAACTTCGATTATCAACGCATCTAGTATCGTTGGTGATAATGGCCGCCCAGCTGTCCAAATTCGCATAAGTGGTAGTGACGTATCTTCCTTCAATCGAATAACAAGTGAAAATATAGGGAACCCACTTGCTGTAGTTTATGTCGAGACACAAACTGCACGTCATTTAGAAAATGGTAAAATAGTTACGCGACATCAACAAATAGAGAGACTTATTAATGTGGCGACAATAGAAAATGCTTTGGGTAATAATTTTCAAATCACTAACTTGCCTACGATGGAGTATGCGAAGAATTTAGTATTATTATTACGTTCAGGTGCATATCCAGTTCCTGTAGATTTTATACAAGAACATGTAGTAGGACCCAGTCTTGGCAAGGAAAATATTCATATGGGCGTTTTATCGACAGAAATTGGCGCTTTGGTAATAATTTTATTTATGGTCTTTTATTATCATTTGTTCGGTTTGATTGCTGATATGGCACTAATATTAAATATTATTCTTATTATCGCTGCTCTATCAATTTTAGGAGCAACATTAACGTTACCTGGTATTGCTGGTATTGTTTTAACCGTTGGTATGGCAGTAGATGCCAATGTATTAATTAATGAACGTATTCGAGAAGAATTACGTAATGGCATGTTACCTAAGGTAAGTATTAAAATAGGCTATAATCGTGCTTTTTCGGCTATTGTGGACGCTAATGTAACTACATTGATTGTGATGCTTATCTTATTTACATTAGGCTCAGGTCCTGTTCAAGGTTTTGCGGTTACTACAAGTATCGGTTTACTATCATCTATGTTAACGGCTATCTTTTTTACTCGTTTGGTAGTTAATTTGATCTATAGACGTCGCCGTATTTCACGTTTGTCTATTGGTATCAAAACATAGATGGAGGTTGAGTGATAATGGAATTTTTTAAGAAAAATACCAAAATTCCATTTATGCGCCAGCGTAAGTGGGCAAGTGTTTTTTCGATTATTATATTTTTAACTTCGATTATCTTGCTTGCAGTACACAATCTTAATTTAGGTTTAGATTTTATAGGTGGCACACAGGTGGAAATGAATTTTGCTAATCCTGTATATACCGAAAATATTCGCAAGAATTTAGTGAAGCATGGATTTTCTCAAGCGGTAGTACGTAACTATGATGTTCATCATATTTCTGTTCGAGTAGCATCTTATAAAGGTTTAACAGCAGAGCAATTAAAAGAAAGATTAATAGCAGCTATGCCGAGTGGTCAGATAGAATTTTTTGGTTGTATCGGGCCGCAGGTAGGCAAACAATTAATGACTCATGGAATTTTAGCTATCATTATTGCATTACTTGCTATAACATTTTATATTGCGTTACGATTTGAATTGCGGTTTGCAGTGAGTTCTGTTATTGCGTTAATTCACGATCCTATTTTGATACTAGGTATTTTTTCTTTATTTCACATTGAATTTAATTTAGTTGTGCTGGCAGCGATGTTGACTGCCATTGGATATTCCTTGAATGATACAATTATTATTTATGATCGTATTCGGGAGAATTTCCGTAAGATACGTCATGGCACGACAACGGAAGTTATTGATTTATCTATTAATCAGACGCTTTCGCGAACTATTATAACTTCAGGATTAACTTTATTGGCAGTGATTGCTTTATTTATTTTTGGAGGAGAAACATTGAGGTCTTTTGGATTGGCGTTAATTATTGGAATTATTATCGGTACTTATTCCTCAATTTATATTGCGAGTTCTTTAGCAGTTGCTTTTGGGCTGGATCGGCAGCATCTTTTGCCTTTGACTAAGAATATTGGAGATGATTTGTCTTAAAGCATACAGTTAAGAGATGAGAAACGACTAATCTTGCCAAGAAATTTTGTCTCAATAGATGCTTTCAGGAAAGAAATATTGTGAGGTAGATATAGTTTGAGAGATATTTAAAGAGCTGTACTGTACATTATTTCGTACGGTGGGTTCGGATGATGTAGGTAAATTAGTAAGTTTGTGGTTTTTAATGATGTAGAATCAGCTAGGATTAGAGATATCGAGTTGATAAGTACATATAATGAGTGCATATCTATCCAGTGCTGAGTGGTAAATTAGGTTATATTATAAAAATAGATTTACTTTTCAGATTTTCTGGCAGTGTAAAATTCGGAACATCTCGTTTCGAGTCTAATTTGTAGCAAAGAAAATAAGATACTGACTGGACTGTAATCAGTGCTTGTAACTATGTTCAATTAGAAAGAGAAGTTTAATCTATATTACCTAATGTTATTTTGTGTTGGTTTGCTTACCTGTCGTTTTTTATTAGGATGGATTTAAAGACAATTACCTTACGATCAGAGTTAAAGATTCTGAATTGCAGTAGTAAGGTGACGTTGCTTAGGGAATTAACTGAAAAAAATCAGTGAAGAGAAATAAGGGAAGAGAAATAAGAAAATTTGCAAGTACAATTAGAGTCAGCACAATTGTATCAATCGTATATGACAACTGTATGCGTTGATTTGTTTTTATTTTGGACAACTATAAATAAACGAAATGAATTTATCAAACATCAATGATGGATCTGGTCAGATGATAGCCACCAATTATTAAATATTAAACTGTGGTAGTCTTAATAAGTTGCTGTTTATTACGGTAAAGTTAAGATGAAATGTTTTGATCCATGAATAAAACTATTTCTTAATTTCCTTATTTATGTCCGCAATAACTATTTTTGAAATGATTTCCAATAATAGTTTATGAACTTTTGGATTTCCTGCAATGAACATCCTGTTTTTCATATAGTTATTTTTTTCCTGAAAATCAGTTGTAAAACCACCGGCTTCCGTAATTAATAAAACACCAGCAGCTATGTTCCACGGTTTTAACGACATTGCCCAAAAACCATCCAAACGTCCTGAAGATATATAAGCTAAATCTAGTGCGGTAGATCCAGCACAACGAATATCAGCTATTGGTGAAAAAATAGCTTCAAATATTTTAAGACAAATAGGGAAAAATTCTTTATCTTTAAACGGAAAACCAGTTCCAACTAATGCGGTATGTATTGTCTGGCATGCACTGACTCGAATTTTACGGCTATTTAATTGTGCACCACTGCCACGCACAGCGGTAAATAATTCCTGGCGCAATGGATCGTAAATAGCCGCAACTTCTAATTTATCGCGATGTCTTAATGCAATCGATATAGCAAAGTGCGGAAAACCATGAATAAAATTAGTGGTTCCATCAAGAGGATCAATGATCCAAGTATAATCTTCATGTTTCTTTTGAAATCCTGATTCTTCAGCTAATATGCTATGACTGGGGTAAGCTTTTCGTAGAGTTTGAATAATTTCTTGTTCAGATAATTCGTCGACCTGAGTTACAAAATCATTGTGTTTTTTTTCATTGATATTAACAGTATCCAATCTATCCACAAATCGTACGATAATACGACCTGCACGGCGCACTGCCTGGATGGCAATATTAAGCGCGGGATTCATCTAATTACCTCAGCATTTAGAAGTGTTAAAATGATATCATGAAATACTATAGAATGCATAAAGCGAAAGGATCTATAAAAAGCTAAATCTATTGTGCGTTTTTCATGCATATTTGGGAGTATACTAGTGTTTTAAGCGTTTTAATTAATCTGGGTCATTGTAGTGGATATTTTTATCCTGTACCATGTGCGACGAGATGATGAAGAGCATGGCTTTTGATTCATCTCGTAGCTCTAGTCCCTCCTGGGTTTCCCGTTATCATAAAAGCAGGTAACGGCTTGTGCCGTTGCAGGCGGCGGGGCGTGGATTCTTCATTTCGCTATTGTTATGTTTTTGAAGGCTTTTCAGCCCGTCAATCTGAATTAACAGCATACTCTAAAGATATTTTCCATCCCCATTATGAATGAGCGAAATTATAAATGAGTCAAAAAAGTAATGGAAGTTACAGAACATAATTTATAAAACAACAATAGGTGATAATTATACAATGCTTAGGTAGTGACATTCATAGGGGTTTAGGTAGTAATATTCATAGGAGTCTTTACGATTTGGAAAACACTAGCAGAACCTAGCAGAACTTAAATTTGTTGATATTTTATTGATTCTAAGCAATCAAGCAGACTTAAAATACTTATTTGATCTGCATACATGTTCTCGCAAGAATTGGCAAATAAAATTAAACATTCTGTAAAATATTTTTGTAGTTCATAAGTAAGAAAATTGCTGATAGAATGCATCTGAGAACTTAGGTAAAGCAAGTCTGTCACTTTCCCACAAATTAGAAGAATTAAAGAGAAAAATGACTGACATTATTTGCTAGATTCTCGTTTTTCTAAGCACGATATGGAATACTCAAAAAATATGAGTCAAAAATGATTTTTGAGTTAAGGAACATCAGTGAATAATATTAAAGACTTAGATAATGAACCTTTGGTTCCAGCAACAACAATGCTATCTGAGCTTACTATTAAGACGATTATACTATCCATTTTATTGGCAGTGATCCTATCGGCAGCTAATGCCTATCTTGCCTTGAAAATCGGTACTACCATTTCTGCATCTATTCCTGCTTCTGTATTTGCACTGGGTATTTTACGTCTTTTTAAACAGCATAATGTTTTAGAATGTAATCTAGCACAAACGGCAGCGTCGGCTGGTGAAGGAGTAGCTGCAGCAATTGCTTTTGTTTTACCAGCCATGATTTTTCTCCATATTTGGAAAGGATTTGCTTATAGTGAAACAGTAATCATCACCATTCTGGGAGGATTGTTAGGTGTTTTATTTTCGATTCCTTTACGTAGAATTATGTTGTATCTTCCAGCGCTGCGTTTTCCAGAAGCAACTGCCATTGGAAACGTGCTTAGAGCGAGCGTCCAAGGACAAGCGGGAATGAAATTATTGATGCAGGGTGGGTTGCTGGGAAGTTTTGTCACTTTTGCACAAACCGCTTTGAATATTGTTGCTGATAACTTGCAGTTGTGGGCATATGCAGGAAAAACGATTTTTGGTTTTGCGTTTGGTTTGACTCCAGCAACATTGGCAGCGGGTTATATTGTGGGTTTTCAAGTCGCTGTGAGTTTATTAACAGGTGCAGTTGTGGGATGGTTAATTATTTTACCATTCATTGGCATTTATTATGGATTACCGGTAAATATTACTTCGGCGTATGATGCTGCGAATCAACTATGGGATGTTCATCTTCGTTTTGTAGGAGTAGGAACAATGTTAATTGGTGGCGTATGGACTCTTTTTCGGTTGCTTAAACCAATTGCAAAAGGAATCCATTTTTCTTTTGTTAGCTTTCGTAGAGATTTAGAGGGGATAGTTGGAAAATCACCATTGCGTACTGAGGCCGATGTACCTTCAACTTGGATTCTTCCCAGTATTTTAGTATTGGCATGTCTATTATTTTATTATGTTTTTCATTATATTCACGATGAAATTTCGATAGCTAGTCATTACTTATGGTTAGCGACTTTAATTTCAGTTATTTTTGTTTTATCAATTGGATTTTTATTGGCGACTATCTCTAGTTATTTTTGTGGGTTAGTAGGCTCTAGTAATAATCCGTTATCAGGTTTATTAATTGCCGCTATTTTATTGTTGGCCTTTTTATTTTTACTACTGTTTCGCGCCGATATTTCCACGCACGCACGTTATATCACATCTGCGGTGATTATCATTGCTACGATTCTTGCTTGCATTGGTTCTATCGCTGGTGAAAGCATCCAGGATCTTAAAGCAGGGCAAATGGTTGGAGCAACGCCTTGGCGGCAGCAATTAATGATGGCAATAGGGGTAAGCGTATCTGCATTAGTTATTGGGCCAGTACTCCAACTTTTATTTAATGCTTATGGCATGGGAGGCGTTTATCCACGTCCAGGGATGGATCCAACCCAAATGTTAGCCGCTCCACAAGCCGGTTTGATGGCCGCAGTTGCTCAGGGGGTGTTAACACGGCATTTAAATTGGAGAATGATTGTTTTTGGTGGCCTAGTAGCTGTCATTATTGTTATTACTGATGAATTCCTTAGGCGGCACAATTTCCGATTACCCGCTTTGGCTGTTGGTTTGGGGATTTATCTCCCTCCAGAAATTATTACACCGGTTGTTGTTGGTGGTGTAGTTAGTTTTTTAGTGAAAAAACCCTGGAAACGTAAAAAAGAGCGCACTATTGAACGAGAACGAACTGTAGTCCAATATCACCATCAACGAGGCGTATTGATGGCATGTGGGATGGTAGCTGGAAGTGCATTGATGGGCGTCATTTTAGCTATTCCATTTGCTATAATTGGTAGTGCGAATGCACTATCTATTGGTAATCCACGTTTTATTCCAATTGCAACCATTTTTGGTTTAATGATATTTTTAGCGCTTTCCTTTTGCTTTTATAGGGTTGGACGAAAGCCATGAATTTACCTATTTATTTGGATTATATGGCAACGACGCCGGTGGATCCTGCAGTCGTTGATCAAATGTCCTTCTGTCTAGAAAAAGAGGGAGGTTTTGGTAATGCTGCTTCAGAAAATCATCGATATGGTTGGGAAGCTCAACAATTAATTGAGAATGCACGGAAGTCGGTGGCGAGCTTAGTGAATGCTGATTCTCGCGAAATTATATGGACTTCTGGTGCAACGGAATCAGATAATTTGGCTATTAAAGGTGCTCTAGATTTTTACCAACGCCGTGGTAAACACATGATTACTTTGACCACAGAGCATAAGGCGGTGCTAGATACCTGTTTTTATCTAGCCTCTCGTGGGTTTAAAATCACTTATTTAGATCCAGAACCTAATGGTTTATTAAACCTCGATTGTTTAAAAGCGGCCATTCGGTCTGATACGGTGTTGGTTTCAATAATGCACGTTAATAATGAAACAGGCATTATTCAGGATATCGGTGCCATTTCTGAAATCACTAGGCGCCATGGCCTATTGTTTCATGTGGATGCAGCGCAAAGCGTGGGTAAAATTCCCATTGATCTAGAAAATTGGTCTGTAGATCTAATGTCTTTTTCAGCGCATAAGATTTATGGTCCAAAAGGAATTGGTGCTTTATATGTCCGTCGTAACCCGCGTGTACATCTGGTTCCTTTAATTCACGGTGGTGGCCATGAAAAAGGATTGCGATCTGGAACATTACCAACGCATCAAATTGTGGGCATGGGAAAAGCATTTGATTTGGCAAAAGCGCGTTTGAGAGAAGATACTCAATATATCACCGCCTTGCGTAATCGTTTTTTCGATAGACTATCTCAATTAGAAGGTCTGCATATTAACGGAGGAAATGCTCCACGAATTCCCGGTTGTTCTAATATTCATTTTGATGGTGTTGAAGGAGATTCCTTACTTCTTAGCTTACGAAAAATCGCTGTTTCCAGTCGATCGGCCTGTAACTCTGCAACATCCGATCCTTCACATGTGTTAACTGCTATGGGTCTTAGCCGTGAGCAAGCACATAATTCCATTCGCATTAGTTTTGGACGTTTCACCACTGAAGCAGACATCGATGAAGCTGTGTCATGTATTATTGAGCAGGTAAATCGTTTACGTCAAATGTCTCCGATTTGGGATGTAGTGAAAAAAAAAGCTATGGAACGACATCATGCTCACTAGATATGCATTACTCTAAAGAAGTTATTAATTATTTTTTTAATATCAGGCATGCAGGCACTCTTGATAAAGAAAGTACGAATGTATGCTATGGCAAAGTAGGTAGCATTGCACAGGGTCATTTATGTCAACTTTATTTGAGTTTTAAAGACCATAAAATAAGAGAAGCTAAATTTCAAACATATGGTTCACCCATGATAATGGCAGCGTGTGAGTATATTTGTCGTTGGGGAGAAGGTAAAATGCTTGAAGAGGCAAAGCAATTGAATGCTGATCAAATAAAGAATGTTTTGAATTTGTCCTCCTTTGAATTTCATGTAGCTATTTTAATTGAACAATTGTGGAGAAAAACGATTTTTAAAGAAACATAATGTTTTCGTGTAAAGAATCAAACTTACTGATTATACTGATTTTATTCAAATTATAGTGTAGCTAGATTTAGAATGTTGGTTGGTGAAAGTATGCTCGTTAGTTAACTTTCTTTTTTCTGTAATTTTTTTATATACAACATATGATGTCGAATAGAGGATCGCCTTATAGCCTTATAGAAAGACAAATCAAAAGTGCGTTACTAAGCAAAATAACTATGATGGACGTATTCAGCGATTATCATCTTCTCGTAAACTTTCATTATTCCCTGCTTTTACTATGAAAGTGAAGAATGCGGTATTTTCAAGTCTAATAAAAGTAGTACAATACCCTACTACATACAATATTGTTCATTATGTTGTCATGTCGTCTTGTGATTGAAGGTACAAGATGAAAAATATAATGTACAAGGAGAGGGAATATGCATACAGAAACTATTGACTATCAAGTGGGCGGTATTCAATTGGAAGCATATGTTGCTTATGATAGTACTGTCAAGACAAGACGGCCTACGGTTTTAGTTGCACATGCGTGGGCGGGACGGGATAGTTTTGTGGAAGAAAAAGCACGGCAGTTAGCAGAAATGGGGTATGTAGGTTTTGCGATGGATGTTTATGGAAAAGGTGTATTAGGTGGTGGGATTGAAACCAATAATAAACTAATGCAGCCTTTTATGGATGATCGAGCCTTGTTACAAAATCGCTTGTTTTCTGCTCTAGAAACCGCAAAAAGACTTCGTGTGGTAGACTCCACTAAAATAGCAGCAATGGGTTATTGTTTCGGTGGACTTTGCGTACTCGATATGGCACGAAGTGGGATGGACTTAAAAGGAGTAGTAAGTTTTCATGGCATTTTAAAATCGCCTAACAGTGTACTTGTTGGAAAAATAAAAGCGAAAGTATTAGTATTGCACGGACATGACGATCCAATGGTTCAACCCGATGCTGTACTGGCATTCGAAAAAGAAATGACAAACATCAGAGCGGACTGGCAGTTGCATGTTTTTGGTGAGACTATGCATAGTTTTACTAATCCTGAGGCCAATGACCCTGATTTTGGCACGGTTTTCAATCCATTAGCTGACAAAAGATCCTGGATTGCCATGACCTATTTTTTTCAGGAGATTTTCGCATCCTAATTCTAATAGATGTCAAGTGGATGTTAAATGGACGTTAAACGCGTTATTGATTTTGGTGTGGGAGCTTGTATAAAAAGATGATGTTAAAAGATGATGTTTCAAAATAGAAAAATTAATCAATTAGGAAATATCATAATGTCAATATCAATGTCAATGAATCCCCTTAGGGTATGTTCGTTCTGAGGTGCCATGGTTTAGGATGACTGAAGACAAGTATTAGGAAAGGATGTTGGTGAAGTCAGGAGAGACACTGATGATATTTAGTTACCGATATGAAAGAGTAGAAAGGCAGGGGTTTAAAATTATGGTTCCCTGAGGACCCAGTAGCATGACTCAATCATGTTTCATCTTAATCATTTTCAAAATATCAAGGATCTATCAGAAATATGCTGAAACTAGAATAAGGAATATTAATCAGTATGCTCAATTTGTTAAAAAAATTGTTAAAAAAAGAAAAGATTCGTATACACCACTGATACCTATGAATTAGGAGTAGGTTTTCATTGTAAACGATTTCGGAGACTCTTTGAAAGCAGATAATGTAGGAAAAATTTGAACGATTAACAAAATATGTTGGTTGCATGCTGAAATTACTGTCTCTCAGATATCGGTAAATGTGGGCACGCCTAATAATATTTTTAGATAGTACGAAAATACGTTATTTTAAACTTTGTTTGCTATGAACATATATTTAGAAGCTATTCAGTATTTAGCTGATATAATGAACAAAATAGTCGCTGTCTGATTAATATAAATTCTGATTAATATAAATTTTGATACGCTGATTTTCTAGGTTTCTAATACAGGATTTAATAGGAAATTTAGTGAGATTGGAAAAAGTGGGAAAAATCGCTTTCAACAAGGGTTTTTGATAAAAATTATTAAAAATTTTTTGGAGAAAAAATATGTTAGTGGGCATTCCAAAAGAAGTAAAAACTGAAGAATATCGAGTTGGGTTAACTCCTTACAGTGTTCAGGAAGTAGTAAGTCATGGTCATCAAGTAATTTTAGAACATAACGCTGGAGATGCTATTAATTTTACCGATGAAGCATACCGTGCCGCAGGCGCTACTATCGTCGATACACCAGAAGTGCTTTTTCGGCAGGCTGAAATGATTATCAAGGTTAAGGAACCACAATTGAGTGAATATAATCTCTTACGTGAAGGACAAATTTTATTTACTTATTTGCATTTAGCACCGGATCCTCAACAAGCTCAAGCATTGATAAAATCAGGTTGTATCGCTATTGCCTACGAGACAGTGACCTCAAAAGAAGGTGGGTTACCTTTACTTTTCCCAATGAGTCAAGTGGCAGGACGACTGGCGATTCAAGCCGGCGCACATTGTTTAGAAACACCATCCGGTGGCAGTGGGATTTTATTAGGAGGTGTACCAGGTGTTTATCCTGGAAAAGTAACTGTTATTGGTGGTGGTGTAGTAGGTACAAATGCAATTAGAATGGCTATTAATAAAAAGACGCAGGTAACCGTGTTGGATAAATCTCTGCGTCGTTTACAAGAACTCTATTCCCAGTTTGGTGGTCACTTGAATACTGTGTATTCGACAGAGAATAGTATTGAGCAATGTATTATAGATGCAGATTTAGTAGTGGGTGCTGTTTTAGTACCTGGTCAATCGGCACCGAGACTCGTGCCGCAAGAAGTTTTAAAACGCATGCGTCCTGGATCAGTAATGGTAGACGTAGCAATTGATCAAGGAGGATGTTTTCAAACCAGTCGACCAACCACACATAAAGCACCTACCTATGTAGTTGATGGTATCGTACATTATTGTGTGACGAATATGCCAGGTGCTGTGCCCAGGACATCAACTTTAGCACTAAGTAATGCGACATTGCCTTTTGTAATCGCGTTGGCAGATAAAGGGTATCGTAAGGCGTTATTGGATGATCCCCATTTAAGAAATGGATTGAATATTTGTTTAGGTTATATAACTCATGAAGGTGTGGCCAGAGACTTAAAACAATTGTTTGTACCAGCATTAGAACTGTTATATTGACTTTAACCTAGTGTTATTATCAATAAGAGAAGACCGCTCCTATGAGAGAGCGATGTTATACTTCTCTGCTGCTTCGCGCTAATCTCCTACTAACTAATCTCTGGATAGAGTTCGTACTAGTGCGTGTTCTTGACAGAGAATCATGAATGCGCATTAGAAGATATTAAGAAATAAGGTAATAACATTTTAATCAGGAGTGTTGATTTGCATTCTAAATACATGATGCATTCAGCCTTACAGCCCTCACCACATCACATAAATATTGTGAAATTTCTTGTGCGATAGCGAATAGAGAAGAACCATAAGGGAGATGCAGAATATGTTATTATATACAATTAGTATCGTTCTTATCTTGGTTCATATTTCCTCATGTATACAAAATACAGTTAAAATCATGAGGTAATTTACAATGTTGCTTGGTACTGTAATAACTTACTCACATGCGTAGTGCACTAGAAAATGTAAAAGAGAAAATAGTTTAATGCAATAGCACAAGATCACACTAGCATTTATTATAGAAATTATCATTTCTTCACAATAAATACAAGAAACACCGAGCTCTGAAATATTATCAGATATAAGCTACTAATAATATGAGCTATTATAAGCTGCAGTCATTATATTGGAAACTTATGAAGAAAGATATAGTTGCTGCGCGAATTTTAATTTCGATTCTCTTTAGGGAGAAAGTTTGGATTTCTTGTTTGCTTTCTTGTTTGCTCATGGTATAATAGGGCGGCTTTTGTAATTTTACAGGAAGGACAAAAATAAAAAAGTTTTCCGTTGCTGTTTTATTAGGAAGATCTGCCTTTGAATTCAGATGCTATAAAATGCAGTCTCGTCGGTATCGAGCTTGCTTTAGTTAGCGTTATTATTGCTTGTTTGATAGTACCTTCAACGCCTATCAGTCCGCATGGTGTTTTTTTACCAGTAGCACCATCAGGAACGCCTCTTTCTGCATGTCAAGTTAGTTTTTATAATCCGGCAACTACACCTTGTATGTATAAAAAACTAGGTTACATTAATGTACAATTTTACTCAAAAGAGGTTTCTACTTCAGGAGAAGCTCAGTTACAGCAATACGTGAGAGAAATAGCCGCAAAAACTGGAGCTAATGGTGTGATTGTGACGTTTTTTGGGCATACTATATCCGGTGCGGTACGCAAGGCTCTGTCCTCCTATATTTTTATAGGAACAGCTATTTATGTCTGTCCAGAATATTTGAAGTGAGTTACGATGTTTGATTTCCTTGATATTCTCTCATTACTAATAATCTTTTCTGGTGTTATCTGTCTGGTTGATATTATTTGGTGTCATGCAAAAAAAATTCCACGAGACAAAAAAACCAGGTCTTCACCAATTATTGACTATGCGCGTTCTGCTTTTCCTATTTTACTGATCGTTTTAATCATTCGCTCTTTTTTGTTTCAACCTTACCGTATACCTACTGGCTCTTTGGAGCCTACCATTATGCCTGGTGATTTGATCTTAGTTAATCAATATGATTATGGTTTACACATTCCACTATGGAATAGAAAAATTGTCAATATTAGCGAACCTAAAAGAGGACAAATTGCATTATTTCGTTGGCCAGTAAATCCTGCGGTAACTTTTGTTAAGCGCGTTGTTGGTTTGCCGGGGGATCATATTAGTTATCAAAATAAAATCCTCTATATCAATGGAAAAGAAATGCATCAAAAATTTATTAAAGATACCTTGGAAATTGAGGATTATGGTAAAACATGGATAGCTAAAGAATATGAAGAAGATTTAGACGGTATTAAACATTTAATTATTCTTCGACCTGATCGTCCAGCTCAAGATTTTAAATGTTTTATTGTGCCGAAAGAACAATATTTAATGATTGGTGACAATCGTGATGATAGTGATGATAGTCGTTCATGGGGCACTGTGCCTCTCCAGAATTTTATTGGTCGTGCCATGTTAATTTGGATGAGTTGGGATTCACAGAACCATCGTGTTCGGTGGGAACGAATAGGCGATTGCTTGTAGCGAGTTATCCTCGCGCAAGTAGGAATAACAGAGTGATATCATACCATGTTTATCATATTTTTGGGGTCGCTTGCTCGATCAAATTCCTTTGCTGTTAAATAACCTAATTGCAATGTTGCTTCTCTAAGGGTGATATTCTCTTTGTAGGCTTTTTTGGCGATCTGAGAAGCTTTATCATAACCGATAATGTGATTTAATGCAGTGACAAGCATGAGGGAATTGTGTAAGTAAGCCTCAATTTTTTCTTTATTTGGCTCGATCCCAACTACACAATGATCGTTAAATGAACGAGAAGCATCGGTTAATAAGTAAATTGACTGAATTAAATTATAAGCAATCACGGGTTTAAATACATTTAGTTCAAAATTGCCTTGTGAGCCAGCAATAGTAATTGTTGCGTCATTTCCCATAACTTGTACACATATCATTGTCATCGCCTCAGATTGGGTAGGGTTAACTTTACCGGGCATAATAGAGGAACCAGGTTCATTTTCTGGAATAAAAATCTCTCCAATTCCGCAACGTGGTCCCGAGGCCAACCAGCGAATATCGTTGGCGATTTTCATTAACGAACAAGCAAGTGTCTTTAAAACACCACTGATGAGTACAGCTTCATCATGTGCTGCCAGTGCAGCGAATTTATTAGGCGCTGAATAAAATGGTAACCTAGTTAATTTAGCAATGTGTTTTGCAACTTTTTTAGCAAATTGGATAGATGTGTTAAGACCTGTACCCACAGCTGTTCCGCCAAGCGCTAACCGGTAAAGGACTGGTAGAGTTTGATGGATAGCTTCCAAATTATGATTTAATTGAGCAACATATCCGGAAAATTCCTGCCCTAATGTTAAAGGAACAGCATCTTGTAAATGCGTTCGACCAATTTTAATAATCTCAGAAAAATCATTCGATTTTTTTTCTAGTGTATCACGTAGCAGCTCTATCGCGGGAGTAAGCTGACGAGTAATCATTTCAGCGCTGGCGATATGCATGGCAGTAGAAAATGTGTCATTTGAAGACTGTGACATATTAACATGATCATTAGGATGGATAGGTTCTTTGCTGCCCAACTTTCCACCTGCTAATTCAATGGCGCGATTACTAATCACCTCATTAATATTCATATTAGTTTGTGTACCACTTCCAGTTTGCCAGATCTTAAGTGGAAAGTGATCATTTAGTTTGCCTTCTATGACTTCCTCAGATGCTTGTAAAATAAAATTTGCTTTTTTCTGAGACAGGTTACCTAATTCAGTATTAGTGAGTGCGGCTGCTTTTTTTAAAGTGCCGAAAGCGCGAATTAATTCAAATGGTATTGTCTCACGACCAATAGCAAAGTTAATTAATGAACGCTGTGACTGTGCGCCATAGTATTTTTCAATTGGCACTTCAATCGTACCCATACTGTCAGATTCTATTCGTATTTCCACACTATTGCCCCGTATTTTATGAATCAGTGTTAGTGTTTCGGATAAAAACTTAAAATCGTGATTTACTCCTCAAGGAGGCTCATGCTTTCCAACTGTGTATATCATCAAAGCAGCTATTAACAACAATCGAGGATTAACAGCACCATGGAACGACTTGATTTGCTCTGTGTTGTTGGATGGATGCATTAAATGACAAAGCACAAAAGGGCACATGTGTTAAAGATCCTTATTGTTGCTTTCTTAATACTTATTTATTTTTACACTTGATGTACCCCATGTTTATTTTTGTCGCCAAGTCCGCCGATAAAAGTGGCATGAAATTTGTTCGACTGACACTCTTTCTTTATATTGACTAATTAAAAGTAGAACCACGAATAAAAGAGCTAGAGCAATTTATACTAACCGATTAAGTACTTTGTTGGAAAGTAAGTAATGGTATTAAGCAACATGAACTGTGCAATAGAACTAAGAAAAACTAGTAATAGCGTGTTGAAAATATCCAAGTGTCTAAAGCAACAACACATATAATATATGATTACCTCATTATGTCGCACGTTCTGAGATATTGTACACTATCCCTATTTTTGTAAATTTTTGAACCTAACTTTTTATCATGACTAATTGACTAACTATGATTTCACTTTAGTCTAGTTAGGAAGCAATGAGCAAGAAAGGTCAAATCGATAGAAAGGATTTCAGAATCTCTTGATTGAGCCAATCTAAGGTAGTGTCTTGTTAGATAATGTTTATTGTCAATTCGCCTTATATTTTAATGTATTCATTTTTTAATTTAAGTTGCGATTGACTTTATAAATCAGATAGTAATCCTTATTAAGTCATTCTTTCCTATAGATCTGCTATTTTAAATGAGATAATGAAACCGCTATGTTATAACATCATTGAGGCTAATATAAGATTATTATGGATAAATTATCTCTAATAAAACCTATTTTTAGGTTATTATTTATCGTTCAGGAGGAGATGGGAGGTTGTAGTGATTAAGCCTTATCAAAAGAAAGATCCCTACCGCGAACGAGAAGCCTATTTATATGAGCATCCAGTGGCAAGTCGCGAGTTTATTATTCAATATTTGAAGGAAATTAATCGACCTGTAAGTTTTAAGCATCTGGTGCAGACATTTAATTTAAAACGGACAGAAGAAAAAGAAGGGTTGAGTCGACGATTGATTGCGATGAAACGGGATGGTCAGTTGATCAATAATCGGAAAGGTAATTATGCATTGGTTACAGAAATGGAACTCGTCCGCGGTCGTGTTCAGGCACATCACGATGGTTTTGGATTTTTAATCCCGGATGACGGTTCTAGTGATATTTTTTTACCGGGGCGAGAAATGCGTATGGTATTTACCGATGATATTGTTTTAGTTCGCATTACAAATTTTCAAGAGTGCAAAAAACGTGAAGGTGCTATTATTGAAGTCTTAGAAAGAAATACCCATCAAGTAGTGGGTCGTTATGTAGAAGATGGTGGACTCGCCTTTGTCGATCCCAATAATCAACTAATTGTACAAGATATTCTAATTCCACCAGGACAAGAAAATAAAGCAAAACTGGGCCAATTTGTAGTTGCCGAAATCATTGTACAACCAACTAAGCGACGTCAACCAATGGGTCGTGTGGTTGAAATATTGGGTGATCATTTAACACCAGGTCTGGAAGTTAAACTAGCCATTCGCGCCTATGAGCTTCCTCATCGATGGCCCACTACAGTTTTACGTGAGTCACAGGCATTTCCTGTGGAAATATCACGTCACGATAAAGATGGACGTAAAGACCTGCGGTCTTTGCCATTTATAACTATTGATGGGGAAGATGCAAAAGATTTTGATGATGCTGTTTATTGCAAATCCAATTCAGATGGTTGGGAGCTTTATGTAGCCGTTGCTGATGTATCTCACTATGTCAAAATAGAGAGTGCTATTGATCAAGAAGCACGATTGCGGGGGAATTCCGTGTATTTCCCTATGCAAGTTATTCCTATGCTACCTGAGATATTATCTAATGGCTTATGTTCGCTGAAGCCTCATAAAGATCGCTTGTCGATTGTTTGTGAGATACATGTTACGAAACGAGGGCACGTTAATCACTATCAATTTTATGAGGCCATTATTTGTTCTCAGGCACGACTAACTTACAATCAGGCAGCAGCAATGTTACGTGGTACAAAAACAAGAAATCAGGAGATACCATCACACATTAAAAATCTGCATAAATTATATCAAAAACTGTTGAAGCAGCGTATTGCGCGTGGTGCAATTGAATTTTGTACAAAAGAAACCCGTATCGAATTTGACAAAAAAGGAAAAATTAAGCGTATTCTACCCGTTGCTCGCAATGAAGCACATCGTATTATCGAAGAATGTATGTTACTAGCAAACGTATTAGCCTCACATTTTTTGCAGAAAAAAAACATTCCAACTTTATATCGTGTTCATGAATGTCCTGACGAACAAAAACTGCATGATCTCAAACAGTTTCTTCGGTCATTTGGTTTGCGTTTAACTGGAGGGGATAAACCAACGCCAATGGATTATACTAAGTTACTATTACGCATTGAAAAACGATCTGATGCTCATTTACTACAAATGGTCATGCTCCGCTCACTACGACAGGCTATTTATAGTCCGGAAAATGTTGGCCACTTTGGTTTATCGTATGAACACTATTGTCATTTCACTTCACCCATTCGTCGTTATCCTGATCTGGTTGTGCATCGTGGTATTCGGCACCTATTAAAACGATCTTTGAAAAAATTTTACTATGAGGAAAAAATTTTGATGGGTCTAGGTGAACATTGCTCGATGACAGAACGACGTGCTGATCGAGCCACTCGAGATGCAATAGATTGGTTAAAATGCGAATATATGTTGAATAAAGTGGGGCGAACTTTTGATGGGCATATTGTAGACGTCACTGGTTTTGGTGTTTTTGTAGAATTAGATAATATTTATGTCGAAGGCTTAGTACATATTACCGCTTTAGAGAATGATTATTATCATTATGACCCTGTTTATCATCTCTTACGAGGTAAACGGAGTGGTTTACTATATCGACTGGGCGATTCCATCCGAGTGATTGTGGCTCGTGTTAATCTGGACAATCGAAAAATTGACTTTGTTCTTAAAAGTGGTTAAATGGAGATATGATACCACTCTATCAGAATCGTCAAATCTGTGCTTTAGAACGTTTGGCGATCAAAGCAGGTATTGACGATCATGAATTAATGCTGCGAGCAGGAAGAGCTGCTTTTGATGTCCTTATTGCACACTGGCCTGAAGTTAAAGCAATTACCGTTTGTTGTGGAAATGGTAATAATGGAGGGGACGGTTTCGTTATCGCCCAACTAGCACATGAATACGGACTAAAAGTGACTGTTTACTTAGTCGGCGAATCAGCTCAACTATGTGGTGCTGCGGCAAAAGCAGCAAAATCTTGCCAGATACCGATTCAATCTTTTTCTGGTACGTTTCATTTTGAGGGGGATCTTATTGTAGACGCGCTCCTTGGAAGTGGACTTTCTGGAAACGTGAGAACCCCATACGCGGAAATCATTGAAACCATTAATAAAGCTCCGCAGCCAAAATTAGCGGTAGATGTTCCTTCTGGAATTAATGTGGATACGGGAGAAGTTCAAGGTTGCGCTGTTAAAGCAGATGTAACAGTAACTTTCATTGGATTTAAACGAGGGCTATATACAAATCGAGCGCCTGCTTATTGTGGTAAGTTGTTATTAAACAACTTAAATTTTTCAAATTCTTTTTTTTCACAAGTTCGACCTCGAACTCACTTATTAGAATGGCGACATTTACACTCTTTATTACCAAAGCGTGAGCGAGATTCTCATAAAGGTACTTATGGGCATGCCTTAATTGTCGGTGGCGATTATGGCATGGGTGGCGCAGTGCGCATGGCTGCTGAAGCAGCTGCTCGAGTTGGCGCGGGTTTAGTTACAGTCGCTACACGTCCAGAGCATGTTCCCATCGTTAGTGGATCACGCCCTGAGTTAATGTGCCATCAAGTAGCCGAAGCTAAAGATCTTGAGCCATTAATCAATCGAGCAATAGTAGTTGTGGTAGGCCCCGGTTTAGGAAGATCTGATTGGGCAAAATCTTTGTTAAATAAGGTATTAGAGACAAAACTTCCTAAAGTACTTGACGCAGATAGTTTAGTTCTCTTATCAGAGCATCCACTTCAAAGAGATGATTGGATATTAACACCGCATCCTGGAGAGGCCTCTCGCTTGTTAGAGGTGACGTGTCAGGATGTTCAACGTGATCGTTTTCGAGCAATTGCTGCTTTACAAAAAAAATATCGTGGTATTGTCGTGCTAAAAGGGGCAGGAACGTTAATCAAAGGAGACAGCGAAACTATTCATGTCTGCCCAGTGGGTAATCCAGGAATGGCTTCAGGTGGAATGGGCGATATTTTAAGTGGTGTAATCGGTGGATTATTGGCACAACGACTAACTTTATTAAAAGCGACTGAACTTGGAGTGTTTCTTCATTCATTAGCAGCAGATTATGCTGCGAAAGAGGGTGGTGAACGTGGATTATTAGCATCTGATTTATTACCTCATCTGCGATTGTTAGTTAATCCTTAATCAGAGTAATCGGCGTTAATGTTTCAATCTATTCAAAGAGTTGTTCCAACTGAAAAAGCGATGTTAGATTTAGGCGAAGTGTTAGCTTCTTGTTGCGAAGTAGGAGATGTTATTTATTTAACTGGAGAGATTGGTTCTGGAAAAACCACTCTCATTCGTGGTTTTTTGAGGGAATTAGGATATAATGGTTTCGTTAAAAGTCCGAGCTATACATTAATTGAGATCTATAAACTAAAAGTTTTTCATGTGGTACATGTGGATCTGTATCGGCTTGTCGATACAGAGGAATACTGGAATATAGGTTTATATGATTATTTAGAAAAAGACTCCATAATTTTGATAGAATGGCCGGAAAGAGCAGAAGGATTTTTACCGCTGCCTACGTTTCATGTTAATATCGATATTGATATCAAAACTAATAAAAGATTTGTTAATTTGGACATTATTCCCTTTCGTAATTTTGACAAGAGACCTTATCAATAGACATGAGGAAAAGAAAATTTGTCAAAGACAGATAAGAATTGTTAATGTAGCGGCATGCAAAAATGGTGGATTATTTTTTGCTTGTGGTTGCTATGTTATTCAAGTGCGCTTGCTGATACTAATAAATTCAATAAATTATATGTTTATTCCAATGTTATCTATTATCAGATAATTTTTAATATGACATCGTTATCTCATTATCATTATTTTATTTTGACCAATCCAAATCGTTTGGTTTTCGATATTCAAAGCGCAATTCTTGCTTACCCTTTTTCATCTCAATTGTTTAGACAAACGCCTATCAGATATGCACGAACATCGGTGGATAAAAATCATATGCTAAGAATTGTTTTTGATTTAAAATATCCAATGAAGGCCATCGCCTTTACACTAAGAGGCAAACATAAAAACTCTTTCCGATTAGTCATTGAGTTATCAGCTGCACGACCTTGTTGTACTAACTCTTGTGCAGATGGGGTGAACATAAAGAAAAAAAATAATACCCCTGTTATCACTTCTTTCAGAACTAACGTTTCACCTTTGCCTTATCGATCTAGTAATGTCATCGTAGTTATAGATCCAGGACATGGTGGTCGAGACCTGGGGCATGGTGGTCATCGTGATCCAGGAGCAACAGGTCCTGGAGGATCGCATGAAAAAGATATCGTATTAAAAATTTCGCGTGACTTGCAAAGAGACATTAATCAACAACCAGGATTTAAAGCTTATTTAACAAGAAATGGCGATTACTATTTAACTTTACGTCGGCGATTAGCTATTGCCCGGCACTATAAGGCAGATATGTTTATTGCTATTCATACAGATGCGTGTCAAGACCACAAAGCTCAAGGCGCTTCGGTTTTTACATTATCTTCACGCGGTGCTACCACTGAAGCAGCACGATGGTTAAAAAAGAGAGAGCATGAGTCGGAGCTTATAGGAGGAGTGAATCTAAATGACAAAAATACCTTACTGAAATCTGTACTAATTAATTTATCTCAAACAGCGACTATTCACACAAGTTTATTAATTGGAAAGAAAATTATTCACTCGCTTAGCTCAACGTTATTTTTGCATCATCACTACGTTAAACAGGCTGCTTTTGTTGTTTTAAAATCTCCTGATATTGCTTCACTTTTAGTAGAAACTGGTTTTATTTCAAATCGTTATGAAGAACATCGTTTATTAAATCATATATATCAACAACGCATTGCTTTTGCTTTAATGCAAGGTATTCGAGATTATTTCATTCATAATCCCCCTATGGGAACTTGGCTTTCAAAACAAAAATTTAATAAAGTAGTGTTGATTGGATTGCAAAAAAATAGCCCATAATCTAGCTATTAGTATCCACAAAAGATGACATCAATTTAATAAACTAATTAAACGCTTTTTAGGCTTTGAATATTAAGAATAATTATTCATCGATACTCTGCTTTATATGCTGTGTGCTAGTAGATTTAGTTTTGAAAGAACGAATTATAGTGATTTGCAATGTATGATTGACTCACGTATTGAATTAATTCAAGATTCATAAATTAGATTGGCTGTTACGTTCGAGAGTGGTTCGAGGACAACAAGGGCGGAATACATGATAATGAATCAAGAAAAATCATTTGTCATTTGTTTAATGGGTCCGACTGCTAGTGGTAAAACCGGTTTGGCTATCAAATTAGCAAAAAAGTTTCCGCTGGTAATTGTTAGTGTGGATTCTGCTATGGTTTACCGTGGTTTGAACGTCGGTACAGCTAAGCCACAAACTAAAGTGCTTCATAAGATATCACATCGTTTAATTGATATTTGCGATCCTTCTCATTCTTATTCTGTGGGTCAGTTTTATAATGATGCCTTACGAGAAATTAGGGCCATTCATGCTAGTAATCATATCCCTTTATTAGTGGGAGGGACGATGTTGTATTTTCATGTATTGCACAGAGGATTTTCTGATTTACCCACTGCCAATGAAAATATTCGAAAAAAAATTCAGGCAAAAGCAGATATAAACGGTTGGCCTGCGCTTTATAGGAAATTAAAAAAAATTGATCCGGCATCAGCAACACGTATTAGTCCAAATGATGCTCAGCGCATTCAACGAGCCTTAGAGGTATATGAAATAACTGGCCAATCATTGTCAGATCATCAAATAGCAAAGCGATTCAATTTATTACCTTACCATTTCATTAATCTGATTATTAGTCCAAATGATCGGGAATTTTTGCATCAATGTATCGAGAAACGTTTTGATCAGATGCTAAAAAATAATTTTTTAGAAGAAGTTAAAAAACTCTATCAACGTCATGATTTAAGTGCGAATTTGCCAGCTATTCGCACAGTGGGATATCGACAGATTTGGCAATATCTCAGTGGAGAATACAATTGGGAAATCATGCGTTATAAAGCTATTGTTGCTACACGTCAATTAGCTAAACATCAACTTACATGGTTGAGACAATGGACAGAATCAAAATGGTTTAATAGCGAAGATAAAAATTTAATGGATTCAATTAGTAATTACCTAAATAAGAAATATCCCATCTTACGCATTTTAACAACACGTGCACGTATATGATAGATATATAAAACGCTGCGCGTCATAAGGTACAACATTCCACTCCATAACTAGTGGGTGAGGTAGATTTTCTCGTTAACGGTAACGGGGGTGGCCAGAGGCAGAATCGAACTACCGACACGAGGATTTTCAGTCCTCTGCTCTACCAACTGAGCTATCTGGCCGTTTTATGAAGGAGCAAGAGTTTTTTTATAGTGCTTGAGCTTTCCTTTTAAGTCAATACTTAAGTCAATATGATATTAATCTCAAGCTTGTGCCTTTATCAGTCTTTGAATTTCATTTGGCACCTTAGTTATGAGTCAGCAGTTAGTCTAATGACCAATCGATTTGTCGACGACCCATGTTTCGTAATAATGCATTGGCTTTTGAAAAATGTCGGCAACCGAAAAAACTCCGTTTTACCGATAAAGGAGAAGGATGAGACGCTTTAAGAATCCGATGGCGGAGTTTATTAATTAATTGAGCTTTTTGTTGGGCATAAGATCCCCATAGTAAAAACACAATTCCCTTATGGTGGTTATTTAACCTAACGATAACTTGGTCAGTAAACTGATGCCAATTAATATTAATATGTGATTGGGGTTTGCCAGCCTCAACAGTTAAAGTGGTATTGAGAAGTAAGACACCTTGTTTTGCCCATTTTTCTAAACAACCATGAAATGGAATGGATAAGTTCAAATCACTATGTAGTTCTTTAAAAATATTTTGCAAGGAAGGGGGAATAGGGATGCCAAGGCGTACAGAGAAAGCAAGTCCATGTGCCTGATTAGGTCCATGATAAGGGTCTTGTCCCAAAATAACTACTTTTACCGATTCGTAGGGCGTTAGTCTCAGAGAATGAAAAATATCCGTCTGTGGTGGATAAATAATTTTTCCTGATCTACGTTCTTTTTTAATATGGTTAAGAATTTTTTGAAAATATGGCTTTTGTTTTTCATCACCAAGTACCGTCTGCCAGGTAATAGTTTTTGTCATGATTACATTTATTACTCAATTAACAATGATTACTATTTCCCTAAAGCCTAACTTTTTTAGTTTTTTCTGTAAATAATTGGATGCACTAATATCTTGCAAAGGACCAATTTGAACACAATAAAGCGGAAGATAATTACAATAGATGTTTTTAAGTATTAAAATGGGGTTTTTGATATAATCATGAAGTTGAATTTTTAAATTTTTAGCATGAGAGAATTTATAAAATGCGCCTAATTGTAAAAATAATTTTTGTGAGTGTGTTGACGGTACTGTTGCTAACATGGTACGGTGACCCGATATATGGTGATGATTGAAAGTAATGGCTTTAACATAAACTAAGGCGGTACCTTTGTTCACATAGTCGAGTTTTTTTGCGGCAGCATAAGACAAATCAATGATCCGATTAGAGGTAAAAGGGCCTCGATCGTTAATCTTAATAATAACTGATCTATTATTATTTAAATTAGTAACACGGACGAAACAAGGAATGGGTAAGACAGGACTTGCGCCCGTCATGGCGAGCATATTGTAAGGCTCTCGAATTGAAGTTAGTTGACCGTGAAATTTAGTGCCGTACCATGAAGCGATGCCACGCTTTGCGTAGCCGCGTGCTGTTTTTAATATATAATAACGCTTTCCGTTAACTATATATGAAGAGGGATTACCGTATTTACTGCGAGTCAATGATTTGGGTTGTATGTCTAGGATTTTACTTACGTTAATTCTAGAATTGAGTGGACCGTCTTTCATTTGAGAAGTACAACCTACAAACATAAGTAACGAAAAAGCGCAAATAATAAGCCAGTTCACATTTGTTATTATATAAAATTATTGAGATAAAACTATGAGAATGTGTATATGGGTATGCGTAACAAGTTGAATAAGTTATGGATAGCTTAGAAATTATTTATGGCATTCATTCAGTGAGAGCCATGCTGGATTCGTCACCACAATCTGTTTTAAATTTATATGTTCAGGAAACTCGAAAAGATCAACGAGTACGATCCTTAATCGCAAAGGCAAAAAAATTAGACGTATCTATTGTTCGTGTGTCTCGTGATAAATTAGATGATTTAACAGATGCACATCATCAGGGGATTGTTGCTGTAGCAACAAGATGTGAATATTCTGATACTTTTAATGAAGAGTCGTTGATTAGTATTTTAAAAAACCGTGAATCGCCGGCATTGTTATTAATTCTTGATGGAGTAAAAGATCCTCATAATTTAGGAGCCTCTCTTCGAAGCGCAGATGCATTTGGTGTACAAGTAGTAATTGTTCCAAAGGATCGGGCAGTGGGGATTACATCAACTGTTCGTAAGATCGCTTGTGGTGCAACACAAGCGATACCGTTTATTCGTGTCACAAATTTATCCAGAACACTTTTGAGCCTTCAGAAAGAAGGCGTTTGGATTGTGGGAACAACTGCTGAAGCGGCATCTCATATTCAGGATGTCGATTTGACAGGTGATATTGCTATTGTATTAGGTAGTGAGGGGAAAGGCATGCGACAATTAACAATGCAACGGTGTGATTTTTTGGTTAAAATCCCACTAGAGGGCACTGTTGAGAGTTTAAATGTATCGGTTGCTTGCGGAATCTGTTTATATGAGGTTAGGCGGCAACGGAAAATTTATCAAGTCACAAATCATAACTGCATTTAACTAGATCTATCTGATGTTTATCTGTTTGTTAAAATACTGGGGAGTAGTTCATTATTAGTGGGATTTATTAATGATGTGGTCCTAATATTGTGAATATTTTGATTTTTAAAAATCATTACTATAGCATATGTGGGTAGTATGGTTATCATCGAAAATTTTAGTGCACATAACAAGCCATAGGTGTAAGAGTGTTTTTTAATGAGATTCATCAAAAAAAAAAGAATACTAGAAATAGGACGTTAGGGTGCAAGACGAATAATTTTCCATTGGTGCTTTTCTTTTAAATAACAAAAGCGATCATGTAGACGATGATCTTGCTCAATCCAGAATTCCATTCGATTCGGAATTAAACGGAAACCACCCCAGTATTCAGGACAAAATACTTCGTCTTCGAATTTTTCCCGATACTTTTTATAGCGAGAAATTAAATATTCACGACTAGGGATTTCTTGACTTTGCTCTGACACCCAAGCGCTAATTTTACTTTCATAGGGTCGCGTTTCAAAATAATCTTCCGATTCTTCACGCGTTAATCGTTCAACATATCCTTCTCCTCGTACTTGCTTATAAATACTTGGCCAATAAAACATCCAGGTAGCGTACGGATTTTCTGCAAGCTCGAGTGCCTTTCGACTATAATAATTAGTAAAAATAAGAAATCCACCTTTAGTAATACCTTTGTATAAAACGGTACGAGCCGAAGGTTTTCCCTCTAAGTTTGCTGTTGCCAAAGTCATGGCATCTGGATCGCTTAATTTATTTTCTTCAGCTTCATCGTGCCAAAGTTTAAATTGTTCTAGTGGGTCGTTCAAAAGATCAAGTTGCAACGTCTCTCCTCCTCTTGTCGAAGTTTTTTATTATTAAATAATCTCCATCCTTTTATCACTTTTTTCTTTTTCTCAAAGGATCATGTATGCAGTAACTGAAAATACTAAATGGCCGAAAAATACGCCTCAAATTATCAAAATTAGGTTTGCTTGTACTAAAACTAAGAACTAAAACTTTCACCTAATGCATGTACACATGAATATGTATACGTATGTTGCTGCTGTCTCAATTTAGCAATCCGAATTACCAATAATCGTTCCTGAAGATCTTTACCATGAGCTGTCAATGCCTTTTTTAACTGCCCGCTTTGCACCAGCATATGCACCAATATAAGTAATAAAGGCGTAACCTCTCGAGGAGCGACCTGTCCGAAAGTTTCTAACAATTTTAATCGTTTTAATCGCACCAAAACGGGAAAAATAGCTTTGCAAATCGTTTTCACAAACATAATAAGATAAATTACCTACGTAAATTTGTTTACAACTATATATTGTTGCTATAATGTTCCGGAGTAATTCTCTCCGTGCGACTTCTTCCACGATTAAACACAGAAATCGCGATAATAATGATAAGAAGTATCAGTGCAAAACAAGCTAAGGCAATAAAAATAATTGTCATTATCACAGGTATCCTGTCTTTCTGTTAGTAAATGAATTCCAATCGATTGTAATTAATGAGAAAACGCTTGTAAAGAAGGAACTCTGTTAATAAAAACCCCTCCTTATAATTTTTATTTAGTGTAGTCCAACCCATTCTTAATGTAGAGCCTAAAGCCTTATAAAAGCAAGGGGTGATATAAGATCATAAAATAACATGGCAGTTAAACTTTAAATTCAACAATAGAGTTTCTCGACTACTTAATTACTTAATTAGGATCAAAAAACATTGGTTTATGCATGATAGTGAACAAAGTTTATGTGTTTTCTAACTCACTTTTTTTAAAACAATAATCATTTAGATTTGCAATGAAGTTAGACAGAATTCTTTAATCTAACTTGCCTCACTTAAAATTAAAGAAACTCCGGCATTGCATAAGATATACGTGCTGTGCTATATATCAGTTCTAACATGTATAATTGAGGAATATTTGTAGCGGATTTGGTAACGGTATTATTGTTACTTCGTCTGAGATAATTGTAAGAAGAGAAAGGACCGTGCTGCCATCGTCATTTAGATTAGTTATTTTTACATTATTAGGTTTATGGGGTTTATGTATTTCTAGCGCTTTTTGTGCCACATTTGTTGGTAATACTACTGCAACAGATCAACAGATCAAGAAACGGATCAGCTGTCTGCAGGCTAAAGATGAACTGCGTGAACGAACAGAGCGGTACAAGCAAAAGAGGCCTTTTCCCAACAAAAGAGGCAAAGCTATCCATTATTGTTGTCAAGCAGAAGAGTACCACAAAAATCGATCCCAACAGCACTATCAATCCCAGCAGGACCACGCCTTCCACTTAGATATCGGACCTTATTTGAATAAAAATACCACTTTTGATGGATCTAAGCTGATTATCAACATAGCCAGTGTTCGAGAAGACTCTCGATTACTCCTACGGCAATATCAAGCTACGCAAAAAGAAAATGAATTATCATCATCTGCGTCAAACTTACCGCGAGTAATTTTAACTGGAAAGCTGGAGGGCCAGACTTCTTACAGAGGTACTTATATTAGTCCACGAAGTGGTAGTATTAATTTTAGCGGTGTTGAATTAGGTACTTACGTGCAAAGCGACTCTTGGGTATCAGGTTACATGGTCCTAAATTACGACCCAGATGAGCATCGAAACGGTTCTCGATTGTTTATAAACCGAGCTTTTATTACCATCGGTAATTTGAGTCAGTTTCCTCTTTACACAAGTATTGGACAAGTATATGTACCATTCGGCCGTTATAGTAGTCTGATGGTAACTACTCCGGTAACACAAGTCTTGGGGCGTACTCGAGCACGTACCTTAACTTTCGGCTATCAGCAAACAGGCAGTCATATGTTCCATGCGGAAGTATATGGTTTTCAAGGATTAACCAATAACCTCTTCAGTAGCGGTAATAATCAAAGTAATGAATGGGGAACAGATATTGGTTATGAATTCAGCGATACTACCAACGATGGTGGCTGTATGAATGGTGAAGTAGGTACTGGTTATATTTCTAATCTCGCAGATTCCCAAGGGATACAAGCCACAGTCTTTTCCAACAAAGAAAATTTAAGATATCGTGTTCCTGCCCTAAGTGTTTATTGCACCCTAGACATTAGACCAATAGTCTTTCTCGCAGAATATATAGGGGCAGTAAAAAGGTTTGATGTCAACGACATTAATTTTGCTAATCAAGGAGCACGCCCAACAGCCTTTCATACAGAAGCGAGCTGTACATTTAAAGTAGGTTCTAAATCCAATTCAATTGGTGTTGGTTATGGTCACACAAGTCAAGCACTAGCTCTTGGATTACCTCAAGACCGCTATAATGTTTTTTACAATATAAATATTTGGAGAAACACAAACTTGGCATTAGAATACTGTCATGACGTAAGTTACTCTGTCAGTGCTATTTCAGCACGTTCTAATTTTTTAAAAAGCGATAATATAGCGACAGCGCAGTTTGATTTGTTCTTTTAAAAACCCATTATGATTAAATGGGAAGAATGAAATTTCGATCTTCTGTTGATTTAGTTATGGACTCGAAACAGTTTGCTTTAGCAATATTAGATTGGTTTGAACGCTGTGGTCGCCACGATCTTCCATGGCAAAGCAACGCTACACCTTATCGTGTTTGGGTGTCAGAAATTATGTTGCAGCAAACCCGAGTTTCTACGGTTATTCCTTATTTCCAACACTTCATAAAAAGCTTCCCAACCATAGAAGCACTGGCATTAACGAAGATTGATAACGTCCTCGCTCATTGGTCAGGACTTGGATATTATGCGCGCGCCCGTAACTTACATCTCACAGCACAAATTATTTATAAAGATCATCGAGGTCATTTTCCAAAAACTGTAGCGGCATTATCCGCTTTACCCGGTATCGGTCGCTCAACTGCAGGAGCCATTTTATCATTAGGAATGAATAAATACGCTATTATTTTAGATGGTAATATAAAACGCGTATTAGCCCGCTTTTGTGCCATTGATATCCCTACTAACCAATACACTGGAATTAATTTACTCTGGAATTTTGCAGAAAAGTATACGCCTAAAAATCGTTGCTGGGATTACAATCAAGCAATGATGGACATCGGCGCAATAATTTGTACTCGCACGAAACCAAAATGTATTTTGTGTCCCTTAAAGACAGGTTGTGTTGCTTATCAGCAATCGCGACAAGTGGAATTTCCTATTAAAAAACAAAAATCTAATCGATATAAGAAAATTATATATATGTTGTTATTACAAAATCCTGAGGGAAACATTTTGCTTCAGAAGCGTCCACAAATAGGGATTTGGGGAGGATTATGGAGCTTTCCTGAATGTTCAATTGAGGAAAACATAGAAGCCTGGTGTCGAATGAATCTTGGCATTGAAGCGACTGTACAGGAGCAATGGAGTTCTTTTTTTCACCAATTTACTCATTTCCAGCTAGAAATTAAACCGGTTTTGTTACAAGTGAAAAGAAAACAAACGCACCTCATAGAATATGAACCACAAATCTGGTATAAGAAAAATTCAGTGCTACCTGGAGGTATTGCTGCTCCGGTAAGCCGGTTGCTTAATCAACTAACTCAAAAATAAATGCTACTAATATGACACGACGTGTTTTCTGTAAAAAACTGGGAAGAGAAGCCGAAGGTCTTACTTATCACCCTTACCCTGGTGAACTTGGAGCACGAATTTACGCACATATTTCTAAACAAGCATGGCAAGCATGGCTTACTCATCAAACCATGCTTATTAATGAATATCGCTTGAACGTGATTGAACCTAAATCTCGCCAATTTCTGGAAGAAGAAATGAAAAAATTCCTTTTTGGCATAGAAAGCGAAAACTACCAATCTTAGTCTTAGCCTATGAATAGGATAGCTAGCGAATTATATCTATAAATTTATGTTTATCGAATAAAACGGCCGATTTGACATTTTTCAGGTTCAAAGATAGAGTTTTACGCCTATGCCGAGGTGGTGGAATTGGTAGACACACAAGTTTCAGAAACTTGTGGAGGTAGCTCCGTAGAGGTTCAAATCCTCTCCTCGGCACTCAGAACAGGTAATCCACATGCTCAAAATTTTGCAATATCCTAATCCACGGTTGAAAACCATTGCAGAGCCGGTAAAAAAATTTGACGATACATTACAAAAAATTATTGATGAAATGTTTGAAACACACTATAACACAGAAAATTGCGCAGCCCTTGCTGCTACACAACTGGATTTCAAAAGTCCAAAACACATTACCGTTATCGATTTTTCTCCTCAAAAAAATAAACCTTTATGTTTAGTTAATGCAGAAATCATTTATTGCATCGGTAAACATATTGAAGCAGAAGGCTGCATGTCCGTTGGTGGTGGTATTTATGAAAAAGTAATACGCGCAGCAAAAATTAAAGTCCATGCACGAGATCGTTATGGAAAATCTATGGAATTTGAAGTTAACGGTTTTATGGCAAAATGTATTCAGCATGAATTGGATCATTTAAATGGTATTATCTTCCTTGATCATTTATCAGCATTAAAACGACGTCGAATTGATAAACGTTTTAGGAAGCTTGGACAGTACAGTAAAGCACCATGGGCTTATTATGAAAACACATACTAAAATAGTACCCTTTATTCAAAAGAGTGTCACAAAAAGTGTTACATGGTGTGATTATCTGCAGTTATGCAAACCTCGAATTGTTTTATTAATGTTATTGACAGTCGTTGTAGGTATGTGTTTGGCAAGTCCGGCTAGGATAATTGTGCCGTGGCGCATTTTACTGTTTGGTAATTTAGGTATTGCTCTTGCCGCCTTTTCAGCGGCGACATTTAATCATTTGCTGGAGCATCATCTTGACCAATTAATGCATCGAACTAATCATCGTCCTATTGTGCAAGGTAAGATAAGCCAACGGAATGCGGTTATTTTTGCGATTCTATTATCTCTTTCATCGATGATCATTTTAATAAGTTTTATTAATTTCCTAACTGCATTGTTAACTGCCCTTACACTCATTGGTTACGCCGGTGTTTACACACTTTATTTAAAGCATACTACATCACAAAATATTGTTATTGGTGGTCTAGCAGGCGCAGCGCCACCTATGCTTGGGTGGGTATCAGTTAGAGATCATATTGATCCACCCAGCTTAATTCTACTGCTAATTATTTTTATCTGGACACCACCTCACTTTTGGGCACTCGCGATTCATCGCATTGATGATTATGCAAAAGCAAAAATTCCTATGTTACCTAATACGCATGGAATTCCTTATACTAAACTGAATATTTTGCTTTACACATTGGGATTAGCAATCATCAGTTCGTTACCATTTGCAATTAAAATGTCAGGGTGGATTTATTTTTCCGTTGTCTGTTTAATCAATATTGGTTTTATTTATTGGGCTATTCGTTTATTGATTAGCGATAACGAAGAAGTACCGATAAAAACTTTTCGTTACAGTATTTGGTATCTCACACTCTTATTTTTCGCGTTGTTGGTTGATCATTACGTTTTTATTAAAGTACTCTAATTAAAATTAAAAGCTAATTACTAATTAAAAGACAATTATAAAGAAAAAATATCTTCTCGAATAATAGTATGCTTACGGTCAGGACCGGTAGAAATAATAGTCATTGGCACTTCCACCAATTCTTCAATACGCGCAATATAGTTTTGTGCCGCTTCTGGCATTTGGTTGTAATCCGTCAAACCGAAAGTCGAAGTTTTCCAACCTGGCATCTCCTCATATTTCGGCTTACAAGTCTCTAACAAAGACTGATCAAAGGGTGATTCGCGTAATGTTTTACCATTACACTGATAAGCCGTACACAGACGAATAATTTCAAATTTATCCAAGACATCGAGCTTTGTTAATACAATTTTCGTCAAGCTATTAATTTGAATAGAACGACGCATACTTACCACATCAAACCAACCACAACGTCTAGGACGCCCTGTGACGGAACCAAATTCATTGCCTCGTTTTGCTATCTTTATACCATCAACATCTTTTAATTCTGTAGGAAACGGACCTGCACCTACACGTGTTACATAGGCCTTTGTGATACCAACAACTTGATCAAAGTACAGCGGACCAAATCCACTTCCCGTGGCCGCAGCCCCCGCTGTCGTGTTTGATGAAGTCACATAAGGATATGTGCCTAAATCAATATCCAGCAGAGAACCTTGCGCACCTTCAAAAATAATGTGTTTTCCTTGTCGCTGTAAATTTCCTAAAAGAGATGAAACATCTCCAATCATGGGATTCATTTTTTTACAAAGTTCCATTAATTGGTAATAAATTTTTTGAGGATCTAGAGAGCTTTGATGATAATACTGTTCCAATCGGAAATTATGATAAGTCGTCGCTCTTTTTATTTTGTCAAACAAGATCTTTGGATGTAACAAATCCATCGCACGAATACCACGCCGTGCCACTTTATCTTCGTAAGCAGGTCCAATGCCACATCCTGTTGTACCAATCGCTCTATCTCCGAGAGCTGTTTCGTGTGCTTTATCGAGTGCTATATGATAAGGTAATAATAAATTACAAGCTGAGCTAATTCGAAGACGGTCTATTACGGGAATACCTTTAGCTTCCAGTTTTTGAATTTCTTCCATTAAGGCTTGCGGTGATAGAACCACTCCATTACCAATAAAACACAATACACCTTCTCTTAAAATTCCAGAAGGAATTAAACGTAATACCGTTTTTTCGCCATCGAGAATCAACGTATGACCGGCGTTATGCCCGCCTTGAAAACGTACTACCGCTGCCGCTTGCTCCGTAAGCATATCAACAATTTTGCCTTTCCCTTCATCCCCCCATTGAGTACCTAAAATAATCACGTTCATCTGCTTATACTCCTCTTGCCAGTTAGTATCCGCGCTGGTAGTCATCACTATTACGAGTTTACCTCAGCAAAATAACTTTCTCATCTCTCATGGGTGGATACATAAATAACATTTACAATATCCGTACTAACACTGAGCACGACAGTTCTAGGTAGGTCTGATTGCTTTCTTTAAGATAACGAGAGTGATTTTTTTTATTCAATTATTCCTCTTTAGTTTGTAAATAACATTGGCCTTTGTCTAATAACAAAATTCGCTCCATCTTTTCAGCAAAATGCCAATTATGTGTGACAACCAAAAAACTAATATTAAGAGAATAATTAAGATGCAACATTAAATCAGCAATGTGTTCTGCGGTATCTTGATCTAGATTTCCGGTAGGTTCATCAGCTAAAACACAACGCGGTTCAGTCACTAATGCTCTCGCAATGGCTATTCGTTGTTTTTCACCACCTGATAATTCTCCTATACGGTATTTTTGCCGATGAATCAAACCCACCTGCTCAATACAAAGTAATGCCTTTTCTTTAATTTGTTTTAGCTTCATAACACGTCTACGTACCAATAGCGGGATACAAACATTTTCTAACACATTAAATTCTGGTATTAGATGATGGAACTGATAAATAAATCCTAAATACTGATTACGTAACAAGCCCTTTTCATACTCATTTAAATGAGTTATATCTTTTCCGGCCACCTCAACTTTACCGGAAGTTGGCTTATCTAACCCAGCTAACAATTGTAAAAATGTAGATTTCCCTGCCCCTGAGGCTCCCATAATTGCTAATCGTTCTCCTTGAAATAATGAAAAATCGACATCCTGTAAAACAGAAACTCGTAATTTTCCTTCAAAATAGATTTTACTCAATTTTTTACAGCAAATTATTGGTCCATTATTCATATCGCAGGGTCTCTGCTGGCTCTGTCTGCAAAGCGATAAATGCAGGATAAATAGTCGCAACTAAACTTAGTGTCAAAGCAATAAAGGCAACACTAATGACATCTAACCACTGTAACTGAGATGGCAAAAAATTTACAAAATAAACTGAGCTTTTAATAAATTGTATATGAAAGTATTCCTGAATCTTATTAACAATAGTCGTGGCATTTAGTGATAAAATTACGCCAACAATAATACCAATGAACGTTCCAATAAGACCAACAATAGATCCTTGAATAATAAAAACTGACATAATAGTTCGTGGACTCACTCCCAACGTGCGAAGAATAGCGATATCTGCTCGTTTATCATTAACAACCATTACTAACATAGAAACTAGATTAAAAGTAGCTACTACTACGACTAATGATAAAATAATAAACATAATAGTTTTTTCCATCGCAATGGCATTAAAAAATGGACCAAACTTTTCTGTCCAATTTGTGATGAAAAAACTACTCATAAGTGATTTTTGTAACTCATGAGAAACCATCGCTGCTTGATAAATGTTTTTTATTTTAACATGTAACCCATTCTCTCCATGGGGAAATAATTTTATGCTATCCTTCATATTAATATAAATAATACCGATATCAAAATCAAAGCCGCTCTTCGTAGTAAAAATACCACTCACTGTAAAACGACGAAACCGAGGAAAAATCCCTAGAGGAGTTGTTGTCATCTGAGGTGTGAAGAGGTTAATTCTATCCCCTACATCTAATCCCAATTGATCTGCCAGCTTTCGCCCAATAATCATATTATAGCTCCCTTCCCTTAAACTACTTAACTGTCCTCTCGTCATTTTTTTATTAAGCTGAGAAATTTTCATTTCTTGGGAGGGTAGTATTCCCAATACATTTACACCACTAACAACACCTGAATTGCTTAAAATACCTGTTCCAGCAACAAACGGAGCTGACGCAACTACACGCGGATTAGCATCAATAATCTTTTGTAAATTTGACCAACTTTGATTAATATCTTTGTTTGTTATAACAGTAACTGAAGGAGCAATTTCAAAAAATTGCGTACGAATTTGATAATCAAATCCGTTCATAACAGATAAAACAGTAATTAACACTGCTACTCCCAGGGTAATACCCAATATTGAAACCAAGGAAATGAAAGAGATAAAGTGATTACGACGTTTCGCTCGCGTGTAGCGTAAGCCAATATAAAGAGCAAGGGGTCGTATCATAAGAAAAAGCTGTAACCAAAAGAACCCCATCTAGCAACTACCGCGGCTCCAAAGGCTTGATGTACTAATCTCATCTAGGTTATAATACTACGTGTATGGTAAAAAGCAATTTTGATAAAAAGAAAGCAATTTAATTTAAATTCTGATGTCATCAAGTAACGGTAAGTTCCACCGTGAGACCTTAATTCTAACAGTAGCGTGAAAGATCACAAAAAAAATGAAAATTTCCAAATTTCTGTCCGATCCATCAAATTATATCAACCACTATTTTTACTTAGTAAGCAAAAAATTAAATCTTCCGTTGAAAAAAAATTCCTTCATATTGATCTATTCGAACAAATAAGTTCAACTAATGAGTATTTAAAAACTATTAAACATTCAAATAAATTACATATTTGCACTGCTGAAATGCAAACTCACGGCAAGGGTCGTTTTAAAAGAAAATGGTATTCGCCTTTCGGACAGAATATTTATTTATCGTTAAAATATCTTTTTAATAAAGATATTAGCGCATTAACCGGTTTAAGTTTGGTTTGTGGAATGGCAGTTTGTAATGCGATTGAAACTGTCTGCCACATTCCTAAAGATATTTTGATGAAATGGCCGAATGATATTATCTGTGATGATAAAAAACTCTCTGGGATTTTAATTGAAATTATTGAAACAGAAACACATGGGTCGTGTTCTGTTATTATTGGTATTGGACTCAATGTAAATATGGACACTGACAATGATAATTGGACTTCAATTAAAAAATTGACAGGCTTCTACCAAGATAGAAATCAGCTTTGTTCTGCTCTTATCAATCGATTAGTCGACAATCTTTCTCGTTTTGAAAAAGAAGAATTTAATCCGTTTTTGACGCTTTGGAAAAAAAGAGATTATTTGTTTAAAAAACAGATGCGACTTCGATCTGGTCAACGGGAATTCTATGGAGAAGGCGTTGGAATTAATGAAAAAGGACACTTACTATTACAACTATCAGATGGTTCTCAAAAAGTTTTTTCTTCCGGTGATACTACATTACTGAAGTAATCACTGAAGTAATCTTCTGCCTTGTCTCCACGTGGTAACACCGCTAAACAAGAGGCTCTTATTTGGTTCTTCAATGTCTCAATATTTTCAGCAAGTACTGACATATCAGGTTGTAAACAATTAGCTACCCACCCTACCAGCGGAATTTTAGCTTGCCTAATCGCTGCTACCGTTAAAAGTGCGTGATTTAGGCAACCTAACCGGATACCTACCACTAAAATCACGGGGATATTAAGTAATTTCACTACATCAGACATTAATTCTTTTTCATTTAATGGAACAAACCAACCTCCAACACCTTCAATAACAAATACATCGGCTGGTATTCTAAATGTTCGATTTATTATGTCTACCACTTTATGTTTTTCAACAGATTGATTATTTAGCTGAGATGCGATATGCGGCGCGATAGGTGCTTCGAAAGCGAAAGGATTAATATATTCATAAGCTTTTTTAATTGAAGAAACTTTTTGTAAAGCAAGCGCATCTTTATTATAAAGCTTATGATTTATCCGGTGACAACCAGACGCAATAGGCTTCATTCCGAAAGTAGAAAAACCTTCATTATTAAATTTTCGTAGCAGTGCTACACTCACATAAGTTTTCCCAATCCCGGTATCAGTGCCAGTAATAAAAAATTTAAATGCCATATTCACACTCCATGATCTATTGCATTGCTTAAAGAGTACAATAGGAAAATCAATTGTCTGACTTTTAGATGATGGATTTTTTTACAATAAAGAAGCCAATTCGATAAGTTAATTGAGTATTTTTTATCCGACGAATCGAGAGTAACCCTTTTTCTCTCTTGCTATGAATCAAACAATTAGCGCCTATATTTTTAATAGAACGAATCGTTTCTATCGGTGTATTAAATGCCTCAACAAAATTTTCTTCCCGAAAAGAAGAAATTTCAAAACCAGTGTCTTCTAACAAATCGACAATGGATTGTGAATCTAAAAAGTAATTTCGATAATCATTTTTTAGCTCGTGGAAAGTACCTTGCAATGGAATTGAAAAAGCCATTACACCGAAATCTGCTAGTTGCAAAAACGATGTCGTTAATGTGTGCTTTAAATCTAACGCCCACTGAAATCCCATATTACACACGAGTAACTGAAAACAATTTTTTAAAAAAACGATGTCATCAAAATCAGCTAAAATAAAAACAACCTTAGAACCTAATTTTTTATTTTTAGCCTTTGCCAAAAGTTTATCGCTAAAATCAATAGCGTAAAGTGTTCTACAAGAAAATGCATTCATAATCTCCTGTGTGCTAATGCCAGTACCACAAGCAAAATCAGCGATAACATCGTGTCGGAAACTTAAATTTTTCAGTTGCTTTAACAAATTTTTACAAACTTCACGCTGAATAAAACTGTATGTATCATAGGTATCTGATGCATTATTAAATGATTGTTGAATTCTAACTTTTATATCATTCATCGTCGTTTATAAATTGAGTTAATTGTTCTCTGCATTCCGCTTCGTGAGAAATGAAAATCATATGCCCTCCTTTTGAAATCGAATAGATTTTAGTACGATTATTAAGGCGCATAAGCTTCTCAGCATTAAGTTGCACAATCGCGTCTTTTTCTCCAATAAGATAAAGTATGGGAATTTCAATAGATCTATATAATTCTCTGATATCTATCGAAAATAAAATTTCTAAATATTTTATGAGATAACTTTTATTTGCCTGCCAATCAATGGAGTGTTTAATTAGCAATGTTTTATAATAAACCGTAGTATTAGGATAATTAACTAGAAACAAAAAATAGTCGAACAAACATGTGATATTATTTTTTGCAAGGTTCAAGAACTTAATAGCTTCATTTTTTCTGATACCCTTCCATCCTTTATCTTTAGCAAACCGAGGTGAACTTGACAACAAAATTAATTTTCTAACTTTTTTAGGAAAAAGCGAGGCCAATTTAATAGCTATTAAACCACCTAAAGACCATCCTATTATAATACTGCCATTAGTGATATTCATAACTAAACGCTTTACGATCAAATCGAGTGTTAATTCATTCAAGTGAGGTAAGTCGATTAAAGTAAAATCACTACAATAACAAGAACTTTCTTTTATCAAATCCGCTCTAAATCCCCATCCGGAAATAAATAAAGTTAGTGATTTTTTTAACATATTTTCAACATAATAGCAAAGCAAGCTGTTGCACTAATTGACTAATTTGTTCTTTGGTATGAAAACAATTAAAAGAGATCCGAATTCTAGCTGTTTTTTCAGGCACGCTGGGTGGACGTATACAAGAAATAAAAAAACCCTTTTCCATCATTTTTTTTTGGATAATTTGCGTTTTTTTATTATCAGCAACAAGTAGGCATTTAATAGGTGTTATCTCAGTAGAAATGAGCACGAGTCCTTTTTCATGGGCTTGATGAATGAAAAATTGTATAATTTCATTAAGCCAATCCCGACGCCAACTTTCTGTTTGAATAATTTCAAGCGATTTTAAAGCGGCGGAGGAAATAGCAGGCGGTAAAGCGGTGGTGTTCCGATAAGTTTTTGAAAACTGCAGAACGGCCTCCATGAGATCTCTCTGACCAGAGACCATAGCACCAGCACAACCAAACGCCTTGCCTAAAGAAGCGATTAAACAAGGCACTTCTGCTTGACTGAGCCCCCAATAATCACTGCTACCTCCCCCATTTTTACCTAATACTCCAATACCATGGGCATCATCAACAATTAATATGGCGGGAATGGTGGTAAACAATTTAATCATAGACGGCAATATTGCAAGGTCACCTTCCATACTGAAATTACCTTCCGTCACTATGAAATCCGGTTTTTTTGCATGTAACAAAAACTTAAAATGAGCAAGATCATTGTGCCTATAACGATAATGCTTTGCCTTGGAAAGTTGAATGGCATCTAACAAAGATGCATGACAAAGTTTATCTGAAACAACAACACTTTCCCGATTTAATAACGAGGTTATAGTCCCTAGATTTGCCATATACCCCGAACTAAAAAAAACAGCTTGATCACGATTTAAAAACGCGGCGAACTTTTTTTCCAATTCTTGTTGTGACTCAAAATAACCAGCAATCAACGCAGAAGAAGCACTACCAGCACCATATTTCTGTATACCTTTCATTAATGATTCTTTTACTGCTGGATGACTAGCTAAACCTAGATAATCGTTACTGCAAAAATTTATACAAGATTCACCATTAACTTTAATCCAATTATCCTTCCGCTCACTAATAATCACTTGTCTCCGCAAAAGTCCATCTTGCATGTACCGGTCTAATCTATTTCTAATCTTCGCCAATAGCATATTTTATACTGCTATCGGTACAGGTGTTTTAAATCCCAATCGATTTAATAAATCAATATCACAACTTCGCTCCGGATTTTTTGCAGTCAATAATTTATCCCCGCAAAAAATGGAATTTGCACCAGCCATAAAACACCAGGCTTGAAATTCATCACTCATATCTTCCCGACCTGCCGATAGACGAACCATTGAATGAGGAAACATAAGTCGCGTTACCGCAATAGTTTTTATAAATTCAAACGAATCCAAAAGACTCACGTTTTCTAATGGAGTCCCTTTCATAGAAATAAGCTGATTAATGGGTATGCTCGTCGGAGGCTCAGATAGATGATACAACTGCATTAGTAATGCAATTCTATCATCCCGCGTTTCCCCCATGCCCAAAATGCCACCGCAACAGACGTTAATACCCGCTTCCCTCACGTATTTTAGTGTATCAATCCGGTCTTGATAAGTACGAGTCGTAATAATCTTTTTATAAAACTCAGGAGAAGTATCTAAATTATGATTATAAAAATCTAAACCTGCTTCCTTTAATTGCTCCGCTTGTTCTTTACCAAGCATTCCTAATGTAACACAAGTTTCCAAGCCCAAGGATTTAACAGCTTTAATCATTTCAAGTACTTTTGGCAAATCATCTTTGGGTGGACTCCGCCAAGCAGCGCCCATACAAAAGCGCTTCGCACCTTCCTTTTTAGCTGATTTGGCCTGTTCAAGAAGAGCTTCAAGATCAATTAATCTTTCCCGTTTAACATCCGTTCGATAATGTCCACTTTGCGTACAATAAGCACAATCTTCTGGACATGTACCTGTTTTAATACTCGAAAGCGTACAAAGCTCCATTTCAGTTACTTCAAAATTCATTCGGTGCACCGTATATGCTTTAAAAACGAGTTCAAATAAGGGTAGTTTAAATAACTTGGCAATTGACTCTTGATTCCAACCGTTTTTCATAAAAAATCCTTCCGAAAGATCCATCCCAGAGATTAATCACGGGACTTATGGTTATACATAGCTACTTGTTAAGTTAGTTACTTGTTAAACACAGAAATTCTATGATAATCTTCACCGTAAGTCAACTGTTTAAAATTCAAGGTTAATTTCCTATGATAAAAGAATTACTAAACTTAGATTCACAATACATCTGGCACCCTTGTTCTCAAATGAAAGATTACGAACAGTTCAGTCCTCTCATTATCAAAAGTGCTACTGGCAGCTATATCGAACTCGCCAATGGAAAAAAAATTATTGACGCTATTTCCAGTTGGTGGTGTAAATCATTAGGTCATGGTCATCCAAGATTAAAGAAAGCGTCGCAACAACAAATAGAAAATTTTGAACATGTTATATTCTCTAATACTACTAATCAAATTATTATCGAACTATCACAACAATTAGCCTCACTAATAACCGATTTAAATAGAGTATTTTATGCAGGTGACGGCTCCTGTGCCATTGAAATTGCTATGAAAATGAGTTTGCATTCAAGAATTATTAAGGGCGAACAACAACGAACAAAATTTATTGCTTTACACAATGGTTATCATGGAGAAACTATCGGTGCTTTGAGCGTAAGTCATGTGGGCATTTATCGTACACCTTACACGACAATGCTATTCGAACCTTATTTTATTACATCAATCCCTTACGTATTGAATACTCAAGATCCTCAATGGAACGATTGTTCTGACCAGTGGAAAATTATCGAACGCTCCTTAGAGCCCTACGCTGAAACTGCAACAGCTATACTCATTGAACCAATCGTTCAAGGCGCCGGTAATATGAAAATTTACAGTCAAGATTTTCTATCTCGTTTATCTCGATGGGCCAAAGCTAATCATATTCATTTAATTGCCGATGAAATCATGACTGGCATTGGCCGAACTGGAAAAATGCTAGCTTGTGAGCATGCTAAAATTGTGCCTGATTTTATTTGCCTTTCAAAAGGGCTCACTTCGGGCTGGTTACCTTTTAGTGCTGTACTGACGCATAACGAAATCTACCGCGTTTTTTATGATGATTATCAAACAGGAAAAGCATTCCTGCACTCTCATACTTATTCCGGCAATGTATTAGCAGCAAGTATTGCTCTTGAAACATTAAATATTATTCGTGAAGACAATATTTGTGAAAAAGCTACTTTCCTTGGTGAGATCATGCTCCAAAAAATGGATGCAGTGGCACAAAAAACCGGTCAATTAATGAATGTAAGGGGTATTGGTGCTTTAGTTGCCGCTGATTTAATCCCTGATCCCACTCGTCCTCGTCTAGGCTATGAAATTTATCAGGAAGCTATCAATCAAGGTGCTTTACTTCGTCCGTTGGGAAATACTATTTATTGGTTACCTCCGTTAAATAGCGATTTTAAGCTCATTGAAGAATTAGAAAAGATTACAACCAGCGCAATTTTAACGACCAAAAATCGACCTCGTCAAAAATGAGTTAACCAATAAAATGCCTTCCTGCAATCTATACTGAAGAAATTAAATTGTAAGAAACTGCGGCAATAGGTAGTATTAAGGGTTGGTCCATGGCAATTTATCACGTAACTGCTGAGGCAAAAGCTGCGTTTGTAGTTGCGTATTTTATGACGTATCCACTCTCACTCTCATTGTAACTTTAGGCGAAGACGTGCTCTGAAGTAAGATAGATTGCTTTCATTGCTTTATATTTAAAATTTATTACACCAATTTTTCTTGGGAATAGCTCTAACTATTTTAATAGAGCATCATCAGCCACCATATCGCTATAACGGAGAGGGCGGGATTCGAACCCGCGCAGGCCGATAAAGGCCTCAGCCGATTTCGAGTCGGTGCCGGTTGACCACTTCGGTACCTCTCCAAAGAAAAGTTATTGTATAGAATTAGATATACAATTCAAGAGATTGCTATGTAAAAGTACAGAGTTTGCAAACGAAAGAGATACTACTGAAGAGGAATTTTCAAACGATGCGCGATTTTTTCATAGGACTCGACAACTCGACCGAGATCTTTTCGAAAACGATCTTTGTCGAGAGATTTTTTTGTTTTAGCATCCCAAATGCGACAGGAATCAGGGCTGATTTCATCACCTAAATAAACTTCTCCATTACTGATGCCAAATTCATATTTGGCATCTACTAAAATCAAGCTAGCATTTGAAAATAAAGAAAAAAGAATACCATTAATTTTTAAAGACAACATTTTAATTTGATCAAGATAATTTCGCGTTGCCCAATTAAAACTTAATACATGATCTTCAGTAACCATTGGATCATGTAAGGCATCATTCTTCAAAAATAATTCATATAAAGGTGGATTTAATTGAAGTCCACTTGTGACACCCAAGCGATGACATAAACTGCCCGCTGCAATATTTCGGACTACGCATTCAAGTGGTATCATTTTAAGTTGTCGTACTACGGCGGCTTGAGGTGGAATTATTCTCTCAAAATGTATTGGAATACTAGCCTCTTTTAACATCTGCATAATATGGGCATTAATTTGGTTATTGACCGTTCCTTTTCTTGCTAATTTCTCATGTTTCTCACCATCAAATGCCGTTATATCATCTCGAAATTCTATAATCAAAAATCCCGGATTTTCCGTTTCATATACAGATTTAGCTTTACCGCTATAAAGTAATTTTTTCTTTAAAAATATCATGGCACTCATTTAAATTTATACGAACTATTGCCAACTAAACAGCAACATCTTCTATATTTGCTGCGAATGCTTTTAGCAGTTAATTAATCTTTAATTTAAAGTTATTTCTGTAATTGTATATGTATAGTACACGGTTACGTATCTATAGTACACATTTAACGTAATACGAGTTAATCTATAATACGAGTTAATCGTATTGGTTTCGATGATTAAATCGTTGTAAATTACTGCCAGGTGGAACTAGCGAAGGAGGTGTTATAGTCATAATTGAAGTAGAATCATTTGGCACTGGATAATAATTTTTGCTTGTTTTGAATTTTATATCTACTGGTATAACCATGGGATGCACTGTTTGAGCATGAGTAATATAACTTAAATGTTGTGCAGTACAACCAACAAGAAAAACTACTATCACAGCTACCAAAGTCATCATTAAATATTGCACACTCATCGGCTTTATCTTAAAAATTTTAATTCCTACTTAAATTTTAATGCCTACTTGTCGTAAAGCTTGTCGCACATTATCGTGATATTTCTGACTTAACGACATCAAAGGCAAACGCATAACATCAGATATCATATTCATTTGTGATAACGCCCATTTCGTTGGAATTGGATTAGATTCAATAAACAATGTATTATATAGCGGTGATAATTCTTTGTCATACTGTCTTGCCAACTTGGCATTACCTGAAACTGCTGCCATACACCATAGATGAGATCTTTTCGGCACAATATTAGCAACTACTGAAATTACTCCCTTACCTCCCGCCAACATAAAATTTGTCGCTGTTTTATCGTCCCCACTCAATAAATCTAACTGGTGTGTAGCTTGTAGTAATTGAGTAATTCGTTCTATATCGCCACTTGCTTCCTTAACTCCTACAATATTGTGATATTTCGTCAAACGAAGTATCGTTTCAGGCAAAATATCAGAAATAGTCCTTGAAGGAACGTTATACAGTATTTGAGGAATAGACACGGCTTTTGCAATTGATTTAAAGTGCTGAAAAAGGCCTTCTTGAGTAGGTTTGTTGTAATATGGTGCCACTAGTAAGGCGGCATCAGCACCTAATGCCATTGCTTGCTGCGTCAACTCAATACTATAATTGGTTGAGTACGTGCCCGTTCCCACAATGACTGGAATTTTTCCGTTGACTTGATTAACCACTTGCCGAATAATTCTTGTTCGTTCGTTAGGAGTAATTGTTGGAGATTCGCCCGTTGTTCCTAAAACAACAAGGCCATCGGTACTGTTGTGGACATGCCATTCTACCAGATTTTTAAAACTCTCATAATCAATTTCACCATTAGATTTCATTGGGGTAACGACAGCGACCAGACTTCCTTCAAACATACGCCTTGCCCTCTTTTTCTTAAGTCTATGCTAACTTCGTAATGATCGCAACGAATCTATGATCAACGAGAAGTGATGACACCAACAAAACTTACAGTTTTTTGAAAAGCCACTACGAGATTTAATCCTTTTGGAAAGTTATCAAACATATGAATCATTGCGATTGTCGCTATTCTTGCGTTGTATCCCTAATTAACCAACTAACCTGTTATTCTTGCATGCTATCTGGTAATCAACTAATTATTTAACATCATGTGATGAAAACATTTAGCTGCGTTTTAATTAAGGCGGCCGTGTCTTAAGGCAAGACAATAGGTAGTTAATTTTAAAATTTTAAATTTCGTGCCATCTAGATCTAACCGAAAACGAGAACGAAAATTAGTGTCAAAAAAATTTAATATTTTTAATATTTTTTAATATTTTGTCCTCAAGATAGTGCAAAAACTTATTGCGCCCTGTAATTGACGAATAGCGATGTAATCCCTGATAAATAGATTACACAGATTACACCAAATTCAAGTAGTCATTAGCACAAATGCTCTCCTTTTCCATTGCCCAATTTAGGTCTCAAGCCAATTTAATTGATTGGTTCAACCAAACATTTGAGCGCATTTTTCCTGAAAAAGAAAATAGCGATATAGGCGCTATTCCTTATACTCATTCCATAGCAACTCAATCTCCCGGAGAATGTAATATCAACTTTTATCCATTCGTCAATGCACATGCAGGAGAGGAAGCTCAACAAATTGTATCTATTATTCAGTCTTGTTACCAGAAAAACCCTAACATAAAAATCGCTATTCTCGTTCGTTTACGTTCTCATCTTCAAAAAATCATCCCTGCTTAATGCTAAATAGTGTGCCTATAAGTCCCGATTGTATAAACATGCTTTCTTTAAAACTTATTGTTATCGGGCACCCATAAGTTCTTGTGAACTGGTTAAATGGTTCAATACCCTACCTAATTATCTCTCTCAATTTTATTTTTTATATAATATCTTCTAATATCTCCTAACATCTTCTAGAATCTGGTATTATGTCATACGTACTATGATGGATTGCCAATCGATACTAATAATAACGGGAGCCTCCACACTCATTACACTTAGTGTGGGTATCTTAATTTGCTTTAACGTTAAACGACAATATCAAATACATCAAGTCATCACTCAACAATTAATGCTTATCCAGCATCGTTTAAAGCAATTAGATGAACAACGACACTTTATGCAAGTACTGATTAATCAACAACAAAAAGAACAAAACGAACAGCGACAACGGTTTGATGAGTACCAAATAAAGAGTTTAAAATTGATTCAAGATAGTTTATTGCAGGTTATGCAAAATATCCGTGAGCAAGTAAATACGGCGTTAATTAGTCACGCCGAAAATCTTGGTAAACGGGTGGATAAATTAACTAATGAAACTCAACAGCGACTTCAGGAAATTAGCGGCCAAGTGGATCGTAAATTGACAGAAGGATTTGAAAAAACAACAACAACTTTTACCGACGTAGTTAAGCGATTGGCTATTATCGACGAGGCTCAGAAAAAAATTACGGAACTATCGAACAGTGTCGGTAGTTTACAAGAAGTACTGGCTGATAAACGTTCTCGTGGTGCTTTCGGAGAAGTGCAATTAAATAATTTAATTCAAAATATGCTGCCAAAATTACATTACGCTATCCAACATACATTAACTAACGGTAAACGATGTGACTGCATTTTATTTTTACCAGAACCAACTGGGAATATTGCTATCGATGCAAAATTTCCGCTTGAAAGTTATCAACAACTCCATAGCCATTGTATCACCGATAATAAGCGTCTTCAAGCAGAAAAACAATTTCGACTAGATATACGCAAACATATTCATGATATTGCTGATAAATATATTATTCCCGGTGAAACTGCGGATGGTGCTGTGATGTTTATTCCTGCGGAAGCGGTCTTTGCAGAAATTCATGGCAATTATCCTGAATTAATAGAAATGGCTCATAAATCTCGTGTCTGGTTAGTATCTCCCACCACTATGATGGCTATTCTTACTACAGCACAAGCCGTTCTTAAAGACGCAGCAACACGTAAACAAGTACATATTATTCAAGAGCATTTAATCATGTTAGGAAAAGATTTCGATCGTTTTCAAAAACGAATGAACAACTTAGCTAAACATATTCACTTAGCCAATGAAGATGTTACCCAAGTTCATAAATCTTCCCAAAAAATTGCAGGACGCTTTAATAAAATTGAAAAGGTAGAATTGGACAGAGAAGATAATGAACCAGTTTTGCTTGAATAAAAAAGCCAGGAAATAACATCTGGCTTTTCCGATAAGATTCGATAAGACAATTTTCATCCGTGAGTACGTTTACAATGATACTTACCATGATGAGAATAACCCATTTTTACTTTTTTACAAGCAGGGGAACTTAAATGGGCTGGTTGCTGTGGAGTACACCCGCTTAAAATAACTGCTGCAACAAGAACCGAAGCAATAACAACACCTTTTTTGCTCATAATCTGATCCTTTTCAAGGTTAAATGAATTAAGCCACCCAAAAATTTTAGGGTGATTTTCAAGGAAATGCAAGTGCACTTTCACTTATATTATTACATGTCACTTGCACAAAACTCCTGGATAGTAATATCATGGAGACAAACAGATGATCATCTACTTTGTATTATTCTTGTAGTGCTTGTAAAAAGATATCAAGATAGACTCTAAATAAGATGTTAAAACATCTTGACTCGACAACAACAAATCCAGGTACAAATTTTAGATAACTTCCTGCCATGCAACCATTTTCATCATAATACCATAATAATACCATACATACATAAGTTAGATCATAAGCTGTTTTGGACATGACCGTCCGTAATACAAATATTCTAATTTTTGTCGTAATAAACCCAATCACAAAACCCCTATCTGTAACAATGCTAATATGGTTAATTTGACGCAAGGATATATTGACACACAATTAAAATTATCGTTCTATAATATACTGGCTGCTAAATCAAATAGCTCACGAATTGCTACAAATAATATAGCAAAGTCTTTTTTTTCCACATTTCGCATGGCTGCTAGAATATTTTGCCAACGCTGGATCATCGGTTCGTGTTCAGTAAACCACTCATTAATCTTTCCTGGAATGCTTCGTGCTTTTGTATCCAACAATACACGCACAGTTAACTCACGCTGGAGATAATCTAAATCTCCTTTATAACCCGCTCTCGCCAGAACAGCCCAGCGATCACTCACTGGATAAGTATTAATTTTTTCACGAAACCAAAACAAATCTAACCGATCCACCAACATAAAATAAATCTTCGCTACCCGAAACACTTCTTCATGATAAGAAGTTGCTGCTTCAATAATATTAAGCGCATGAAAAAGCGATGGCATACCAGCGATACGAAGTGCTAATTCCGCAGGTACATGCTGCTCTATTAACGATTTCTGTTGATCATTCATGGCTTGTTTATCGGCACCCAATAGTAGTTTAGGCAAGCGCGAATAAATCGCACCAACATAGTCTGAAAAATGATTGATGGTAACTGCAATATCTAGTTCACCACGGTGATGTCGCAATAGCCAACGTGACGCTCGCCGGATTAACCGAATTGCTTCTACGTTCATTTGATATTGGACTTTTGTTTCTATTTTATAGTCTAGCGTATCAATATTCGTCAATAATTCTTCTACTTGAAATATTTTTATTGCTGTAATAAAGGCGCGCATAATTGATGGTATGGAAACCCCCAATTCATCCTGCATTTGATAGAGAAATGGAATACCCATCATTGAAATCAATCTATTGCTAAGTTGTGTGGCGATAATCTCTTTTGATAGATAATGCGCTTTCATATGCTTACTAAATCGACGACGCAAAGGAGTTGGAAACACATCTGCTACATATCTAGATAAATAAGAGTCCTCCACCAAGCTTGAAGCTTTGACTTGAGCTTTTAAAATAATCTTACTATAGGCCAACAATATACTCAATTCAGGTCGAGTTAATCCTAAACCCGCTGCACGACGTTCAAGCAACGTTTTGTCATCTGGCAAAAATTCCAAGCTTCGATTAATTTTTCTTTCTTGCTCAAGTACATCAAGAAAACGCTTATTCAATTCAAAATCACGTACGGCTAAATAAGAAGCCAAGCTAAGCGTTTTATTCTGAAAATAGTTATCTTCCAATACCAATCTTGCCACTTCGTCTGTCATACTCGCCAACAATTCATTACGCTGCTTTTCTGTCATATTGCCCTGAGCAACAATATAATTGAGTAAAATTTTGACATTGACTTCATGATCAGAACAATCTACACCAGCAGAATTATCAATAAAGTCCGTATTGATTTTTCCACCATTTAGTTCATACTCGATCCGGCCCAGTTGCGTAACTCCTAAATTTCCTCCTTCACAAATAACACGCGAACGGATATTTTTTGCATTCACTCTTAAATTATCATTACTACGATCACCTACATCGATGTTTTTTTCCTGACTAGATTTGATATAGGTGCCAATACCACCATTCCAGATCATATCTACTGGCGCTTTCAAAATGGCGCGAATTAATTCATTCGGCACCATGATATCTTTTGTAACTTGTAATAATGTCTTAATTTCAGGTGAGAGTCGGATAGCTTTAAGCATTCGCGAATAAACACCCCCACCCTTGGACAATAACGCCCGATCATAATCGTTCCAACTAGATCTCAATAAATGAAACAATCGTAATCGTTCGTTATAACTCGTTAATGGTACAGGATCTGGGTCTAAAAAAATATGTCGATGATCAAAGGCAGCAACCAATTTTATCTGATGCGAAAGTAGCATACCGTTTCCAAAGACATCTCCACTCATGTCGCCAATGCCAACAACTGTTATTTCTACTTCGTCTAACTTAATGCCTAAATCCTGAAAATGTCGCCTTGCAGCTACCCAAGCACCGCGCGCCGTAATGCCCATTTTTTTATGATCGTAACCTGTAGAACCACCAGAAGCAAACGCATCACCCATCCAATAACCTTTTTCAATAGCAACATCATTTGCTATATCTGAAAACGTGGCCGTCCCTTTATCAGCGGCCACCACTAAATATGGGTCAGATCCGTCATAGCAAATCGTACTTTCAGGCGAAATAATTTGACCATCTTTTAAATTGTCGGTCAAATCTAACAAACCACTAATAAAATTTCGGTAACAAAAAACTCCCTCTTGCATTACTTCTTCACGATATGCATCCAGATCTAAAGACAGTCGTTTAGGCAAAAAGCCACCTTTAGCACCAGCAGGAACAATAATTGAATTTTTTACTTGTTGGGCTTTCATTAGACCCAATATTTCTGTACGATAATCTTCCCGTCGCTCTGACCAACGAATCCCTCCTCGTGCCACTTTAGCAGCCCGTAAGTGCACCCCTTCAAATCGAGGAGAATAAACAAATATTTCGTATTTAGGTAGAGGTAATGGCATATCCGGAATTTTCGAAGGATCAAACTTAAATGAAAGATAAGGCTTGGGATTACTGTCTCGATCCACTTGAAAATAATTAGTGCGCAATGTAGCATGAATCAATGCCAGGTATTGTCGTAAAATACGGTCTTTATCAAGAACGGCCACTGTATCTAGTTCTTTTTGAATTTTTTCTTCAATTGCCTCAGCTTCTTTTTTTACCATCATTACTTGTTGTGGATCAAAATAACATTTGAACAATTCAATAAGTAATTGTGCTACTTTCGAGTTATCAATTAACGCATCAGCAATATAACCTTCACTAAAGGTAAAACCTACCTGACGGAAATACTTAGTATATGCCCGAAGAACAGAAATTTCTCGCCAAGTTAGTCCTGCTCCTAAAACCAATTGATTTAAACTGTCATTTTCTGCCACGCCTAACCAGATTTTTTCATAAGCTTCTTGAAAAAAAACTTTAACAGTTTCAATTTCAAACCTAGATTCCTTAGCATAAGCCATTAAAAAATCATTTATCCAAACCCTACGTCCATCACGAAAAATTAACTCATATGGCTGTTCACCAATAATCCGCAAACCCATATTTTCCAGCATAGGTAAAGCGTCAGATAAAGGAACTGTGAAGTCAGAGTGAAATAATTTAAATCGAATGACGTCTTTTGCAACCCCATGTGGACGATAAATATTCATACCTAATTGGCTTAACTGAGACAGTTTTTCAATATGCTCCACGTCATAAACTGCTTGTTGAGGAGGAAATTCCTCTCGATAACTCGAAGAAAAGGCATATCGATAACGATTAAAAATATCATTTCCATATTCTTCGCCGAAATGTTCAAGTGCATACTTATAAAATTCATCCTGCCAGGATTCACCAACTTTAACGAGTTTTTTTTCCAACTCCTTGACATTATATTCAAGCGAACGCCGAGGGTTAATGCGAATGACGAAGTGAATACAAGCTAATATAGATTCTGAGAAATAAGTCGTAAAAGTTACATTCAAGCCATGAAATGTTTTAACCAAAACATCTTGCATGCACTTCACCAAATCCGTTGTAAAATTATCACGTGGTACATAAACTAGACACGATACAAAACGACCGTAAATATCTTTACGAACAAATAAACGAATGTGACGACGTTCTTGTAAATGTAATATTCCCATTGTCCAATCGAATAATTCATCTGTAGTTGCATGAAATAAATCATCACGAGGTAATGTTGCAAGAATACGTTGTATATCTTTATATCCATGACTTTTAATAGGTAGTTTCGAACGTTTTAGAATAGACTCTACTTTGGTACGAATAATTGGAATGATGCAAGGATCAGATCGATAAACATCGGAAGTATAAAGACCAATAAAACAACGCTCGCCGATTAACTGTCCTGTTTTCTCCTTAAAACGTTTGATACCAACATAATCCACGTAAGCCGGTCGATGAACTGTTGACATCATATTGTTTTGCAATCTAATTAGTATTTGATTAGTTGACAACACCATTTTACGCGCAGACTTTGGTAAATCAGCATACCGTCGAAACATCTTACTATGAGTATAGTCACGCAAAATGCCTAATCCAGAATTAGGTATCAAGCGTAATGCCGACTCTCTTGCTTCATCTACCATTTCATAGTCACGAAATCCTAAAAAAATAAAATGGTTGTCAACCAACCAATTTAAAAATGCTTTTGTCTCTTTAATTTCATCGGGTTGTTGCAGCATTTTTTCCGGATTTAATTCATCAATGGTCTCATACATACGTTCTTGCATTAAACTCCAATCTTCGACAACAACGCATACGTCCTTTAAAACACGACGAATATTATGCTGAATATTAGATAATATTTTAGGATCCGTTTGGCGATCCATTTCTATATGGATAGGCGCTTCAAGTATACAGTCTTTATGATGTTCGGTATGATAAGCTAAAACATCATCAATTTGATGCTTTTGATTGCGACAAACTTTAATACCACCAATATGGATCATTAAATGTATCGTTAAACCAAGACGATTAATTTCCATGCGAATAGAATCAATCAAAAATGGCATATCAGCCATTATGATTTGAATAATTGTATGGGTAGATCGCCAACCATCTCGCTCATATTTAGGATTAAAAACATGAATCTTTACTTCGGATGGTTTACGCTGCAGCATTAATTTCCATTCTGAAATAGCGGCGCCGTATAAATCTGGAACAGAACGTTCCTGCATGTCTTCCAACGCCATCGTACCATAAAAAAATCGAATAAATTTAGTCAATAACACAACTTTATCTTTAGATAATTGCTCTTTAGCATAAACAATAACTTTCTCAATTACCTCTTCCACCGAGATGGAAAAATGGTTCTGTGTCACAGTTTGCTACCTCTATCATGATTCAAAAAACGATTTTCGAAGACATAACGCTGCTCTCAAAAAAGGTGTTTGTTGCATTTAAGGTAAAATTAAACTAGCATACGAATGAGTCCGATTGTGTGACCATCGCTTAAATATTTCATCAATCGATCCCATTCTATCACGTCCGTTATGCGAGTACATATATGGATGAGCTTAAACAAAGATCGGTTGCCGAAATATCATCCACGATATCTAGAAACGATCATCAAATGTGTCAATTTGACTCATTACTCTAGGACACTCTTTAAATTAAAAATGATGTCGTTGTTCACAAATTTAGCAGATGTAGTAAACGAGTTTTTGTGTTTTTCACATTATCTATACTAAAACTGTCGGCAATGATCTAGAATAAGAAACTATTATGCAAATCGTTAACTTGTAAATTGCGTATACAGAAGCTAAACCTTCTGGTTCTTTTACAATTTCAATAAGTAACTGTATGGGCATGTTATCAAAAAGAGTTTAATCTTATTGATAACATAATAATAAATGCAATAAATTGAAAAATTTTTTAAGATTCTATGCTTTTTTATTACGCTTTAGCTTTATATTAAAAAGTTTGACACCTCTGCTAATATCAATATAGAGCTATAAGCAATCTTGTTGAATTAGAAGAAACTGTAATGAAAATTGTGTGCAGTATACAGCAAATTATGCCTACATTGGATCAAGACACTATCGTACTTACGGCGAGTAGCCATCTTAGTTATCACCTTAAACAGCAGTACGTGCAATACGAAGCCAAATCTAACAACAAAAAAAAACGATCCATCCCCATCATTATACCATTAAATGAATGGATTTCTCAATGCTGGCAGCATTGTCAGCAAACTTCCGAAATTCTATTGAGTGATTTTCAGGAATACTTACTATGGCGAGAAATTATTCCATTTACTAAAAATACATCAAATTTAATCAAAGAAGCTTGGCAATTGATGAAAGCATGGAATTTATCCTTAAAGGATTTAGAAAAAGAAGCTAATGGTGAAGTACGGCATTTTATACAATGGGCACTACAATTCGAAACCCAATTGAAGAAACATCACTGGATAAGCAATGCTGAATTGCCGAAACGACTAGAATCTTTAACTGCTCATTTAAAATTACCTAAGCAAATTATTCTGGTGGGTTTTTATAACTTAGCGCCGTCGATTCGGCAATTTTTAGAGGTATTAGCAAACAATGCCGTTCTTTCTGCTTCTTCTTCTAATAAAAGCGGAAATTCGGAAGTCTGCGTTAGTTATTGTGTTCCTCTTGTAACAAGTACTACAAAGCAATCACAGAGTATTTATCAGATTCATTTACAAGACAAGGAAAATGAAATTCAAACTATGGCAAGATGGGTACACGCACAGTGGATTATCAATCCCGCTAAAAAAATTGGCTGTATTATTCCTAATCTCACTTATAACCGTTCTCAAATTCTTCGTCTTTTTATGGAAGTATTCCATTCTGATAAACTATTTAATATTTCGTTAGGTGAACGTCTAACAAACATTCCTCTTATCAAAACTGCACTCGACATTTTAGAGCTAAATTACTCATGCATTGATATTATCCAACTGGGAGTTGTTTTTCGTTCTGCTTACATTAACAGTACTGATGATGATGCTTGCCTTGCTGCAATGTTGGACGTTAAATTAAGACAACTAAGGCAATGGAAAATCTCCCCTCGAACGTTTACCTATCATCTCAGTCAATTAAACAACTATTTTCAGCATTCAACACTAAACATGCGTTGTCAACAATGGTTTGGCATCGAACGCTCTACCACGCCAAAATATCCTAGCACATGGGCACAACAATTCACTACCGAACTTTTAGCTCTCGGATGGCCAGGACAACGAACACTAAATACCAAAGAATATCAGCAACACGAAAGATGGAGACTACTTCTTGAAGAATTTACTGCACTCGATTCAACAACTACCTATCCCTGTACACGAAAACTTGCCCTCCACCTATTAAGACAGCTTGCACACCATATATTTTTTCAACCCAAAACAGAAACAACTTCTATTCAAATCCTAACCTTATTAGAAGGTGCTGGAGAAAATTTCGATAAAGTATGGATGATGGGTCTCAATAATAAAAACTGGCCGCCTTTTCCGAAGCCTAATCCATTTTTACCACTCGACATACAAAAACGACATCACATGCCGCATTCGTCTGTAAAACATGAAATCAATAATGCCATGCAATTGCAGCAACAGTTATTGCATAACACGCCTACAGTCATTTTAAGTACTGCCTTACAAGAAGGTGATTTTCAATTATCCCCCAGTTCACTCATTCGTCAATTTCCTCTAATAACACTTGAAGAATTACAACTCCCACCTTTGCAGACAGTTGACGAAAAGATATTTAATGCTACAACAACTGAACGAATTGTCGATCAAACAACCCCGCTGCATGATAATGAGTTTGTTAGAGGAGGAAGCGGTTTACTACAAAGTCAATCTGTATGTCCTTTTCAAGCGTTTGCCAAAATCCGCCTACAGGCAAAACCGCTAGAAGAACCACATCTAGGATTAAGTAATATCGAACGTGGAGATTTTTTGCATCGCCTCCTCAATCTTATATGGAAAAAAATTAAAGACTGGCATACATTACATAACTATTCTAATCAAGAACTAGAAACGCTTGTTGATGAAACCATTAATCGTGTTTTCAAGAAAAAAAAATATTCCCGGTCTATTTTTATTCGTATAGAAAAAAAACGTATTAAACAACTCATTAAAAAATGGTTAATTTTTGAAAAAAAACGTGAACCTTTTATGGTAGCCCAACGAGAAACTACGCGCCATATAAAAATTGGTTCACTTAATTTACAGGTACGCATTGATCGAATTGATGTTATCGGCAACAACCAATTCCTGATTGACTACAAAATGAGTAATAAAAACAGCCCTAATGCTTGGCTAGGCGATCGTCTGAAACACATTCAGCTCCCACTTTATTGCACTTTTGCAGCACTTGATGTCAAAGGAATGGCATATGCAGAAATGAGTAGTAAAAAAATGCAATTTACCGGATTAATTGATTCCCAAGTAAAGACTTGCTTTAGGGATATCACGGTTTCTCCTAAACCTTGGGATATATTAATGAAAAAATGGAGAATTTTGTTACACCAATTGGCGATTGATTTTTCCAGTGGAAAAGCAGATGTTAATCCTTTAGACGCAGAAACTTGCAAATATTGTGAGCTAAGCACATTATGTCGCATTGGAGAAACGGATGACTGATCAAAAAATTCGAGAACAGATACTGGATCCCAAGCAATCATATATCGTTCAAGCACCAGCAGGTTCAGGTAAAACTGAGTTATTAATCCAGCGCTTTCTTCTACTACTGACCGTTGTAAAACTGCCTGAAGAAATTGTCGCTATAACTTTTACGCGCAAAGCCGCAGCCGAAATGGGAAACCGGATCACAAAGATACTTGAAGAAGCACAATATCAGCTGAAATCCACGAATCATCATCAACTATTAACACAGACATTAGCGAAAGCTGTTCTTGAGCGAAATCAGAAATATGAGTGGAAATTGGAAATTAATCCAAATCGCTTACGTATTTTTACTATTGATGCTCTCGCTCATCACATTGTTTCACAAGCGCCAACTTTATCCGGCTTCGGTGTACCTCCTTCAACGGTTGAAGCAGAAGAAGCTGACCTACTATATCAACAGGCTGTTGATGCATTGTTACGTTCAAGCAAGCATAGTAACCTTATCGAACAATTGTTATTACATCTTGATAATAAAGTATATTCTCTACAAAAATTATTAATTCAGATGATTAAATGTCGGGATCAGTGGTTACCGCACATTATCACGCACCGTCAAAATTTAAATATCGTTAAAAAAGAATCAGAAAGTGCACTAGAAGCTGTTGTCCTTGATATTTTAGAGTCGGCAAAGCTATCGTTAGAAAAAAGTAACTTAAAATCACCCCCTATTGCAATTGATGCTATTCCTGAATGGAAAACAATGGCAAATCGGCTCATCACTAAAAAAGGTCAATGGAGAAAAAGACAAACATTGGTCATCAAGCCAACGGAAGAATTAAAAGAAATACTTAATGAAATAAAAAACTCTCCTCCAGTAAAATACGACAATGAACAGTGGATACTTATGCAAGCTCTAATAATTTTGCTTCCTTTTCTTGTTGCACAATTAAATGTAATTTTCCAAGAAAATGAGAATGTCGATTTTATAGAAGTGACCTTAGCTGCGCTCCGTGCTTTAGAAAATGGAAATCAACTGTCTGATTATGCTATACAATCAGACACTGAAATTCACCATCTATTGATAGATGAATTTCAAGATACTTCCACCATTCAATTTCATCTGATCGAAAAACTAATTTCGGATTGGCGGCCCAATGAAGGTCGAACACTTTTTCTAGTGGGTGATCCCATGCAATCTATTTACCGCTTTCGGCAGGCAGAAGTTAGCTTATTTCTAAAAGTAAAAAATGAAGGCATCGGTGCTATTCGACTAACATCAGTGACTTTGTGCAATAATTTTAGGTCTCAAGCCAATTTAATTGATTGGTTCAACCAAACATTTGAGCGCATTTTTCCTGAAAAAGAAAATAGCGATATAGGCGCTATTCCTTATACTCATTCCATAGCAACTCAATCTCCCGGAGAATGTAATATCAACTTTTATCCATTCGTCAATGCACATGCAGGAGAGGAAGCTCAACAAATTGTATCTATTATTCAGTCTTGTTACCAGAAAAACCCTAACATAAAAATCGCTATTCTCGTTCGTTTACGTTCTCATCTTCAAAAAATCATCCCTGCTTTACGAAAATCAGCCGTTCCTTTTCAGACAGTAGAAGTTGAAAACTTTGCCAAATGCACAGAAATCCAAGATTTGCTCGCGCTAACGCGCGCATTACATCATCTAGGCGATCGCATTGCGTGGCTCTCTATTTTACATGCTCCCTGGTGTGGTTTAACTTTGCGTGATCTGCATGTCCTATCACATTATGCTGGCGAGAGACCGCTATGGGTAGCCATAAAAAATGCTAAAGAAATTAAGGCGTTAACATCAGATGGAAGAAATCGTATTGCTCACTTTTTTTCTATTTTATCTAATGGGTTGTCCAATCGTGAACGACTGCCCCTTTCTGTATGGATCAAAGATGTATGGTCTGCTTTAGGTGGACCAGCCTGTCTAAATGATGTAACTGAACTAGCCAATGCTCATACTTATTTTCGGATCCTAGAAACTATGGAAAATAAATTTACGTTTCATCGCTTAATGCAAAAACTTGGACAATTTTACACGCGAACTTACAAGCCTGGAATAAATGCTGTTCAAGTCATGACCATTCATAAAGCGAAGGGACTTGAGTTTGATTGCGTTATTTTACCAAGTTTGGAACGTATACCTAAGCGCGAAAATGACTGTTTGTTACGATGGATTGAACGACCTACTGTTACGTTACCTTTAGGTATAAAAAATCATCTTATTTTCGCTTTATTTAAAGCCACTTCACAACATGTAGATTCTATCTATAATTACGTTAAGAGAATAGAAAAGAAAAAAACGAATAATGAAATTATTCGTTTACTTTACGTCGCCACAACACGTGCTAAAAAAGAACTGCATCTTTTAATGAACCTAAATCGAAAAGATATAGACAAATCGCTTAAATTACCTGACCAGAATAGTTTTGCCGGAATTTTATGGCCTATTTATCAACTAGAGATCAAAAATACTCTTATTTTATCCGATAGAAAACAGGGACCAGTCTTCGAAGAAAAACCTAAAAAATTGCTACGTCGACTATCTAATGACCGTTTTTGTTTTATAGCTTGATCTGAGTCAATCGTATCACGCACCCTTATCAGATATTGCTTAAGACAATGCTACCATTACAATACATTTATACTTTTTGGAATATTCGTATCAACAAGCTAATGAAAATGCTATACTCAACTAGTACCTTTGATCTATGCTATGTTACATAACGCTGTTTATTTCAATATTGCAGCAAAAAGTCCTATCAGATCAGAAACAAAAACTGTAAGTATTGAGCTGATACTGTGTAAGCAGTAAGGAATTATAGCACTGTCGATAATCGGAAACCTATAAACCTAAAGGAAGGATGCAATTAGCATGTAGTGTGTACAATAAGGTGTATGAATTTGAAATTGGTGTCAGCTGTTATTAAGAATATGAAAATCAGCTTGAGTGCAACACAATGACGGCTGTTAGTGTTAGCGAGGACAATCTTATCTGGCTTGACCTTGAAATGACGGGACTTGATCCTAATCGGGATCGTATTTTGGAGATTGCAACAATCGTGACTAGTAGCAATCTTAATATCCTTGCCGAAGGGCCCTCTCTTGCTATTCATCAATCAAACGAAGTATTAGAAGCGATGGACGATTGGAATACTTGTAATCATACCACTTCAGGCTTAATTAAGCGGGTCAAAACTATCGGCATAACTGAAAGAAAAGCGGAAATTGAAACATTGGATTTTCTAAAAAACTATGTACCGAAAGGAAAATCTCCTCTTTGTGGTAATTCTGTCTGCCAAGATCGACGATTTTTACATCGCCACATGCCTACATTGGACCAATTTTTTCATTATCGTCATCTTGATGTTTCCACTTTAAAAATCCTGGCCCAACGCTGGGCTCCGGAAATTATGAGAGGCCTTATCAAAGAACTACAGCATCTTGCTTTACAAGACATCCGTGATTCTATCGAAGAACTTCGATATTACCGTACTCATTTATTAAAGTAGACATTTCGTTCATAAATCGATATCATTAATTTCAATGTTTGATCAAAGGATTAAGGCGTATGGGATGCCTCATTAGTGTTACTCTGGCTTACTTTATTGGTTCTCTTTCTTTTGCCATCATTATTTCAAAATTGATGCATGCTCTAGATCCGCGCATGGTGGGTTCAGGTAATGCAGGCGCCACTAACATATTGCGACTTGTGGGTAAACAAGCGGCCATATATGTTTTGTTGGCCGATGGATTAAAAGGGCTCATTGCTGTTCTTATCGGTCGATTGTTCCATGTTCATGGGATGAATCTGGCTTTTGTAGGGCTTATTACTGTTATTGGTCATATTTTTCCCATATATTTTAGTTTTAAAGGTGGCAAAGGTGTCGCTACGATGACAGGAGCTCTATTTGGTTTATCCTTTTGGGTAGGGTTGTTTAGTATTTTGGTTTGGTTTACAGTCGCGTATTTCACACGTTATTCTTCTGTTGCTACCCTCGTACTTACTATCGCCGCACCTGTTTTTATGGTAATTAGCACTCATATAGATTACTTTTTTCCGGTGTTAATAATGGTTACTTTCATTATATGGAAACACTGGGAAAATATTCAGCGGCTTTGCCAAAGAACAGAAAGGAAAATTGATTTTGGTAAACGTTAAAACCATCCCATCCAACCTTATCTGTTAAAAAATTTTACTATAATTACAAGATAAGGCAGAATTAGGCTTTGCTGTATATTGATAGATAAAGAGCCTGTAGGTTTGATTTGTTTTCACGGATTAAAATCGTGATCATAAACGAAGTCATAAATATCAGCTAGCTATAGTGGTCAGCGAATCCATCGGCCATCTGGCCCGAACATGAATCGTGTTATTTTCTTTTGCCCCAGCATTCAAATGCAACCAACCTATGTAGGCAATCATTACACCGTTATCAGTACAGAATTCCTGACGTGGATAATATATTTCTCCAGAACGATTGATCATTACTTCATTCAATCGCTTACGTAGTTTTTTATTAGCTGCTACACCACCTACTAAAACTAATGTATTTATCTTCGTTTTTTTAACAGCACGCAAACACTTTTGAACTAAAGTATCTATTACAGCATCTTCAAAAGCACACGCAATATCTGCTCGTGCTTGCTGATCATTACCATATTGCCTAACATAATAAACAGCATGTGTTTTTAAACCACTAAAACTAAAATTGAGATTTGGTTTATGTACCATTGGTCGCGGGAAATAGAAACGAGTAGGATCACCTTTTTCGGCTAATTTCGCCAATCTAGGACCACCTGGATAAGACAATCCTAATAATTTTGCTGTTTTATCGAATGCTTCTCCCACTGCATCATCAACACTTTCGCCTAACAGTTTATAACAGCCTAGATTTTCTACCAGCACTAACAATGTGTGTCCACCGGAAACCAGTAAGGCAATAAATGGGTAATCTGGCGATTTTTTTTCTAATTGTATCACCATCAAATGCGCTTCCATATGATTCACCCCTACCACTGGAATTTGCAATGCATAAGCTAAACTTTTTGCCACCGACGCACCAACCATCAAAGCGCCAATCAATCCCGGACCTTTCGTGTAAGCGATACCACTAATATCTTTCTTTGATAGCTGCGCATTGGAAAGAGTTTTGCTGATTAACGGCAAGACCTTTCGAATATGATCGCGCGAGGCAAGTTCAGGAACGACGCCTCCATATTCTACATGAACTGCAATTTGACTATAAATCTCATGTGCAAGCAACCCCTGTCTTCTATCATAAAGAGCTACAGCGGTTTCATCACAGGAGGTCTCGATACCTAAAACTATCCCTGTTTTATTCTTTAGCCTTTGTAGCACTAAATATTCCTCCGTTTACTCATCTGCTGATCTATATCATTGATATCTTGCAGTACTAAACTAATTACCATCCTATCATAACTATCTCTTTTTTTAATTATTTCCTACAAACCTATAACACAATATAACCTTTTCATAAACACCAAAACATAATCGCTACTTAGATAGTTCACAATAATTTAGCATCTAAAATAGAGCATTTTTCGAAAGCCTTAACTACATATATTTAATTGAATCTAGTAGTTGAAAACTATTACTGGCTAAAATAGTCAAGAAAAACAATGCATCCGTAGCTAACATAGTAATTACCATTAAATCTAACTAGTTTTCAAGGCATAGGATCAAATAAGTCCTAACTCTCTCACCGCATCTCGTTCTTCTCGCAACTCATCCAATGTCTCTAGCAACTTTTGCTGACCAAATTTATTATGTTGGATATTTTCAACAACTTTGACAACACTATTCTCTGTGCGACAAGGAAATGAGAAAATTAAACCTTCATCCACGTCATATTGACCTTGTGAGCACAAAGCCATTGAATAAATGTCATTCTCTGGTGTCTTAGTCATTAAACTCCATATACTATCGATCACTGCATTGGCTGCAGAAGCAGCTGAAGAAGTACCTTTAGCTTTAATTATAGCGGCACCACGTTGCTGAATTAAGCGAACAAAATCTTCCATCAACCAATTCTTATCACGAATGACACTAGGAATCGATAGACCGTCTACTGTCGCATGATAGAAATCAGGGTATTGTGTTGAAGAATGGTTACCCCAAATAATCATATTCTTTATATTAGTAACGTTAACACTCGCTTTAAGTGCCAACTGGGCAATCGAGCGGTTTTGATCAAGGCGCGTCATGGCGTAAAATCGATCATTAGGAATATCAGATGCATTTTTCATTAAAATCAAACAATTAGTATTACATGGATTACCGACAACAAGCACATGTACATCATCCGCTGCCCTCTCATTCAGAATATTACCCTGATAGACAAAGATTTCACCATTCTTTTCCAACAAATCTTTACGTTCCATGCCAGCTATTCTAGGAGCAGAACCTATTAAAAGAGCCCAATTCACATCTAAAAATGCAATGCGCGGATCGGAAGTAACTATAATATTACGCAATAATGGAAAAGCACAATCCTCTAATTCCATTACAACCCCATTCAAGAGAGATAAAGCAGGCTCAATTTCCAATAAATGCAGATCAATGGTCGTTTCTAATCCAAAAGCTTGCCCTGAAGCTAAGCGCGGTAATAAAGCATAGCTAATTTGTCCCGCTGCCCCAGTTACTACGACTTTAATATGCTTAATCATTGTGAGCGCACCTTCTATATTTCATTAATTTCATTAAGTTCAATAATACTGTTTTTAGTTCTAAGATCCCTAATTGCAACAAGGACAGAAAGCAATAAGCGAAACCTCTCTTCTCATGCTCGCAGGAGCGCACCATGACTACAAACAGTGTTTTGCCATTTAAATTAACCCTGATACCCATTTTACAATGTGATAACATACAATAAATTGTTTAAACAGATTATCCGATAAAATGTTAGAACTAAGGTGCTTTAGACACTACTCCAACAGAATGCAGGGTGTTTCTAATTCACTTGATAATTTATTGCTCATCTACTCAAATACACTATGTTATTCGGGAAGGTAACGTCTTCGAAACAGCGTATAAATAATTCCAACATTAGTCGATAGTGTTACGCTCAATTAAAATAATATCTACCATAAATATCACGTTTTCTACAAAATCTATATATCAACCTCAGATCTAAATAACCAATAATACCCCATTATCAATGAACATTCTCTGTGTGATGAACATTCTCTGTGTGATATATCTCCCGCTATAGAAATCAGGATTTGTTGAGATTAATACTTGTAACCCTCGATAATAGCGTCATATATTTTCAAAGGTCGACTCGGTAATAAGTATATTATCTTTTTTATGGATGATATCGTACCATTATTTCATGCAGAAACACATGATACTTATAAATATCTTAGTCTGCTATTAGTAAGATAGCCTATCTTAGACGTCGTTCATTGTTCGCACTGCCGTCTTTCAACTAAAAATAAAGCAGCAACACTACGTGCGTCATGAAATTCAGGATGGATCAATAGTTCATCCAAATTAGCAAGTTTCCAGGGAATAATTTCGATAGGTTCAGGCTCATCACCAAAAGCTTTTTCCTTATATAGATTTTTAGCAACAATAACATGCATCATTGAATGCAAATAACCTGGAGAAGCACTATAACAAGCAATAATCGACATATTATGTGCACCATAACCCACTTCTTCTTTTAATTCACGTTCAGCAGTAATTAAAATATCCTCTTTATCTTCAATGGCTCCCTTGGGAAAACCCAGCACATAATTGCCTATTCCTGCACCATATTCACGCACTAACAGTACTGTTTCTTCATTTAAAAGTGGAACAATCATCACAGAACCATATCCTCGTCCAGAGATTTGCTCAAAATGACGTTCCTGTCCATTAGAAAAGCGCAAATGAAGCTCTTTAATATCAAATAAACGACTTTGAGCCACTACAATCTCGTTAAGAATCAGAGGTTTTTTATTCATGATGCTCACTCATTAATCTCAAGAAAACGAAACCTCACGAAAACAATTTACACCCGTATGCCCCTTTTTTGCGGAAACCACATAAAACTCTGTTAAAACTTTGTGACATTTTTTATCCTGCTTAGTTTATATATTCATACACTCTATTAATGATTTGAGACATGTTTTTATTGCTGTGATTTTGATTGCCATACACGATATAAGAACTCAAGAAAGTTGTACACGACTATATATTAAAACATTCATTGATGATCTAAAATAATGATTAATCGATTACGTTTTACTCATTCCATTTTTATTAGCAGATACTTTCTCAATTTATTCTCTATAACAGCTTATACATAAAATATAAAAATTATTTTGATCTATAAGATAAATATTAACTGTATCTATTGGTGTGAAAAATTTTCAGGTTTTTATACATTAAAACGTTAAGTAGCGTCACATGCTATCTAACGCAAATATGCTATTCAATCAGCTAACGTACCATTTTGGTAACGTCAATATCCTGTCCACAGATGTTATTCCACAATAGCTTGATATATCACTTATTTATTTTTCATAGTTCTAAACCTAAATATTTTTCTTACAAATATTTACTGATGCTACTAATGAACAATTAAATTTTAGTGATACAAGCTATAAAAATATAAAATTTCTGCTTATTATCATAAGCCATAATATTTATTTAAATAAAATATATAAGATACTACTAGTAATATACTATTAATAATATGAAAGTCCTTGATTTGATACGTTAATTACAACTTAAAAATTTCGTAAGAACGAAAATTTTAAGAATTTAAAATATGAAAATTCATGGATTATTATTTCATCACCAAAATAGTATTTATTGTCTTTCTAAATAAACTTTTATAATTTTTTAAGAAATATCACTATGAGGCGACTGAATCAAGAAATAAGAAATATCCTACAGAAAATTCTTTATGCATTATTTTAGCATGCACTGCAAAAATAACTTTAGAATGGATTAATAGACCGACTAGTTCTGGATTTTTTCTTCCTAAAAGTATCAGAAATATTGCTATTTAAAAATCACTTTTAGCTACTTCTGTATTCCACACTTCATATTCCACATCCGATGGCTGATATGGGAGCCATTTTTCTGTTTATTGTGGTAAATGATTTATAATAAATTCTTACTTATATATGTTCTTTATTACAAGACTTCATGGTTATTTTTTCATCCGAAAACGCATATAAATAGCTTTGCTTAAGCCAAAGAGACTGATTAATAACCATATAATTTCAATCACTCCTGAAGCTAAATTCCAAGAAAAAAATAAAGAAAATAAGATTAAATTTGCACCAAGTAAATTCATAAATGAATACATGATACTATCTTGATTAAGTTTATGAATTTGCAATAAAAAATAAGCCAATAAAACAAAAACAACGCCAATCATACCAATGACGTTGAATTCGGATGATAAAAACTGTAAAAAAACGCTTATCATGCTCTTCCTACGTGATCTATAATTAGTTATTGACACGTTGTCGCTATCGTTGATCATTTATCGTTACATCCGTTATTCGCAATTTGTTCTTCCATAAGACATTCCACTACATAACCACTATATTTTTGAATATTGACCACACCGCTGTCTAGAATTAGATATTGCCCTTTTATTCCTAAAAGACGACCATGGACTAAAAAAACTTTATCTAGTGATAACGCTTTTACTTTATCGGGATACTGTAACACTGGATAATTTAATCGTGTCACTATGGAAGTTCCAACTGGATGAATATCTTCTGACTTAAATTGACCCGTAACTACTTTGAGTGAATGATGAGCTTCTTGAAGCAATGCATCACGGACTGCAATTAAATCAACTTCTTTCGTTTCATTTCTCAACATTCGTCGCCAATTGATTCGATCCGAAATGAAAGCTTTTAACGTAACTTCGATGATACCAGCTTGATAACGATTTGCTGTATAAAAAATAGGAACTGCTTGTAATGCTCCCTGATCAATCCAGCGTGTCGGTATATGAGTTTCGCGTGTAATGCCCACTTTTAAACCAGATGAGTTGGCTAAGTAAACTACGTGACTTTGATGACAATGTGTGTGTGCCCAATCATCCACTGGGCATTTTTCTTTTTCAATTTGGCAACGTTCGGGATGAATAATGCAAAGATTACATTCCTGTAGTCTACGCAAACATGGAAAACAAAAACCCCGCTGAAAACTTTTATTTGTTTTACGACCACACTGAATACAACAAATGATACCAATATGATAAAAAGAAATCAATTTGCCAAGGAATGCATTCAATAATATTTCCTTATCGTCCAAAAGCAGATAATAATCAATGGTTGTATTTAAAACAGTTTTTAACTTTTTTAAGTGACCTGTGATTTTTTTCATAATTTTTTAATTAATTTTTAATTAATACGTATTCTTCGACCGGCTTGTTACAAATAAAATATCTTTAAAATATTTTTGAATAATCTACTTAAATAATGGCAGTTATGCAGGGGTGATACCATACTCTACTTAGATAGACAATAGCAATATGGCACCTCTTGATAACAGATCCAAAATAATTAACCTTTACCCTGTTCTACAAATCCTGCCTTCGATGACGAATCCTATAGGTTTTTTATCCTGTTTTTCTGAAAGCAGATATACACTAAAGGCTATTTTCTATGGCAGTCACAATTAATTGTTATTTTGTGAAAACAAAAGCTTATGATTATCACTGAAATTCAACATTCGCTGAAGCGGTATTTTAGCTTTAGTAATTATTTCTGGTTCTATCGTGATTTCGTTATGACCAGTAATCAATGATTGTTCTAGACGCTGCAAGTTATTCATAGCCATCCAGGGACAATGTCCGCAGCTCTGACAGGTTGCCCCATAACCTGCAGTAGGTGCTTCAATAAATGTTTTGTGAGGAGATTTCTGCTGCATTTTATAAAAAATTCCGCGATCTGTTGCCACAATAAGAGTATGATGAGGCAATTCTTGAGAAGCTTTTAATAATTGAGATGTCGAGCCTACAACATCTGCCTGATTTATTATTGCAGGTGGTGATTCCGGGTGAACTAAAACAGCCGCTTGAGGATACTGTCTTCGTAAATCTACAAGTGCTTGTTCTTTGAATTCTTCGTGCACAATGCAAGCACCGTTCCATAAAATCATATCAGCATTAGTCATTCTATGAATATAGGCACCTAAATAACGATCTGGTGCCCACAGAATTTTTTCACCTTCCTCATCTAGATAGTTAATAATCGCTAATGCATTCGACGATGTAACCACCCAATCGGCACGAGCTTTGACAGCTGCCGACGTATTACAATAAACAACTACAGTTCGATCGGAATTTTCATCGCAAAATTGAGCAAATGATTTAATAGAACAAGAAAGGTCAAGTGAACAGGTGGCATCCAACGTCGGCATTAATACACGTTTTTCAGGACTAATAATCTTTGCACTTTCTCCCATAAAACGCACACCTGCAATCACTAATGTTGATGCAGAATGGTCGCGTCCAAATTGAGCCATCGCAAGAGAATCGCCTACAAAACCCTCTGTGCTATCAGCTAAAGCCTGCATTTCAGGAGATGTATAGTAGTGAGCAATAACTACTGCATCTTTAGTCTTCAATAAATCAGCAATGCGCACAATAATTTGATTAGGTTCAGACATACTATAATATACCGATTAATTATTTATTCGGTCGAAGTTTGGTGATAAGCTTTCCAGGTTTCAAAACCACCAATTAAACTGTAGGCTTCTTTAAAGCCTTGCTCAACAAAATACTGAGCCACTGACCGACTACTTACTCCATGATAGCAATATACTAAAATAGTTTTTTCTTTATTCACATTGTTAAAATATTTCTGCAACACTGCCATTGAAAGGTGAATGGCATCGACAATATGCGCCTCTTCGTAGCTATCTTCGTCTCGCATATCAAAAATCACGATATCACGTTGAGTTATCAACCGTTCTGCCTCGATGTGAGAAATTTGCTTGTACATTAAATTTAAGCTTCCTCATGTCTGTATCTACTGTAAGATACTCTAACTCAGATTATATCGTATTCATTCATATTCGCTCAATCCTTTCTGTCGCAAATAGGTAATCCAACCAAAGATTTGATAAAATTTCCTGAGCGCAATTCTGAGATAAACGTTCATCAATGTTGTCGATATCTACCACCTCCATGGGTTGGTGTTGCCAGGAGCAAGCATAAACTGCCTTGGTTCTTTTCCCTGTTATAGGATCAATTTGCCACTGCAAACATTGAGCACAAACTCCTTTTATCATACATTGCATTGGACCATAAACCGAAGCGATGAATTTTACACCAGATTGAAAATATTCTTTTAAACAGTCCTTGCGAGCTTTCTGGACACATCTCAAAAGTTGAGTCGAACCCACTACATATACTTGATCAATAGATTGTAACAAAATAGATGATGGCTTCAACGCATAATCACGTAATGCTGAAGTCAATTCTCCTTGCTTTGTGCTGTCTTGAGGTCGGATAGGATAAACCATTTCCCCCTTTTTTGTGATCCACAAAATAGCGTCACTTGTGGCTTCTAATTCTTCTTTATAAAATAATTCCTCAGCTGTCTCCATCATAGCTACATAGAAAATTCTGTGTCCTGCTTGGCGGAAAATAGGGCCCAAAGAGCGTAAATGAGCAGCTGCCATATAGCCACCGACGATCATGATGGTTTTTGGTGATTTATCGGTGGGAATTTTACTAGCACATCCTGTAGGCCCCATAATGGAAATTGGCTGATTTGGCTTTAGGGTGGCAATTAATCGAGAACTTGCCCCACGTTCCAATATCATAAAACTCATTACATCAGGATCATGACTTTGATTAGCGCCAATCATAGCCAGTGCCTCCGTTTGCAAACGAGTCCCTCCAATTAACGGGGAAAGACATTCATAATTTTGTAAGCGATAAAATTGACCGACTGCAAAATTCCGTACTGCCATAGGAGCTCGAATTTGGCATTCCACCATTTCAGAGGTATGTCGACGAACAGTAACTATTTTAGCCTGAAAAAATATCTGCATTTGTTGACGAAACTGGTCATACTCAGCACGGTCGCAATTGAAGCGATGATTATGCTGTAAAGCTTCGATGATTTTTGGATAAGTCCGTTTCGCTGAAGAGATAGCTTTTACCACACTACCATGAAACACAGGGTGTGTATCGCCCAAAAAACTAACGCGATGATCCTCTTTTTCGTAAGAAGTGAATGGTCCGAAATTTTCCGTTTTGCAATGGCTTAATTCACTGATAGCTCGAAGCTGATTCTCAACTAGTTCAAATCTCTCATAAGTCAATCCTTTTCGTGAAAATGTATTTTTATGCTCATAAGCATACGCAATATTTGGTCTCGCTCCAGTTGCAACAAAAATAGAGCGGGCTAGTAGAACTTGCTCTTTATCCGTTAGTGTCCATACTCCTTCCTCGTCCATAACACGAGATCGACAAATCAGGGCAGATACCCATCCTCGCTCATCCACTTCTACAGCTTTCGGTTCGAGTCCTTCAGCATAGTAAATACCTTCTTCTAATGCCTTGATTATTTCTGTGTAGCTACGTTTATAGGCCGGTGATTCTTGCATGGTTTTCCGATAAGCAATAGTCACTCCGCCCCATTGATGGATAAGATGAGTAAAGTTTATCGATCTCTTTTCTTCCTTTGCTTTTTGACGTTCTAAAGCAACGAGTTGCCCATGTTTCAGAAATTCATCAAGGATCTCCATAGAAATTTTGTCAAAATGGGATCTTACTGTTTCTTCTCCAAAATATTTGGTAACTATTTCATATCGCTGTTTTACTTTTTCAACTTGAGCAATATAATACGCTTGAACTTCCGTCGCTGTATCAATAGCGGTTAATCCACCTCCTATGACAACAGCCGGTAAGCGAACTTGTAAAGTCGACAGACTGGAAGATTTAGCAGCACCAGTTAGTTGCAGGGACATTAAAAAGTCATTTGCTTGTCGAATGCCAGGTGCTAAACTATGAGGGATCTGTAATGCGCGCGGTAGACCTGCCCCTACAGCTACTGCCAAATGGTCGAATCCCAGTCGCCACGCATCTTCAACAAGCAAAGTTCCACCAAAACGAATACTTCCAAATACTTGGAAATACGGACGTCTTAACAAACTAATATAAATTAGTTTTAAGAAATTTTTATCCCAACGCACGGTGATTCCATATTCAGCGACTCCTCCAAAACCAGCCATGACCCGATTATCTAAACGCTCTTTTAGTGCATCATAATTTCGAATAGGTTGAGTGATAATTTCTCGCGGCAACGATTCAATTTTCAAACCTTCCGCTCCTACTACTGCAAAACCTTCCATCAAAAGATAATGCGCTAATGTAAAGCCTGCTGGCCCCATCCCCATAATTAATACTTTTTTTCCAGTATAAGGCTTTGCCACGTATTGTTTACAGCGTAAGGGATTCCAACGAGTCAATAAGTCGTAAATTTCAACGCCCCAAGGAAGATTCAATACATCAATTAAAACACGTGTTTCTATTTGAGGGATGTCAACAGGCTCTTGTTTCTGATAAATACAGGCTTTCATACAATCATTACAAATACGATGCCCTGTTGCAGGACACATCGGGTTGTCAATCATTATAATCGCTAAGGCTGCAATGCCAAAGCCTTCTTTCTTTAAAAGATGCATCTCCGAAATTTTTTCATCCAACGGACATCCTGTTAATATTTCCCCTAATGGATTAGTTTTTAATCCTTGCTTATAGTTACCTTTTTTTACCGGAAAACCTTTGGAACAAAAATCTCTGTTCGTCTTATGACAATAAACACAATAATGAACATGATCCAAAACTTCACGGTGACGCATGCGTGGATCGGTTAAATCAAACCCATCACGACAACGGCGAGATTTAGAAGACCCTTCAAGTCGACCAATGGAGTCGTTGGAAACAGTTACTGTTTTGACTAGATTTTCATAGTTTAGATATTTAGGAACATGAAAACTCACCCATCCTTTAACAGCTGCTTGTCCTTCCGACTGTGTTATGGCAGCTATACACCACCGTGTTAGTCTTTCGATGAGCTTTGCATTCATCTGCGGCTCTTGCAATAAACGTTGACCCCATATTGCTATAGCAAGTTCACGATCTTCCTCTTCTAACTTATTTTGTTTTAGCTGTTCTGTTACCCATCGATCTATTTTATGAAAATTATCTATTTCTTCTGCTTTCTTCAATAAGCGACGTGCTTGACGGAGGATATAAAACTTCTTGAAAGCAAAAATTGGATTTTCTTTTAACGTCATGGCTTGTAAACAGCTAACAGCTTCTTCAATCGAAAAAAGATCGGCAATAAAAGATTCTAAAATAGGCCCGCATTCAATGATTAATTGACTGATTTCTTCGGGTCTTAGGTAAATACCTTTACGATAATTAAGCAGTCGAGCTTGCAGTCTCTCATCAACGCTTTTTAAAAATTTTAAAAAAGATGTGTCTAATCTAGTAAGACCATCTGCGTTAAACAGTTCTGAAAAATGAAATTCCTTTAACGATAACGATGAATATGGCATGGAAACAGCGTCCATTTCATTTTATAATGAAAATTATTAACGATAACTGATTTACACAGCTTTTTATTGTAGCAGAACTTCTGAATATGTTTATAAGGAAAAAAAAATCTCAATACCATGGTGCTTTTATTAGTGAAATTGATAAACATCTTGTAGAATTTGATCGTACGCACGATTGGTCCAAAACACAAGCTGCCGAAAGAAGAAAATACGGACGTATTTTTAAGTTGCGAAACGAACCTATTAAATCAAAGGAAGAAAAAACTATCTGGGATTTTTAATGACAGACATAAAATTCATAGACCTTTAAATAAGTCCATTAAAGCCCCGCTTTCATATAATTCTCCGATAATATCACTCCCACCAATAAATTCACCTTTAACGTAAAGTTGTGGGATTGTAGGCCAATTAGAAAATTCTTTAATGCCCTGACGAAGCTCAGATGATTCCAATACGTTATAGCTTGTAAACTCAACTTTACATTGCTCTAAAATTTGTACGACACGTCCTGAAAACCCACATTGCGGAAAATCAGGCACTCCCTTCATATACAAAACAACAGGATGATTGCCTATTTGTTGTCGAATTTCTTCTTCTATATTCATTGCCTTACTAATCTCCTTTATATTCATTGGGTGTATAAGTCTTGAGTGAAAGCGCATGAATATCAGAGCGCAAGCGATCACCTAATGCTGCATAAACTAATCGATGCCGTGCTATAGAAGTTTTCCCTTCAAAGGCACTGCACAAAACCACCCCTTCGAAGTGATACCCGTCTCCTTTAATAAACACCACGTGACTCTCTGGTAAGTTCGCTTCAATCCATTCTTTAATGTTACCACCTGTAACCATAAAATGACTACCCTCTCTTCTTACGTTACACTACAATTATAACTTTTCATATACCATAATATATCATGATGTATCAGGAGGGAGATATTGTAACATGACTTTTGTTGTAATCGATAGTTGTATACGCTGCAAGTATACGGATTGCGTTGAAGTCTGTCCCGTTGACTGCTTTCGTGAGGGGCCTAATATGTTAGTCATCGACCCAGATGAATGTATTGATTGCAATCTCTGTGTGCCTGAATGTCCTGTTGATGCTATTTTTGCTGAAGATCATTTACCTCAAGATAAGCAATCCTATATTGAGCTTAATGCAAAACTCTCAAAAGAATGGCCAATTATTACCTCAAAAAAAGATGCTCCTCCAGATGCTGATGAGTGGACGGAAGTAAATAATAAATTACAATATCTAGAAGATAAATGGCCAAACAAAATAATTAAATAAATTGTTTTGTGCTAAAAAAAGGACATATCACGCAGTGATACTTTGGAAATCAACACCACTTGCTTGATAATCCAACATATAATTTAGGTTAAGATTAAACTTAGCTAACATATTCCGAAGTAATAACCAATAAGGAGGGCAAGTCATTCTATATTTATTATTCTGTCATGCAGTAGTCATGAGATCAAGCATTCAATACTCGACATAGTATCTATTATTATTCTTGACTACGTTGAGTGATAAATGAATTCCTGATAATAAAAAGGTTTGGCATTGATTATTACCAGTGGGTTTGTATCAAGGATACACATTTTAGAAATTAACTACCAATAGGCATGATTATTAAACTATAAATTATGGCATTGTTTCCAATCTTCTAAAGATTAATGATGCAGTGACAGCGTGTTATTCTAGTGTAGTTAGAAAAAAAGATTTGTTATGTCCTATAGTTGTTGATCAAAGAATATCTTCTTATTTTTATTCTAGAAATCAAATCATGAACCGATAATAAAATCTCATTGGAAAAATTAAGTCAATAATTTTTCCAATGAGATTTTGTCAATTTATTTTTATCAATCCCATACCATCAGGATAGTTATCCAACAACTTGACGAAGACAATATGTGGTGTGATTCTAATTTTTAGACAAGTGTAAAAAAGATAAGTGTAAAAAAAGGATATAGATCAGCAGTTCTTTTTAAAGAACATCCAGATTGTTGGATAATAATCAAATGAGCAACATACATATTTAAAGTAAAATATACTCAATTTTGATAATTCATCTACTAAGCGCTTTTAAAAAACTTGGTAAACAACGAATTTATTTAAGGAAAATACGTTGCAATCACTAAAACAAAAATAAATATAATAAAATAAATTAAGGATAGCTTATCTTAATAATTAAGTCTCGCGAAACATCTCTTTTTAAAAGAGGAAAATTGAAAAAATTGAATGTATCTAATATGTGGTGATTGACCAAAAATATACTTTAAAGTTATAAAAAATGAACCACCGCTACATCCAAATAAGCGAGACTCGGAAATTTCATTGTTCCTATACATGGTCAATCACTGTTATTCTTATGCTTGTCGGTTTTTTAGCCGCATGATTACAATAGTCGCTAGTTATGGCGATTCCTGTCAAACAGCTGAAAAGACGTCTTGCTGCATTAGTAATTAACAGTGTTTCATTCGTTTTATAATGTTTGATTTGTTCTTAAAATATATTAGTTCATTTTTCTCCTAATTATAATTAAGTTTATTTAGGTATTTTGACTCTTGAAAGTTGTATCTCATAGATAACTTTTTAGTATATTTATTGTATTATCGACAGATCACCAGCTATATTGTCAATAATGCTAAACGTCGTTTTGAAAATTACTTTACTAGATATCACAAATGTTACTGACGTATTGACATGTTACTGACACTAGCACAGTAGGGCCTGTTTGTCTATGGTAATAGAGCCTCTCGCATACTTTGTACAGGCTAGTATTAATTAATTGTCAAGATATTATACTTAAATCTTTAACAAGAGTTATGCACGTTAATTTTGTAGACTAGCTGTATGAGCAATCTTTAGATATTGGTCTAAGTTACTACTTATTTTCTTACTCTATTACGCTATTAATTATTTATTTTCAGTATCTTCTAAATACCTTGCGATATTTATATAAATTGTTATACTATTTTCTGGATGTGATCTTACTTATAGACTTGAGTGTTGCTTTCTGTCTAGGTTCTTAGACTTGGATGGACGAAAGGCGCGTTGTTCTCTTTGTCTGAAACTTTGTATTTCTCCATTCTCTACATCCGACTAAGGCCGTTCCATTTCGGCAGATGATAGACATACCAGTGAAAACATACCAGTGATACTGTGATTGCTTTACAGGAGATATGCATACTAACATCCAATCGAATAAAGACATTCGAAGTAAAGAAAACGATTTTTGCCACAATTAGATCTAAGAGCATTGCTTCATGAAGAAACTATACATAAAAACGTATGGCTGTCAAATGAATGAATATGATTCCGCTAAGATATTTGATGTGCTTAGAGCTTCGCATGGACTGGAATTGACTATTGATCCAAAAAAAGCAGATTTGATTTTGATCAACACCTGTTCTGTCCGCGAAAAAGCGCAAGAAAAGGTATTTTCAGAACTGGGGCGATATCGTCTACTTAAAGAAAATCGACCAGAAGTGGTAATCGGCGTGGGTGGCTGTCTAGCCAGTCAAGAAGGCAAGACTATTATCAAGCGCGTGCCTTTTGTTGATATTATTTTTGGTCCACAAACGTTACATCGATTACCTGAGCTTTTAAATAAATTCATGCAAACACGACAACCATCGATCGATATTACCTTTCCAGAAATCGAAAAATTCGACCATTTACCAGAACCAAAAGCTTCTGGCCCAACAGCATTTATTTCAATCATGGAGGGATGCAGCAAATATTGTACATTTTGTATAGTTCCATATACGCGGGGTGAAGAAATTAGCCGCCCTTTTGATGATGTTGTTGCTGAGGTCGTTAAATTAGGTCAACAAGGTGTGCGTGAAATTACTTTATTAGGGCAAAACGTTAATGATTATCGAGGTCTTATGTACAATGGACAAGTGGCAGATTTAGCGGTACTTATTCATTATTTGTCAGCTATTGATGATATTCAACGCATCCGTTTCATCACTTCACATCCTTCAGAATTTTCTGAAAGTTTAATAGACGCTTACGAAAAAGAACCAAAACTTGCCAATCATTTACATTTACCTGTACAAAGTGGATCAGATCGTATCTTGAGTGCAATGAAACGCCGATACACGGTGCTTGAATTTAAATCTAAAATTCGAAAATTGCGGAAGATTCGTCCCAATATTAGTATTTCTTCTGATTTTATTGTGGGATTTCCTGGTGAGACAGCAACTGATTTTGAAGCTACCATAAATCTCGTTCGCGAAATCGGTTTTGATCATTCTTTTAGCTTTATTTATAGTCCCCGCCCGGGTACACCAGCAGCACAATTTCCAGATGATGTTTCATTAGGAATTAAAAAAGAAAGATTAGCTGTTCTTCAAAGTTACATTAATGTCAATGCTGCCAAAATTAGTCAGGCGATGCTAGAAACCGAGCAACAAGTATTAGTTACGGGCTCTTCTAAAAAATACTCCGGGCAACTAAACAGTCAAACGGAAAATAATCGCGTAGTAAATTTTATAGGGGCGCCATCATTGATTGGGCGAATTGTAAGAGTTAAAATACAGAAGGCCAGGCTCAATTCGTTCTGGGGTGAGATTTTAGGGTGAGATACACTAAAGGCAGCTTTAGATGTTTCAAACAGATAATGAATATTAAATAAAAACACTTAACGAAGAGACATCTCATCAATTATAACTACCATCATAGCCCATGCACAACTCATATAAAGATGTCAGTGCACACCTGCGAATTAATCATACTATCATATATCATCGACAAAAACAATTTGCATATAAGCCCTTAAAGTACATTTACTCCGAATAAAACACGTATATTCAATCAACAATATCTTGATGAGATGCATAAACATAGTACTAATAGGGCATAAACGTGATACCAATTTTGGCTCTTCTAATATTAACAAAATTTCCATTGCTTACAGATTGTCCGTTCTAGAAAAGGAAGAAATCTCTTGCACTGTATTGGCACAGTTAGTTATCGAAGTTGGGGTAAAATTAGACTATTTATCTTAAAGTCTAGCTATTAATATAAAATGTCCACTATAATTATATCTTCGTACAAGGTACACTCTATTAAAATACCAGCAATCCTAAGTGAATAATTTTCTGGAAAAAACACAGTTAGAACTATTCCTTAATCATCGCGATATCGCACAGACGGATTTACTAAAACGTATATTGTATTGTTAATTTATTGCGAGTACAACGATGAATGCATTCAATTTTTGAAATTAATGATATTGTTACTACTCACAATGCAACGCACCACTGAGGTATGCAAAGGGGATGGCGAATAAAATAAATATTAAATTTCAGAATGTAACACAATTTCAATCTTTACCCGTACTTTCACAGGTACAAGAGTGGATTCACTCTGTGTTTCAATTTATCCCTTCTTATTCTCGCAGTAGTTCAGAATTAACTATTCGTTTTATAGATAAAAAAGAAAGCGCAGAACTAAATAAAACCTATCGCTATAAAAACGGTCCCACGAATATTTTGTCATTTCCGGATGAATCTATCCCAGGATTTTCTTCAACTTCGCTCGGAGATCTGGCCATCTGTGCGCCGCTTGTGGACGAAGAAGCTACAGCCCAAAATAAGATGTTAGAATCCCATTTTGCCCATCTCATTATTCATGGCTTGTTACACCTATTAGGTTATGATCATATTGAGGAAGAAGACGCAAAGGGAATGGAAGAACTCGAAATTAAAATTTTATCTAAGCTAAATTATAAAAACCCCTACGACTACGAGTAAAATGAGAATTTTGTAGAGGATGCTATAAAATAGAAAAAGAGCGAAAAGACCCATTCGTAAATAGTGTATCTATGGGAGTGTATATCTTCATGTCTTTTGACGCTTCTTCGAATTTACTTAGGTATCATGATGCATATTTAGTTAATTTTGTCATACATTCTCAATGATGCTCGGTGTTTTTATTTTTGCGAAATCTGTTGCTTGATCTGTCACATTCACTAGTCAGATTCATAAGGTATTATTGATTTATCTTTAGTTTTTTAGCATCTTAAATCGCTACTAGTAGTTTTCAGCATGTATTAGGAACTAGTAACTCTACTTTAATATATTGGTAGATATTTTATTATTAAGTTGTTTTTATTAGGATATTCTTTAAAATAGCAGCGAGCAGTTCAGATGGCTGTTTGTGCCAGGCTTGGTTATTCGTTTATTATCATTGTGTCTTCAGAACAAACTTTCATTAGAGATATCACACCATACCATATATAAGAATTATATTTCCTAGAAGCAAAAGTAATTAAAGTAGTTGCACGATTTTGAATTATTAAAATTAATTTTCGAATGGTCGATTTTATTTTAGTCGTTTTTATCGGTTTCTATTTTTCTTTATTTACTTTATTTATAAACGAGACAACTAACGATATAATCTATATCGATAGTGAGTTACAAATCTGTATTACCATTCTGTGTTACCATGTATACATAGTAGTTTATGAACTGAAGACCTCACGTAATTTGCTGTTTTTTAATTCCAAAATAATCATTTGATATTCTATTGTAAGCAAGCATTTAAGCTGAAACATTATCATATGATCATGATCATCGACGAATATAGCCACTTCTCAGAATTAGTACAACTGAAAATATGCTCAAATCAATCATTGACAATATTTAAGCATTAAAATGGATAAATATAAATTTTTGAAACAAATATTATAAATATAATTTCAATACATACTATAAGTGACTATGTTATATCTATGTTATATAAAACATAAGGATAGTCAATTAAACTAATTAATTTGATAGTAATATTAGCCAACAACACGATGCAATATTAGTTACGATGTTTATCAAATAAATATAGGAAATGAATAATTTCATATTCACGCTTTTAGCTATGAGTAGTGGTGCTATGCTAGTGCTGGCCTTTTCTCCTTTTGGCTGGTTTCCTATCGCCTTTATTTCTCCTGCTATTTTATTGGCCATTTGGCTTCGTTCAAGACCTTTACAAGCTCTATGGCAAGGATGGATCTTTGGGGTTGGGTTTTTCGGTGCGGGAATCTCATGGGTTTACATCAGCATTCATAGTTTTGGTCATACTCATATCCCTTTAGCTGTTTTAATTACTATTTTATTTATTTCTGTTCTCTCTTCATTTCCTGCCATTCAAGGTTGTCTCTTTTCACTCTTTCGAAAAAAAAATTCTATTTTGATTGCTCTTTTCATGTTTCCTGCTTGGTGGGCTATCTATGAATGGTTGCGAAGTGAGTTATTCACGGGATTTCCTTGGCTTTTTTTAGGATACAGTCAAACTAATTCTCCATTGCGAGGATTTGGACCTATTTTTGGAGTGTATGGCATCTCTCTGATTGTAACCTTTATCAGCAGTTGTTTATATCTTCTATTCTTTCATAAAAGAATCTTCGTAAAAATACTTAGTGTTATTTTAATTATTCTATTGTTTATAGCTGGCGGTATTTTAGGCATGATTCGTTGGATACATCTTCAAAAGATATCACTTAAAGTTAGCTTAGTGCAAGGTAATGTATTTCAATGGCGAAAATGGGACATCGATCAATTACTTTCTATATTACAGATTTATCGTTCCGAAACAGAAAGACATTGGAATACTGATATTATTGTGTGGCCAGAAGCTGCTATTCCTGTCTATCCACAACAAGTTTCTACTTTTCTCAAAAATTTAGATGAAAAGGCTAAACAACATAAAACAGCACTTATTATTGGTATTCCTATCTGCCAGATAAAAAGTAAAAAACTCTTCAATGGATTAATTGTTATAGGTGATGGGCAAGGTTTTTATTTAAAGCGTCATTTAGTGATTTTTGGCGAATATACCCCACCATTTTTTTATGCTGTGATGAAAAATTTTGATATTCCTCTGTCAAATTTAAAGCCCGGTCCTCAATATCAATTCCCATCTTTAGCCAAAAATATGTCCTTTGCTCCATTCATTTGTTATGAAATCACTTATTCTCGTGAAGTATTAGCAAATCTACCAAGAAAAAAATTCATTGTTGTCGTTAGTGACGATAGTTGGTTTAATGGAACTATCGCTTCATCCCAACAATTACAAATTGCTCAAATGCGTGCGATAGAAACGGGACGGTATGTACTCTACAGTACAAATACTGGTATTACTGCCATAATTAACCCTCAGGGTAAGATTCAACAATCAGCTCCAGAGAATAGACAAATTGTTTTATCAGGAAAAATTTTTCCTGTTACAGGAAAAACGCCATTAATGGCATGGGATTATTATCCGGTAATTGGGATAATCATCTTATTTTTGTTAATAACGTTTACTTGAAAGATCATTGCATGTTCATAATTTTTCAGTTAATTTTAGTATCACAATAGTGTACTCACCGATCAAACTGCATCAGGTACGAGTCTAAATATGATATCAGATAGGGAATTTCTTCAAATGCATATCGTTTAGACTTAGTAAATTTGAATAAATACCAATTGCTGCTTGCTAATAATCATGGCTAATAGATGATTAATATTTTGAAAATTTCTTCTACTTGAAGCAAACTTCTTCTGAAATTGTATGCACGCCTAGATTTTCAACCATTCTAAAAACATCAAATATCCGTATACACCATATGCCATTAATCAGAAACATTTTCAGATCGTGCGTTAATAAACATAATAGGCCTGTCTGTAATAATTGTTGCACCTAAAGTATGTACAGACCAATGATACTCCACAGTTAACAAAATTTAGCATTTCAACGTAGTTGACCGAGGAAATAGTTTGCACAGTACAATTTAAGAGAGTGATGCTATAGAGAGTGATGCTCTAGTATGCTTTGACACTCATACAATATCTGTTGAGAAATTTGTAACAGGCTCAGCTGCCATTTTGAAACTTATCAATTACCCATCATACCAACGAGGGACGTTTGTATTGACTAGAATAAACCGAAAAGTATATTCACACACTAACGTACTTTAAAATATGAGTTAGAACTAGAAGTGACGGTACTCAACGTCGTAAGAATTTAATATTTAGGAGTGCGATAGAACACAAAAGAGATCGCTTCATTCAACGCCATAATTATTACGCATCAGCAATATAGATTTGTGTTCAATGTTACGAATGCAAGTTTATATGCACTGGTATCATGGAAAAATCTACTTTGTCCACCTACTTTGTCCACATTTGTCCACATTGCCAAATAGACAAGCAATACTAGAATTTTCGCGGTGGATATACGATGAAAAAGCAGATGGATTTTGTTTATAAACAGTTGCTTAATTTGCTTAATCGATCTATTTGGCAACTTATTATGCCTAGCGGCTATACTACAATTGAATCAACTTCTTTACTCTTTTCTTTTTTAAACACTCGAGTACTAGAGAATCTTTTAAAAACAGATTATTTACTATGAAGGGACATTTAATAAATTTCCGCAGTGTAAATATACTGCCTATCCTATTGTTGGTTATCCAACAAGGAATGTAGATATTGCACATCATCACTGAAGGATAATAAAGTAATTTTTCTACCTTCCATCTAGAAAGTCACTGAGGTATTCTAGCCAACTATGAACAAATCATACAATCCAGCAAACGTAGAAATAGCTGCTCAAGCTTACTGGGAAGATAACGAGTGCTTCAAAGTAAAAGAAGATCTTAGTAAAGAAAAATTTTATTGCGTGCCCATGTTACCTTATCCCAGTGGGGAATTACATATGGGGCACATACGCAATTACACTATTGGCGACTTTATCACTCGATATCAAAGGTATAAAGGCCGTAATGTTCTTCAGCCCATGGGATGGGATGCCTTCGGCCTTCCAGCAGAGAACGCTGCTATTCGCCGAAAACTATCTCCTGCCGTATGGACTCATAAAAATATCAAAAGAATGCGAAAACAGTTCAAAAAATTTGGTTTCTCTTACGATTGGTCACGAGAAATCACCACTTGTGAACCCGACTACTACCGTTGGGAACAATGGTTTTTCATTCAGCTCTATAAAAAAGGATTAGCTTACAAAAAAAATGCTATTGTTAATTGGGATCCGATTGATCAAACTGTCCTTGCTAATGAGCAAATCATTAATGGCCGAGGCTGGCGTTCTGGTGCTCTCATTGAACACCGCGAAATTCCACAATGGTTCTTGAAAATTACTGATTATAGTGAAGAATTATTAAAAGGTCTGGATGAATTAAAGGGATGGCCAGAGCAAGTCATTATCATGCAACGTAATTGGATCGGACAAGTACAAGGTATTGTTGTTAAGTTTGCCCTTGAAAAAGAAGACACTATACTAGAAGTCTTTACCATGCGTCCAGATACTCTAATGGGTGTGACTTATCTCGCTATTGCTCCTGAACATCCTCTAGTAAAAACATGTACCAAAAAGAGCAAAAAAATCGCTGCTTTTTTAAAGAAATATCAACAAACGAGAATAAATGAAGCTGATATTGCTACCAATGAAAAAGAAGGTATTGCAAGCGGACTTTTTGCTATTCATCCCATCACACATGAAAAACTGCCAATTTGGATTACTAATTTTGTCTTAATGGAGTATGCTTCTGGTGTCATTATGTCAGTTCCAGCCCACGATGAACGTGATCATGCATTTGCTATCAAATACAATTTACCAATTAAACTGGTAATTGAACCAGATAATCCTGAATGGAATTATCTACAGACTGCCTACACAAAATCCGGCAATTTAATTAATTCGACACCTTTTGATGGAGTAAATTCTAAGACAGCTTTTGATGTTGTTGCTAATTACCTTAAAAATAATAATCTTGGTCATCGACAAATAAATTATCGTTTACGAGATTGGGGTATTTCACGTCAACGTTATTGGGGAACACCTATTCCGATTATCTATTGCCAAACTTGCGGTACCGTCCCTGTTCCAGAAAATCAATTACCTGTTATTTTACCAGAAAATATTATTCCCACTGGTTATAGTTCCCCATTGAAAGATTCGCTTGATTTTTATAAAACCAGATGTCCTACTTGTAATAAATCTGCTGTTCGCGAAACCGATACGATGGATACTTTTGTTGAATCTTCTTGGTATTACGCACGCTATGCCTGTCCTGATCAAAGTAGAGTAATGCTTGACGATCGTGCAAAATATTGGACTCCTGTGGATCAATATATTGGTGGCATTGAGCATGCCGTAATGCATCTTCTTTATGCACGTTTTGTGCATAAATTATTGCGTGACCTTGGACTTTTCAATTCAAATGAACCTTTTATTCATCTATTAACGCAAGGCATGGTTTTAAAAGACGGTACGAAAATGTCAAAATCGAAAGGTAATATCGTTTCGCCTCAATCGCTGATTAAAAGATATGGTGCAGATACTGTTCGATTATCTATTATTTTTGCCGCCCCACCTGATCAAGATTTAGAATGGTCTGATAGCAGCATCGAAGGCGCTTATCGGTTTCTAAATAAATTATGGAATTTTTCTTTTAAAGTCAAAAACATATTAATTGCTATTAATCAACAGAAAAATGGCAACGACTATCAATTGGAGACCTCTTCGCATAAACAGATTCGTCAAACATTGCATAAATATTTGCAACAAGCTAATAACGATATAGAACGGATGCAATTTAATACTGTAGTTTCAACTACCATGAAAATACTAAACTTGCTGATGGAATTAGCTACGGATAATGAAGCGGATTCTCATTTAATTCATGAGGGAATAAGAATTTTATTAAGATTATTATCGCCAATTACGCCTCACATTACTCATCACTTGTGGTACGCCTTAAGATTTGGTGAAAATATTCTTGAAACAAACTGGCCAAAACCAGATTCTAAAGTACTACAAACTGCTCAAACTGAAATGATCGTCCAAATTAATGGGAAGCTTCGCGCTCGCATTCAAGTGCCCACTGAAGCGACCGACGACATCATTAAAAACACCGCTTTACATCAGGAAAATGTGCAACGACATCTTATCGATAAAAAAATTAAAAAGATTATCATTGTTCTGCATAAGCTAATTAATATTGTGACAGATACGCATGAATGAAGTTAAAAGCAACATTGTAAATTTATTTAAAACGCTATTAATGGGAATTTTAATTTGTAGTATTCTTGTTGCTTGCGGTTTCAAGCCACACTTACCAAGCGATATTACTAAACAAATGCGTATACTGTATCTAGATTCACCTAACCCTTATCACCCGTTGATTGTCCAACTACGCCATATGTTACAGGCATTAAACGTACAATTTACCCAACGCAGGAAAAGCGCTCCAGTCATATTACAGATTAATAATATCGGCTGGGATGTCATTATTCCTCCAATTGTACCTATCACTAATAATACCATTGTTTATACCTACACTTTACATGTAAAGGTTGTATTAGAAACAAAAGAAGGAAAAAAAATACGAGGTCCTCACACTTTTTCATTAAGTCGCACCTTAGTTCAAAACAGTACTCAACTCTACACGCCCAATGCAACCTATTTGATGAAACGAGAAATGACTCGAATCATGGTGAATTTAATCTATCATTATCTTATTACAACTACAAAACTTCTTGACCAGTAATAACTGTATGCAATTATCTTACAAACAACTTAATGCTCATTTAAACCAGAACATTCTTTTACCTGTTTATTTAATTTGTGGTGATATTCCGCTCTTAGTACAAGAATCAGGTGATCTCATTCGAAAGATTGCCAAAAAGCAAGGGTTTCAGCAACGTGAATTACTTTTTGTTGAAACTGATTTCCATTGGCAGAGATTCACAGACATTGCTGATAATTTTAATTTACTCAGCAAAAAAATCATCATTGAAATTCGGAATGCCAAGGCGAAATTTGACGAACAAGCAACTCAAACTTTATTGCGTTATCTCAACCATCCACCTAACGACAAACGCCTATTGATTATTACCAATAAATTGACTGTCACCCAACAAAAAACCAGATGGTACAAAGCGATTGAGTACTATGGCGCTGTTATCTCACTATGGCCTTTATCGACGCAAGAGCTTTTAGTATGGATTACGCAACGTTTAAAGTCAGCGAATTTAAATGCGGATGCGGAAAGTATTACATTTTTAGCAGAGTTAACTGAAGGAAATTTATTAGCCATTCAACAATCTATTGAAAAATTGCGTTTGTTTTATCATGATAAACCCATTACTTCTACAGCCATCAGCACAATAGTGAGTGACAATGCCTATTTTACAATTTTCGATTTGACGGAAGCAGCGTTAATCGGCGAATCTTCGCGTGTGATTCGAATTTTATGGAATCTATACTGCACTAATAAAGAATTAGCTTCACTTGTCCTATGGACACTCACACGTGAACTACGTGTACTCTACCCATTAGTCTACGACTATCAACGTGGTAAACCTCTCGTACAATTACTTGCCTCTCAAAGTCAGGTACGTAAACAGCTATTCAAAATAGCGCTTCCTCGACTCAACACGGAAACTATCGCGCAATTACTAAAACAAGCAAAACATATCGATCATATTATTAAGGGGATCATACCTGGTAATGCTTGGCAAGCGCTAGAAAGTTTAAGTTTGGTAATTGCTGGTCAGAAATTAACATGACATTTTCATTATTAGGTATTTTTGGCGGAACTTTTGATCCTATTCATAAGGCTCATTTACTTATCATCAACAAATTAGCTAATAAATTGCCATTTAAAGAAATCCAACTAATTCCTTGCGGATATCCTCCTCACCGAAATTCACCAGTAGCAAGTCCAGAAGACCGTGTTGAAATGATAAAACGGGCAATTGTCCATATCCCTCATTTAAAAATCAATGAAATCGAAGCAAAAAGAGAAGGTTTTTCTTATACAATCGATACTCTTAAATCCTTGCGCGTTTCTTTTCCCCGTCAATCACTTTGCTTTATTATGGCGACAGACGAACTTTTACGTTTTAATCAATGGTATCATTATCAGGCTATTTTAAGGTACTGTCATCTAATTATTGTCAATCGTCCAAACTATCCTTTGTCAAAGAAAAAATGGCTCAATGAATTGCTTTTACAACATCAAACTAATAAAGAAGAAGATTTGAGTTATATACAATCTGGTAAAATAATTATCAAACATCTCTCTCCAAGTAAAATCAGCGCTACAGAAATCCGCTACTTCTTAAGAGAAGGCGATGATACTGCTGTAAAACAGCTATTACCTGCACAGGTATTTGACTATGTTAAAGGGAAGCACCTCTACCTCTACTAATGAAATTACTTTACTAAGAGATTCCTTTTCAACCAGAGCTTGTTTAAAACAAACAACTCTTATATTATTTAAAGCGAATGAAGACAATTGAACTCGTTAAACTGATTACCGACACGTTAGCAGAATATAAAGCTTTACAGATCACTGATCTTAACGTTACAACGCTCACTGATATTGCAGATCATGTGATCATTTGTAGCTCCATCTCGCGACGTCACGCCGGTGGGCTGGCTGATAAGATTATCCACCGTGTAAAAGAAAGCGATGTACGACCGCTTGGGATTGAGGGTAAGGCAACGGCTGAATGGATTCTAATCGATCTTTGCGATATTGTTGTACACATCATGTTACCCAAGATTCGTAATTTCTATAGCTTAGAACAATTATGGAGTACGACAGAGGTCACTTACCATTAATAAAATAGTACAAAAATAGTACAATAAATATTACAAGGTGTAATTTTCACACATATGTTGAGTCTATCATCCGATTTTGTTTTAAGTTTGCTGAAATATATAATGCCCTATTAACCTCATCATCGCTAAAGAGTAACTACGGTTGGCATGAAAAAACAACCACTTGTAATTAAAAACATTCAATTGGAAATACGTTTGTTCAAAAGCCGCTGCTTGATGGCTCTCCTGCTCCTTTTTGTATTTGCCTTTATTCTCACTAGTCGATTAGCCTATTTACAAATTAAAAATCATTGTTTTTATTCAACTTTATCGCGACACAATTTACTCAATATTATTCCTATTCAACCTAAGCGCGGACTAATTTTCGATCGCAATGGGCTTTTATTAGCTAAAGATATCCCCATTTACACATTAGCTATAGTTCCAGATACAATAAAACACTTGGAAAAAACGATAAAACAATTAAGTAAAATTATTCCTATTTCAAAAGATGAAATAAAACGATTCCATCACATTGCTTATCAATATCGCCCTTATCAGCCTATTCCACTAAAATATAAATTAACCAACGAAGTGGTTGCTCGTTTTTATGTCAATCGATACCGGTTTCCTCAAGTTGAAATTGAAACGCGAATGACACGTTACTATCCATTAGCTGATATTACCAGTGACGTATTAGGATATGTCGGGCGTATTAGCCCGCAGGAATTACAAAAAGTTAACACAAGCAGTTATACTGCCGATGATGATGTTGGTAAAATGGGCATTGAAAAATATTATGAAAAGCAGCTTCGCGGTACTCTCGGCATTAAAGAAGTAGAAATCGATGCTAGCGGACGAATCGTTCGTATTCTAAAAGAAATTCCTCCAAGTGCTGGTGACAACATCTATTTAACTATTGATAGCAATCTACAAGCAGAAGCTAAGAGAGTATTAGGTGATGAAAACGGTGCCATTGTAGTGATGACACCAAATACTGGCCAAATACTGGCATTGGTCACTAAACCTAGCTTTAATCCTAATCCATTCGTATCCGGGTTGAGTGTACAAGCATATCAAAGATTATTACATTCACCTCTACATCCTCTTTACAATCGCGCTATTCGTGGGCAATTTGCATCTGGTTCCACCATCAAACCATTCTTGGCTGTTTTTGGTTTAGACGAAGGTATTGTCACTCATCAATATCAGATTTATGATCCAGGCTGGTTCCAACTACCAAACACAAAACATATTTATCATGATTGGCAACCTACTGGCCACGGTTGGGTTAATATTGTTAAGGCCATCGCTGTTTCTTGTGATGTTTATTTTTATAATCTTGCTGTTATGATGGGTATCGATCAAATCGACAGAATATTATATAAGTTTGGTTTTGGCCAGTTAACTGGTATTGATTTGCCTGAAGAAGTACCTGGGCTCGTTCCCTCTCCTCGTTGGAAAAGAGATACACAAGGTTGCCCGTGGTATACAGGTGACACTATTGAAACCGGCATTGGGCAAGGATTTTTTCTGGTTACTCCTTTACAGCTAGTACAAGCAGTTTCCATTATTGCTGAACATGGCAAGCGGTACCGACCCACGCTGTTATTTAAAAGTGTAGCTCCGGATGGAACAGAGATGATACCACAACCTATTTCTGAAACACCAGTGATATTAAAAAATCTGAATAATTGGGATATTATCATTCGTGCAATGCAAGAGGTAGTAGATAAGCCATGGGGGACAGCTGATTTTTTTGGAAAGCACTCAGGATTTACTGTGGCAGCAAAGACTGCAACTGCCCAGATTTACGGCCATCAGAGAGATGAAGACGCCAGTCGTGCTAATATTCCTAAACAATTACGTAATAATCATCTTTTTATCGCTTTTGCATCTGTTGACCATCCTACAATTGCGGTCGCTGTGGTGGTTGAGCATAACGCTATGGCTGATAAAATAACAGGTGAGATTATGAATTATTACTTTAACCATTTAACAAAAACCCAAGATGCCCCATCAACTGCCACTCAATAAGATAAACCAAGAGTCGTATTTCAAACGGCGAATGGTTTATTTAGAGTGTAAAACATTACGCATTGATCCTCCACTTTTTGTTTTTATTTTTTTACTAGCAGCGACAGGACTACTTATTTTATTTAGCGCTAGTAATCAAAATATGGGAATGATGTTAAAACAAACCATCTGGCTATTTTTAGGTTTTACTATACTGTTTATTTTCGCCTATATTTCCCCAAAATGCTATCAGCAATGGACGCCATGGATATTTTTTGTGGGACTATTATTATTAATTGCGCTATTAATTTTTGGAAACGTCAATAAAGGTTCTCGTCGATGGTTTGATTTAGGATTTTTTCATTTGCAACCTTCAGAAATTATGAAGCTCGCTATGCCGATGATGTTAGCTCACTATTTTAGTGATAAAGAATTACCTCCTAAAGCAATTTCCCTCATGGTGTCTCTTTTTTTGTTAGCTTTACCAGTAATTTTAACAGCAAAGCAACCCGATTTAGGCACAGCCATTATTATCGCTGTCTCTGGTCTATGTGTTTTATTATTGGTTGGACTCAATTGGCAGCTTATTTGCACTTTTTTATCTATCGGCGCTCTAAGCATGCCTATCTTATGGCACTTCATGCACACTTACCAAAAAGAACGCGTGCTAACTTTTCTTAATCCGGAACGTGATTCTTTAGGGAGCGGTTACCACATTATTCAATCTGAAATTGCTCTCGGTTCTGGAGGATTATTTGGTAAAGGATGGTTACATGGCACACAGTCACATCTTCAATTCTTGCCTGCTCACACCACTGATTTTATTTTTGCTGTTGATGGAGAGGAATTAGGATTTATTGGCTGTCTTATTTTATTGGCTATTTTATTCGCTATTTTTATTCGTTGCTTTTATATTACTAGTCGAGCACAAGATACATTTACTCGCTTATTAAGTGGTAGTTTAAGCTTAACATTTATTTTCTCAGCTTTTGTAAATATCGGTATGGTGATTGGCATTCTACCAGTTGTTGGTGTTCCATTACCTCTGATAAGCTATGGTGGTAGCTCAATCATTACCACAATGGCTGGGTTTGGTGTGATTATGTCTATTCATACACATCGAAAATTGTGGTCTAGTTAAGAAGAGAGATTTTATGTTAAGGAAATGTATAGAACGAGGGCTATGCGTAGTGTTGTTATTATCAAGTCTATCTGTTTTTTCTGTCGAAACAAAATATCAGTTCCTCTTACCAACGAAAGAGAGTATTTTTATTAACTATATGGTGAAACGCTACCACTTCAGTCGTGCTAAGCTCACCGATATTCTTTCTAAATCAAAATGCAATAAAGACGTAATGCACCGGGTTACTCATCCTTATGAAGCTAAACCATGGAATGTGTATCGTACCTATTTTTTAACAACACAACGTATTCAAAATGGTCTTAATTACTGGAAAATGCATAAAGACGTGTTAGAGTACGCTGAACACCATTATGGAATTCCACCTCCCATTATTGTAGCTATTATTGGTATTGAAAGTAATTACGGTGCATTAGTTGGAGAATTTTCTGCATTAGATGCTTTAACAACATTAGCCTTCCATTATAAAAAACGAGAAAAATTCTTTGCACGAGAATTGGTGCAACTTCTTTTATTAGCTAAAGAACAAAAGCTAACACTCAAATTAATAAAAAGCTCTTATGCAGGTGCTATTGGTATTCCTCAGTTTATGCCAGGTACTTATAGATGTTACCAAATAAATTATTTGAAAAATGCCCATGTTGATCTCATACATAATGATGATGAGGCTATTATTAGTATTGCTAATTTCCTCAATAAGAACGGCTGGAAAATCCATCAACCTATCGCTTATAAACTTACTGTCATAAAATCATCCGATCCGCACCTCATCTCAAAAGAAGCTATTGCACAGAAATCCATTAATTTTTTGAAAAAAAATGGGATTACCATATCCTATTCTTTATCATCCAATCAAAAAGTCACTGTCGTTCGACTTAGAAGCGAAAATACCGATGAATATTGGCTAACCCTTCATAACTTTTATGTAATTATGCGATACAATCCACGTGTAATCTACGCAATGGCAGTTTATCAATTGAGTCAAGCAATTCAACAAGAACATGGCCAACAGCTTCTTAATAAAGATCGTGGAGAACACTCAAAGGTTATCAAAATCTACGAAGGAACCGAAATAGGTTAACACTTTTTGCGTACGCAGTTTTAGGATTGTCTTATCACAATTGATATATCAAACGTAGCATGACAATGTGTGATAAGCTAGTTATCTTTGTATCTTTAGGAATCCGTCCTTTCAAGTAGCCGTAACTGTATAACATATTATCTAGTCAGAATACTCATTGAAGCTATTAATGCAAAAGTTTAAAGGACTACTTCTGTTTAAGTCTATACCCAATTGCTGCCAGTCGCTTTACTAGCGATGGATGAGTCGAAAAGAAATCACTAAGAAAGTGCCGAAACTGTGTTCCTGTGATTACAGGATTGAATATATAAGAGGCATGACGAACAGCCTCATGAGGAGTGTGAAAATATTGATGAGAATAATCTTCTTGGTTTTGTATGGAATCATTCTGAATTTTTATTAAAGCGCGTGCAAGAGGTTCATTATCTCGCATTAATTCTACAGAACCTGCGTCAGCCATGTATTCTCGTGTCCGGCTCAGATATAACAGTAATATTACAGTTATAAAAGACATTAAATATCGTGATAGAAAAATCAAAACAAATAACGAATTTCGTGTTGTTGCCCCTTCCTCTTCACGACCTCTAAGAATAATACTAAAGAAAATCGTATCAACGACGATCAATAAAATATTAGCCAGTACGGAAGCTGTCATTGTTAATTTAATATCCATATGGCGGATATGACTAAGTTCATGTGCCATGACCGCTTCTAATTCACTACGATCCAGTTTATATAAGAGACCGCGGGTAATTGCTATCATCGCCGATTTTTCATTATAGCCACTGGCAAATGCATTCATGTAATTAGCATTTATGATATACATCCTAGGCATAAATTTAAGTCCTGCCGAAATTTTCAACTCTTCAATGACATTGTAAAGCATTTTTTCTTTCAGCGTTTTTGCAGTATCTAGAGTAATTTCTTGATATTCTGTTCCTAACATCATCAGTTTATGACTAAAAGCAAACGTGACATATAATGAAACTGCGGCAATTAATCCTGTAATTGCTGTTGCTTTAGGAAAGAGTTGGAATGTAAGGAGAGCAAAAAATAATTGAGAAACAGTAGCTTCTGGATAACATTCTGCATAGAGACAGAGATCGGCTAGCAAGCCAACAACCAGATAAATCAATACAAAAGTCGTGATAACCAGAACCGTCCGCCGTCGATTTTGGCTTAGTAACCGACGCCAATTAACCACTATTTTTTGACAATCGTGAATAGAACTCATGACCATAATAATTATAATTGCACCTTATAATTTTCTTGTTCCTGTATTTTCTCTGGTGGTAATTGCCAATAAGGAAAATTAAAATCTAATTTACCGGAAAACAAACTAACGATTATCAAAGGAAAAAGCATTCTCTTTTTAGCATTATAGCGTTCAATACTATCATTATAAGCCTGTTTCGCATAAGCCAATTTATTTTCTGTACTTAAAATAGCCTCTTGCAATTGTAGAGCGTTTTGATTAGCTTTAAGATTTGGATATTGCTCAAAAACAAGATGTAAGCCTGATAAAATTGTGGATATCCTATCCTCAGCCTTCATACGAGCATCATCATTCCCTGCCTGTTTGGCAATCTGCGCCTCACCGCGCAATACAACTACATCTCTCAAGGTAGAGCGTTCGTAATCCATATATTTCCTAACTACGTTAATCAGTGATTCAAAAATCTTGTGACGACGATCTAGCTGAATATCAATCTGCTTATTATTATTACGGATGGATTCTATCATAGTAATCAAACTATTATACACAAACGCCCCATAGACAGCGAACAGGAACATTATCGTTAAAATAATGGTAAAAAGAGTCATATTAACACTCTCCTCTTACTAATAAACACATTACAATTTATATCTACCTATAAATGAACTATGGTAATATAATCGCAACTTAATCAATACGCAACTGGTATAAGTATGTGCCGTTTCTTGTTATATCTGGGTGGGAAAGTTCCTTGTGCATAACAAGTGAACTACACTTTGAATAAGGAGACCTTTGTCTCTTTGTCTTATCCAGGAAAGCAAAAATATTCGAATTTTTCTCCCATTAAAAGTATTAGTTACAGGGTCATTGATCCAACTTTATTATTTTTACATAACTATTTTTACATACCAATTTTTTTACATACCAATTAATCATTCAAACATAAAAGAATTTATGAAACTTTTCAATTAGTTATGGTTTACTATTAATCAAGTTTTATACTAGTTGTACAATTTTGCACTGTATGACTGGATTATCCTGCTATATGACTTAATCATTTGCAATAAAGATTTTTCCTTTCTTTATTTTTGAGAACTTTCTTAGGAAGCTCTGAAATTCTATAAATAAAGTAAAGAGTTTCTTGTTTCTTTCAAGAAAAATCTTTTTTAATTAAAAATTAATCGATAAGATTCATAACTTCCTTAAAGTTTTATTGGTAACGATCAGATTTTAATCTTCTACATTTTATAAAATAAGTCGGAGGCCAAACATCCTACACTAAAGTCAAATATAGAAAAATATGAATATGAGTAAAAGTACTTATGCTAGGGTATTAATAGTTTATAGTTTAGTATTGACTCCCAAAAACTGATATTCTTTTTCCATAGCAAGTGAAATCATGTATTAGTCTTAATATTTCATTCCTCTGATTGATTTACGTAATAATTCTAAGTTCTAAAAAACGTTGGTATTTTCTTAACATTGTCTTTGATACTTCCTTATCTTGTCATGCCACAGGAATCCAAGTTTATATTTTGTCTTATCATTTATTTTTATTTTTGTTTAGACAGCACTTTCCAATGCATTCAACGAATGAGATTCTCTAGGTATCTCTATTGCATCTTCAATAAAAAAATCATTCCGTCTCTTTTTCTCTATATAGTACCACATAGATAATATTACCAATATAATTTAAATTGTTCATGCGTTTCTGAAATTTCTTTATATTAATTCTTCCATAAATAAATAATAACATTATAGATAAAACAATCATTATATAGATAAAACAATTTTTATATCTCTCAAAATAGAGATTGAATCAGAATTCAATATTCGTTTTCGAATACATCGAGAAAAGCCTCCTCATCAAGCATAGGAATACCCAATTCTTTCGCATCACTGTATTTACTACCAGGATTTTTACCAATCACTATATAATCGGTATTTTTTGAAACAATGCTGCTAACCTTTCCACCAAAACGTTCAAGTTTTTCTTTTGCATCATGTCGAGTTAAGGATTTTAAACTACCAGTTAAAACGAAAGTTTTTCCAAAAATACTAGATTGTGTAGTTATTCGCTCTTCTGGCCAGTAGATACCTAACTGCATTAACTTATTAATTAACTCAATATTATGTTTTTGACGAAAAAATACTTCAATATTTTTAGCTGTCGTGGGTCCGATGTCTCGAATAGCTTGTAAATCTTCTATAGAGGCTTGCATTAAAGATTCAAGTTTGTGAAAACGACGAACCAATATACGTGCGGTAGTTTCTCCCACATTGCGAATACCTAGAGCATATAAAAATCGAGAGAATGTTGTTTTTTTACTACGTTCAATTGCTTTTAGGAGATTAGCAGCTGATTTTTCACCCATGTACGGTAATGCAGCAATCGTCGACTGTTTCAATTGATAAACAGTAGTAATATCTTCAATTAATTTTTTCTGTAGAAATAATTCAACTAATTTATCACCTAATCCCTTAATATCCATTGCTCGACGTGAAGCGAAGTGTTTAATTGTTTCGTGTAATTGAGCACGACAATATAACCCCCCCATGCATCGTGCTATAGCTTCATTGTCAGGCTTAATAACTTCTGCATGACAGATTAAGCAATACGATGGTACTTCAACTATTTTAGCATTCTTAGGACGCTTAGATAAAATAGGCCCCACTACTTCGGGAATAACGTCACCTGCTCGACGAACAATAACAGTGTCACCGATTCGGACGTCTTTTTTTTTCAATTCGTCAAAATTATGCAAAGTACTATTACTTATCGTTACTCCCCCAATGAAAACTGGTTTTAAACGAGCCACTGGTGTAACAGCACCAGTACGCCCTACCTGAAACTCGATTGCTTTTAACAACGTCATTTTTTCTTGAGCAGGAAATTTATAAGCGATAGCCCATCGCGGTGCGCATGAAACAACACCTAATTTTTCTTGCAATGCTAAAGAGTTTACTTTTAAGACAATACCATCTATATCAAATCGTAGTTTCTCACGAATTTTTACCAAATATTCATAATAGCGAAGACAACCATTGATCCCCTCAACTACTTTTATTTCAGAGGCAATTGGAATACCCCATTCTTTACAGCACATCAACACATCACTATGCCTTCCAGGTAGCTTTCTATTATCTTTTAAAATACCTAAGTGATATCCAAAAAAAATCAGCGATCGTCTGGCAGTAATCCGAGGGTCTAATTGGCGTAAACTACCAGAAGCAGCATTTCGAGCGTTAACAAATGTTTTATCTCCGCGCTTTTTAGCTTCTTGATTAAATGTCGCGAAACCTTCCCGAGACATTAATACTTCACCACGTATCTCAACCTGATTTGGATAGTTGCTGCCACGCAATTGTAAAGGAATAGTGGAAATAGTTCTGGCATTTTGCGTCACATTCTCACCAATGAAACCATCGCCCCGAGTAGCGGCACGAATCAACGCACCATTTTCATAGAATAAACTTAACGCTACCCCATCTAGCTTAGGTTCACATATATATTCCAGGGAGCTTGCAGTTTTTAACCATTGTCGAATACGTTCATCGAACATGCGTAATTCTGCTGCATTAAATACATTATTTAATGACAGCATTGGAATTTTATGCTGGGACTGCTCAAAGATGGTGAGCGGTCTAGCTCCAACCCTCTGGGTTGGAGAAGTTGAAATAATAGATCCTGGATATTTTTCTTCTAGTTCTTGAAGTTCGCGAAAAAGCTGATCATAAATCATATCTGGAATAGTTGGACGCGACAAAACGTAATAGCGATAATCGTGCTCGTTAATTTCTTTTCGCAATCGGTTAATTTTTGCATAAATCTCTGGCGGAATCATCACTTTCATGTACTTTACGATCCAACTTTTATTTACATAATATTTTTATTTACATAATAAAGAAACCAAACGTCCATTCTGATCTTTAAAATGATACACTTGTGTCTGAATAAGCTATTTTATCCAAGTTTAGTACAGTAATTGTCATATTGTTAATATCTTACCATCCAAATTTTTACCTAACTTAATAATTCAATTGACGCACTACGTAAATGTAAAACGTTAAATGTAAAAATAATTGAATCTAAGACAGTCTAACGAAAGACAGAATAAGTCAAACTATTAATTTTAGAAAATCCAAAGATGTTTGATCTATTTGATGCTATTTTATTTGATACTATTTAAAGATGTTTGATCCATTTATTGAGACACTAAAACAAATAAATCAATATCTCAATTCGGTTTTATTCTAGGATTTTTTGTGAATTTCTTCAATACACCATAAAACACACTCGGCGACACCTCGGAATGATCCATGACCACGCATCTTGGAAGGTTTTCTGCTGGATATATCTACCATTCCGTTTCTCAGCGATCGTAACACGTTATCTACATTAATTTCAAGTTTATCGTTAGAATAATGTTCTGGATTTAAAAGGCTCCTTCCAGAATATCAATTTTCTTTATGCTGTTCCCACCATCTCTATTGCTTCTTGCACGTTAACTGATACAACGCAAGAGACGCCGGGTTCCTGCATAGTGATTCCCATTAAGTAGTCCGCCATTTCAATTGTTGCTTTGTTATAGCTAATTACTAGAAATTGAACTTCTTTCGACATTTCTCTAACAAGCTGACAAAAACGACCGACGTTAGCATCATCCAACGATACATCTACCTCATCTAATATACAGAAAGGCGCTGGATTTAAGCAAAACAAGGAAAAAATCAACGCAATCCCTGTTAGTGTCTTTTCTCCACCAGATAGCATACGTATTGTCACACCACGTTTGCCAGGCAGTTGTGCACGTACAATTATATCCGTCGTTAATAAATCAGCCTTTGTCATCTCCAACGTTGCTTTCCCGCCCCCAAAAATCTGTGGAAATAGTGCTTGTAAATGGTAATTAACTTTATCATAAGTTTCTTGAAATTTTGTTCGCGTTTCGCGATCAATTTTTTGAATTGCATTTTTCAACATCGTTAGTGCTTCCGTTAAATCAGTATGCTGCCTATCCAAATAACTCTTGCGTTCGTTTACCCTTTCGTATTCTTCAATTGCCACGAGATTAATTGGACCCATACGTTGTATACGTTGGATCAGTCGATTTGATTTCTCTTTCCAAACGTCAATTGCTGCGTTTGCTGGTAATGCAGCAATTACTTGCTCATAATCAAAATTATTTTCATTTAATTGCTCTTGGATGGTTATTTGTTGCACATTAAATAATTGGCGTTGCATACGGAATTCTTCTAATTGCGTTTGCACTTCATGCAATGAATTTTGAATAAGTAAACGTTTTTGTTCCAGTTCACATAAAATATGATTAGATTCTTCGAGTTTCTTTTCAACTCCTCGTAATTCTACTTCAATGGCCAGCTGTTTTTCCAATGTATGCTGGAGCTTCTGATTTAAAGCATTCAATAGTCGATCCCCCTCACATAAGTATTGCGACAATATCTCCCGGCGTTCAATGAGTTGTTTCGCTCGTTGTTGATTATGGATCACATTTCGTTTCAATAGATTTAATTGATTTTTACTACCCATTAAACGAATTTCTAATTTATCAGCTTCCTTACGTTTCTGATGAGCGTTTTCACGTCGCTCTATTAGTTGCCGATGATAATAATCATGTTGACGTAGGATATCTTCTCGTCTCTTTTCCAACGAGCCTATAGAACTACTCAATGATTGAGCTTTACTTTTAACAATTGCAAGTGCACATTCATCACGTTCAATGCGCTCTTTCCATGCCATAATGGATTCTCTTAAGCAATTTTGTCGTTGCTGCATTCCAACTAATCGCGTGCGTTTCTCACTTAAGGTTATTTGAACTCGAGTGATTTCAGCACTTATCTCTTGAGAGAACCGATAGGTGATATCACGATCAGTTTCTTGTTTTTCTACTTGAAGTTCACCTGCTTTTAATAACATTTCGAATTTATCGCAATTTTCTCGTTGTTCAATAATTTTATTTTTAAAATGTTGAACTTGTTGTTTTCTAAGTAAAAAACTATTTTGTACATCACATATCTTAGAAACTCGAACCCAATGAGCACCTAACCAAATCCCATCTTTGGTAATAATGGATTCATTTTCTTGAAGTGAAGTCTGTAACTGTTTTGCTTCTTCTATAGTTTCTACGATATAAATACCAGCTAACCAATGTTGAAGCGACCAGTCACTACTAACCTGACTAATTAAAGTAGGTGCTTTATTAAACGAATTGGTTTTTGAAGGCACACTTTTTTCTACTAACGTGATCTGTCCTTTTGATAAATCTGCTAAGGAGTGAAGAAAAGAAGTAACGTCATTCACACAAATAGCATCAAAATAATTACTTAATACCGTTTCCACAGCCACTTCCCAGTCAGTGTTTATTTTGAGTTTTTCCATAGTCGTAATTTTTTCTTTAATCTGTGACTGTGAATTCATTTACTTATCTGATTATCATCATTTTTTAGCGCCGCTTTTTGTAAGGTTTCCATGGAAGTAGCGCGTGCTTCCATTGTTTGCAAGTCGCGACGCAGAGCTTCTAATTCCGCGCGAGTTATCTGATTAGTTCTTCGTTGTTTAGTAATATCGTTAGTAAATGACTGTAATTTTGATTGCACTTCACTAAGTGTTCGATTTAATGACTCGGAACATACTGTCAATGACTTAATTTCAGTTCGCAACTGCTCTGACTGAAGCTGATTTAAATTTTTTTGTAATTGTTCTCTATGATTTTTTAAATCAACTAACTGATGTTCATAATGCTCGTGTTTGGTTCGGATAACTTCCGCTTGATTCATTAATGTGAAAGCTTCTGCTTGGAAAGCTTCCCATATTTCTTGCCAGCGAGCTACATTTACTTCACTTTGAACTAATGCATTTTCTGCTTCATCAGTTGCTGATTGAATATCAGATTTTCTTGATTTTAATCGTTGTATTTCTATTTCTAATTCAGTAAGTTGAGTGTCACAATCGAAAGTATTATTTTTTGATTCTTCCCATAAATTTTTATTTTCTTCTAATTCAATTTTCCATTGTTGCGTTTGTTCTTGTATGTCTTTTATGCGTTGCTCTAAACAGATAATATCAGCACCTAAACCATAATAACGCTTTTGGACGGCATTATGTTCTTTATTTACTTCAATCAATTGCTCGCGCGATTTTGCTATTTCAGCTTCGATATGAAATTGATCACTTTTTTTCTTCCAAGTAAATATTTTGTTGATTAATCACCCGATCATATTCAACTAATTTTTGCTCTAATTTTCTCCATCGTAAAGCTTTAATTTGAGCACTCAATAAGCATTCTTACTCTTTATAAATTTTGTAACTCTTAGCTGCATTGGCTTGTCGTTTTAAATGTTGTAATTGTTTCGCAAGTTCTTCGCAAATGTCGTTAATGCGATCCAAATTTACCTGTGTGTGATACATCCGATTTTCTGTTTCACGACGTTGCTTTTTATATTTTGCAATACCTGCAGTTTCTTCAATATAACTGCGTAATACTTCAGATTTTACTTCGATAAGATTGGAAATCGTACCTTGTTCAACAATCACATAACTGCGAGGACTAAGACCAGTGCTAAAAAAAAATATCTACAACGTCCTGACGATGAACACGTATCTTGTTAATAAAATAATAAGATTGTCCATCACGTCCCATTTCTCGACGAATAGTAATTTCAGTATATTTACCGTATTTGCCACCGACACGACCACTACTATTATCAAGATAGAGTTCTATGGAAGCCTTTTTGAGTGGTTTGCGCGACCTTGTTCCATTAAAAATAATATCACTCATTAAGCGTCCGCGTAGTTGTTTGGCAGATATTTCTCCAATGACCCAACGTACGGCATCCACAACGTTTGATTTGCCACAACCATTAGGCCCAACTATGAGATTGAGCGACCCATGAATAGGGATTAATGTAGGGTCGACAAATGACTTAAATCCTGCGAGTTTAATAACTTTTAAGTACATAAATGGCTCTCTTTTATCCTGTACAATTATTAGGTTATCAAAATCTCTTCTATATTCCTTTGCTGTGATAAACTACTATTTTCTTTGTTTTCTACCATCTATAAATGCTTAATTTTTCGTCAATTCCGTAATTGTTTTCTGAAACCTATACTAAGAAAGAATTAAAATTGATTTGAAAGGATAACATAGCACAATGAATCTGGTAGAGTGTTTTAGTATTTGATTGTCGAGTTAATTATTATTGAAGATGTCTTTTTTAAAAAAGCACCTATAAGACACTTCGGAAGCGCAATATTGATAATGCCATTATTCAACGACATAATTCTTCCAGATATTTCATTATGACTAAGCGATTACGATTTTTAAATAAAAAATAAAAGATTTACGCTTTCAGATATCTTTTCCCTTAAGTTTTACGTCAACCAATTGCACTAATGATTGGTAATTGATGGTTTATTTTCTAAGATCCTCAGCAGATTTGCTTATCATTTCCTACCAATTTTTTTAATGCCGGTGCCAACGTAAACATCACCAATGACATGGCGATGGTAATGATACCAATTTTCATGAATAAGTGGTTGTAGATCGATAATGAAAGATAAGGATCGATCGAAATATGTTGAGGAATGCTCGCAATACTTGCAACTCTGCCAGCAATGATGCTGGCAATTGAAGCGCATAGGAACCACAAACCCATGGTAAATCCCATAAATCGTTGCGGAACAAAACGAGCAACTAAAGACAAGCCAAGAGCGCTCACTAAAAGCTCACCCATGCTTTGCAGCCAATAAAATAAAACCAGCCATATTCCTGAAATAATACCATGATGATTAAACAAAATACCGATAGGCAATACCAGAAAAGCTAAACCCGATAGAAAAGTCCCTAACGAAAATTTTGCCGGTAACGACAAATCACAGTTACGACTATACATTCTTTGATAAATCAATGCCATCACAGGACTCATTGTCATTACCCAAAAAGGATTAAGCATTTGAAATTGTGCAGGTTGAATAGGAATACCTAGTATTGAGTGGTAAACATTTCGTAATGCAAATAAGGATAAGGAAGTTGGCATCTGAAAATACGATACGAAAAAGACAACACCTTGGGCGAATAAAATAATGAATAATAACATACCCTGCCGCTCCTCCGGAGCAGCTTTAGCGGTTAAAGTGCAATACACGAGGAGCAATATGACAGTTCCTATCGGAAGTAACCAAGACACCATTTGGTAATATTGTAATAAGAAATAAGTAGCACCAATAAGTGCGATAGTACCCATTAACACATAAGCAAAATAATCTAAACGCAAGGATCTCTGATCCGGTTTTGAGCCATAATTGATTACAGTTTTCCGCATCACGAAGTAGTTCAAAATAGCGATGACTAACCCAGCAAAACACACTGAGAAAGCAATGTGCCAACCAAAAAATCGGTTAAGAATAGGTGTCAAGTTCATCGAAATCACTGATCCGATATTAATTGCCATGTAATATAAAGTAAAACCACTATCCAAATTATATGGTGTTTCTCCGTAGACTTTAGAAAGCAAACTTGAAGGGTTAGCTTTGAATAAGCCAACACCAACAGCAATCCAAGCTAGAGGTAACGTCAGATAAGTTTTCGATACCACTGGTATAGATAACAACAAATAACCGATGGATAAAATAACCGCGCCAAGTAAGATGGTCCGTTTTGTGCCGAGCACTTTATCGCCCACATAACCGCCAAGACAGGGAAATAAAAAAACAAGCGCACTAAAGGCAGCGAAGAGAAAATCAGCGTGACTATCCTGGAAACCAAGTCGCTGAACCATATATAAAACTAACAGAGCTTGCACACCGTAATAACCAAAACGCTCCCAGATTTCAATGAAAAAAACTAGATAAAAAGGTTTAGGTTGATGAGTAAACGTTCTTACAGACATAAAATCCTAATCAAAATAATTTTCAAGAACCACTATATACGAATTTATTTAAAAACCCAACTGTGTGAGCAACTGGTATCCATTAGCACTGGTCCTATTATGTGATTTGTTTCTGGATTGCCTATTTTATTATCGAGAAGTAGGTAAAAAACCGAGAATATAATTTTAACGATGTGAAGATATAAGAAGTAGCTTTATGTGGAGTTCGATAATTACTACATGGGATGCCATTAACATTGATGTCTACCGTATTCAGTGTAAATTGGTAAACTTTGTCGTCAAAAGTTATAATGTAAAAGGAAAAATGGCAAAAAGATAATCCACTAAAGGACCGCGCGGCAATAACAATCAGCATTTTCATTAAGTAGTGGATTTTTATTAAAAGTACAGTGAGCACATCTTCTGCTGAAGTTTCTTCCTCACATTTCCTTAATATTTTAATATAGACACTCTCTATTTGCAGGGAAACTGCTTAATAAATAGTCATCACTTAATGATATATCTCCTAATTCCCTTTAGTTAGGGTTGGAAAATTTGGTAAATGAAGGAGATAGGCAAAACATAAACATGTTTTATGGCATCTATCGAGAGATTTAGCTAAAAAGTGAATATCACAGAGATTGCGACATAGATAGCACATGTATATTTAGTACCTACTTTAAAAGATTGTTATGCTGATTTAGGAACGTACGGTACATGCCGAATAAAAATTTATTCCTTAAAAGGTTAACGATTAATTGTAAATCTAAAAGAATAGTTACCGATAGATTCACATTATCGAGATTAGGCTAGATAAGTATAACTTTAAATCTGAACTTACAAAAATATAACATTAAGATAAGACAAAGCAGGATTATTGAGTAATAGTTGCCACAACATGAAAAGAAAAAAAATCGTCTTGGTTTCGTGAAAGATACACGGATCAAAGAAAAATCAATTGCATTTTCACAGAATGACGTTGAACTCTTGTGAATCACGTTTATATATTCACGCTATGTATCTGATATCTTGCAGAGTTGCCAATACTCCAACTATATGTTTCTTCCATCAAATCCATATCAAAATCGGTTGTCCCTATCATGAACTAATGTGAATGGCAAAACTATAACACCCACTATAGCACCTAATTTAATCAAGCAATATAAATATCAATGGTATAGCAATAAAAATTTAGAATTACTTAACAAAAAATATTACAAGTTACGTACCATTACTTAGAACATGTCGCTAATTCAATGCAAAGATATACTTTGTTAAGTACTACTTACTAGATCATGCTGACTCCATCGGTATAAAGCTAATATCTCAAGTAAGCCGAAAAATTTTTTCTGATTAATGGGCAAGAAACATGGTTAGAGAACCGAATGTAAATGTAAAGACAATTTGGTTATTTTATTGTTTTACGTATGAGGAAAATCTTCTTAGGATAAGTAAGCTCTATTTGATAAAACCATTCATCAATAATGACGACTAACATCTAAACGACACAAAACCTACTCTTACTAAGAATAAAGCAGGAGGACAGTAATTACGCTCAAAAACTGTTAAGAAATATACTATTTGACTGAAAGTTTAGTTTCTATCTATAGCACTATGAAAATACAATCCATGAGGTACCACACTAGATTTATCAATCATATTATTAACTATATCATTAACAAATGGTTAAGAATATTTACCCCTACGAGTAATCATAATACTGGATCTACTCCAAATTATTGATGGTTTACGCATTAACTCAACAGTATAGATATACAGCATCAACATTATTATCCAAAAGATAGATTGTCAGATATCAGAGATCATAAAGTAATTTAAACTCAAGCCAAATAATCCCAAGAGAAGTGATAAAGTACTTAAAAAAAAGTCGATAAAGCAGTATCTATTCCAACCGTATGCAACATATGATGACAATGATCACGACTCGCAGTTAGGACAGGTTTTCGTTGTCGCAGCCGTAGTACAATTACATTGATTAGATCGAAAATAGAAAATGCCATAATCCATAACACTATCATTGGATTAACTAAAGTAGCATTTCGCTGAGATAACTCAATAGAAAACCATGCTAATAAAAAAGCGATAAATGTGCTTCCCGAATCACCCATAAAAATAGCTGCATGTTTCCACCAAGGCAATCGCATATTAAATCCTAAAAAAACTATAAGAAGCACAATCAAAGTAAACAGCAACTGAAAATCTGATACAGCGTTTAATTTGTCGCTTAAAAATAATAGCATTAGCAATTGTCCTAACCCAACACTTCCTACAAGACCATCCTGACCATCGATCATATTCACTGCATTAATGTTGGCGAGGATAATCAATACGGTCACTGGAATTGCCCATAAACCGATTTTCAAATCACCTAAAAAAAAACAAATTACCTGAATAAGCAAGAATTATATTTCCCCAAATAATCATGAATAACACTGCGAACAATTGCCCACATAAGCGAAATTTTGAACTTAAATCACTAATCATCCACTACACCTATTAAAATCAAAACACTACCGCCCGCAAGCATACCTCGACAGGGCACCAAAGAAGTTGAAAGCATTAATAGCACAAAATAAAAAGAAAAAATAGCGCCATACCGCCAATTAAAGGAACCTCTTTTTTATGGTATTTTCGACTATTCGGTCGGTCAACAAATCCAATGTGTATCGCTAACGGTCGTAATAGACAAATACAAAATAAGGAAGTTAAAGATGCGACGATACCGCCCTTGAGTAGTTCCATAAAACTACCCTACTAAATGTGCATGGCGAATACTAACAAGTAGTGATAGGGTTATTCAAGAATTTTCCTCAAATCTTTATATTCTATCTTACTCTATATGCTATTTTAATTTCCCACTCGGGAGTATAACATGGCCAACTTAAGACCTAATTTAAGGTGATGTTTACAATATAAGCGAAACGACTAGCTTTACCAATACCGATAACAAACGCAATATATTTTCAATATATTTCTCCGTGAACTCTCCTCCTTCATAGATAATCTAACGCAGTAGTCAAAACGGCATTGGTATCCTATGACTGTAAATAGCTACTAAAACAGTTACTACGGCTGCGACGTGTTCGATGATTTCTAACGATAGTATTTTTATTGAACTAAAAATGTCACTTAAATTTTAAGAACACTGCTATTTAAATTTAAAATAAAAAAACAATATATATTCTCCTTGTTAAAACTGTTAAAAACTCCTTACTTTTTTTGCTGACCTCTCACGTTAGCAGATACAATTGCTGCTAGAGAATGGTTAATCATTTGCAATATTTGTAAAGGATTGTGGGATTGCGTAACAGATCTTCCGATAACTAAATAATCGCTGCCTGCCTTAAGCGCTACTTCTGGTGTCATCGTTCGCTTTTGATCGTGTTTTTTGTTGTTCTTTAGACGAATACCAGGCGTTACCAATAAAAAATCCTCACCGCACTGATGACGTAAAAAAGATGCTTCGTGAGCTGAGCAAACCACTCCATCTAATCCTGCCGTTTTAGCTAAAATTGCCATCCGAGAAACCATTGTAGAAACATTATCCCGAATGCCTAATGCTTTTAAATCATTATTATCTAGGCTCGTCAAGATAGTAACGCCTAGTATTAATGGTTTTTTGTTTGAATCCATTGATTTTAAAACATTTACCACGTTTTCCATCATTAAGCGTCCACCTGATACGTGAATGTTAATCATCCAAACTCCCAATTCTGCAGCAGCCAAACAAGCATCAGTTACTATCTGAGGAATATCATGAAATTTCAAATCCAAAAAAATACGATAACCCTTGTGTATTAATTTCTCGACAAAGGATGGTCCATAACGCGTAAATAAAATACTGCCAATTTTGAGGTGACATAGGTTAGGGTTTAACAGATGAATTTGTGCCCAAGCCTGACTAATTGTATCTGCGTCAATACTAACGATAATTTTAGGCTCTGATTTCTGCGTCATCTTAATTACCTTCTAAACCTTGAATTGGACGTACCGTATTCCAATGATGGCAACTTGGACATAACCAATATAACATTTTTCCGGAAAACCCACATTGTGAACAGCGATATACGGGTTTATTAACCAATAATTTTTTCATAAAATTTTGTAGAATTAATAATTTTGCTCGTGTATCACCCGTTGAATTTAACAGATACAACCCCACCAAATGCGTCAAGCCACGAAGCGATGGCTGTCGCTGTATTTGCTGTGCAATAAATTCAATTGCTACCTTTTTTCCATGTTGATGTTGTAAATAATCCGAAATGGTTAACACTAGCGAAATTCTTGGATATCGTATTAAACAATCTTTCAAATAAACAACTAATTTATCTTCCTCATTAATACGACGATAACATTCAGTCATTAGTAAAACTACTTCAGAAATATAATCGGGATTTTGCTCGACAACACGTTTATAACAACGAATAGCTTCTTTGTAATATCCTCTTTCTGTTTCCAAACGAGCTCGAATCAAACTGGCACGCACGCAATGATGATCAATCACCTGTGCTTGTTTTAAACAGTGCAATGCTTGTGGAGTACGTCCTGCATCAATCATTTGCTCGGCTAATTCGCAATGATACTGTGCAATAATGTCATGGACAGGTTCTCCTTGAGACAATAATTTTTGAGCTGTTTCAATAGCTTTATACCAATCTTTTTCTTGTTGATAAATATGTAACAAAAATCGTAGACTTCCTTGATTTTCCTCACTCATCTCAACCAACTCAAGAAATAATCGTTCAGCGCGATCTAATACCCCTGCCCGTAAATAATCCTGCCCTAACTCTAATAATGCATGAAACCGATGATTTTTCCCTAACTGAGGACGAGCAATTAAATTCTGGTGTACACGGATAGCTCGATCCACTTCTCCCCGCCGCCGAAACAAACTTCCCAATGCTAAATGAGTTTCAACAGTATCAGTATCCACTTCTAACAATTTAATAAAAACATCCACAGTCTTATCCGGCTGCTCATGAATTAAATAATTTAAGCCTTTGAAATAATCCTGTCGTAACGTAGGTGACAATTTATCCGTATTGCCAAGCAATGCACGCCGCCCTGCACACCACCCTCCGACGGCCGCAATAGGCAATAACAGAAACAGCGTTTGTATAATCACTAGGTATATATCCTCAACGGACATTGTCTGTAAATTCTGAAGTTCCTGTACAATGTATCTCACTTGTAACTTCAACTATTGAGAAGCGTGCTTATTTTTATAAGCAAAACAGTGTATCAGTATCAATCACACCAATGTCATCCAATAAATGATGTCAATCAAATCAATCAATACAAAAGATACAGAAAATATATCGCATGGTAGACATCTTAATTTATTCTCGACGACTGAAAATTTCTCATATCCCATACCATCGAAAAAATAATTCCGAATACCTTTATATGGCGAAGGTCAAAGGATAAGAACAGAGCACTCGCCATTTAGATCTCAAATTAAAAACCGGGATAAAGCACATGCTGAATGAAATATTAAATAGAATATTTAAAGCGCTACAATTTATCCTATTCTTCTTGCCTATTTTGTTTCTTACTTTGCATTTGCTCTTTCAGCAAATCTCCAAGAGTAGTCTTGGTAGATACATCTTCTACAGTGCGCCTATCTTCATTAGAACGATCTTCTACTGCCTTGTGAGATACATAAATGAGGCGATTCTTACGATCCACATCAATGATTTTAACAGCTACTTCATCGCCAACGTTAAGCTCTTGTGTGAGGTCTTTTACATAATTATAAGTATAATCCATCAATCGCATTACACCCAATACCTGATCAGCCAATTCTAGAGTGGCCTGCTTACTATTCACTTCTTTAATCTTCACTTGAATAACAGCATCTTTATTGTAGATATCTAGAAATTCCATCATAGGATCGCTTTCTAATTGCTTGATACCTAAAGAAATGCGCTCGCGTTCCGGATCGATTCCCAGGATAACTGCCTCAATTTCATCGCCTTTTTTATATTGACGAATCACCTCTTCCTCGTTTTGTCTCCAAGAAATATCAGAAAGATGAACTAGACCATCAATACCACCTTCTAATCCAATAAACATCCCAAAATCAGTGATAGAACGAATTTTTCCTTTAATTTTCTCGTCTTTTTGATGTTTTTCGGAAAATTCTTGCCAAGGATTGCGCTTGCACTGCTTAATCCCCAAAGAAATGCGACGACGTTCTTCATCAATATCAAGCACCATGACTTCAACTTCTTCATTGGGCTGCACAACTTTGCTAGGGTGAATATTTTTGTTAGTCCAATCCAACTCGGACATGTGTACCAAGCCTTCCACACCGTCCTCTAGCTGAACGAAGCAACCATATTCCGGGATATTAGTGACTTTACCATATACTCGCGAACCTACAGGATAGCGACGTCCGATATTTAACCACGGGTCATCTGCTAATTGCTTCATACCAAGAGAAACACGATTTTTATCGCGATCAAATCTAAGAATTTTAACGCGAACCTCCTCCCCTATATTTAGTAGTTCATTCGGATGTTTAATACGTTTCCATGCCATATCAGTGATATGTAGAAGACCATCGACACCACCCAAATCAACAAATGCTCCATAATCGGTAATATTTTTAACCACACCTGTCACTTTTTTACCTTCTTGCAGTTCTTCCAAGCGTGCTTGTCGTTCTGCACTAGTTTCTGCCTCCATTACTGCACGACGAGACACAACTACATTATTTCTACGCTGATCCATTTTAATAATCTTAAATTCAATTTCTTTACCTTCTAAATAACCATGGTCACGAACAGGTTTTATATCAATCAATGAACCTGGTAAAAAGGCACGAATTGAATTAATTTCTACAGAAAAACCACCTTTCACACGCTCAATAATTTCACCTTTAACCATTTCTCCAGTCCGATAGGATTTTTCAAGTTTAGTCCAGGCTCTCACATGACGGGCTTTTTCTCGTGATAAGCGAGTTTCACCAAATCCATTATCCGGTGTTTCAATAACAACATCTACTTCATCACCTACTTGTATGTCTTCATGGCGAAATTCTGAAGCTAAGACAATACCTTCAGATTTAAGTCCAGCATTCACAATGACTCGATCTTGTCGAATCTCAACGATTGTAGCCTTAATTAAGGCACCAGGACGTAGATCAGTTTCAGTCAAACTTTTTTCAAACAGTTCAGCAAAATTTTCACTCATGTATGTTAACTTAATGATTAATAGTCAATTAATAGTCAATCAATTAATAGTCAATTTTCTTACCCATAGGTTTAAAGTAAGGCCCCTTTATCCAAGAGTTGCTGCTTGACACATCTCATGACTAACGCAAAGACTTCATCGAGGCTCAGGTTAGTAACATCAATCACCACTGCATGATTTGCAGGTTTTGTTGGAGCAATGGATCGACTAATATCACGACGATCACGCTCTTCTAAATCCTCCTGGATGTCGCGCAGCCTAACATTAATCCCTTGATCTTGCAACTGCTTACAGCGTCGATAGGCCCTCACGGCAAGGTCTGCGTTAAAAAAAAATTTGAGAGATGCGTCTGGAAAAACGACTGTTCCCATATCACGCCCATCCGCCACCAGTCCGGGCTGACGTCGAAAATTACGCTGATACTGAAGCATGGCACTTCGCACCAGGGGAAGTGTTGAAGCCCTAGAAGCCATAATACCGCATTCTTTAGAACGAATGGCCTGAGTAATATCATGTCCATCACAACTGACTTTTAATCGAACTTTCGGCTGTTTATTTGGTTGATAACTTGCAATCATTACCTGCACTCGTTTTAAAAGAAAAGCCACAGCCTCTACGTTGGATAAAGAAACATTATAGTAAAGCAAAGCCCATGCAATCACCCGATAAATAATTCCACTATCCAACACATACCACCCTAATGCCTGAGCTACCATCCATGCGATTGTCCCTTTACCCGATCCAGAAAGTCCATCGACAGTAATAACAGGTGCCTGTTTCTCGCTGCTTTCCGCAAAGACCTCTTGTTTACCTGAGATGAAATTACTCCCTACGCTTAAATTTGTTAAATGTGTTGCTATTTCATGATAATATTTCTCTTTAGTAAATCCCCGCATCATCTAACGGAAAGCTGATCTTGACATATTCTGCACATTTTACAACCAATCACATAATTAATCAAAATAACTGTAAGCAATAATCAGTGATCTTTAATTATGTTCATTACTAATCGCATCCTGTAGCTGATCTAATCATCAGGAATTTTCCAAGAATTTTCACAGAAACGTCTACAATTTTGTACACTTTATGAATTTCACTTACTTCTTAAAGACAGGAAAGTAAGTTTTGCTAAAACATGAGAAACGATTTCACTTTTAACATCTTCTTTTTTTAGATTTTAAAAGAATGTTAATTTTTCAATAATATATTTTTTACTATATAGATATACTGATTATTGCGAACTGTGTTTATTTGCATTTAATAAACCTAACTATTACCTATAAAAGTATGAAATGAGCATTAATAAAAAACATTAATGAAAAATAGTAAACCTAAAGATTTCTTTTTCTGTCAGTAAATTATTGCTAAAAAATCGTACACCTTATTATGGGCATTATTATGGGCATTGTTTATTATGGGCATTGTTTTAAAATGTGCTTTAATTTAAATTACTAAATTTTTAACTTCACCAGTAATCGATAAGGTGTTGTTTTCAATGTATAATCCATTAATAAACAAAAAGAAATTGCGGCACAGAGCATTTGCCATATATCAAAGCATACTCTTGTTCTTTTTTGTTTTTTCTTTCTGAGCCTATTACAACCTGCGCTTATAACAGCCTCTTACTGAAACTCACTATTTTTTATTTTAGACATTCTTCATGCTTTGTAACGCATTTAGAAATACTGAATAAATATCTCATATTTGTATCTAGTAATCTTACTATAAGTATCTATTTTCAGAAAGTCTGTGCCCAATTTCTTTTTGAATAAATTCTCATGTTTAAGGCTAATCTCTTTGTAATCATCTAAAGAGGGCAAGCACTACTTTCTTTTTTACTCTTCTCCTGAACAACTCAGGCAAACCTGAATTAACAATTCCTAGGCCTATCGAAGTATCATTGAGATGGATTTAATCTCATCAGATACTGATTCCATACGCTACCTTTTGTGTAAGGTTTTAATCACATTTTGACAAAAAATACAGATTAAACTTGAGTGTTTAAAAGCTATGGCAGCTATTCTGTAACTATTGCCTTAATATTCATTCCAATATCATTTGCTAATTCAGTAAAATTAGGAAAAGAAGTTCCCACATTATCGCAATGTCGAATTTTTGTAGGATTTTTCGCTATTGCACCTGCAATTGCAAATGCCATTGCTATACGATGATCTTGATAGCTATCAATTTCACCACCCATTAAAGTTCCTCCTGTGAGAATCATACCATCTGGTAAGGGTTTTACCTGAATACCTATTCTTTGGAGTCCATCTGTCATGGCTGCAATACGATCTGTCTCTTTCATACGCAGCTCTTTAGCACCACGTAATACCGTTTGACCCTTGGCTGCAGCGGCTGCAATTAATAAAACAGGTAATTCGTCAATGGCAAGTGGAATTTGTTCTTGTGGAATTTCAATACCTCTTAACTTAGCGTAACGTACAGTGATATCTCCGATAGGTTCACCATTCTTTTCATTACGATTTATAATCTCAATATCCGCACCCATCATTTTTAATAAATTAATTACACCCAATCGGGTGAAATTAATTCCTACTTCCCGTAATAAAATGACTGAACCAGCTGTAATCGTTGCCGCAACAATAAAAAAAGCAGCCGAAGAGATGTCACCAGGGATAGAAACTACATTCGCTTTTAACGTACCACCTCCAGATATACAAACTGAATTATTTTCTATTCGAATAGGATAACGAAAATGCTTTAATAATCGCTCGGTATGGTCACGAGAAGAAGCTAACTCTTTAATACAGGTTTCTCCCTTCGCATATAAACCCGCTAATAATAAGGATGATTTAATCTGAGCGCTTGCGATAGAAAGCTGATAACGAATCCCCACTAAATTTTGATGTCCATAAACTCTCAAAGGCGGAAAATTTTCAGTAGAATCAATTTTTGCTCCCATCTGAATTAAGGGATCAAGAATCCGTCCCATAGGACGATGCTGTAATGACTGATCGCCGGTCAACATCGTATTAAAAGATTGCCCTGCTAATAAACCTGTCAATAATCGAATAGTTGTTCCTGAATTACCGCAATATAAGACATCAGGTGGTGCCCTTAAACCATTTATACCAACTCCATCAATCAACAAAATATTTTTATCACTAATAATTTCAATCAGAACGCCCATCTGTTGAAAAGCATTAATAGTGGCTAAATTGTCTACTCCCATTAAAAAACCATTTACTTGTGTTCGACCTTGCGCAATAGCGGCTAACATTACTGCCCGATGTGAAATAGATTTATCTCCAGGAATATGAATTTCCCCATTTAAGTTTTTTGACGGAGTAATTTGATAATCCATCTTATTTTTAACCGTATTGTTTTTCAAACTTTCGCATAAAAGCTGTTAATGCATCAATACCTTTTTCAGGCATGGCGTTATAAATACTTGCTCTCATTCCACCTAATAATCGATGTCCCTTTAGATTAACTAATCCATGCTTCGCTGCTTCTTTTAAGAAAAGTTCATTAAGATTTTCATCAACTAAAGTGAAAATGATATTCATTCGTGAGCGATATCGAGGATCAATCGTATTATGATAAAAGTCACTTTTATCGATCGCAGCATATAATTTGTCCGCCTTTCGTTTATTTTGTTTCTCTATTACTTCTATACCCCCTTGCTCTTTTAGCCATTTAAAAACAAGTCCCGACATGTACCAGGCAAATGTCGGTGGTGTGTTTAAAAGAGAGTAATTTTTTGCATGTAATGAATAACGCAAATAACTAGGCGTCAATGGTAACGGTTTTCGTCCTAATAAATCCTCACGAACAATAACAAGAGTTAACCCCGCTAGACCCAGATTTTTTTGTGCGCAGGCAAAAACTAAACCATAGCGCGATACATCGGAAGATCGTGAGAGCAAATTAGACGACATGTCACAAATCAAAGGTAAACTTGTGTCAGGAATACAATGAAATTCTATACCATTGACCGTTTCATTATCTACATAATAAAAATAGTCAGCGTTATCAGGGAGATCCCACTCAGCTTGATCAGGAATTCCTGTATAACAAAGATTTTTAGCATCCGCGGCTAAATATACATCACAATAAATTTTTGCTTCTTCAATAGCAAGTTCTGACCAGACTCCTGAAGCAATGTAAACCGCTTTTTTATGAGTTTCTAATAAATTCATGGGCACCATTGAAAATTGTAGCCGAGCACCCCCTTGTAAAAATAGAACTTGATAATTTTCAGGAATCGCTAATAAATTTCGAATATCATGTTGACTTTCTTCAACAACTTGCTTAAATTCTTCGCTTCGATGCGATACTTCCATAATCGATATGCCGGTGCTATGCCAACTCAATAGTTCATTACGTGCCACAAAAAGCACTTCTTCCGGCAACATGGCTGGTCCAGCTGAAAAGTTATAGATACGAGATACAGATTCCTTGATAGATCCCTTGTATTTGGAATGAATTAATTTATTAATTTCTTGTTTCTCCCCCCCCTATTAATTCAGGGGAAATTGTTTCCATACCCACTAACGATTCATCTTTCGTAAGCTGAATCAATCGCACACCTTGAGTATTGCGTCCCATTTGAGAAATTTCATTGGCACGAGTCCGAACTAATGTACCTTTATCACTAATAAGCAATACATCATCATTATTAAGCACCTGTGTTGCTGAAACGACTTTTCCATTACGATTATTAATACGAATCGCAATAACTCCCTGACCACCACGACTAGTCAACCGATAATCATCTAATATCGTGCGTTGTCCATAACCATGTATCGTCGCTGTCAAGATATTGCGGTTTGGTTTGACAATAATCAATGCAATAACATTTTGCTCTGGTTTTAATTTAATACCTCGCACACCACATGCTGAACGACCCATTTCACGCACCTCTTTTTCGTGAAAACGAATAGCTCTCCCAGCATCTGTCATGAGCATCACTTCTTGCTTACCATCGGTAATATCCGCACCCACCAAACGATTCCCTTTACTTAACACTAAAACAATTTTACCATGCATGCGTGGATGGGAAAATTCTGATAAAGAAACTTTTTTTACCGACCCTTGTGCTGTTGCCATAAAAACATAATGCGAACTATCGTAGTAGCGAATCGGTAAAATCGCTGAAATGTGTTCATCTTTCTCTAATGGGAGCAGATTAACGATAGGTCGACCACGGGCTGTCCGAGTACCTTGTGGAACTTGATACACTTTGAGCCAATATACCTTCCCTTGCGTCGAAAAACATAAAATCGTATCATGCGTATTCGCCACTAAGATATTTTTCACAAAATCTTGTTCTTTCACAGCCGCTGCTAACTTACCACGACCCCCTCGACGTTGTGCTTGATAACTACTTAAAGATTGTGATTTAATATAACCTTCATGAGAAAGTGTCACCACCATGTGCTCTTCGGGAATTAGATCTTCACTGGTTGGTTCGTATTGTGTGTCAATAATAGTCGTTCGTCGTTGATCACCGAATTGCTTTTTCACCTCCACTAATTCATCACGGATCACATGATGCAGTTGATCTGAATTAGAAATAATTAAAATTAATTTGCTAATATGATCCATAATATTAATGTATTCTTCTCGGACTTTTTCAGTTTCAAGTCCGGTCAAACGATGCAATCGTGAGTCTAAAATCGCTTCTCCCTGTGCTGGAGATAAACGATAACCTTCTTTTTTCAATCCATATTCAGATGCTAAATTATCAGAACAAGTATGATTACTACCTACCCTTTTCAACAATTTTTCAACAGCTCCTGGCTTCCAGATCTGTGTTAATAGATTTTCTTTTGCAAGAACAGGCGTTTTTGCCCGTTTAAGCAGTGTGATAACTTCATCAATATTAGAAAGTGCCACTCCTAGTCCTTCCAAAATATGCGCTCTTTCTCGTGCATTACGCAATTCAAAAAGAGTACGGCGTGTTACGACTTCACGTCTATGTTTTAAAAAAGCGTCAAACAATTGTTTTAAATTCAATATACGAGGTTGACCATTATCCAATGCTACCATGTTGATGCCAAAAACAGTTTGTAGCTGTGTTTGCGCATATAAATTATTAAGTACCACTTTGACATTATCACTACGACTAATCTCAATAACCATTCGCATACCACTTTTATCGGACTCATCGCGCAATCCCGCAATACCTTCAATTTTCTTTTCTCGCACCAATTCACCGATTTTTTCCAATAAACGTGCTTTATTTACCTGATAGGGTAATTCGTACACCACAATTGAAGAACGTCCATTTTTCGTAGTTTCAATTTCAACTTTCGCACGTATACAAATGCGACCGCGCCCTGTTTTATAAGCTTGAATAATACCACTACGACCATTAATTATTCCTGCTGTAGGAAAATCAGGGCCTGGAATATAACGCATCAATTCTTCAATAGTTAAATTCGAATTATCAATTAAAGCCAATGTCGCATTGATCATTTCACTTAAATTATGTGGCGGAATATTAGTAGCCATTCCTACCGCAATTCCTGAAGAACCATTAACTAATAAGTGAGGAATTCGGGTGGGTAGCACCAAAGGTGCCATCTCAGTTTCATCATAATTTGGGGAAAAATCAACAGTATCTTTGTCCAGATCCGCCATTAAAGCGTTGGCAAAACGAGACAAACGAATCTCAGTATAACGCATAGCTGCCGGCGCGTCACCATCTACCGAACCAAAGTTTCCTTGGCCATCCACGAGTAGGTAACGCAAGCTAAAAGGTTGCGCCATCCGCACAATCGTGTCGTATACCGCTATATCTCCGTGAGGATGATATTTACCGATCACATCACCTACAATACGTGCAGACTTTTTATAAGGTTTATTCCAATCGTTTCTCAATTCGCTCATCGCATATAGTACACGACGATGCACCGGTTTCAGGCCGTCCCGTATATCTGGTAGCGCACGACCAACAATGACGCTCATCGCATAATCAAGATAGGATCGCTTGAGCTCATCTTCAATCATGATTGGTACGATTTCTTGTGCAAAGTCCACTGCGAATGCTACCTATTTTTTCTTTGAAAACAAATGATTACTAATTTAACAAAATGAAAAGCATTGTATCACATCTAAACAGTCTTGATAAGTAAAGACATAGACTTAAAGTGCACTTAATTCACTAGACTGATTTTAAAACCCTAATCAACCTAAGGTTACTCTCTCTTCTTTTGATAACATAGAGAACAAAGGAGTAAAAAGATGCATTATTTTCCAAGAAGCAGTAGAGGAGGGATAAAACTTAAAATGTTGCGAAATATATTGGATCGAGTGGAATCGATCTTATAGAGAGCAATATAACGCAAACCACAAAAATATTTTGAAACATCCTTATGTTGAATTAGATGATTCGGCAAAGCTCAAAAAATCCCCGATACTACTTCTATCAAATGCCATAATTCAGGGATACAAAAGTTGGATAATGGAATGAGATGATAGGACTTCAATTTAGATGGTGCTCCTCACCATAAACTTAAAGAATTTAGTGATATGAGTAAGTAGGTAGATTATTTTAGGCATAAATATTTTTCTGTTGCCCAATGAATACTGATATTTCAAGATCATGGGTGTTAAAACATTAAACTAATTACTGAATATATCTTTGAGAAAACAAAATATTTTTTTTCAACCTAATTATTGAGGTATATCACTTAGAGATTGTTTGCCAAAAATTGAAGTTCGTGCTACAATTTTAGCGGTATGAACTTATTTGTAAAATAATCCCTATCAATTAGACTGATGTCTATCTTTTCCGTTAATATACCTTCTTTGTATCAAAAATAAGAAGTGTATCCTTAATGGAAAATATCGATTTACTAATTAGTGCACGTTGGATTTTACCTATCGCTCCGGAAAACAAAATTTTGGAAGCCCATACATTAGCGATACGCGGCGAATATATTGTAGCTCTTCTTCCTTTAGATGAAGCTAAAGAAAAATATCATGCTGAACAATATTTGAATCTGAAAAATCATGTTTTAATGCCTGGCCTAATTAATGCACATACACATACACCAATGAATCTCTTTCGTGGATTAGCAGATGATCTTCAACTTTTTCATTGGCTTCAAAAATATATTTGGCCCGCTGAAAGAACACTGATCAATAATAAATTTGTAAGAGACGGTACACAATTAGCTATTGCAGAAATGTTACGTGGAGGAACAACCTGCTTTAACGATCATTATTTCTTACACAATACGATTGCTGAGACGGCCCATAAATCTGGTATTCGCGCCTGTGTAGGTATTTTAATAATGAATGTTCCTACAAAATGGGCAAAAGATGAAAAAACCTATTTAACTTGTGCAGAAAAAACCTTATTGCAAAAAGAACATCGCTCCCTAATTACCTGGACATTAGCACCTCACGCACCTTACACAATTAGCGACACTGCACTCATGCAAATTGAAAAACTATCGGATCAATATGACCTGCCCATTCACATGCATCTCCATGAAACAAGAGATGAAATCGCACAAGGACTAAAAGAATACGGCAAAAGACCGCTCACACGTTTACACAAACTTGGTTTATTATCACACCGATTAATCGCTGTACACATGACGCAACTTACTTCAGAAGAAATTGAGCTCCTCTATCATAAACGGATAAACGTCGTCCACTGCCCTGAATCTAATTTAAAGCTTGCCAGCGGCATAGCTCCTGTTGTTCAATTATTAAAGGCCGGAATCAATGTAGCGATTGGGACCGATAGTGCTGCCAGTAATAACGATCTAGATTTATTTGGTGAAATGAGAACGGCGGCCTTTGTAGCAAAAATACTGAACACTGATCCTACTCAATTGCTTGCTGCAGAGGTTATAAAAATGGCAACGCTTAATGGGGCAAAAGCGTTAGGACTCGGTGATAAAGTCGGCTCATTGGAAGCTGGGAAATTTGCTGATATCATTGCGATGGACTTAAGTTCTTTTCTAACACAACCCGTCTTTAATCCCATGTCGCACTTGGTTTATGCGATGAGTCGACTACAAGTGAGTGACGTATGGGTAGCAGGTAAACAACTTTTACGAGAAGGTAAATTTACAAAATTAGATATCAAGCGCATACTTGAAGATAGTTCAAAATGGACTGAAAAAGTATTACCTTTCAAAGCAGTTGCAGAACTGGAAACTGTCAATTGTGTAATGTAAATATCACTACTTAAAGAATCATAATCGTTTTGAAATTAGCCTACAGGATGAGCTACAAAATAAGATCAAAATGTACTTACCCCGTTGAAAATTGAATCTATTAATCAGCTATCCAAACAAACTTAATCTATTATTGAAACAACTAATTTTATATCATTTGAAATGGGTGTTTCAACTAATTGATTATACGGAAGTTATGAACGCCATTAGTTGTTCAGCATTTGCTATTACGAGCTCCCACCTTTTTGATTTGATACCTAATGGACAAGGACTGGTGATGTCACCACATCACAAGCAAATCCTTGAAAAATTGCTGTCTTTGCATCGGCTTCAAAACATTTTCCGGAAAAATACAGATTATTTTATTAATAGAGAGTGTAAATCATATATTCCGCATCCTGTGTATATTATAGGTTGTCCTTTACGTTACAATAGGTAATCTCAGTTTCTGAGAATTAATTAACTTCGATTGCTACTGAATTTCATTCAGTGACGACAATATTAGTGTGGACACGTCATATAAAGCACAAAAATTAATCAAGGTGATTTCAAAAAAGATATCTTTAAAAGAAAAATTCGCCATCTATTTTGTATAATACTTATATCTCGTGTTAGCCTGTAAGGACTAACCTACCGACAGCTTTATCGTGTTTTTCTGTCCTAGTCAGTTACACTTATTCATTCTGGTTCTATCGGAAATGTTGTTATAGAAAATGTTGTTTGTTTATTTAATAGATTGAAAATTAAATGCGGTGCTAATCCACAAAAACTTTCAAAATTGGATGAATGATTTGCGATTATCTAAGTCAATTACCACGATCAAAATAGGTGCATAATTCATAATTGTATTATTGCTTAGTTTTGGAAATGCCTTTTAGATTCGTTGGATTGTATCACAAACCATTACTGCTTCTTTAAGTTCTAAATCTCTTAATGTAATACATGGCTTTTTCTAATTCTCATAGATGTTTCGTCAATTGTCTCATGATATGGTAAATACTCCTTGCTGTTTCTTTTTCTACTGCTTATACCTGATCAATAAGCCGACTTTTTATAAAAGGCGCACCTTCAATAATTGCACTTCAATAATTTCAGTAGTAGCTTTGGAATACTCTTTGGGGTAACATGTTGTTTTTATCGTAAACTACCTAAAGTGTTCATCCTATTTTCTTCTTCCATGGTCTTATTTATCGAATCAGTAACACATAACACAACCGTATGCAAGAGCTCTACCTATGCACATTTTCTAGACACACCTTATATGTTTGAATCAATGAACGCTTAGAATGCAAAAACCTTTTTCTTAGTATCTACGGTTACTACCAAAGAAACTTCTAAAAAAAACATCCAACATCTCACGCTAAATTAATTCCTATTAACGTGTTAAAGTGTCCAAGACGTAAATCCCCAATAATTTCTACGCATTCTACCGTCTCAATATTGTAGTACGCATAATAGGCACATATTGCATGATCGGAAGAATATTCTGTTAAATCTTTTCTGCCCATTCATTTAGTTAACATAGCTACTAAACATACTCGTTCTAAGAAGTGTGCTTTTTAATTTCTGATAATAAATCATCAATCCAACATGACAACTAGCCAAATTGCAATTTCGGAATTCGTTAGTTAGGCCAATCAGTATTATCAATAGTTCTGTATGCTTCAAAGATAATATAATAATAAATAAGCAGCTAAACTTTATGTTTGTTAAACTAATTTTGAAAGTTCCTTTTTTCATATTCATATATTCTAATTTTTATTGCTGTGATGACTTTTAAATATGTTTGAGTACTACCTAAATATAGCAATATGCAGGAAATAATTTTGCATCTCCACGAATATAGAATACAATAATTACTCATCGTTGGTATAATTGATATGCTGATGCTTGTTATTAATTACGCTATATCATAACAAGCAGTTAGAAACTTCTTTCTTTAGGAAACTACTTCCTTTTGGTGAAGGACAATGAGATAGTGAACTCACTATAAAAAGAAAATATATTAAATGCCATACTAACATGAGAATCCTTACCATTTTGAGATTTTCATCATTATAAAAACTCTAGATGAGCATTTGTCTATTTTCTCAATCAGCATTCTGTAGTTATTGCAAATATTGTTGAATAATTTTTATCATCTAGCATTGAAATTTTAAGATAATACTTTCATAAACAGCACACTCATAGTGCTTTGAATTGTTCTAAAAAACATCTATTACATCCCTCGATACCTGCAAATACGAAATATGAAGGAAGATAAACATTATTAATCTGATTAATACATTATTAATCAGATTAATACTTATAGACAATAGACTTTTAAAGTGTTTTAAAATAGATTGTAGATTATTTTCTTAAGTGGCAAGCACGGAACCCGTTATTCCTAAATCAATGTGATTCTTGATAAGTAGCTCGTACGTGGTTTGTACTAATTTGATGTATGTATGATATTCTTGACAAGTACAACAAGTTATATATCACTTCCTACGTATCACCTCCCACCTACTACGAACGACTTGGTAACGTTCTTTACAAAGAATAGTCGCAAAACACGCTGTTGAGGAAGCATCAAAACGCATTATTGTCAGTAAAGACTAAAATTCTAATTGATCCGGTGTTTCAGCAGGATACGCATACCAACTTTGCATTTGATTCAGTCGAAGTCTTCCACATCTGTAAGGTTTAAGTGAGATATAATCGAAAGCTTAATGTATCAAAATAGCAAGCGTTTTAATTTTCTTCCTAAGTATGGACTGGCTCCTCGGGAGGGACTCGAACCCCCGACAAAGTGATTAACAGTCACCTGCTCTACCAACTGAGCTACCGAGGACGTTGCAGAATAAAGTCGTATATTACTGACTAATGCATCGGGAATCAACTGAGCTATTGATCGAGTATCGTTGCCAATCTGTTCATTGCTTTAGTTAATTTTTTCTCGCTCACCGCACAAGAAAGACGAATATGATTTTTAGCACCGAAAGCGCTACCAGGCATCACTACTACATTAGTTTTATCTAATAAATAGGTAGATAATTCAATATCGGATTTTAATCCAAGTCGCTGTATCGTCAATGAGAGATCTGGAAAAAGATAAAACGCACCATCTGCTGGGATGCAACATATACCTTTCATTTGATCTAGTGTTGAAAGCAAAAAATCGTGGCGGGATTTATACGCTTCATACATATAGTTAAAATCTTGACGCTCATAGCCTAATGCACTAGTGGCAGCTGCTTGGGCAATTGAATTGGGAGAGGAAGTACTTTGTGATTGGATTTTTTTCATTGCTTGGACAATACGTTTAGCGGCAGCAGCATAACCAATTCGCCAGCCGGTCATTGCATAGGCTTTTGACATGCCATTAACAACGATCGTACGTTCACGTAGTTCAGGGCATATGTTAACTATATTAACAAAACGATTTTTCCCCCAGAAAATATATTCATAAATATCATCAGAGAGAATCAAAATCTGTGGATGCTGTAATAAAACATCTGCCAAGGCTTTTAATTCACCTTCTGAATAAGCAACACCAGAAGGATTGCTCGGGCTGTTCAGAATTAATAAACGTGTTTTTGGTGTAATGGCTTTCGATAGTTGTTCGGGAGTAATTTTAAAATTTTGTATAATTGTTGTTTGAACGATTACTGGCTTTGCTTCTGCTATTTCTACCATAGGCGGATAGCTTACCCAATAAGGAGCTGGAATAATAGCTTCATCGTTCGGATTAAGTATTGCCATAATAGCATTATAAATTGATTGCTTGGCTCCGCTACTCACAATAATTTCATTGGGTTCATAGTCTAAGTGATTATCGCGCTTTAATTTATGAGTGATAGCAGCTTTTAAGACTGGTGTGCCATCTACGTTAGTGTATTTTGTGAATCCTTGATGGATAGCATCGATAGCGAAGCTTTTGATAAAGTCTGGAGTATCGAAATCGGGTTCACCAGCACTAAGACTGATTATGTCACGCCCTTTGCTTTTTAATTCACGAGCTAAATCCGAAATAGCTAAAGTAGCTGAAGGTTCAATTTTCTGGGCTCTCACAGATAAGATGGCATTCACGTTTAGACTCCTTAAAGATTGCTTGGTAGAGTAGCGAAAAATAAACTTATAAACAATGAGGATACTAGAAAGGTGCAGTTTTGCAATTTTGATCGGCAATCTAAGTTTCGAGAAAAGTTCATCCAATATATTCTCAATCTTCAACGTTGAATAAAAGTCTTCAATGTTGAATAAAATAGAATAAACTTTAATAATATTTATTCCAATTATTTTATATTTGCACTACTTATTCACTAAGTGTTAAGTGTGTTAGAGAGTTAAGGAACATAATAATGGTTAAATAGAATAATGCAGCTTGTATTTGAGTAGCGATGGACTTTATAAAAAGAAAAGAAAAACTGAGTGATTAACGATGATAAGTAAGGCTTTGTTTCTTCCGTAAACTATCTAGGCATATTGACTATGCCTGACAAAGTAATACAATTGAGAACCAAGCCTTTCGCTCGTATCATTGTCTCTTTTTATGTATTAATTAAAAGTAATCGATGCAATGAGACAGAGTAGATTTTCTGTCTGTTTTTTTATCTCAATTAAATAAGAAAAATTTCTCTCACACGAAATGTGATAGGCCAGGGACATAAATAAATAAATAATATCGGTCACATATGTGCAACACACGTCTTAATTATAAGGATTTGTTAATTTGACATGAACATAATTAAAGGTGTATGCGTAGAAAATAGAAAACGATCATCTCGCCTATGAATATAAAAAGGTTTTTATCTTAAAAATAACAAAAGAGATTTTGATTTCGTTGCTACTAAATTAAATAATTAGTTAGTATCTAGTTAATGTTATTAGAAAGTAGGTTTAGATTTGACATCAAATACGCATGATATTCAGCTGAATTTATGTAAAAATCCGAAATCCGAAAATCAAAAAGTCATATTATCTTTTTTAAGAACATTTGCTCTAGACAATATACAACCATATGTCATATATAAAAATAAATAAGGGCATTAGATAGTTACAAATCTATATATCCTAAATACTTAATAGTATATAATAAGATAAAATAAACACATGATTGTGGGCATAAAAGTCGCAAATCCACGCATAACGAGTAACATGAGGAAACTCACAATAATCAAAAGACTGTTAAAGAACTTAGCATATGAGTATGCTGCTTTTTAAAAAGGAAAAATTCTGGGAAAAAATCACTCGATAAAAGATCGCCCCTATATTCTGATGGCTGCTGGAAAGATAAGCAGCAGCATTTTTCAACTCTGTGCAGTATCATATAGTCCTTCTCTAGCCATCACATCTTAATTAATTATTATTGTAGTTAGTTTCTAAATATATTTCGAAGAAAGAAAACTGAATCAATGACGCAAAAAAGTTTGAATAAAAATCTATTGGCTTTTATTATATTACTCATGGCCCCCTTGAGTGGGGTAGGTATTGATATTTATACGCCTTCATTGCCTGTTATTACCCACTATTTTGCTGTTAAGGCGTCTTTAATTAAATTAACGTTAAGTGTTTATTTATTGGGATTAGGATTTGGTCAATTTATTTTTGGTATCTTATCAGACAGCTTCGGTCGACGTCGATTATTACTATCAGGAATGATAATTTATATTCTTGTTTCTGCTAGTATTGCAATATCTTTTAATATCAGCATGCTGCTCACTTTGCGTTTTTTACAAGGATTAATTACCGGCGTGCCCGCGGTCATTTATCGCTCTATTATGATGGACTGTTTTAAAGGTTCTTCATTAAAACAAATAACAGGGAACGCTTCCATTATATGGGCGCTAGGCCCTATCATTGCACCTTTAATTGGGAGCTATCTACAGCATTATTTCAACTGGCAGGCTAATTTTTATTTTTTGTGTATCTATGGATTTATTTTGTTATTATTAGTTTACTTTTTCTTACCTGAAACGATTCTGGAATTTACTCCTTTTATTTTTAATATCCACGTAAAGAATGTGCTTCAAATTCTTAAACATCGTTTGTTCATGATGATAGCCATTACAATCTCGCTCGGCTCTTCAGTACCTGTTATTTTTAATGTTGTTGCTCCTTATATGATCCAAACTATTTTAGGACATACTGCTGTATTTTATGGTCATATCGCTTTATTTACGGGTTTAGCCTATTTTATAGGCTGCCTTTCCAATAATTGGATTATCAAAGAATATTCCCTCAAAAACGTAATATTAACAGGATTAATCACAGTCAATATAGGCGGTTTAATCAGTGTATTTTTAGCTATTTTTTATGGCATGCATTGGATTACGATTTTATTTCCTATGCTTCTCATTTATTTGGCCTACGGGTGGGTTCAACCAAATGGTTTTATTAGAGCTATTAGTGTATTCCCTAGAGCTTCAGGGACAGTGAGTTCTTTATGGGGGTCGTTGATATTGATCACCTCTTCTTTTATCTGTTCATTGGCTATTCTTTTAGAAATACATAATTTAATACAGTTTTCATTAGCTATTTTTGTATTGGGATTAATTTATTTAATCGTAAATCTTTTATTCATACATCCTTATTTTTCGGAAGAATATTAATTTTTTTAGAATCCATAATGTTCGTTATTGCTACTTGGCTTTAAGATGTAGGATTTTTTTAGAGGCTTTATTTTAATAAATTCAAAAAATCTTTGGAATTACTAATAGCCATATCGATTTTGGTGACGCTTCATTACGATCACTGCAATACCCAATACCACAGTACATGGTATTCACTGCATTACCTTAATCACATCCAAAATACATTCATTCTATAAAAATTTCTAATGTGGATAACGTGGATTTTTCATTAATAATTAACGATAAAACAAAAACAAAAAATCTTACCACTTATCCTATTGTTTGTTTTGTAAGATATCGTAAGGTCTTTTATCATGGTGTTTATAAGACTTCGACCGCAGCCATACATATATATATATTCGGATTAAAAGGCAATTTGTGTTAATAATTCCCGAACAATTTCAGTGTAGCTGATGAAAAATACAATATTACCAGGGTATCAAACATTCAAATGATAGTACAACAAGTATCCAATTATCGTTAAACTTTTAGTAGCTTAGAATTACTTAATTGGTAGCTCATAAGTCATCTAAAAATAAAACTTTTATATTGCTGTTTTCCCATTTCCTGAAACTATATAACACTGATATATCCTTTGAAGAGCAATATTGTTGTATAAAAGGAATGCTTATATTCTCTATACAATACGATACTATTATAAGAATCCTGATACCATCAATTTGATATGAACAAATTTCAGTTGTAATGAAAATTTCAATTGTAATGAATTAGTTGCCGATAGAAAAGAAAAATCCCATTTAATTATTTATCTATGTAAAGTGGTTACATGGGAGTCAATAGCGACAAAAGGCTGTTTAGATTTTGATTCTAAAAGAACGAGTTTGAACGTCGTTAAAAATTAAAAATAAAAGAAAATGAGAGGATTAATAATAAAATTTCCCGGTTGATTAATTTTATTTTTGTCAAAACAAAATTTTGCTCCATTTGCTTACAAATTTAGAAAAGCAATCATAAAAAGAGACTAATTTCTTTGACAAAGTCTATGACATATTGTTTGACTTTCAAAAGCCTTATCTTTCAATCATAAAACCCACACAGAAAATACAACATGACAAACAATCAATAAACCATAATTTTTCTTTTTCTATTTTGTAGCATAATAATCCTGTCGCGTAAGATTAAAGTATTTATTAATTCCCTTCTTAAATTATCGATTAACGATCATTTAAAATTATCAACTTTATTAGCTTCGAGATTGATCCTGGATATCACCTTACTGAGCCTGATTGGACAATTCTAAACGTAGGTGCAAATCTTGTTTATGAAAATTTTCAAAGATGGGTCTAATAGATGGTTAATGTTCATTATGATTCTAGATGTTATTACTAAGAAAGATTATCAAGTGCAAGTCATCATTGTAAACGACGATTAGCGATTACTGTTTATTCAGTAGCGTATTCATTTTATTTGTTATTTTTAGTATTGCTAAAAGATTGTCACTAGTTCATCTAGTATACCTTTTAATGTATTCTAGCCGTGTATCGTGTATTTCGAGTATCGATTGCATCGTATTGGGATTCGAAAATTAATATAAAACCAAACCCCACTTAAAATATCTACGTTATTTTTCTCTACGCTATTAGATTTTAATGCTGTAAATTTTCTTTTGCATTCAATCGTTGTAGCCATTTAATTATTTCATAGAGCACGCTCACTAAATGCTTCAGACAAAATTCAAAAGCATGAATATTAATCACATGATCAATACTCATGGAGTGAGAAAATTTATGAATTACTTTTTCGATGACATTGTTAACTTGTTCTTTTAAAGGTAACATCGTGCTTGCGGATTCTTTTGAACAAATAGCATTAATGAAATCAAATAAGCTTGATATTTGTCGATGCAGCTCAATCAAATCTTTTTTTTTATAAAAATCATGCAATTGTGTGGATTCAGTGAGAAGCGTTTGGCGTAACATATAGATATTTCTCAATAATTTACGTTCTAATAAAAAAATAGCTTGATAAATTGAACATTTTTTCTTCACCCGTGTATCTTCATTCAATGCTTCTTGTAACAATGTATTTTGCTTCGAAATATGAGTAATCATGTCATTTTCAATTTTTTCCTGTTCAGCAAGAGATTCTTGCGTAAGTTCTTTTGTAATAAATAATTCATAAAGCGCATGGAACTGTTTCAAAGTACTTGCAATGCTTAATCGGAGAAGCTTCTTTGCATGTGAGGGAAATACAAATCGAGTAATTAACACCGCGATTACGATACCAAGAAAGATTTCCAGAATTCGATCCCCAGCGGTTTTCAAAGTTGGTGTTCTTGAATCTAAAATCATGATCATTGTTGTCGCGCCCAAGAGGCCAAACTGGCTAATATCTGTTGAACTACTGGCTAAATAAGAAAAAATAGTAAGCAGTATCAATAATAAAACGTAAATGAGCGTGGGATGATTGCCCAATAACAAAAGAGCAGTTGCTGCTAAAAGTGCTCCAACTACTGTGCCTAATAAACGAAGATAAGACTTTTTTATTGTTCCCCCAATTCGGATATTAGTCGCCATCACAACTAGGATAGTAATCAGTACCCATTGTGGCATCGATAAATGCCACAGATCACCAATGAAAATACCGATTAAACAAGCTAAAGCTGTCTTCAAACTTGCAACAAGTCGTTCTCGTGATAGATAGTGAATTCCTACTTGCAAACATTTATAAATTGGAATCTTCATAACATTTAATGAAATAAGAAACGAACTCATCTTTTATAAAAACAAAATAGTATTGCAAAACAGAAAAGCTTTCTGCTTTTTTAGACAGAAAGCCTGTATAATATAATTCTGAAGCCACATTTGTAGAAATCTTATCATGCTATTTCTAAATAGCAATCAGAAATTTAATAATTCTTTGATACTATTGCCCTACTATTATTTCATGATTGACTTCTCTTGATAGAATTAGAGCTGTGATAACACAAAACTCATAACCACAAAACTCATAACTTAAATAGACCCGATTATTTATTTAAATTTATTATAAAGTAACTAAAATGACGCTAACTCCAAACCGATTCCAAACCAACTTCAGATCAAAAAATCAAAAATTAAAATAGCAATGTAACGTCGCACTACGGCTGCATATAAAAATACCGAATATGTAATGATATAAAAGGTACAAAAAGGAGCAAATACCATTGTCATATTCTTACACTCTGATACACGAGATGTTATCAAAATAAGTAAAAATTTGACTAAATTAATACCAAGGTAAGTATTCTAGTATCAACCTATTTGGAAAGAATTTACGGCATAATGAGTATTAAGAGATGTAAGAAAATGCACACTCCCAGGCGCACAAAATAATACCAATATCAAACGAGATAATATTGTCGTGTTATGAAACAAAACTAGTCTGACTGGTTTCTCGAAATTAAGTACAACTAAGAGTTTACAACTAAGAGTTATATTTAAGCTAAAATTAATAAAACTAACACTTATGCTATGATGACAGCATATTGTTCGTTTTATGTAAAATAATAGTAAACGACTGAGTGGGGAGAGAGAGTAAACTTTTCTAAAACTTTGCTAAAAGTTATTCGAAAAATAAAAAGCGAGCCATAGCGTCCGTACCACACCTATCATTGTACCATTACTGACTGGCTTATTTATTGTAGAGCACTTATATGGTATATGTAATGTGGTTTAGAACCTAATATTCAAATTCTACCTTGCCATCACCGAATAATTGGCTAAGATGATGCAGTAAGTTACCGCTAGGTTTAATTTTCCAGGTATCTCCTAAAGCGAGCTTAACAGCAGCAGTTTCGCCCTGATAAGCAATAGTAATAGAACATTGCCCACCGATATAAGATTCAATGGCAGATGGCAATTGAGAAAGTAGATAATCAGTCTCTGCACTACTTATTCGAATAAGTAACCGTTTAACCATCCGCTCATGTATTTGATTTAAAGTTATCAGTGTATTAGCCATCAATCTAAAACCGCCTCTATACGTATCTTTCCCTACTGAGCCTCGAACAACCAAAATAGCATTATGGTCTAAATTCATAGCAACTTTTTGATATAAATCACTAAATAAGATAATCTCAATTCGCCCTGTCCGATCCTCAAGAGCAAGCACGGCTATGCGTTTTCCACTGCGTGTTGCTATCATACGGATTCCCATCATTATGCCCACAACAACAGCATTTTCTGAGATATGCAACTGACTGATAGACGTGGCTCCAACGATTTTCATTTCCTTTTCATATGCATCTAAAGGATGACCAGTAACGTATAATCCTAGAGTTTCCCTTTCCCCTTTTAAACGTTTAGCAGTATCCCACTCAGACTTTATAATGTATAGCTCAACAACTGCTTTCTCATATGCATTCCTAAATAAATCATGTTGTCCAAATTCTTTATTTCTATTTTTTTGTTCTGCTGATTGAAGTGCCAAATTTAATGATTCACTCAAAGATGCACGAGAAACACCAAAATCATCCATTGATCCTGAGCGAATTAGAGGCTCCAATATACGTCGACTTACTTTACGCAAATCTATACGATGACAAAAATCAAAAAGTCCACTAAATTTACCTTTTGTTTCTCGACATGCCACAATATGTGAAATAGCTGCTTCTCCAACCCCCTTAATTGCTCCTAACCCATATTCAATTTGCCCTTTCATATTAACCGTAAAATAATAATGCCCTCGATTAATAGTCGGCGCTAGTATTTCTAAACCCATGTCATGACATTCATGAATAAGACTAACCACCTTATCGTTGTTATCCATATCCGACGATAAAACTGACGCCATAAACTCTGCGGGATAGTGTGCTTTCAACCACGCTGTTTGATAAGTAATTAATGCGTAAGAAGCAGAGTGCGATTTGTTAAAGCCATAGCCTGAAAATTTTTCTATTAAATCGAATAGTTGAGTTGATAAATTTTTATCAATCCCTCGCGCTTTAGTGCCTTTCATAAAGATGGTACGTTGCTTCGCCATTTCTTGAGGTTTCTTTTTTCCCATAGCATATCGCAAAACATCTGCAGCACCTAATGAATAACCCGCTAATACTTGCGCAATTTGCATTACTTGCTCTTGATAAAGAATCACACCGTAAGTAGAACGCAAAATCGATTCTAGATCCGAGTGAAGATAATGCACTGCTTGTTTACCATGTTTACAAGCAATAAATGTATCCACCATCCCAGATTGTAAAGGCCCTGGACGAAATAAAGCAACCAGTGCCATAATATCAGCAAAATTATCGGGTTGAAGCCGATGAATTAATTCTTTCATACCACGAGATTCTAATTGGAATACAGCAGTAGTCGCGCAACTCTTTAGAAGAGTATATGTACTTTCATCCTTCAATGAGATAGTGCTAATATCAAGCAATGATTTATTTTGTACTTTTCTTTTAGAATTAATATCTCGCACCGTCCAATTAATAATAGTTAGTGTACGTAAGCCTAAAAAATCAAATTTAACTAAACCAATTGCTTCAAGATCATCTTTATCAAATTGCGTCATCAAATGATTGCTATCCGGCTCAGAATACAGTGGAACGAAGTCAGTTAGTTGAGTTGGAGCAATAACTACGCCACCAGCATGCTTGCCTGCATTACGTGTGAGACCTTCTAATTTCATTGCAAGATTGATAAGACTTTTTATTTCATCATCCTCTGCATATCGCTTAGCCAGCATTGCTTCTTGTTCGAGTGCTTTTTCTAAAGTCATACCTAACTCAAAAGGTATTAGTTTCGCAATTTTGTCGACATAACCATAAGCTAAACCTAGCACACGACCCACATCTCGTAATACAGCACGTGCCGTCATCGTCCCATAAGTAATAATCTGAGCCACTGCTTCAGTCCCATAACGTTCTGCTACATAATCGATAACGCGATCTCGACCTTCCATACAAAAATCAATATCAAAATCTGGCATAGAAACACGTTCTAAATTCAAAAAGCGTTCAAATAGTAATTCATGTTCTAACGGATCTAACTCTGTTATGCCCAGTGAATAAGCTACCAATGATCCTGCACCAGAACCTCGACCAGGACCCACAGGGATATAATGTTGTTTTGCCCATGCAACAAAATCTGATACAATTAAGAAATAACTGGAAAATCCCATTTTAGTAATAACGGTGATTTCGGTTTCTAAACGATCATCGTAACTCTTTCTTGAAAATATTTTTTTCGTTTTTAATTTAGCTAAACGTTCTTCCAATCCTTTCTTAGCCTGCTGATGAAAATAATCTTCAATTGTCAAATGACCAGGTACAGGAAACTTAGGTAAAAATACTTCGCCGAACTTCATTTGGACATTACAGCGTTTAGCAATTTCAATAGTATTTTCCAATGCTTCAGGAATATCTGAAAAAAGTGTCCACATTTCTTCAGCATTTTTTAAATATTGCTGATCACTATAAACACGAGGTCGGTTAGTATCTTCCAGTAAATAACCTTGATTAATACATACTCGTGCTTCATGTGCTTCAAAATCTGTTTGATGCAAAAAACGGACATCATTAGTAGCCACGACAGGTACGTCATGGATTAGCGCCAATTTAACGGCGGCACAAATATAATCTTCTTCTTGCTCACGTTTGGTACGTTGTAACTCAAGGTAAAAACTATCAGGAAAATAGTCTAACCAACGCATTAAACGTTCCTCTGCCAGAGAACAACGATTTTGTAACAAGGCTTGGCCAACATCGCCGTGGCGTCCACCTGATAAAATGATTAACCCTCCTCTTGCTTCTACCAACCATTCCCAACGAATTAATACTTGATTACACGTGCGACCTTCGACATAAGCGCGAGATAATAACTGGATCAGATGATGCAAACCAATGGAATTTTGACACAGAACAGTCAGACGAAATATTTCATTACCTTCAATTAATAGCAATTGAGAGCCAATAATAGGTTTTATACCTCTATTAAATGCAGCACAATAAAATTTAACGAGGGCGAAAAGATTAACTTCGTCAGTTAATGCAACAGCCGACATTTTTAAATCAGCAACACGTTGCAATAACTGATTGACGCGTACAACGCTGTCAATAATTGAATATTCACTATGAACAGATAAATGAATAAATGAATTCATTGATTATTTTCCATATTCTCATATTATTTCATTATGTTACAATAATACATCATGCCAAGACCTGGTAAAGACAAATAAATTAAGAAACTGTTCTCTGCTGAATTGAGTCCCGAATTAAATCGTGGGAATGACTAGGATACACTTGGTAGTAACGTATTAATTTTTTTTGTTCACGGTGACGTTTTAAAGCTAATGCAATTAATTGATCCAATAAATCACGACAAGGTAATCCTGTCGCTTCCCACATTTTTGGATACATGCTAATATTTGTAAATCCAGGAATAGTATTGATCTCGTTAATCATCAATTTATTTTTATTCGATATAAAAAAATCTACCCGCGCCATTCCAGAACAATGCACCACTTTAAAAGCATCGATTGCCATCTGTTGAATGCGTTTGATTATTATCTTAGGTAAATCAATTGAAGTCAGTGTAGTTGCTCCATTAGAATCAATATACTTTGCTTCATAAGAATAATACTCATGATGAAGAATAATTTCCCCAGGCAAAGAGGCTTTCGGATGTCCATTACCCAATACAGCGCATTCAATTTCGCGTCCAAGAATGCGTGGCTCGATGATAAGACGATCATCATAAGTAAAAACCATTTCAATAGCTTTTTTAAATTCATGCTCTGTTTTTATTGATAATGTACCGATCGATGAACCAAGACTCACAGCTTTAACAAAAAGTTCTAGTGTATGCCATGCAGTAGCTAGTTTTTGATACAAACCTTTCCATCCATCTGATGAACGAAGTGCATACCAGTCAACTACTGGAATACCAGCTGCTCGCAACAAACTTTTAGTAATATCTTTTTGCATACAGATAGCAGAGCTTTGCATATCTGCCCCTACATAAGGCAGATTCAAAAGCTCAAAAAATCCCTGCAATGTACCATCTTCTCCTTGAGTACCATGTACCATTGGAAAAATACAATCTACTAGATGGCGTTTGTTGCTATTCAAAAACTGCCATGACTGTTTCAACTCTCCTAATGTTATCGTAATTGGTAATGCCAGTCCTACCTTAATCAAATCTTCTAAATTGCAATTCAAAAATTCTTTATATTTATCAATTAAATACCATTTACCTTGCTGATCAATAAACACTATAGAAATGATATATTTATTGAGATCTAATGCTGCAACAATATTTTTTGCCGACTGAATTGAAATTTCATGTTCGGTCGATTGACCTCCACAAATCACTGAAATATATAATTTTTTAGTCACCTCCGCTCCTGGTAATTTAGCGTGTAAAAATAATAGGCAATCACTCCTTAATTTGTAAAATATCTTTCTGAATTTAATATACTATCAATTAATAACAAATTTTAAACGATGAATGACAATTATAAACGCGCTTTCGTTCTATAAATCTTTGTAAGACACTGCAGTAAAATCATACTGAGAGGGTTTTGTCATGTTATAGTATTTCTCGATCCTGTATAATAAAGATCTAACACCTTGAATAATTACTTCCATACCATACAGCAAACCAAGTTAAGTTGAAAATCTTCCATTAACAATGGATCTCATCAAATTTTAACAGGTAACTAAGCAATCGGGGAAACCATAAAGGAATTATTGTTATACTTATCGTGTAGCGCATTTTATTCATAAAAACCGTTTATCTTTTCTTGATCAATCGCTGATAGTTATCAGCTTCTCACTTTCAAGATACAATCACCATAATCGTTATCAAAAGAATATAAAGAAGATTTTTAAATACGCATTTAACCATTACGCTCCTTCTTTCTTCAGCGGATGCTTTTGAAGTTTTTGTGGAGAATGCACATATTCTTCCATGTCATTCCCACTCAATTGTCGCTGGTGGCTTATCGGTAATATCATAAACCACCCGAGATATTTCTTTAATTTCATTGAGGATACGACGAACTACTTTAGATAAAAAATCACAGGGTAATTCTGCCAATTGCGCAGTCATAAAGTCTATAGTTTTTACTGCACGCAAGGCCACTATATAACCGTAATGTCGAGCATCACCTTTAATACCAACAGTTTTTACAGGTATAAATACCGCGAATGCCTGGTTAAGATTATGATAATAATCGTATTTTTTTAGTTCCTGAATAAAAATTGCATCAGCGCGTTGTAAAATATCGACATATTCTGGCGTCACTTCTCCCAAAATGCGAATCGCCAAACCCGGGCCTGGAAATGGATGTCGATAAATGACGTCTCGAGGTAATCCTAGTGCTAGACCTAATTCTCGAACTTCATCTTTAAATAATTCGCGCAACGGTTCGATTAGTTGTAAATCCGTTGTTAGCGGTAATTCAACTACATTATGATGCGTTTTAATAACATGACCTGTTCCGGTTTTCGTCTTTGCCGATTCGATAACATCAGGATAAATCGTTCCTTGCCCCAACCAATTAATACCTAGCTTTTTAGCTTCTGTTTCAAATACACTGATAAACTGTTTGCCTATAATGTTACGTTTTTTTTCAGGATCAACAATGCCTCTTAAGGCTTGCATAAATCGTGCTTTCGCATCAATATGAATAATTTTAATATCCATATATTTTTTGAAGATTCCTAAAATTTCTTCTGTGTCATGCAGACGTAATAGACCAGTATCTACTAAAACACAAACTAATCGATCACCAATTGCTCTATGAATAAGAACTGCAGTAACGGCAGAATCAATACCTCCTGATAATCCAACTATTACTCGTCCCTTACCTATTTTCTTCTGAATATCCCGAACATAATTTCCAATAATGTTTTTTTTCGCCCAATTGAATTCACAACGGCAAATATTACTGACAAAATGTTCTAAAATAAGGTGTCCTTGTGAAGTATGAGTTACCTCAGGATGAAATTGCAAGCCGAAAAATTTTCTCTCAAAATTGACTATCGCGGCAAAAGGTGAATTATCGGTGCTTGCAACAGTTTCGAAATCAGGAGGTAATACCGTGACAATATCACCATGACTCATCCAAACATCTAGTAAAGGAGTACCATCAGGAGAAATATGATTTTTAATACCTTCGAACAGTAAAATAGGATTCAATATGCGTAGTTCCGCATGTCCAAATTCAGCTTTTGTCGCGGTCTCTACTTTACCACCTAATTGGTAAGCCATGGTTTGCATACCATAACAAATACCAAGCACAGGACAACCAATTTCAAATACAATCATGGGGGCACGCATGGTGTGATTCATGGTGACAGTCTCTGACCCTCCTGATAAAATAATTCCATTGGGACTAAAATTGCGTATTGTTTTTGCATCAATATCACAGGGCATTAATTCACAATATACACCAATTTCACGCACCCGCCGCATAATGAGCTGAGTATACTGAGAACCAAAATCAAGAATCAGAATCCGGTGTTGGTAAATGTTATTGAACATAAACCTTTTATTCTTCAATTGAATAATTTGGTGATTCTTTTGTAATTGTTACATCATGCACATGACTTTCGCGTACACCTGCATGAGTCATTCGAACAAACTTTGTTTTTGTACGTAATTCATCAATATCTTTGCAACCAGTATACCCCATGCCTGCACGTAAACCACCGACTAATTGCTGGATCACTCCACGCAAAGGACCTTTATAAGGTACACGCCCTTCAATACCTTCTGGCACATACTCTTCCTCTTGTTTATTATAAGACTCTTGAAAATAGCGGTCGAAAGAACCATAAGTTTTAAGCATCGCTCCAGTAGAGCCCATACCCCGATAAGACTTATATGAACGACCCTGATATAAAACCTCCTCTCCAGGTGCTTCTTCGGTACCTGCCAATAGTCCTCCGATCATCACGACGTGCGCTCCAGCCGCTATGGCTTTACAGATATCACCGGAGAAACGAATACCTCCATCAGCAATAATAGGAATATCATCATTTTTTAATTCTGCAGCTATCGAGGCAATTGCCGTAATTTGCGGCACACCAATACCTGCCACAATCCGAGTAGTACAAATGGAGCCGGGCCCTATTCCCACTTTAACTCCATCGACACCCACATTTGCTAACGCCCTGGCGGCTTCAGCAGTGGCAATATTACCAGCAATGACCGGTATATCCGGATAATGTTTCTTGATCCATTTTACTTGTCCAATCACTCCTTTCGAATGTCCATGAGCCGTATCCACTACAATCACATCAACACCTTCTGTAATCAATGCCGCTACACGTTCCATAGTTTCTTTTCCCGTTCCAACTGCAGCACCCACACATAATTGTCCCGAAACTGTCTTACAAGCATTAGGATTCTGTTCTGATCGTAAAATATCTTTCACTGTAATCAAACCGCGTAATTCATAATTTTTATTGATGACAAGCAATTTTTCAATGCGATGTTGATGAAAAAGATTAATGATTTCATCACGCGAAGCCCCCTCTTTGATGGTAATCAACCGACTTTTCGGTGTCATTAAATTGGCTACTTTTTGTTGCATATCCAACTCGAAACGAATGTCGCGATTGGTAATAATACCTATAAGTTGTTGGCCTCTCACCACAGGTAGACCAGAAATATTATATTCATTAGTGATTTTCTTAAGTTCACCGATGGTACTGTCCGGTGAAACAGTAATAGGGTCAAAGACAACCCCACTTTCAAATTTCTTAACTTTGTGAACTTCGCTTGCTTGCTGCACCGGACTCATATTCTTATGGAGTATACCAAGTCCCCCTGTTTCAGCCAAGGCAATGGCCAAGCGTGCTTCTGTAACAGTATCCATAGCGGCTGATAATAGCGGAATCTTGAGAACAATATCGCCAGCAAGTCGTGTAGCTAAGAAGACGTCTTTTGGCAAAACTTCGGAATAACCAGGAAGTAATAAAACATCATCAAAAGTTAGCGCTTCCTCATAAGTTTGTTGCATAACACCTCACCCTAAGGTCAGAATCTTAGCTGTTTCTTAATAGGTTGTCGAGCTTAAGTAGATCACAATCCGGCTATAATCATTACTAAGCTCAATACTCCTAATTTGCACCTGATTGTGTGATTGATGCATTTAAACAAGTAATGCCTAGAATTAATCTACAATTATCAAGAATCCAATCTTTTCTTCCCAGAAAAGATACAAAAATAAGATGAAAAATTCCGAAAGAGAATATAATTATTGAAGTGATTCCCCCACCAATACTGCGAGCCTTGCTGCCGTTTGACGAACAATGATTTCATCATTACCTTCTACCATTACTCGGATTACCGGCTCTGTGCCTGATGGACGCAATAAAACACGGCCAGTGCTATTAAATTGCTTTTCTACTTTCGCCACGGCATTTTTGATAATAAGATAACGTTTAACATCTAGAACTTTATCAATTGGTACATTAACTAACGTTTGCGGCCGTTTTACCATTATTCTTTTTAACTCAGCAAGCGGCTTACCAGTCTGTTGCATAATTCGTAAGATTTGTAAGGCAGTGATAATACCGTCTCCTGTTGTCGTAAATTCTAAATCAACAATGTGACCAGATGATTCACCACCTAAAAGCCAGCCTCTTTGTTGCATCAGTTCGAGTACATAACGATCACCCACCGACGAACGCTCAAATACAATATTGTGCTGTTTCAATGTTTGTTCTAAACCTAAATTACTCATCACAGTGCCAACGACACCGAGTGGACGATCTTTTTTTAAATGAGCATAATTAATAGCTATGATACATAACAATTCATCTCCATCAACTTTAATACCTTGGTGATCTACCATAATCAGTCGATCGCCATCGCCATCAAAAGCAATACCAACATCGGCTTTGTGTTGTATAACACTTTTTTGAAGTTTCCGCGTATCTATTGCGCCACAACTTTGGTTAATATTAAATCCATTTGGTTCAATATTAATTGAGATCGAAGTCGCGCCAAGCTCATGGAAAATAGCAGGTGCAACGAAATAGGTTGCGCCATTAGCACAATCTACAACAAGCTTTAAACCTTTTAAAGAAAATTGAGAAGGAAATAATGTGTTTTTACAAAATTCAATATAACGACCATATGCTTCACTCATACGCGCAGCTTTCCCTAAACGCGCAGCTTGCACAGTACGCATCGGTTTGTCGATTTGTTTTTCAATAATCAACTCTAGTTCATCTGATAATTTAAATCCATCTCTATTAAAAAATTTAATTCCGTTATCAGGATAACTATTATGTGAAGCGCTAATAACAATACCAGCATCAGCACGTACTGAACGCGTTAAATAAGCAAGAGCTGGTGTTGGCATCGGACCCGTAAGCTTAATATTAACTCCAGCTGCCGACAAACCGGCTTGAAGCGCCGATTCAATCATATAACCTGAAATACGCGTATCTTTTCCAACTAAAACAGTGGCTGGTTGGCTGTTTGCCAATACTTTACCTACAGCCCAACCCAATTTAAGCATAAATTCTGCATTAATGAGTGAGTTTCCTACTTGTCCACGAATCCCATCCGTTCCAAAATACTTTTTTTCCATTTTCTTTTTCTCTATTTGTACTTAAAGTAAAGAATAAATAATTCTTGATACTTATCGCTTGTTATCGTTCCATTTCATCTCTGCTATCATTCATCTCTGTTAATTCTTTTTGCATAAACCGCTATTTTTACCGCTTCTCGGCTTGCTTTTACATCATGTGTGCGAATCACTGAGGCACCTTGATAAACAGCTAATGTATCCGCAGCAATGCTTCCAAAAAGCCGGCCCGTTGGTGGTTGATTAATAATATCTCCCACCATTGATTTCCGCGACCATCCTGCAAGGATAGGTAAATTTAGGGAAGTTAATTCAGATAATTTGTTTAGTAAATAAAAATTTATAGTTAAATTTTTCCCATAATTACCTTGACCAAAACCTGGATCAATAATAATACGATCCTGCGAAATACCTGCCATTGAACAACGCTCAATCGCATTTTTCAAGTCATGTTTAATATTCTTTAAAAAACTGGAGCAGGATAAGAAACCTGACTTTCGTATCGAATTAGGAAAATGCATGAGGCATACTGGTGTTTTTAATTCTGCCACTGTCACTAAGGCCTCTTTTGTTTGCAAGGCACGTTGATCATTAATCATATCAGCACCGGTTTTGACCGCTTCTAACATCACCTGAGGTCGGCTTGTATCAACAGAAATCAAAATATTGAAATGTTTTTTGATTGCATCGACAGCAGGTATAAGACGATCTAATTCTTTTTGCAGAGATGGTGAATCTTTGTCGAGATTCACAAACGGATTTGTTGCTTCTGCTCCAATATCTAAAATATCAGCGCCTTCTGCTATCATCTTTTCGGCAGTATGTAACACGGAATTTAAATCTGAATGAGGATTATAGAATGAATTAGGAGACACATTAATAATTCCCATAATCGCTGGTTCAGCAAAAAAGATACGGCGGCCATCACACAAACGTAAATGGAATTGCTTTTCTTTCAACATTCTCATTCTCGTAATTAAATTAAGAAATTAAATTTGAGTGTCTTTAGCTAGAGTTGAAGTTGGTTGCTCTACTGATATTTTATCTTCAGCTAAAGGCATTTCTTCTTTTCTATCCTCTTTAATATTCCCATTTTCTTCTTTCCAATCTTCTGGTAGAGACAATGCTTGTCCTGCCAAAATTTCTTTGATTTGCACTTCACTAATAGTTTCATATTTAATTAACGCATTCGCCATTAAATGCAGTTGATCTATATGTTCTTCTAAAGTTTTCTTAGCCGTACTATAAGCCCCATCAATAATTCGACGAACTTCACAATCGATTTCCTTGTTTGTTGCTTCCGAAATATTTCTACGTTGCGTAACAGAGCGCCCTAAAAAGACTTCACCCTCTTCCTCACCATATGTCAAAGGTCCCAACTTTGATGATAGGCCCCATTTGGTTACCATACTACGCGCGATTTCTGTGGCTTTTTCAATATCATTAGAAGCACCTGTCGTAATGCGATCTTCACCAAAAATAATTTCTTCAGCGATACGTCCACCAAATAATCCTGCTAATTGGCATTCCAGTCGACGTTTCGTCATGCTATAGCGGTCCTGTTCAGGTAAAAATAGTGTGACACCTAAGGCACGACCTCTAGGAATAATTGTAATTTTATAAACAGGATCATGCTCAGGCATGTGTAAACCGACAATCGCATGACCTGCTTCATGGTAAGCTGTCAATTTTTTTTCTTCATCATTCATTATCATCGAGCGACGTTCTATCCCCATGATGATTTTATCTTTTGCGCGTTCAAACTCGATCATACTAACCTCTTTTTTGTTTTCACGCGCGGCAAAAAGAGCAGCTTCATTGACTATATTGGCTAAATCCGCACCGGAAAATCCAGGTGTTCCTCGAGCAATCACAAAAGCTTCCACATCAGATGCTAACGGCAACTTATTCATGTGTACCTGGAGAATGCGTTCACGACCTTTAATATCCGGTAGTGGTACTACTACCTGTCGATCAAAACGACCAGGGCGCAATAAGGCAGGGTCAAGCACATCCGGTCGGTTAGTCGCCGCCATAACGATGATACCTTCTTTCCCTTCAAAACCGTCCATTTCTACTAAAAGCTGGTTCAAAGTTTGTTCTCTTTCATCATGTCCACCACCCAAACCGGCACCTCGATGACGACCAACAGCATCAATCTCATCTATAAAAATAATACATGGTGCTTGTTTCTTGGCTTGATCAAACATGTCTCGGACACGTGAAGCACCAACACCCACAAACATTTCCACAAAATCCGAACCCGAAATCGTAAAAAAAGGCACCTTCGCTTCGCCAGCGACAACTTTAGCTAACAACGTCTTGCCTGTTCCTGGTGGCCCTACTAAAAGGACACCGCAAGGCATTTTTCCACCTAAACGTTGAAATTTAGCTGGATCACGAAGAAAATCAACTAGTTCTTTAACTTCTTCTTTTGCTTCTTCAACTCCAGCGACATCGTTAAAAGTCACTTTAACCTGATCTTGATTAAGCAATCGTGCTTTGCTGCGTCCGAATGACATCGGGCCACCACCGCGTGCTCCCCCTTGCATCTGACGCATAAATAAAATCCATACGAAAATCAAAATTAAAAACGGCAACCAACTGATAAGAATATGCAAAAATATACTCTGTTGTTTTGGTGGTTCACCTTTGACACTGATACCTTTCGCTATCAATTGATTAAGAAGGACTTGATCTTCCATCGGTAAATAAGTTGTAAAATGTTGATCATCTTTGGTAATGCCCTTAATTTCACGACCCTGAATAACTACACTATCTACTTTATCATTGTTAACTGCCCTAACAAATGTAGAATAACTATAAGGTTGGACCTCGGGCTGGTGTGCACCAAAATTACTAAAGACAGTAATGAGAACTACTGCAATCACTAGCCACAGCAGTAAATTTTTAACAATATTATTCAAATGTTACCTCGTATTTGCTTTATAATGCAATGCCTATCGATTATAGCCTAGAAACTCGGTAGCGAGTATATAAACCTCACTCGACTTTGACCGCGAGGCGCTTGGTTTTTGGAGTTTGACCTGCTTGAAGTATTGACGCAAGTCAGTCAAAAGTGCATCAACGTTAGAATACTGAAAAATTTTGGCTAAAAATGTACCCCCTTTTACTAAAAATTTCTGGGCGCACTTCCAAGCCAACTCTACTAAATGGCATGATTTCAGTTGGTCAATACTTTTAATACCCGAAACATTCGGTGCCATATCGGAAATAACAAGGTCTACATACCCATGTAATGTTTTCTTTTTTACTATTTCCTGTAGGCGATTAAAAATTTCTACATCATTAAAATCACCCTGTATAAATTCAACGCCAGCGGGAACTATCATAGGTAAAAGATCAATCGCGATAACTATGCCATCAACCCCTACCAATTTTTTAGCCACTTGTGACCAACTTCCCGGTGCGGCGCCTAAATCAATAACGTACATTCCAGATTTAAAAAGCTTATGTTTCTGGCATATCTGCAATAATTTAAATGCAGCACGAGAAGAGTAACCCTTTTTCTTTGCTTGTTTCACATAAAAATCTTTCCCATGTTCTCGAAGCCAGCGTTTATTACTTTGTGTCATTTTAAAAAAGTCCTAACTGTAATTTAGCTGTATCTGACATCATGCTACGGTCCCATGGTGGATCAAATACAATTTCAACATGGATGTCACTAATTTCCTGAATAGCGAGAATTTTTGTTTTTACATCTTCAATTAGCACAGTTCCCATCCCACAACCTGGCGCTGTTAATGTCATTTCGATGAACACGCGATGCGTCTTATCTTTTACTTTCTCAATATCACACGTGTAAACTAATCCTAAATCGACGATATTTACTGGAATTTCTGGGTCAAATACTGTGCGCAATTGACCCCATATTTTATCTTTAATGCTAATGTCATTAGGCAATTCATCCAAAAAATTATTGACTTGTTTACCTAAAGCATCTGCATCTTTAGCATCAATACGTGCAAGACTACCGTAAATATCTACCGTAAATGTACCTCCCAAACTTTGGGTAATCGTTACTTCAGTTCCTTTAGGAACCACAATTGACCTGCCTGAAGGAATCAGCAGAGCTACAGTATCTCGATTTAAAATAATAAGTTCTTTCTCATTAGTTGACATTCTTTTCTTCTTTCAAATAAAAACTTTCACCACAACCACAAGTACTAACGACATTTGGATTGCTAAATTGTAATTGATATTGGCCTAAATCTTTTTTTACATAATCGATCAATGTCCCCCTCATCATGTAAACATAATGAGAGTCAATTAAAATAGTTAAGTCGGTAGTAGTTTTTACGAGCACATCACCTTCCTTCGGTGAATCAATAAGTTCCGATTGATACATATACCCTGAACAACCCGTTTTTTTGACTGATACACGAAAAAGTGGTTTACCAGATCGTTTTTTCACTAATGATTGAATATGATGATAGGCTGCGTGAGTTAATGCAATAATAGGGATTTCCATTATTCAGTCCTTACAGTCATCTTTGTTTTATAACGCAAAGCAGCCAATGTTGTATGCCAACATAAAGTCGCGCATTTTACACGCATCGGAAATTCAGCCACACCAGCTAAAACTGCTAATTTGCCTAGTCGATTAGTATCGGAATTTTTTCCTGTCACTAAGCCATGAAATTGGGAAAATAAATTTTCAGCTTCTTGTATTGACTTGCCTTTTAACATCTCCATCATGAGTGAAGCCGACGCCATTGAAATAGCACAACCACTACCTTCAAAACAGGCCTCCTTAATAACGCCATCTTTTTCATGAAAGTAAACTGTTAGTCGATCACCACATAAAGGATTATAGCCTTCATGAGTATGTGTAGGCGCAGATAACGGGGCAAAATTCCGCGGATTCCGACCATGGTCAATAATAATTTCTTGATATAAATCACGTAAGTCGTGCATATTTTCCTCTATCTTCTTATCATACTATAAATTTGTCTCCTTAATATTGTTCTCACAAACCAATTTCATACACACTACCCTGTCAACCAAGTTTGTCCCATATCTGATCCGAAATAGGAAGAAAAAATCAGTACAATTATTTTTTCCTTTGAGTTTTCGACTCTATAGCATGATGTGCTTTCCCAAATATTTTAATTACTTGATGCAAGCCTTCTATTAATTGATTCACATCATCAAAAGTATTATAAACCCCAAACGTAATACGTGTCGTAGCCGGTAAATTAAATCGCTCCATTAGGGGCATGGCACAATGATGCCCAGCTCGCACAGCAATCCCTTCACTATCTAGAATAGTCGCAATATCATGGGGGTGTGCCTGCTCCATTACAAAAGAAATAACACCTGTTTTATGCGATGCATCACCAATTATCTTCAGCCCTGAAATTTTCAATAACTGTTTCGTTGCATAATATAACAATGCTTCTTCATGTGCCTGAACTTTTTCAAGTCCGATAGCAGTTAAGTAATCAACAGCTGCAGCCATCCCAATAACACCTGCCACATTAGGTGTACCTGCTTCAAATTTATAAGGTAATACATTATATTCTGTTTTTTTAAAACTAACATGCTTGATCATTTGGCCACCATATTGATACGGTGGCATCATTTCTAACCATTTCGATTGACCATATAACACACCAACACCAGTGGGACCGTATAATTTATGGCTTGAAAATGCATAGAAATCACAACCTAAATCCTGAACGTCAACAATCATATGCGGTGCAGCTTGCGCACCATCTAGTAAGATTGGAATTTCTTTTTGATGAGCTAATTGAATTATTTTCTTGACTGGATTAATAGTACCCAACACGTTAGAAACATGAATGAGCCCTACAATTCTTGTTTGTTTTGTTAATAACCTTTGATACATATCAAGATCTAATGTGCCATCATCTTTAACAGGAATGATTTTTAATTTAGCACCGACACGCTCACATAAAATTTGCCATGGTACAATATTAGAATGATGTTCCATTGCCGAAATTAATATTTCATCACCACGTTTAATTTGTAACCATCCAAAACTTGCTGCGATTAAATTAATGGATTCTGTTGTGCTGCGAGTAAAAATAATTTCGTGGCTGTATTTGGCGTTGATAAAGTTTTTAACTTTTTTTCGAGCATTCTCATAAGCGACTGTGGCACGTTCACTTAAAGCATAAATACCGCGGTGGACATTAGCATTGTCACAAATATAATAGCGCAATATAGTGTCAAGAACCGATTGCGGCTTTTGCGCAGTAGCACCCGTATCTAAATAAATAAATGGTTTTCCTCGAACACGTTGTTTGAATAAAGGAAAATCGTTTCTGACAGCTAATAAATTACAATTGCGCATGACAATGTCCCTGACAGCAAGACGTTGCCAACTGCTGAGTGATGCCTTTTTTCATGTACTCTGCGATTAGGGGATGCGGGAGTACTTCAATAATCTCGTTAGCAAACGCGTAAGTAAGCATATACTCAGCTGTTACACGATCAATTCCGCGACTTTGTAAATAAAATAGAGCTGTATCATTCAATTGACCCACCGTAGCTCCGTGGGAGCACTTTACGTCATCATTATAAATTTCTAATTCAGGTTTAGTATCAATTTCCGCTTCTGTAGATAAAAGTAAGTTTTTATTTGTTTGATGTGCCTCTGTTTGCCCAGCATTAGGATGAACGACGATTTTTCCATTAAATACAGCGCGCGATCGACCTACTACAATACCCTTATAATTTTGCTGACTGATACAACGGGAAACACGGTGATCGATACGGCTATGATTGTCAACATGATGACTATCCTTTAGATGATAAAAACCAAACAGTTGGCATGAAGCTCCTGATTCATCGAGTGAATAATTCAAATCATCACGGCTAAGTGATCCTCCTATAACTACATGACAACTCATCACTTGACTATCTTGCGCTTGATGAATCGTTGTATTAGCGATGTGAAAAGCCTTATTACCTTCTTGTTGTAACTTATAGAGATGAAGATTCGCTGAAGGTTTTACACGCACTTGTGTTACCAAGTTATTAAAATAAGTGACATCATGAGTTCCTTGATAATTTTCAAAAATGATCGCTTTAGCCTTTTCTTCAATGATAATCAGATGACGTGTTTGTGACATCACTAAAGGCTGAGTCGGCTTTGTTAAATAAATTAAGTGAATGGGCTTTTTAAGCTGACAATTTTTGGGCACATATAAGAACAAACCATCTTGAAAGACACTATCATTTAATAATGAAAATGGCGTCATTTCGTAATTGATTCCACTTATTAAATTTTTTATCGTCTCACGCTGCGTTGTTTTTAATGAGCTCAACAATACTCCAAAAGGGAGTTGAGATAAATCCGATAAAGCGGATGAAAAATGTCCGTTAACGAACACCACACGATATACATCATTCAAAATAAAATTGGAGATATCACAGTCAACGGGTTTATCGAATGAAAAATCCTGTTTCTCAATCCCTGCCACGTTGGTATACTTCCAATTCTCCACTTTACGATTCGGAAATCCTTGTGATAAAAAGACATCTAATCGTTCAGCTTGCCACACATATAACTGATCGTTATGTAAGTTTTGTAATGACTTTAAATAAGTTTCATTCCAAGTCATAACCAACTATACCCTTTTTTTTCAAGTTCAAACGCTAATGATAGATCACCTGATAATACAATTTGTCCATGTAGTAATACGTGTACGAAATCCGGCTTAATATAGTCTAATAAGCGTTGATAATGCGTTATTAGCAGGATGGCACGATTATTACTTCGTAAGCTGTTAACACCTTTCGCCACAATTTGTAAGGCATCAATATCTAATCCAGAATCGGTCTCATCTAAAATAGTCAGTTTTGGATTTAATATGAGCATTTGTAAAATTTCATTACGTTTTTTCTCACCGCCAGAGAAACCTTCATTAATGGAACGCCTTAAAAATTTATCTTCCATCTCAACTAATGATAATTTTTCTTTAACTAATGCCATTAAATCCATCGCATCAAGCTCTGACTCACCACGCTTTTTACGAATACTATTAACGGCTGTTTTTAAGAAATAAAGATTATTGACACCTGGGATTTCGACAGGATATTGAAATGCCAAAAACAAGCCTTGTGCAGCTCGATCTTCAGGCGCTAACTCTAATAAATTATTATCAAGGTAACGAACTTCTCCTGCTGTAAAAGTGTAATCTTCACGACCTGCTAATATGGCAGCTAAAGTACTTTTACCCGAGCCATTTGGTCCCATAATAGCATGTACTTCACCCGCATTAATCGTTAAATTAATGCCTCGTAGAATTTCGTTATTATCTATGTTTGCATGTAAGTTTCTTATTATTAGCATAGCTCCCCTTCACTATCCGTTAAGCTCCCTATGACTATTATTTTCGTGCTCCTATCATTTCTCGTGGATTATCCAACAGTCCCTTCCAGACTTACTTCCATCAATTTCTGCGCTTCAACTGCAAATTCCATCGGTAATTTTTGAAAAACCTCTTTACAAAAACCATTCACCGCCATAGATACCGCATTTTCTTTTGAAATACCGCGTTGACGGCAATAGAACAATTGCTCTTCACCAATCTTTGAGGTTGTCGCTTCATGTTCAATGCATGCAGTCGGATTTTTTGCTTCAATATATGGAAAAGTATGCGCGCCACATTGATCGCCCAATAATAAAGAATCGCATTGGCTATAATTGCGTGCATTGCTAGCTCTTGGTGATACGCGTACAAGTCCACGATAACTATTCTGACCACGACCAGCAGAAATACCTTTGGAAATAATAGTGCTCTTTGTATTTTTTCCGAAATGAAGCATTTTGGTACCTGTATCCGCTTGTTGACAATTAGTGGTGAGTGCTACTGAATAAAATTCACCAACTGAATTATCCCCTTTTAGAATCACACTAGGATATTTCCACGTAATTGCCGATCCCGTTTCAATTTGTGTCCAGGAAATTTTAGCATTTATTCCACGACAAACTCCTCGCTTCGTTACGAAGTTATAAATACCACCCCTGCCTTCTTTATCTCCTGGATACCAATTCTGTACGGTGGAATATTTTATCTGTGCGTTATCCAGTGCAATTAATTCAACAACCGCTGCATGCAGCTGATTCTCATCGCGTTGAGGAGCTGTACAGCCCTCTAGATAACTCACATAACTTCCTTCGTCGGCAATAATTAGTGTTCGCTCGAATTGGCCTGTGTTAGCGCTATTAATTCGGAAATATGTGGATAATTCCATCGGACACCGCACACCTTTAGGAATATAAACGAAAGAACCGTCACTAAAAACAGCCGAATTTAAAGTCGCAAAAAAATTGTCACGGTAAGAAACTACACTACCAAGATATTTTTCTATTAATTTAGGATGATTTTGCACAGCTTCCGAAAATGAACAAAAAATTACGCCAACCGCAGCTAACTTTTCTTTAAACGTAGTTGCTACAGAAACACTATCAAAAACAGCATCTACAGCTACACCTGCCAAGCGTTTCTGCTCATGCAGCGGAATGCCCAATTTATTGTAAGTTTCTAGCAATTTTGGATCTATTGCATCTAAGTTTTTAGATTTACTCTTTATTTTTGGAGCTGCATAGTAACTAATTGCTTGATAATCTATAGGATCAAGACATAAATGCGCCCATAACGGCAGTTTCATAGTAGTCCAATGCCAATACGCCTTTAAACGCCATTGTAACATAAAATTAGGCTCATGTTTTTTTGCTGAAATAAGTCGAATAACATCCTCATTTAGACCTGGTGAAATAATATCAGTCTCTATGTCAGTAATGAAACCATGTTCATAGGTTTTACTGACTATCTTTTGAAGATAACTCTGATTCGACATTTTAGTCCTCAAACTTTGATAATGGCTTTCTCATATTCGCTAAACTCAAACTATCTAACACTTCAAACAGTTTCATATTAATGAATTGCCAATTGTCCCGTAAATTACAGATAGCACCGTGTTCACATCTGTTTTTGCTACGACTACATTCTGTCATCGCTAGTCTACCGTCAATAGCAGCAATAATCTCAGCAATGCTAATCAATTCTGGTGCTCGTGCCAATTGATAACCTCCATTAACACCACGTTCGGAATTCACTAACTTGCTTTCATGCAAAAGCTTCAAGACTTTGCTAGTGGTTGCCGTTGAAAGTGGTGTCAAACTGGCAATTTCTGTGGCACTGAAACGCTCCACTTGTCGTGAAGCAAGAATTGACATTACCATCATAGCATAGTCAGCAAGCCGACTTATCTTTAGCATAGAATAATCTTTTTAATAATTTTCCCCCTTATTTGTCCTCTTTGTGTACCATAGCGTCGTGCCACTATGGAAATGGAAATAAAACATTCTAGATCTTTAGATTGTATCACTAGTAGGTATATCATTAAGCTTAATCACAGGTCACTATAGTTACTTTACCGACATGTTAACAATATAGTACCATACTTGTCCTATTTCGCAATCTATAGCGGTTGAATCAGATATGTTGACTTCGAAAAGTAAGGGTCGACTTCATACGATTGTCATCGTCTCTTTAGTAAGTGGCACTATAAACATCTTGTTGGCTATTTTTAAAATTTGCGTGGGCATTATTGGAAATTCACAAGCATTAGTTGCCGATGGGGTTCATTCTTTTGCAGACCTTTTAACAGATGGTCTTATGGTTATCGCAGGACATATGGGCGCTCAGGCACCTGATAAAGAACATCCCTATGGACATCGGAGAATTGAAACTATTAGCTCTATTGTTATTTCAAGCTCACTTATTATTGTAAGTTTTAAAATTGCTTTTGATACATTCCAGCATCTCATGCATTATATCCATTCAGATATACCCACTTTTTCAGTAATAATCACTGCGATCATTTCAATCATCGCGAATGAAAGTCTTTTTCACTATACCTTGGCGAAAAGTAATGAAATCCATTCTAATCTTTTGCGTGCCAATGCATGGCACAATCGCAGTGACGCCTTGGTTTCCTTAATTGTCTTAATCGGTATTATCGGTGCTCGTTTTGGTGTTTCTTATTCTGATTCCATTGGTGCTTTGATTATTGTGCTTTTGATCTTGCGAATTAGTATCAAAATGATATGTAACAATATAAAAGAGTTAATTGATACTGCTGTTGATGATGAAACACTAAAATTGATTGCGCATACCATTTCTACCATTTCTGATGTGGTATCTATCCACCAATTGCGAACACGTTATCATAGCGGTAGTATTTTCGTAGATGTGCATATTCAAGTCGCTTCGGATATCAGTGTATCAGAGGGGCACCATATTAGTGAAAAAGTACATGTTGTTCTTTTAAAGAATATACCGTATATAGCCGATGTGACAGTACACATTGATCCTGAAGACGACGCTTCTTCCATGCCATCGGTTATATTACCTAGCCGAAAAGAGGTTTATCAATTAGTTAAAATTCATTGGGAAAATTTACCCGGCTTTAAAGATATACGCCGTACTATTTTGCATTATCTTAATGGTAAACTTTATGTAGATATTTATTTGCCACTAACAATCATAGACAAGGAAAAAGAAACATTAACGTTGCAATATCAAAATGCGATTCATCGAGAAAAAATTATAGAAAAAGTCACTGTTTATTTTGAATAATGATTGGAAGGTCAAAAAAACTCACTGATTTTTTAATTTTTAAAATTACAGATTATTCAATTTTCTGCCGTCTAATCAGATCAAATCTTGCAGGAACTAGAATATTACAATACTTAGGTTCGTTTTAAGTTTGAGTGATTCTTTCGCTATTGTTACGCACTACATTGGCATCGATTAGATCCTATTAGGAAAATCCGAAATCGACGAAAAACATTCTCACTAAATTAATGAATACATTTGTAGAGCCAGAGTTGGCTATAACGTTAACTGCAATATACTAGGTTTTAACGATACATTTCTATTTTTCTGATCAAAATCTATTTTTAGCATCTTATTACGTATCGGTTTAATGACTAGATAATCAATCGTAGTTGGATACACCTTTTTATCATCCCATCACTGCTTTGTATTATTTATTTAAGCAACCTTATTTAACTGACTGAATCCACTCAATTGAAAACTTAATTTACCAAAGTTAATCAATTAATATTAACGTATGCCTTTATTTTATTTATAGTACGAGAAAATAAACGGTTAGCAATCCATGCATAATGTTATGTTATTAGCTACAAATCGAATTTTGTATCTATCACAGATATCAATTCTTAGAATTATTTTATCAAGCGTTGGTATTAACTCGGAATAACATTGACATTGCAAAAATTAATGCTTGTGGCTTTGTTTTTCATTAGACCGTAAGATGTTTCATCAACAACACTGGATAATATTACGAAGATAATATTACGAAAATGATTTATGCATTCAAAAGTAAATAGATGAACAGCGCATCGTAGTTATCGATGCTGAGTGTTACTTAAAAGTCCTTTTGCTAGAACACCGTAATTTGCTAATAAAAAAACAATAGCCATAAAAACGTACTGATCTATTTTTTAAGAATGATTACCATCAAACGTTACTTATCCTAGAAGTATCTAAAAATCGACTGTGGACTACAGTATATGAAAATGTTTTCCAACTTTATCCGATATTTTAAATAAATAGCAAAGAAACACCCACCTCAGGATTCCAAAATACTATTTATCGAGCACAATCTCTGCATCTAAAAATAATCATATTACTACTTGAAGATAGCAGTATCATAAATTGGATTTCAGCAAAATCACTTGGGTAGTATCAGCGGCAGTATTTCCATAATCGCCAACAACCAATATAGGAAAAGCACCACACTTCGCTCTAGAACCTTGTATATTAATGATAAAATTATCTTCCTAATTTGCGAGTCACTACTTCTCGAATATACATAGGTTCGACTTTTTCAGGCGGGAAAATATCACCTCGGATGAATTTTTGATTTGCAATTAATGCTACGGAGGCCGCATTAGGGTAAATATCAAAATATGCTTCTTTAAAAAGTACCTTTGGGAAATCAGTATAAATTTTCCAGCCATTCCCTGCCGCTATCCAATCATCACCAGCAAATGTCATCATCGCCGTAGGCGTAGGTTTACTCAATTGGTCCCTAATTACCGCTTGCATAATACCCTGATCATCAGCCTGATAGCTACCCCAATAAATAGAATCCATATGAGCGTCCAAACCTGCTATAATGCGTTCCCTTTTTATTTTTTCATACGCTGATTGCGCCAATGCCTGTAAAGTAGAAACAGGAATAACCGGTCGATCGATGCCATATGCAACTCCTTGTGCAATACCCGTAGCAATACGTACTCCCATAAAACTTCCTGGACCACAACCGAAAGCAATCACATCAACTTCTTGCAGTTGGATATCGGCCTCAATTAGTAATTCATCGATAAAAGTTAAAATGATTTCAGAATGCCGTTGCGGAGTAATGTCAAACCGCCATTTAATATTACCGTCCAACCAAATTGCGGCTGAACAAGCGGCTGTAGCAGTTTCAAGTGCTAAGATAATTGACATTGTTTACAGCGTTAGTTAAGAAATGATTTGGATAATAGCGATAGTAGTAGTGCTGCTTAAATGAACATAAGCTGAATTGACAAAGATTGCTATAAGTCAATCCACGATTCCACCATGTACTGCGATTTAGTAATAACACAGTGTTACTCCTCTGGTGAAATCTTAGATAGGATCGAGTGTAAACGTCAAATCATCATAATGAACTAGAAAAGCTATCACATGAATCTTTGCCAAACTCGTCAAACGAATATGTTGATATTCAATAAGACGTATTTTAAATTCTACTAACTTGCAGGAATAGGCTTTTAAAAAAACTAACATTATTCGCGATGCTCGCATCTGTGGCCGCTTGATGTCATGACATGATAAATCCATTTTGGACAGTAGACATTAAGATCGTTGAATATTTAGAAGAGATGGAATATGAGAAGAGATATATGCATTTTTTCTAGCGCTCTGTCTTATTTTTTACTACTTTTCATTGCTCTTCTTGTTGCTCTTGCTTCATATTACCGAAAAAGCTGAAGACACGTACCACAACTCACAATATTTGATATTATAGACCAAACGGCATACTGTCTTGCAATAACACACAACTTGCAAAGCTAAAATATTTCGTCAAACACAATACCCACCTTACACCGAAAGCTTCAGCATAGACCTATTAATACAAAAAGGCAAGTACGTCTTTTATTTCCTGATATGCTATCATTAATATCATGCAAGTCAAATTCAGTGAATTACCTTATTTCAAAGATGGAGCAGAATGTTTTGCACATTTTGCATATTTGCCGTATGCAGTTTTCCTAGATGGATGCCAGCCATTCGATCTGCAAGAGCGCTATAGTATTATTGCGGCTAATCCGAGAATACTAATAACTTCAACCAATACAGATATTTTCTCTCAAATACGCACTCATCTATATCATTTAAGATCAACAATACAAATTCCTGCAGCATGTCAACATTTACCTTTTAGAGTAGGAGCTATTGGTTATTTTAGTTATGATCTCGCACGACGATATTTCCCACTAAAAACACAAACCATTCATGATATTATGCTTCCGGTGGTAGTTATTGGGATATACGATTGGAGTTTAGTCATCGATCATCATGAAAAAAAAACTTGGGTAATCACCTTAGATGATGAACAATTAAAGTATATCAACACTCAGCTCTCTACTCCGCTAGTAGACGTACCATTCAAAATTTTCGGTAATTTTCAATCGAATATGACATTCCGCGAATATACAATTGCTTTTCAAAAGATACAACACCACATACAACAAGGTGATTGTTATCAAGTTAATCTTAGCCAACGCTTTAGCGCTACTTATTTCGGATCACCTTGGACAGCATATCGATATTTACGTCGGATAAATCCGACGCCTTTTTCTATTTATTTCAATCTTAACAATAATCAAGCGATTTTAAGTTTTTCTCCAGAACGATTTTTACGAATAAAAAATCGTAATGTAGAAACTAAGCCTATTAAAGGTACAGCGCCTCGCTTTAAAAATCTAGTAGACGATGCACATTCAGCGAAAAAATTGTTACATAGCGTAAAAGATCATGCTGAAAACCTAATGATTGTTGATTTATTACGAAATGATTTAGGGAAATGCTGTAAGCCTGGGACTATTCACGTACCAAAATTAGCCGCGCTAGAAAGTTTTCCCAATATTCATCATTTAGTAAGTACGGTAACGGGTCAACTCCGTGATAATCAAGATGCACTAGATGTATTACGTCATTGTTTCCCTGGTGGTTCTATTACTGGTGCTCCTAAATTACGTGCTATGCAAATTATAGAAGTACTCGAACCGCACCATCGTTCGGTTTACTGTGGTACAATTGGTTACATTGATATCAATGGTAACTTAGATTGTAATATCGCCATTCGTACATTGATTTGCGATCGTAATCATATGTACTGCTATGCGGGTGGCGGTATTGTAGCTGATTCCATCTTAGAAAATGAATACGAAGAATCAAAGATAAAAGTTCAACGATTAATACATACTCTATCAAAAAAATTAAAATTGAAATAACGAAATTTTATAGCTAGAAACTATCAATCTTATTGTCGATTTAGTAAAAATAACACCAAATAATCTTGGTGATCTTCATAGATTTATTCATTGAATTATCGCTCAAACAGATGATAATTATAGTAAATACTAGAGTTACTTTATCAAACAATACAGAACGTCACAACAAATAATCCGTTACTATCTACCTAAAGAATCTACAAATAATCCTAATATAAAATCCTAATGTATTAGGCAATTCAAACTATTCTTAGTTCATTATCTTAAATATACATTTTGTAATAAAGCATAAGTATAATAACAATAATAAATAGCGAAACAATAACGAAACTTTTTCTAGTATGTATTTCTGTTGTTACATTATTAATGCACATTGATAAATTTTTTTCTTCTTAATAGCAAGAAGAAACTTAAATACATTAAGCTTTTAAAAATCTTTACTTTAAACAAACAAATCTATAACTTCTCATACAGAAATGTAATTACAAACTAGTTACAAAAAATATCTGGAATATTTTGTTTTATTTAAAACTTTATTTGAGACCAATAAAAAAATCAAGTAGTTAAATATCCTTTGAGCTCAATTCTGAATTAGAAACTGAGAGATACTCAAATCCGATTTTTCAAATTTAATATTTTAATAATGTTGGCCCATTTTAACAATATTCAAATAACATTTTAGAGACATTTATCAGTAACAAAGATAAGAACGCACAATAAGCAAAATTGACTGTATTGCATTTCCAGATCCGTTTGAAACAAAAATAACACAACTGACTGAAGAAGAAAAAAACCAGAACTAGCCAAGCATTAGCTACTATGTTATTTGAAGAATTACCTATATTTGAATAGGCTCTACAAGTTTGCGATTAATTTAAAAAAAATTTCTGTAATTATTCCAATCAGTATAATTATTTTCTCTAATTTATCTTTCTGAATGTTAATAGCGATATTACTTAGTCATCTATAATTAAAGACTGGCTTCATAATTATTTATACTTAATATTAGCAGTAATTTTAACTATCTGTAGCTTTTAGAAAATACTATACTTATCTGCAGTCAGTGATTAATGAGAAAGTGTGTTTGAAAATCTTGGTTAAATAATCTGATTCGCTTTTAAAGATAGAGTAGAACACAGATGTTGTATTTAGTTGCATTCACTAATAAATCTGTAGTATAGATGTCTATAATATCCCTTATTTAAGGCTTTTCTCGTAATACGCTTCAATTTTCTTTAGAAATATTAGTTAATACAGAGATCCTCTTAATTTTATTTCATTCTTCTATCTCGTCATGTATCACCACTACTATTTAGTAATTCAGATAACTGGAGAATTGAGAGATCATTTTATTTAGGGTAATACCACTTACTTCATGAGTAGATTTCACACTAAAGTCAGATGCTAACTAAATTAATTAATAACTTTAAATTTCTTTTAACACAGCTTATATGCTCTTACTTCACTATAATTAAATATTTAGTTAAATATTTTTACTCTTTAAAGCATATTTCATGTAATGCACCTTGTTTATGGAAAATTATGCCGTCTTTATTTCTATCATGAATAAAAGCTCTGTTAACGGTCTTCCTGCTTAATTTCTTCTTTAAATAAACTTAGGAACTAATTAATTAAAACTTAAATTTAGTAAAGTTTATATTCTGTTAAATACAATTTTTATCAGTCACTAATTTTGAGTTAAAGATAATAGAGAGAAAATTTAGAGAGAAATTTCATGTATTTTAAAAAAACTCTATTTCCAAATATTACCTCTAGTAAGCTGGCGTTCTCCTTGCCATACTTAAGTATAAATACATACATCTTCTTGATATGAAAACTATCATCAGTCCATTTAATATTGATACTGTTTATACAGTCTCTCAACTCACTGATAAAGCGCGAATCTTCCTTGAAGGGTGTTTTCGACACGTATGGATCACCGGAGAAATATCCAATTTATCCCGTCCAAGCTCGAAACATTTATATTTCTCCTTGAAAGATGAGCGTACTCAGGTGCGATGTGCCTTCTTTCATAATTACAATCGTCAGCTAAATTTCTTGCCAAAAAATGGTTGCCATGTTTTGCTACAAGCACAAGTAAGCCTATATGAAACACGAGGTGACTTCCAATTAATTGTGGTGCAAATGCAAGCTACTGGTAGTGGCGCTGTGCAAGTAGCTTTTGAAAAATTAAAGCAACAATTAGAAAAAGAAGGGTTGTTTGTTTGTAAAAATAAAAAATCAATCCCTGCTTTTCCTACCGCTATTGGTCTTATTACTTCGCCCTCAGGAGCTGCTATTAGCGATATTTTAAAAGTGTTAAAACGACGATTTCCTAGTATCTCCGTAATCGTTTATCCCACTATAGTACAAGGTGAAAAAGCCTCTTTGCAAATAGTGCATGCTATCCAAACAGCCAATCGACGCAAAGAATGTGATGTGCTTTTGCTTGCACGCGGAGGCGGATCGATTGAAGATTTATGGCCATTTAATGAAGAAAGTGTAGCTCGTGCCATTTTTGATTGTAAAATTCCCATTGTTACTGGAATTGGTCATGAAATTGACTTTACTATTGCAGATTTTGTGGCAGATCATCATGCAGCTACTCCTTCAGCCGCTGCAGAATGTGTGAGTCCAAATTGCAAGGAATATTTACAACATATTCACTCATTGCAACAGCGCTTATCTCATTTAATTTACACACAGCTACGTCAACATCATATACAATTGCATTATTTAATGACACGACTGCAAAGACCAGAAAAACGACTAGAAACCCAACAACACCAGCTTACAGCACTAAAACATCGCTTAATAATGGCGATGGATTATGACCTAAGTTGCCAACGACAACATCTAGCATTTAAAGTGCAGATATTACAAACGATGAACCCACTAACAACGCTAAAACGCGGTTATGCAATCATCACTTATCAAAAAGAAATTATTCACAAAGCAACATCACTCAAGGTAGGAGACTGTATTGTAGTGCGTTTAGAAAAGGGAAGTATAGCATGCCGTGTGGAAGAAGTTCATGCAAAAATAAATCTGTCAACTCGGCAAAAGAAAATCTAAGATTAGTAATTTTTTAATTACACTTCCTTTTGGATTTCCGTCTTATACAGGCAATGACGGACTAAATAGCGATTATGTAAGGGTATGGTTTAATAGTTTTAATAACAACTAATAAAAATATAATAAAAATAGAGCAAATGGGGCAAAGGAAATTGAGATGATAAAACTCATTATCTGACGAGAGGGCCTCTCGCACATGATTAGTTTAAATACCTTCTCTCGCGCCTTTACTACTATATCAATATCACACCGCGGTAATAAATGCTTGCGGTGAAAAGGAGTAATAAATTAGATTCGACATCGATTCTTATAAAATAAATTGCAATTTCTTAATCTGCTCACCTACTGTGCTTCATGTACTATAACAAGAGGATTAATCAATCAGCCTCCACTTAGCCCCGTCAGAATATTTTTTTATACGTTTTTATATTTTTTATACTTTTTTATAGCTGCTTACTTAATTATTACAGTTTCCATCATTATCACGCTTGCTCATGTGTTATATACCTCATTACCCACTCGTCTACTAGCCTACTACTACGTTGTAAAAATTAAGCACTGCTTCTATCTTTAACAATGCCAAGATGTTTAGCTTTAGCTGCATCAAGGATAGACTTCTTGCACAACACCAAAAACTTGGCTGTTACATTATGAGATAAATACCGTAAACCTGGATTTTACTTTAATCCAATTGGAGACGCTAGATAAAAGGACTGATTTTATACTGATTTTATAAATAAAATACATTGTCACCAGTTTTAACATTCTTTGTATTACTGTCAAGATAATGCTTTTTTAAGTTTCACATATTTCAGAAACCTAAAATTACACTTCTACGATACAAATTCCTCCGTTAAAAACCTTACTGCGATAGTAGTCGTGTGTGTGTCTTTTACCGTCAGAACAATAAAACGCTGCCAGTTTCTTTATCGAAAACTAGAAAAATAGCTTATCCTTCAACAAGTTTTTAGAATCAGTTATTTCAATCTTTATAAGGATTTTGGCCTGTTTTTAATTTAATATGAATAGGAACACCAATAAAATTAAACGTTTTTCGGAAGTAATTAGAAAGATAGCGAACATAAGACTGAGACAATGATTGAGTTTGTTTGCCGTGAATAACAATTGTTAGTGGATGACGACCACCTAGATGTGCATAGCGCAACCGGATACGGCGACCTTTGACTAAAGGTGGCTCGCATTCTAAAACAGCTTTTTCCAAAACTTTAGTTAATTGTGTAGTAGTTAATGCTTGTTGTGTCGAACGATAAGATTCCTGAACAGCCCGGTATAGGTTACTAATACCGGTTCCCTGTAATGCTGAGATAAAATAACAACGAGCAAAATTAGCAAAAGACATACGTCTATCAATATCGTGTTTTACTTGTTGGCGCTGATTGGCTGATAAATCATCCCATTTGTTTACTACAATCACTAATGACATACCGATTTTTATAATTAAATTTAATAATCGTAAGTCTTGTTCACTGACACCTTCTTTAGCGTTTAAAACAAAAATAATCACATCAGTTTCGTGTGCAACTCGTATAGATTTAATAATCGAAAATTTTTCAACAAAATTCCGAATTTTGGCATGACGTCGGATGCCTGCGGTATCAATCAAAATATAATTTTCTTTATCATGGCGGAATGGAATGTAAATACTGTCACGTGTTGTTCCAGGTTGATCGTAAACAATGACTCGTTCTTCATCTAATAACCCATTAACTAAAGTAGATTTTCCAACATTAGGCCGACCAATCACGGCAATTTTAGTATATGATTCTTTTTCAACTGTTTTTCCTTTTTGTGGTAAATAATCCAAGATTCGTGTCATTAATTCTTTAATTCCTCGGCTGCTTTTAGTTGAAATTGCTTGAGGCTCACCAAATCCTAATTGATAAAATTCTCCACGTACTGCAAGTATTTCGTCGTAATCCGCTTTATTGACTACTAAAATTACTTTTTTGTTTTTTTTACGCAATCGCCCAGCTATAATTTCATCGGCAGGAACTAATCCTGTTTTAGCATCCACTAAAAATAAAACGAAATTAGATACATTAATGGCTTGATCTACCTGATTTTTTATGAGTGCAGCTATTTTTACATTTTCAATATCAAGTAAACCACCCGTATCTACTAGTGCAATCTCTTGAGAATCAATTATGATCTTTCCATATTGTAGGTCGCGTGTAACACCTGCTACATCAGCAACTAATGCCGCACGACTCTTAGTTAAATAATTAAATAATGTCGATTTGCCAACGTTGGATCGTCCAACGATAACGATTATTGGAAGCATAATTAAAAATATTCTCCTGCTATCGTCATCTCACGCTCCAGATTTAGTATTATTTAGTAGTAAATCTGGAACGTGAGATCCAAGATTCGTTGTTAAACTTAGCTATAGTTGAATTCTGAAATCAAAGATGAGTGGTCAAATTTTCATCGCTAAATAAGGATCATCAATGCCAAGTGCTTTCATTCCATTTTGTGCAGCTGTATAGAATTGCTTAGCAGATGCTTGTTTACCCATAGCTAAATAAATATCACCTTTAACGCTATCAACTAATGGATGATAAATGGGATTATCAAGGACTTGCAATAATTTTAGCGCTTTTTCCAAATGATTTTGCACTAATAAAATCCTTGCTGCCCTCAAACGCGCAATCTGTTTTAAACTCCGTATTAAGCTATTTTCTATCACCCATTGTAAATGAATTAACGCCCTATCTAAGTGATTTTTTTTAACGTCATCTTTTGCAACCAACAAAGCTGCCATTGCAGCGTAGGGAGTTTTAGCATATCCTTTCATAAGTTCATTAGTTAATTTTTGCGATTCATCCTGCTGATTTCGCAACGTTGCTGCTTGTAGTTTTGTATAGATCTGTGAAGCGCGTTCTGTTTTTTCAATTTGAAATCGATGCCAATACAGCCATCCAAAGCTAGTTAAAAATCCTACTACAATAATCGTGACAATCGCGCGACTACAATCACGCCACCATTTTTTTTTAATAATTTCTATTTGCTCTTTATCGGAAAGATATTTAGTCATCATGTTATTCTCTCGCGTAAAAAAGCAATCAACTCATTTGCTCCTAACTGTTTTTGTGGTAATTCTTCGCGCAAGTGTTTTAACGTCACTGTCTTTGTTTCTATTTCTTCATCACCAATAACAATCACCCATTTAGCACCACTTTTATCTGCTCGTTTAAACTGACTTTTAAAACTACCGCCACTTAGGTGAGTTTTAATTGAACACATCGGCAACGCATCACGGAGACGCTCAGCTATTGTAAAACATTCATAAACCGCTCGTTCGCTGTTGGCAACCAAATAGATATCACAATTAGCTATATATTCATATTCATGAACTGCTCGCAATAACAATGCTAATCGTTCTAAACCTGCAGCAAAGCCTACCGCAGGTATCGGCTTACCACCCAGTTGCTTAACTAATGTATCATATCGTCCTCCGCCGCAAACCGCATTCTGAGCACCAAGTTGATGCACGAGTTTATTAGTAAACCATTCAAAAACCGTATGAGTATAATAATCGAATCCTCTCACCAGTGTAGGATTAACAATATACGCTATTTTAGTACTATCTAGAATCGCCAATAATTGGTCAAAGCGCTGACGCGATTCATCATCTAGATAATCTTGAAGTTTCGGTGCTTCTGCAATAACGGTATGCAGGTGTGGGTTCTTGCTATCCAAAATCCGCAGAGGATTTATTGTTAGACGTCGCTGATCATCTTTATTGAACTCAGTGATGCGTGACTGCAGATAGGTGGCCAATTTTTCTCGGTATCGTGCACGCGACTCACGGGTACCTAAGGTGTTTAATCCTAACACCATAAATTTATCCAAGCCCAGCGTTTTCCATAGACGAAAACACATCAGAATTAGTTCTGCATCAATGAGGGCACTTGACATCCCATAAGCCTCAACACCAAATTGATAAAATTGACGGTAACGACCTTTTTGAGGACGTTCATGACGAAACATGGGCCCTATGTACCACAATCGCTGGGTCTGGTTATTGTGAAATAAACTATGTTGGATACCTGCCCGTACACATCCCGCTGTTCCTTCTGGTCGCAAACTAAGACTATCACCATTACGATCAAGAAAGGTATACATTTCTTTTTGTACAATATCGCTTATTTCACCAATAGTGCGTTTAAATAGGGCTGTTTGTTCCACGATAGGAAATCTAATCTCCTGATAACCATAGGATTTAACAAGCGAGTGGCAACTAGCTTCAAGAAAAGACCAATAAGGCGTGACCTCAGGTAACAGGTCATTCATTCCTCGAACAGCTCGAATTATTGTTCTCAATGATGCGTTCCTGAAAAATCATTATTTGGTACAAACCTTTCTTCTGGTAAGGTAGATGATACAGTAGAATTTAACGGTAAACTCTCCTCAGGTTGTGAAACTACTACGTGCATTTGGCTGATAATATGTTTTTTACCTTTCCACCAAATACTTACAAATATTGCTAAGGATAATAAAATTGCCATAACAATCAAGCAAACAACTTTTGAACTAATGATTCGCGTTGATCGCGCGATAACAGGGATGGTTTGGTGCCTTACCGGTTTTTCTTCCTGAGCCTTTTTTACCCGTTCAAATTCTTCTTCCAATGCCGAAGCGTCAAACGCAGCTATGACTTCATTCGGTGAAATACCTACGCAGCGTGCATAAGCACGCAAATAACCTCGTACATAAATTAAAGCAGACATGTTAGAATAATTATCTTTTTCCAATTCTTTCACTCGCTGAAGACTTAAGTGTATTTGTTTTGCTATTTCAATTTGGCTCAACTTTTTTGCTTTCCGTGCATCTTGTAAAAGCACTCCTGGCGTTTTAATGCCGTTAGCAAGTCGAGAATCAATCTTCGTCTCCATATCAACAAAATTTGCTTCCGTCATAGGCGGTCTTCCTATTAGTGATTGTCACCTTCTTCATTATAACTAAATTATAACCAATTTGATGCTTCTCTAGAAGATATCCTTTCCTTTCCTCTTTTTTGATAAAAACATAAAATCATTCTTTGCTCATCATTTAGTCATGTTAATTAGCTGTGTACATACACCTATAGAATATAATGATGAATATTTGATCAATTTTTCTTGCTTCTCAAGCCATTTATCCGTAATATCCGTCCAATGCAGAAATGGATATTTAACACAGCCATTGCACTACTAGCTTTTTATCTTATTAGTGTTACCACCATCGCAATGTCCACTTCTCGAGGTGGAACGTGGAATACCGGCGATCTCTTGTCTCATCATCAACAGAATTTTTGGACAGCAATCAGCCAACAGTTTGTTCTTGCAGAGCAGTACACAAATAACTATTATGTACGTAAACAAATTCAGTGGTTCTGTCAGCAACAATATTATCTTTCTGAGCTAACTAAAAATGCAAGACCTTATATTTATTATGTTTTTCAACAAACAAAGAAACGGGGTATCCCGCCTGAGATTGCGCTTTTACCGATGATTGAAAGCAATTACAATCCTTTCCTTTATTCAAAACGGGGAGCTACTGGTCTTTGGCAATTGATGCCGGGAACAGCGACCGGATTTAGTCTTCTTATTAATTGGTGGTACGATGGGCGTCGTGATGTAGTTGCGTCAACTAATGCTGCACTGAATTATCTCGAGTATCTGCATGATTATTTTCACAGCTGGCTTTTGGCAATCGCTGCTTACGATGCGGGTGAAGGAACTGTAGCAGTCGCTATTCGTTATAATCGCCTTCATAGACGTCCTACAGATTTTTGGTCTCTACCTTTACCTTACGAGACTCGGGAATACGTACCTAAATTGCTAGCTTTAGCTGATGTAATTAAAAATCACCAGTATTATGGTTTACAACTAAATCCAGTTAAAAATGGTCCTTTTTTTACCATGATATCCTTAAAAACTCGAATGAATTTAAGACAGTTGGTTACATTATCGGATTCTACATTAAATCTCATTCGTAGATTAAACCCCGGTTTTCGCCGCTCAACCACTTTTCTTCATGATGCGTACAATTTCTTGGTACCACTAGATAAAGCAAATCATTTAGAGCAAAGCCTTGTAGAGTTAGAAGCCAGTCGTTATCACAAACGACTTTTGGAGAAATGGGCATATCATCGTGTACATTCTGGTGATTCATTAAGTATTTTAGCCAATCGTTATCACACTAGTATTGCAAAGATTCGTCGTATAAATAAATTGAAAAGTGATATGATTGGTATTGGGAAAAATTTATTAATTCCGGAGGCAGAGGCAACTCCTTACATACCTATTCGTAGCAGTAGTATTTCTAAAGATAATGTTCCCGAATTAAGGTTAAAGTGAGCGATGTACATTGTAACAAAACGCAAAATTACAAAAAGATTTGTTGTGAAAAAATGATTACTTAATCACTAAACCAATGATTACTTAATCACTAAACCATAGTCTTGTTGCACTATTCCGTTATCATATTATTCTGTTATCATATCGGATGGGGAAGGTATCTTTATCGACAAGTGCTATCTATTATTAACTATGAATTAACTATGAACATGATTTCTAGATCGTATTTTCTCAATTATATGTCAGGAAATATAATTTGAATTGGCCAATATTTCAATGATGTAAATGCACCTTAAGAGTAGAATACTGTGAAACTTACGTCACTAAAAGCAATCATATTATGACACCTAGAATTTTAAATGGGCACACTTGTGCAAACAAGGTTAAAGCACATGTTAAAGAAGCCATTCGTTTACGACAGGAAAAAGGATTATCATTACCTGGGCTTTCTGTTATCCTAGTGGGTAATAATCCTGCTTCAGAGGCGTATATTTTTCATAAAGAACATGCTTGCCGAACAGTTGGTATTCGTTCAACCGTGTATCGTATGCCGGAAACTGTTACAGAGTCAGATTTAGCTGTAAAAATCGATGAATGTAATGCAGATCTAAACACACATGGAATTTTATTACAATTACCTTTACCTGAACATATTAATCACACTAATTTGTCTGAACGTATTTGTCCTAAGAAAGATGTTGATGCTTTTCACCCTTATAATCTCGGCCGTCTAATACAGCGACGCCCAGCTTTACGTCCTTGCACTGCTCATGGCATTATGACTTTATTAAAAGAGACTAGAGAAACGATTGCTGGTAAGCACGCTGTTATAGTAGGTGCTTCTAATATTGTAGGCCGACCAATGGCAATGGAATTGCTGTTGGCTAAATGCACAGTGACTATCTGTCATCGCTTTACAGAAAATTTAGCACAGCATATCAATAACGCTGATCTTCTAATAGTTGCTATTGGTAAGCCAGGCATTATCCAAAGTAAATGGATTAAACCAGGAACTATTGTAGTTGATGTTGGTTTTAGTCGGCTGAGTCCAGATAAAATTGTTGGAGATATTCATTTCGAAACTGCTAAAGAAAAAGCATCGTGGATCACCCCAGTCCCTGGGGGAGTTGGTCCAATGACGGTAGCTACTTTATTAGAGAATACGCTTTGGGCTGCAAATGATTTAAGTAAAAAGCACTACTGTAATTGATTTCTAGAACATAATGTCTATAGATCCGCTAATTATCTATAGATTCGCTGATATAGATTAAAATTAAGTAAAAAGCGTATCACTAAAGATTCTCATTAAAAAGCACTGTTTTTACCGTTTCTTCTTTTTCAAGATCGCTTAAATCCACTGTATTCTATTTATGATCAAGTTCCAAAGTTTTTTACTACTAATTTGTTGAAATGTATGACGAGTAGATTAATCTATCCAAAATCTATCCAGTCATACAGCAGTCAGAGCTTCGATGCTTTTTACAGACTCCTTTGAATAAAGTACTATTTTTACGATTATACTTAAATATCGATAAAAACTTCTATGAAATATGTAATATGAAATTTTAAACATAAATTATTTAAGTAAATAATCCTTAAGACTTAAAGTGTCCTTATAGGTTATTAGCACAAAGAATATTAAAAGAAAAGAGGGCTTTTGCCCTCTTTTCTTGATTCAAGCGTCTTTTCTTGATTCAAGCAATCGATAATCGATATGATTATCGATTGATTACATTAAGAACTTATAACCCAGTCCAACCGTGAATAGATTTGTAGCCGGCACAGTAGAGAAGCGGTTAGAAGACGCACCTCGGTAGCCTGGTACAAAAGTATATTGTGCATTCACGGACCAATTCGACGTAAAATGGTATTGAACACCGGCCGAAAATAACGGATTCCAAAAGTTTGAGCGAGAAGCAACATTAAATGGAGCTTTCAATGTTGGTAAGGCTGCACTACTTCGATTGTAAGTATAAGCAACCCCTAATTTACCGAAAACGTAGGTATTGGCATAAATAGGAGCCATCCCTTTGAATGCACCATAAGCTATACCGCTTTTAACATCGTAAGTTCCTGCAACTAGCGGTGATATTTTAACATCAGTAGTAAACTTCAATTTGGGCAGATAATACCATCCGCTTTCAATAGCGAAATATTGATTAAATTGGTAACCCAAATCCCCACCGAAAGTGAAGCCACCGTTGCCTCGAGAAGCGTTTCCTAAAACGGCCGTTTGCTTCGCAAAACCAACAATGGTAGAAGCATCCTTCAACCACGGGCGATAAGTGTAACCCGAATTACCTTCAACATAAATACCAGCATAGCTGGGAGCAGGTACATAATCAGAACCACCGGCTAACGCAGCGGAAGTGACACCGACGCTAGCAATACCAGCAGTAGCAAGTGTTACTAATTTTTTTACCGACATTTAAATTCCCCTAAATGTTTAAAGTGTTACTAAGTTAAGAGCAGATAATTCTAATAGCAATCTTTCACTTAATGCAACCCTTAAATAAACTTATTTTAAGGAAGATTGCCAACTTCAACTCTTTAAGGATTCATATCTTATCTAACTTAGATTAAATAATCTAGCTAGTTTTTTAAATTAATTGTAAAAAAAAATTATACATCCCAATACGCTGCTGGTCTTTTTAGCCAACGATGCAGTAAACGGTCAATGACATGAGGATAATGCTGTACAATCACATGAGACATTTTTTGTACAGATGGAAGTAGATGAAAATCCCGTGCCATATTTGCAATCCGAAAATGAAATAAGCCCGCTTGGCGCGTACCCAATAATTCTCCGACGCCCCGTAACTCAAGATCCTTTTGTGCTATAACAAAACCATCCTGTGAATCTCGCAAAAAAGATAAGCGATTTCGTGCATTATTAGACAGAGGTCCTTGATACAGTAAAACACAATGACTTTTGTCTTCTCCACGTCCAACACGACCTCGTAGCTGATGTATTTGTACTAAACCTAAACGTTCAGAATTTTCTATTATCATTAAGGTTGCATTCGGCACATTAACACCTACTTCAACTACTGTGGTTGCTACAAGTAAATTAATTTTCCCTACTTTAAATGCTGCCATCACTGCTTCTTTCTCATTTTTGTTTAATCGTCCATGAATTAAACCAATTTTTAAATTTGTTAATGATTGTTGTAGATGTTTATAGGTTGCTTCGGTTGTTTCACATTGCACAGTTTCTGATTCTTTGATTAAAGTACATATCCAATAAGCTTGTTTGCCTTGCTCACAAATTTTTTTAATTCCCTCGATAACCTTTTCACGGCGTGTATTTGATATTATTACCGTCGAAATTGGTCTCCGACCTGGTGGTAATTCATCAATAACTGAAATATCTAAATCAGCGTACATCGTCATTGCCAAGGTTCGTGGAATAGGAGTTGCTGTCATAATTAATTGATGTGGATAACTATTTTTTTCTGTTAAACCCTTTTCTTTTAAGGCTAATCGTTGATGCACACCGAAACGGTGTTGTTCATCAATTACAACTAATGCTAAATTTCGAAAAATCACGGCTTCCTGAAATAGCGCATGTGTGCCAACTACAACTTGGTGTTCGCCACTAGTTATTCTGTGCAAGGTTTCTTTACGCACTGCCTTACTTAAATTTCCCACTAAGTAGCCCACATTAATTCCCAATGGCTTAAACCATCGTTGAAAAACTTGATAATGTTGTTCAGCTAATAATTCAGTAGGCGCCATAACGGCGCTTTGATAGTTATTTTCTAGCACTTTCATTACTGACATTGCTGCTATAATAGTTTTTCCAGATCCGACATCACCTTGTACTAAACGCAACATTGGACTTGGCATAGATAAATCTTTATTAATTTCCTTAATGACACGTTGTTGTGCAGTAGTTAATGGAAAGAACAGAGCCTCACGTAATTTTTCTTGCCAGCTATTTGATTCTAAAATAGGTGCACGGTGAATTTTTATTTGCAATCGCAATCGTTGTAAACCCACTTGCTGTGCTAACAATTCCTCGAATGCCAAGCGCTTCTGTGTAGGATGTATTCCTGCCTGTAATAAATCAACTGAGGCTTCTTGAGGAGGACGATGTACATAAATTAATGCTTCCATCAATGTAGGTAGTTGGAACAATTTCCGCAACGATTCAGGTAATAACTCTTCAATATTATTAGCTTTTAAGTATTCCAGTGCTTGCGCCATTAAATGACGCCATTGCGTTTGTCGCAGTCCTTTTGTTGTTGAATAAATAGGGGTTAAGCAGTCCTCTAATGGCACTTCCTTGTCCATGATTTGATATTCAGGATGTTCCATTTCTAAACGTCCTTGATAATTTTTCCGTACACTACCGAAACAACGCAATGTTAGACCAACTTTCGTTAATCGTTCTTGCTGTTTTAAGTTAAAATGATAAAAGCGCAAAAGAAGTGAGCCTGTGCTATCGCGTATACAACAAATCAAATTGCGTCGACGCGTATAAGCTAGATTGGCTAATTGTATTTTTCCCTCAACAACTACTTGATCTCCATGGCGAACAGCTGCAATGGGAGTTAAATATCTGCGATCTTGATAACGCAGGGGTAAATGAAATAATAAATCTTGAATAGTATAAATATTTAAGTTAGCCAATAATGCCTGAATGCCCAATCCAACCCGTTTAAGAACAGTAACAGAAATGAAATCAACTTTGTTGTCCTCGTTCATTCGTCTAATACCATTATGGCATCAATTGCAATCAAAGAATTTTTAGGAAGTTGCTTAACGGTCACTACTGATCTCGCTGGATAAGGTTCTTCGTAATATTTTTGCATGATTTCATCAACAAATACAAAATGTTCCATATTAGTCAGATAAATAGTAAGCTTTACGATCTGAGAAAGATTTCCACCAGCCGCTTTAGCTATTGCTGTCATATTGCTAAAGGCACGATGGATATGACCTTTGCAGTCACCACGTGTTATTTCCATGGTTTCTGGATCTAGCGAAATTTGCCCAGAAAAATAAACGGTATTACCGACCTTAACAGCTTGCGAGTATATACCGATAGCTCGTGGTGCTTTATTTGTACTAATAATTTGTTTCATAACCCCTCATTTTATAAAAACGACGCATAATTTTTACTATCTGTTTTACTTGACGTAAACGACGCAACACTATCGACAAATGTGCGCGATCTCGAACAGTGATACGAAACATGACAATATAATGTAATCCTTCACGTTCTTCTACCATAATATCTTGAATATTAGCATCTGCTTTTGCCATCGCTAATGTTAACATAGCTAGCGCACCACGTTCATTAACGACTTGCACGTGAACTGACGTGGGAAATTCACCCCTTGCTTGTTCGGACCATCGAAGCGGCATAAATCGATCAAGACAGTGGCGTAATTTTGCAATGAAAGGGCAACGATCGGTATGTATTAAAATTCCACGCCCCGCATCAATAACACCTACGATTGGATCACCGGGTATAGGATAACAACAAGTAGCAAAATTAACGACTATCCCTTCTGTACCCTTAATTATTAAAGGTATTTCATTCGGTAGTCGGATTTTCGTTTCTGCTTCAGTCTCTTTAGTCACTGCTGCGATGCGTTGCGCCACTAAAGCCGCCATGCGATTTCCTAAACCAATCTCTTCCAATAAATCATCAAAGGATTTCAAATGTATTTCTTTTAATGTGAAATCAATAACTCGCTGTGATAATTTTTTTAATGAAATAGAATAGTCGACTAATTCTTTTTTCAATAATTGTTTCCCTAACGCAATAGATTCCGAACGGCGTTGTGTTTTTAAAAATTGACGAATGCTGTTCTTCGCTTTGCTAGTTATGACAAAATCCATCCACGCTGGATTAGGACGACCCCCGGAGGAAGTAATAACCTCGATGGTTTGTCCATTACTCAATGGTGTTGACAAAGGAGCTAAATGCCGATCAATTTTAACGGCAACACAACCATTTCCCACGTCTGTATGAACCGAGTAAGCAAAATCAATAGCAGTAGCGCCAGCAGGTAACTCTGTAATATCACCTTTTGGTGTGAATACGTAGACTTCATTAGGAAATAAATCCACTTTAACGTTTTCAATAAATTCTAGCGGATTTACCACATCTTCCTGTAATTCTAATAAACTCTTCACTAACGCTTCAGCTCGCAATTGCGATTCAGTAAGTGACGTATTCGTCGCTTTATAGAGCCAATGAGCGGCAATACCTGTAGTTGCCGTGCGATCCATTTTTGTCGTACGAATTTGTACCTCAATAGGTAACCCATAAGGGCCAAATAAGGTAGTATGTAGGGATTGATAAGCATTAACTTTTGGAATGGCAATGTAGTCTTTAAAACGTCCAGGAACTGGTTTAAATAATCCGTGAATAACCCCTAATGCACGGTAACATGAATCCACATCATCAACAATAATTCGAAAAGCGTAGAGATCCATGATTTCATTGAAGGGAATATGTTTATTTCGCATTTTTCGATAAATACTAAATAAGTGTTTTTCACGTCCAGTAATATTGTATGAAGATAAATTACTTTGACTTAATCCACCGTGCAGATTTTTTTCAATCAACGCTAATATTTTTTTTCGATTACCACGTGCACGTCGAATGGCATCTCTTAAAACACGATAACGCAATGGATAAAGTACAGCAAAACCTAATTCTTCCAACTCAACAGATACATCACGCATACCCAAACGTTTCGCAATCGGTGCAAAGATACCTAGTGTTTCCCTGGCGATTCGACGTCGTTTTTGAGAATGCAACGAATCTAAAGTTCGCATATTATGCAGCCGATCTGCCAGTTTGACGATAATCACGCGTATATCGCGTGCCATAGCCAGTAGCATTTTTCGAAAATTCTCAGCCTGAGCTTCAGCTCGACTGACAAATTCAATTTGGGTTAATTTACTAACACCATCTACTAATTCCGCTATTTCATCGCCAAATTTTTCAGAGATCGCTTTTTTTTCAAGAGGCGTATCTTCAATGACATCATGTAACAAAGCCGCAACTATAATTTGATCATCCATCTTCATGTCAGCCAATATGCACGCAACAGCAACGGGATGGCTGATATACGCTTCACCAGTTACGCGTCGTTGATCACGATGGGCGTCTGCAGCCACTAGGAAAGCTCGGTGAATTCTGTTAATTCGCTCATTACTTAAGTAGTCAAGTTTACAACGCAATTTTTTGAAGAGGCGCAATTTATTTTATCCTCCTTACACAGTCATCGAACATCACGATTTGCTAACTATCGCCACCTGCGGACTTGATTTGGGAATCTAAAATTAATATTATTGAGTTCACCCATTCTTTCTATGCATTCACTGTAAAGGATCGAATAGACATCATCAGAGGTGACATCTATAGAGTAAGTCGAAATTAAGACGCAATACTTGGCCTAGCTAGATGCCGCAATTAGGTACCACACTATTAGGATGATCCCTCGCAAACCTACCAATTTTCTGAGAAGCAAAAATCAAATCTCATTCTATTGTTTATCCTGGATCTTAAGGTTAGATTGCGTAACTCGGGAAGACGAATAGCATGAATAACCTAAATGTTAATACCTTCCTCTGAATCAGTTGGTTGACTTTCTGGAAAAAAAACTATTTTATGTTTAGTGATCTCTTCCGATTCAGGTTCATTTACCTCTTCTTGCGTGACATCATAACCAGCAGCAATCTCACGAAGCGCTATAACCGTGGGTTTATCGTTATCTATAGGAACCATAGGTTCCACAGCGCCTAGTTCTAAAAAATGAGCGCGTCTCGCTGCTTTTAACACTAAATCAAAACGATTTTCAACATGTTCAAGACAATCTTCGACAGTTATACGTGCCATGTGACCCTCTTTAATATTAGCTAGTTCAATAATCAAATTAATCTCACCCACTCCTCGATTTTAAGTTATAATCTAGAATTAGAGTAGTAATTCTTTTACTAAAACTACGGTTACATTGTAGGTGATGGTTTTAGGAAGTAATATACCGTTTTTTCAGTAATTCTTCCAGAAGATTAGCCAGTTTCTCTTCCTGAATTTCTAACTGTAACCGTGCAGCACTGATGATATGAACTAAATTTTTTAGTGCCTGATTAAAATCATGATTTACGACGATATAATTGAATTCAGAATAGTGTGTCATTTCCTCACGCGCTAGCGCAATCCGTTGAGTAATGACAGCTTTCTCATCCTGATGACGTTTCATGAGTCTCTCCTTCAGTATACTTGCTGAGGGCGGCAAAATAAAAATCAAAAGTGCCGGTGGAAATAAGCAATGAATTTGTTGTGCCCCTTGCCAATCGATTTCCAACAATATATCTTTACCAGTTTTCAACTGTTTTATGACCCAGTCTTTTGCTGTACCATAGTGATAACCATACACAGCAGCATACTCAAGAAAAGCATCTGCCTTTACCATTGCTTCAAAGCGATTTTCATCAATAAAAAAATAATCAACGCCCTCCTTATCACCATATCGCATCGGACGAGTGGTGTAAGAAATGGATACTTTAATTTCTTTTAATTTATTAACAAGAGCACGCACCAGGCTGGTTTTACCAGCCCCAGAAGGAGCAGAGATAACAAATAGATTTGCTTTATAAGGAGATTTATTCAATGTTTTGTACCTGTTCTCTCATTTGCTCAATCTGCACTTTTAATTCAACTACAACTTCTGAAACACACACATCTAATGATTTGCTACCTAATGTATTCACTTCACGATTTAATTCCTGCATCAAAAAATCTAATCTCCGTCCCACTACACCTCCGTTGTTTAGAATGTGTTGTACTTCTGTAAGGTGTACGTTTAGTCGTTGTAACTCTTCAGCCACATCTACTTTTTGGATTAGCCATAGCATTTCCTGTTCTAAACGATCTTTATCCAGATTAAGCGAGCACTCATCAAAACGCGTCATTATTTTTTTACGCGTTAACTGCATTAATCTCGGCATTCGTTTTTGGATAAAAAAAAGCTGTTTTTTCATTACACGCAAACGATCTTCAACAAACACCTTAAGACCATTACCTTCGCGACACCGTATATTTACACAATTAGTTAACGTTTTTTTCAATAAAATCATAGCTGTTTCATTTATTGTATCTATCTGCATTTCTTTCATTTGCAAGATACCGGGATAGGATAATATATCCATTACATTAATCTTCGCCCTCGGAAAGAAATCGATAACTATTTTGCTTGCTTTTGCCAATCGTTCGACAAATGGTTGATTAACGATAATTTCGAAAGGTAAATCCTGCCCAGGCTGAAATCGCAAAATCGCTTCGACTTTTCCACGATTCAAATATTTTTGCATCATTTCCCGTGCAATCTGTTCCAAATCACGGAAAATATCTGGCAATCGAAGATTGATTTCAAGATAACGATGATTCACTGTCCGAATTTCCCATGTCAAAATCCCCCATTTTGCTTCCTGAGAGCTTCTAGCAAAGGCAGTCATACTTGTGATCATATAGTGTATCCCGTTGACAGATATCATAACACAAGGTAGTTAAGATCCAAGGTTATTAACTCTTTAACCATATGTATGTAAAACATATTTATAGATAGGGGTTTTGTTTATATTTAGCACAATCTTGTGATATAAGGACACTCTGTATATCAATAAATCTTAAGTAAGAGGTTAATATGCGTCCTAGTAAACGAGCAGCTAATGAATTACGATCCATTTCTTTTACCACTCAATTTATTCAATATGCCGAGGGCTCTGTTTTAGTAAATATGGGTCAAACTAAAGTAATTTGCACTGCGAGTATTACAGAAGGGGTTCCACGTTTTCTTAAAAATAGTGAGCAAGGATGGTTAACGGCAGAATATGGCATGTTACCGCGTTCCACTCATAACCGTATGGATCGAGAGGTGATTAGAGGTAAACAAGGCGGACGTACTGTTGAAATTCAACGATTAATCGGACGAGCGTTACGCGCAGCATTAGATCTTAAATTACTCAGCTCTTATACGATTACTATCGATTGTGATGTTATTCAAGCAGACGGCGGGACACGAACAGCCGCTATCAACGGTGGTTGTATTGCCATGGTCGATGCTCTGCGTTATTTACAAAGAAAAGGTATTTTAGAAACCGATCCTTTGAAACATTTAGTCGCTGCTGTTTCGGTAGGAATTTATAATGGAATACCTGTTTTAGATTTAGACTATGAAGAAGACTCAAAAGCGCACACAGACATGAATGTAGTGATGACAGATAAGGATTTATTTATTGAAATTCAAGGTACTGCTGAAGGCAACACCTTGCATGCTAAAGAGCTTGATGCGCTAATTGAGCTTGCCCGTGAAGGTATTAAAATCGTTCTCCAAAAGCAACAGGAAGCATTGAGGTACAGTTAGTGGAAAGGAAAATAAATACCACTCTTCCTATCGGCGTTTTCGATTCCGGCATTGGAGGGCTTACTATTTTACATGAACTGGTAAATCACTTACCTAATGAATCTTTTCTTTATTTAGGCGACATTGCGCGACTCCCTTACGGTACCAAAAGTCAGGAAACTGTCGTACGTTACGCTTCACAAATGACTTCTTTACTTGTTACACAAGGAATCAAACTATTGGTTTTAGCCTGTAATACTGTCTCCACAGCTGCGTTACCTTACCTACAAAAACGATTTCCTGACATCCCCATTATCGGTGTTGTAGAATCTGGCGCACAAGCTGCTGTAAATACAACAAAAAATAATAAAGTGGCTCTGCTTGCAACCGAAACAACTATCCAATCAGGGATTTATCAAAGTACGCTTCGATCGTTAAATCCCGCCATAGTAATTGTTACCCAAGCTTGTGGGCTGTTTGTGGCACTCGCTGAAGAAGGTTGCATCGATGACAATATTGCTCTACTCGTAACACAAAAATATCTTGAACCAGTGATTAGTCATCATCATTACTGTGATTCAGTGATTTTAGGTTGCACTCATTTTCCTGTATTTATACAATCATTCTCAGCGATTTTTGGAAGCAAGGTTAAGATAATTAATTCGGCAACGGCAACAGCTAAAGCAGTACAATTGATTGTAAAAAAAATGAATCTGGAAAATACGACTCTTCAACCAACAATTTCTTTCTTCGTGACCGATTCGCCTCAACGTTTCATTCGCGTTGGTAAAATTTTTTTCGGGCGATGCATTGATCCTGAAACAGTACAGCTAATTGATGGGGCAAGATGAAAGTAGTGATACTATTTGGTAGTATAAACATTAATATGATGACAATTAATAATGAAAATTGTCCCAGTCTTTTATGATTTCTAATTTACTCACATTAATTTTAGTGTGTGTACCGGATTCATCAGCTTGTTTAGATATCTCTGTATTAGCAGCAAGATTTATCAGCTTTTGACAAGCTTCGATGTGCTCTAGTTAGTAATTTAAGGTAACACAAATGGTCGAGGAGTGAAGACCAATCAAAATTGCATCTACTCGCAATATTTTACTCAGTAAAGTATCATAAGAAAATCGTATTTCTAACTGCAATTTGATATTCAGTTTAAGTTAAATGGATCGTTTTATTTTTTATTCAGGTTCGTTCCTTGAGTCAGTGAATAAGTACAGAACTGTTAAAACTGCCGCGCTGTGTCGTGAGCAATTTAAATCTCATCTCACACGTAAGATAATTTACAAGTTTTGGTATCAATTAATTTGACTTATTCATTTGATTAAATTCTAAAACTTAACGTACAACACAAAGATTTTTTCTTGTTAGCAATCGCCAAACAGGTAGTAATGGGTAAGGCAGATAATAATAGGTAAGATAGATAATGTCTGTTACTATAGTATAGATTCAGATGTTATATAGCAAACAAATTCAGAAGGGTTGGCTTATGGTGGACACGTAATGGTTGTACATTTCTAAGACGAGAATTTTAATGAAACTAATATAAGTTGTATTTGTTATTTTTCTCTTTTATTTAATTTTTGTCATTCTCTAGTCTATCCTTGATCTCACGATAAAGTATGAAAATGAGTACGGAAAACTATTGGAGAAATGATTGGTTAGCACTGATACGTTAATAAAATCTGAAGAGGAAATAGAGAAAATAGAAGCAATAAGATGAACTAGTTTATTCATAACCTATTATTGGAACAATAGTTGACCGAAGTTTTGCATAAATCGTAATCAACAATTCAACAGAGTACAAAATGTCTTTTATTTTTTGATTATACTTCTTCTCTCCTAGTTGTATCCGACAGAGGATCATATGGCCAATTTATTTTGGGATAAAATTGGCCATATGATCTGTTTTATTGCAACAATAAATTTCCATACTACTAAAAAAATTTCCATACTACTAAAATCACTCTTTTCTACGTCATGGCAATAGCAATTGATAACCAACGGATGGAACTTGATCAACACGTATAGTCCTAAAACAGGTCTTTGTTTCCTAAATGCAAATAATATCTGTATCCTATTTTCGATTAAAAAACTCTTTACGAACACTGCATTAATACTGATTTATATTCAAGGTGATAATATGCATAGATTATGTTAAAAATAACATTATGAACCAAGCCATAGAAATAGCAAGATTATTATTGAATATCAAGGCCGTTACTTTAAATCTGGAAGCACCATATCGATATACTTCAGGCTTACTATCTCCTATTTATTGTGATAATCGTCTAATTATTTCTTACCCTTATAAACGAAAAATTATTGTTGATTCTTTTCTACATCTTATTGAAAAAAATCAATTGCGATTTGATGTTGTTGCTGGTACGGCGACAGCGGGCATTCCGCATGCAGCCTGGATTGCTGATCGATTGAATTTACCGATGATTTATGTTCGTAACAAAGCTAAAACTTATGGCAAACAAAATCGGATTGAAGGTCGTTTAGAAAAGGGACAAAAGGTATTAATTGTTGAAGATTTAATTAGCATAGGAGAGAATTCTATTGCAGCAGGGGCAGCGCTTCGTGAATGTGAAGGTTGGGTTACTGATTGTGTGGCAATCTTCTCTTATCAATTACCACAAGCGATACAAAATTTTTCAAAGGCTTGTATTAATTGCTATACTCTTTCCAATTTTAGTACCCTAATCGAAGTAGCCGTTAAGGAAAATTACATTAACGAAAAAGAAAAGAGAAAAGCATTAATATGGAATAAAAATCCTGAGAAGTGGAAACCTTAGTCCTTCGTGTGTTTATCTCACTCACAATAAATACTCTTCTACCGTATCGCCCCATATTTTTGCCATTCTGTATTTTGATTGTAGAATGGCAAAGTGCGGAGAAAGCTGAGATTGAGAAACAGTTTTTAAAACGGCAACTTTAAGGTACTGTCAATATTCAGCAATTGCGTTCTAGACATTTCCTCGATACGTTTCAATTCATCTTTTGTATTTGCTTCAAAACGCAAAATCAAATAAGGTGAAGTATTAGATGGACGCACTAATCCCCATCCATTTTCAAACTCGACCCGTAGACCATCAATAGTAATTACTTCTGCATCCTCAAACACTGCCTTTTCTGCCAGTTTTTGTATAAAAAAGGTTTTTCCTCTTCCAGCATCGACAATTTTAATTCAGGTGTGTTGACGGTATTCGGTAACACACCAAAAATTTCGCTAATACGTTGTGAGTTATGTGAAACGATTCGTAATAAGCGCGCACCAACATATATACCATCATCAAAACCAAACCATTCGTCTTTAAAGAAAATATACCCACTTATTTCACCAGCTAATGGCGCGTTCATTTCAAATAACTTCGCTTTAATCGCCGAATGGCCAGTGCGCCACATTATTGGATTACCGCGATATTTTCTAATGATTTCTGGCAGATGATTGGAACATTTTACATCAAAAATAATATCAGAACCTGGTAAACGAGGTAAAAGGTCCATTGCAAACAACATCAACTGACGATCAGGCCAAATAATCTCACCTTTTTCCGTTACCACACCCAAACGATCCGCGTCACCATCAAAAGCAAATCCTAAATCAGCGTTTGTGTTTTTCACCATATTGATAAGAGTAACCAAATTATCAGGAACAGTGGGGTCAGGATGATGATTTGGGAAATTACCATCGACTTCACAAAACAGTTCCACCACCTCACATCCCATATGGCGATATAACTTAGGCGCAATTTTACCAGCAACTCCATTACCACAATCTATAACTATTTTAAAAGGACGTGCCAATTGAATGTGTTGGACGAGATAAGTTGTATAGTCCTGAATAATATCAATATCTATCTTGCGTCCCATTTTTTCTTCCCTGAAACTACCTTCTTGAATGCGCATTTTAATAGCCGCGATTCCTTCCATCATTAATGTTTTTCCATCCAATACAATTTTAAAACCGTTATGATTTCCAGGATTGTGACTCGCTGTTACTACTATGCCAGAATTAGCTTCCAAACGATTCGTCGCAAAATATACCAATGGCGTAGGTACGACCCCTACATTTAAGACTGTTAAGACTGTTGAACCTGTCTTGCAAAGACCATGTATTAAGGCAGTCGTTAAAATTGTGGCCCTGACAGACGACCATCACAGCCAACGACAACAACCTTTTGGCCTCGTTCATGAACTTCACTGCCAATAGCTAAAACTAACTAAACCAATCGCATAAGCTAAATCCACCATCAAGCTATCATCAGCGACAGGGCCTCGGATATCATAAGTTCGAAAAAGATTGTCAGGTATTGTTGTAGGACTTATGTTTCTCGAACTAATATCGACCGGAACTCCCGAAACCATCTATACCTCGTTCAGTTTGTTCAAACTCATCAACCAATTCAAATTGAGCTTTTAATATCAGTACAATTACCAATTGTGCAATCCGTTCACCTGGTTGGATGGTATAAGTTTCTTTACCACGATTCCAACAAGAAACCATCAAAGGACCACGATAATCTGAATCAATCAACCCAACCAAATTGCCTAACACAATGCCATGCGTATGCCCCAAACCCGAACGAGGTAAAATGATAACCGCCACATTAGCATTGTCTACATGAATAGCTATTCCCGTACTAATCAAATGTGTTTCTCCTGGACAAATCTTAAGCGGCTTGTTTAAACACGCTCGCAAATCAATTCCCGCAGAACCAGCCGTTGCATAATTAGGTAAAGGAAATTGACTTCCCAATCGTTGATCTAAAATTTTCAATTGTATAGGTTGCAACATAGTACCTCTGATTATGAGGTATCAAATGTAACGATTATTCTTATGACATACAAGTCTATTTTTATAACACATAAGTCGTAATTAAACCTAGTATTACAAAAGCAGGTAATTTAATTAAACTTAGTAGTTATGTCAACCAAAAAAGCTACCAACCATGACTGCAACATTGCTTTGTGGAAAAGTATAGCAAGAATTTTCCGACACTAAATTGATTTCTGTAGTGTTAACAAGGGTATGACTTACAATATCGTGAAGGAATTAAAAAATACTAAATTGTTATCTCAAGTGGCAGTAGTATATTGGAGAAAACTGATTGATCACCGACGGAAAGCGTTTTCTTTTTGCCTAACTCTATAGAATAAAAATTTTGATAATCTCCATCGAATCATTCAGAGTAAAAGACTGTTCTACGGTCACATTAATTGAGTTTCTATCTACTATGTATCCCTCAGAGAAATCATCAAACGTACTTTAACTGCCAAAATAGAGTTGACAACATAATAATTGATCGTTGCTTATAAATCGGAATATCTCTGAAACTCAATCAAGCTTCCGACTACATGACTACAGAGCATTCTAAAAACCCATTTCCTTATATCTTAAACACGCACGTTTGCTCAGCTATGAGTAATTATTGGCACAAGTACATATTGTTCTACAAGAGAAATATTCTTTCAACACAGCGTAAGAGTTTACTCGAGATTATGAGAGAGCTAATATGATAATGGAATAAGATAGTGCCCATTTTAAAAACACTTAATCTGCAAATTTTATCCTCTACAAGTTTTCCTGATAAATTAAGTGTAGAGTGTGTACAGTAAGGTCTCTCTACACAACAGCACTCCATACTCCTCATTTTCAAACAAAAAGTTTGCATTATTAATCTATTTCTGGTATAAGAGCGACGATTCAATCATTACCAGTGTGGAGTAGGTTCTCGTGCCGAGGTTATGCCAAGTAACCGGGAAACGCCCTCAAAATGGGCATAATGTTTCTCACGCTAACAATAAAACCAAACGACGCTTTTTTCCGAATTTGAAAAAGCATCGGTTTTGGTTTCCCGAAGAAAAACGTTTTATAACTTTAACTGTTTCTGTTCATGGCATGCGGATCATCGATAAATTGGGAATTCAGGTAGTTCTCGAAAAAATCCGTGGACGCGAAAGAATGAAAAATAGTAAAAAATAATTAAGGTTTAAATCATGGCTGTCAGTGCGCGCGAAAAAATCATGCTTAAATCTACTGGGAGAACCAAAGCTGGTAAACCAACGGGTACCTTTTATACTACTTATAAAAACAAACGTAATACGACTAAAAAAATAACTGCCAAAAAATTTGATTTTCGTGCATGGAACCCAAAAACAGGCAAAAATGGCATGCACGTGGATTTTAAAGAAAAGAAAATTCCGAGATAAAATGGTTATTCACCATGGTTATTTCACCATTTTCAAGTTCATCTGCTAAGCTAAAACTTCACTTTTTTCTTTGTTTTTTTCTTTGTAAAGATTGATATTTCTTCAGTAGTTCTTCTTTAGATTCGTAAAAGTCTAAGGGGATACAATCTACTGGACAAACTTGTCGGCATTGTGGCTCATCAAAATGTCCAACGCATTCCGTACAACGATAGGAATCAATTTCATAAACTAGTTTTCCTATTGAAATTGCATCATTCGGACATTCTGGCTCACATATATCACAGTTAATGCACTCTTCTGTAATCTTCAGCGCCATAAATACTCATTATTATTTTTCTTTCTTTTTTGTAAATGATGGGCAACCAGTGGCGGTACAAAAGATGATACATCCCCTCCGGATTCTAAAATCTCTCTCACTAGTGTTCCTGATATATAACTGTAATCGACTTTTGCTGGCAAAAAAACGACTTCCATTTTCGGTGACAAACTCTGATTCATGTATGCTAATTGACATTCATAATCAAAATCTGATACAGAGCGAAGTCCGCGTAAAATAATGTTAGCGTGATGTTGTCTAGCAAAATCCACTAATAACCCCTTGAGTGGTATAGCTTGTACGTTCTCAAAATTTTTACATACTGCTTCAATTAAATCTAGACGTTCATTCCAAGTCAAATAGGGGTTCTTGCGGCTTGTTGGCGCACAAGCCAAAATTACTTTATCAAATAACGACAAAGCTCGCCGAATAATATCTATATGACCATTACTCAGAGGATCAAACGTTCCTGGATACACAACTATTTTCATTACTTAGGCTCATCATATTTCGAATAGAACATTGTGCTTTTAATGTCAAAAGAGACTTACCTGCGGGTAAAATCAAATTTCTCGTTATTTCAGCAAGTGGATAAAGAACGAATTCCCGCCAAGCAAGTTGAGGATGAGGAATAATAAGATCATCGCCTTGCATTTGAATATCTCCATACAGTAAAATATCTAAATCGATCACTCGTGATCCCCACCGCTCATAATTCCGTTGTCGACCTTGTTGTGTTTCAAGTTGTTGCAATTTCCTCAAAAGTTCATAAGGTGATAATCTAGTCTCAAAGGCGGCAACTGCATTGATATAATCAGGTTGATTTTGTGGGCCTAACGGCTGACTTCGATAAAGACTAGAATGAATTAATAAATTCGTATCTGGAAGTTTTTCCAAATCGGCAATAGCCATTTGTACTCGTTTTTTTGGATTATTGAGGTTTGCACCAATACCGATATAGGTAATTGTCATTGTATTTTCTCATTTTCATTCATCAACCAACCATTGTTGGCTTTTTAATCCCTTCTAGGAAGTTTGTTGTTATCAGTAAACGTTTTCTATGATCGATTCTCTGTTCATGCTAACAGTTTAAAAAATCAAGAGCAAATCAAAAAAATATTGTTCCATAATTATGATAGCGAAGTTATTCTACAATGATACCGCAGCAACGGCGTAAAGCACATCTTTACAATTAAGTGTGGCAACGTAGTTTAGTGTCTCGATCTATTGATGTAAAGTAAAGACACTGTATTGATATAACGCCACATCAATACAGCGATACAATAAAGAAAATAATCATCTAATGTTTCCCAAAGTACATCAATTTTGAATGCTAGATCGTAAGCAAATAAAAATCCGAGATTTAAGATTTTATTTCTACTATAATTTTACTATAGAATAATTCAAATAAGTTCTTATAACTAAAGATAATGCAGTTTTCTCTTATAAATTATTTAGAAAATTTTCTAAGAATCACTGCTTAATAAGATAGCTATTTCAAAATATTTGCATATCTATTTAAAGATGTGCATTGATAACAGCACCTTGGATGCAAACCCAACATGCGTGTTGCGACGGAGTGCTATCCAATAAGGCACAATCTTCGCACTCTAGCTTAGTTTAGAGAGAGTACAATGTATTAAAAGCACTGCATTCAGACTGATCTTATCTCACACAACGGAGAACGCTTTTTTCGCAATGATGCGAGATCGGTCTTTCTTTTATCTATGAAATAGTTTCTCAAGCCATTATTAATTAGAACAAACTACATTCTCTGTATTAGGGCCTGCAATAAGCTGAGTCTGTTTTGGCACACCTAGTTTCTTCATCTAATAGTTTCAGAGGATATCGTTCTTTTATGGCGATAACATAGGTTCGAATTCTATGGAGAATACTGATTCATAGTTATGGGCTTTGTTAAGTAATTTTCAAGATAATCGCATGATTTACTAGATTTATATTTTAGAACTCAATGAAACAAATAGGGTTTAATCACTGCATTACGGTAAATATGAAATCACATTAAAAATACCAGAGAGGATCTACTATAAATTGATGTAGATCACGCATGAAAAATTCATTAACAGAATGCATAACAGGGAAAAGTAATATTATAATTTTATTTCGAAAATCCTTGCGAAAAACTTTAACTTTTTAGCTTTAAAGAAATGTGTGCTTTTTAATAAAGTAGAAAAAACTTGTGCTGTTTTCATTAGAAACCAAATACACCAAACTCTTTGTTTTAAGCCATTTTCACCATAAATAATATCAATTGGAGGGAACATTATTTAGACAATAATTTGAAAAATAAAAAACCGACAAGCCTATTTATTGTATTTTTCTTCAATATAACAAACAGAAATTGTAGATGATTGATAATATTTGTTTTATTTTGAGGTCTATAAATACCTGAAGGTCTATTTAAATAACTATATTTTGCTGATCCTAAGCGTTTTTCTATATACTTAGTTACGTTATTTATAATGCGTTATGTGAAGTGAAGCATTTGACGCTAGCGGTTTTCCGCTACCTTTTCTGTTACAGTCTATATTCAATTGGTCTATATTCAATTATGATAGAAAATGTCGAATTGTAATAGAAATTGGTAGGATTCCACTTGTTTATTTAAAAATCCGTTGTTTTCTAAGTAATTCAAGTAACGAATCGTTAATAAATCGTAGATTATAATTACATCATCTAGGATATAAAATTATTATTCAACATCCATGATCCATCTCTAAGTGCAAAAAATGGAGGCGTAAGAATGTCTGATGTTTGGAATTATTTAGATAACAAATGATTTAAAGTAAAGAATAATGCAAATATTGCGTAATACCAGATAAGAACATTTGTACCGCAATAGTCGTTAAAATCATTCCCATCAATCGTTCGATTGCCGTCAACCCCCGTTTTCCTAAAGCCTTCATCAGAAATGGTGCACACAACATAATGACAGTAAATACTATAGAAGCAATAAGTACACCTAAAAAGACGAGATATAGGTGATAAGGGTCACGTGTTACAAACAATAAAACCATTGCCATCGCGGAAGGTCCAGCTGTCAATGGTATTGCCAATGGCACAATTAACGGTTCTTCAAAATCTTCTTTTACTGTCTTTTGTTCGGATGGAAAAATCATACGCATAGCAATGATAAAAAGAATAATACCACCGGCAATGCCTAATGCTGATGTTCTGATATGCAAGCCATGCAGAATATAACGGCCAAAGAAAACGAATAAAGTAAGAATAATGAATGCAATGGTAGATTCACGCAAAATAATGCGGATTTGGTCACGAGTATTATACTTTTGAAGAATAGCGAGAAAAACGGGAATATTACCTAAAGGATCCATCACAAGGATTAGGGTGGTTGCAATAGTATAAAGTGTCATTTCATCCTCTTGACTCTATAATTTGATTATCATCTGACGATTTCATCGTAGCATCTCGATCTCTATGCGCACTCACTTTCCAACAATCAATAATTCTTGTCTTGGAATGAGGGAGGGGTCTGATGATTCAAGCGTCAGAATTGCTGTATTAGTAATAACACTTTCTATCTTACACGATACCTGACAGAGCAAAATCTTAATAATGTATCTTGTCGATATAAAGCAAGGAACTTTGTAAAACCTTTTTCCACCATGTTATCCATTCTTCTCTAATATTCAACAACAGTAGAGCAGCAAATATACAGTATGAGCAGTGCTTTAACAACAACTAGACGCTTTAACAATAACTAGACGAAGAGGAAATAGCGTACTTGGATTATTTTATCGCTTGCACAGTACTTCTATAATCGTACGCAGACTATAAAAACGATGCCTATATAATTGTGATGCAAGAAGATTGTACATACTGAGATCTGACTAAAAGGTTTTAATATAACAACAAAATAAAGATTCATTGCCTATTCAGGTTGGTATAGGGAATATCGAGGAAATTGTCTGGGAACATCACACAGTGTCAGGACTTAAATTTAAAGATAAGTTTTCCTCCAAACAAATCATTAATAATTACAGACCATAATATGATAGAGGGACGATTAATGAATGCTATTCATGAACACGAGCGTCAAAGCACCAAAATGAGAGATAAAAGCAGCCAAAAAATAAAATTCTAAATGCTATTTATGCTAATTATCAAATTCAAAACTGTGATTTATCTTTAAAATATCGTCAAATATTATCATTATCTCTGCATGGGGTCTTGACGCTTGTCTAAATGATAGTAATATTTTTCAAGCGGATTAGCGGTTATTAGTTACTGGTAGTAAAGGCTTACTGATTTCATGCATGTAAAAAAACAAACAGCAATAGTGTCATTAGCTGTCATTATGGCTTTTAGGATGCTGGGTTTGTTTATGCTTTTGCCTGTGTTTGCGCTTTATACACACAAAATTGCACTAGCCACACCAACACTCATTGGACTTGCCCTGGGAATTTATGGTCTTGCACAAGCATGTTTTCAAATAGCATTTGGTATACTCTCTGATTACATTGGACGCAAACCTGTTCTAGCAGGAGGCTTGATCCTATTGGGCTTAGGTAGCGTAGTTGCAGCGGTTGCGCATTCGATTTATGGGGTTATTATCGGTCGTGCAATTCAAGGAGCAGGAGCTATTGGCAGCACCGCACTGGCTACAATTGTTGATTTAACTCGCGATGAAGATCGCAGCAAAGCTATGGCATTAGTGGGCATGATCATTGGATTTTCCTTTGCTGCATCTCTTATCCTAGGACCTATCATCAATGCATGGTTTCAGCTTAGTGGTATTTTTTGGGTGACAGTGCTACTTGCTGGATTCAGTATTATTCTCCTTTATACTACCGTGCCGACTCCACCGAGAGTCTTTCTTCATCCTCAGATTAGATCGAAGCAGAACTATTTTAAAAGAGTTTTGTGTAATACCCAGCTTTTACGATTAGATCTAGGTATCTTTTCATTGCACTGTATCTTAACAGCATTTTTTATAGGTATTCCAGTCATGCTAAGTCAAATCATTTGTTTGACAGAACAGCAGCAAGTGCTGTTGTATTTAATAATCATGCTACTCACTTTTATAGTAATCATACCGCTTGTCATCATTATGGAGAAGCAACGCAAATTAAAATCCTTTTTTATTGGTTCTACTATAGTTCTGGTGATTTGTCCGATTTCATTATGCCTTTTACCGCACTCATTTAGTTCGATTAGCATTGTTTTATTTTTCTTTTTCATCGCTTTTACCTTACTTGAAGCTATCTTACCCTCGATAATTTCCAAAGTCGCGCCTATTCCTTATAAAGGAACTGCAATGGGTATTTATTCATCAGCTCAATTTTTTGGTATTTTTTTTGGCGGTAGCATTGGCGGTTGGATTTTTGACCATTTTCATATCTTGGGACTTTTTACTTTTTGCACGATAATTGGTTCAATATGGCTAGCAATTGTCATCCTCATGAAACAACCTCTTTATCTATCAACTATTACTGTAAGGTTAAATAAACCACTAATCATAGACTTAGCAGTTATACATCAAGATCTTTACTTAATTGAGGGTGTTTCAGAAGTTGTCGTATCGCATTATGAGAATCTCATTTACCTTAAATTCGATAAAAAAATAATTAGTGAAAACGAATTGCGAAAACGAATCAGACAGAGTACCCTAGATACGGACTGATTAGCGACCACTTGTCACACTGGCTTATCTACGAATTTATGACTTGCTAAGCGCTCAGGATTTCGTTTTCGTTAAAATGACGAGAAATAATTCAGGATTGAAAACTTAGGAGATTACAATGGCTAGAGGTGTTAACAAGGTAATTTTAATTGGAAATTTAGGTCAAGATCCCGAAGTGCGTTTTACACCGAATGGAAATGCCGTTGCTAACGTGACATTAGCCACAAGTGCAAGTTGGCGAGATAAACAAACTGGTGAATTTCAAGAGCGTACAGAATGGCATCGTGTCGCTTTTTTTAATCGATTAGCAGAAATTGTGGGTGAGTATTTACACAAAGGCTCTAAAGTTTATATAGAAGGTAGTCTGCGCACACGTAAATGGCAAGATAAGAATGGCGTCGATCGTTATACAACGGAGATTATCGCCAATGAAATGCATATGCTTGATAGCCGTAGTGGTAATGGCGGAAATCATAACAATCAGCTGAATGAAGCAAGTGGATCTCATAAGCAAAAAAGTGGGTTTTCGAATACTCAAGCTTCCACACAAGCCTCCGTATCTGGCGACGATGCGTCATTTCCTAATTTTGATGATGATATTCCCTTTTAATAAAATCACTACAATAATATAATAGCTTCGCAGGCATGTGTGGAACAAAGCGAGTTTTCGTCTGCGAATAGTAAAAATTCAGTCTTGTGCGATGTCACTTTTCCTAACTTAAAATTGCTATGAGCGCAGTCGCTAACTGCTTTACGTGTAGAACATTCACAGTTCCATAAGCATAAGCCTGAGCCTAAGCCTATTAATGTATTTTACCATGGGGATCCACCTCGATTCCACCCCTGATCAATTCAAACAACTAAGTAAGCTATTAAATTGATTATTATGCCTTATTAGTAGTGATTCAACAGAAAATGATGGCTAGTTGTATGAAGTAATAGTTGTATGAAATAATTATTAGTGCTGTCAATTGGCTTAATTTATCGAAATTTATCGAATTGAAGGGATAGCAATATTAATATCAACTTCTTTTTTATAATCAATACCACTCAAGTCAAAGCCAAATAAGTGATAAAATTCTCTACGATAATCGGCAATATCAGAAATGATTTCAATATTATCGTTCCCAATTAGATTCCATAATCGTTCAACTGCCTTTTGTACATCGTCTCTCATTTCCCAATCATCAATACGAATACGTCCTTCTGAATCAGTTGGAATTTCATAATTATGATACAAACGTTCACTAAACAATCGCCATATTTGTTCGATACAACCTTCATGAATATTTTTTCTCTTCATTATCTTATAAAGCAACGTAACATAGAGTGGCACTACCGGAATAGCTGCACTGGCCTGTGTAACTAATGCTTTGTTCACTGAAATTAATGCTCGTCCATCTAATTTTGATTTTAACTGTATATCTAATTTCTTCGCTGTTTTTTCTAAATGAAGTTTAGCTCTGCCGATTGTACCATTACGATAGATGGCATGCGTTAATTTTGGACCAATGTAAGTGAAAGCAACTGTTTTGACGCCTTTTGCCAGACAATTATTTTTTAGTAAAGCATCTATCCATAATACCCAATCTTCCCCACCCATCACGGTTTCAGTATCTTTAATTTCCTTTTCATTCGCCGACTCGATGAAAATCTCACTCACTTCACCTGTCATGACGTTAACGGTTTTATTACAATATGGTTGACCAATCGGCTTTAAAACAGCATTAAATATTCTGCCGTTTTTAGGATGAATACGGCGTGGAGAGGCAATACTATAAATCACAAGATCAACATCGCCTTGCCAATCATTTTTAATTAAATCAACTGCTTTTTGTTTAATTGCTTTGGAAAAGGCATCACCATTAATGCTTTTAGCATATAACCCTTCATCATAAGCTATCTTTTCAAATGCAGCTGTATTATACCAACCCGCAGAAGCAGTGCGTTTTCCACTTATAGGCTGTTTCTCAAAAAACACACCGATCGTTTGAGCGCCAGCACCTAAGGCGGATACAATCCGGCTGGCCAGACCAAAACCTGTCGAGGCTCCAATAACTAATACTTTTTTGGGACCTTCACTTAAATACGACTTCTTTTTAACATAATCAATCCATTGCATTACATATTTCGCGCAACCTTCCGGATGTGCTGTTGTGCAAATAAATCCCCGAATTTTCGGTCGAACAACCATAATATATTCTCTCTTCTTCTATCTTTTTTAGCTATCAATCCTTATTACGTTATCACAATTTTTTCCTATAGATATAGCGAACGGTCCTTGAATTTCTAAAATTATAACATCACCTACGGTCATCTCAATTCAGGGAACCTCTGACTTTATTGTATAACTACTTTCCTAGGCAGTTAAATAATAGATAGAACAAAACGTGAGGAAAATAATGAAATTAAACACTCGACTTCTTAAAGATAATACACTTAAAGATGATACATTAGAATGACACGTTCTTTCACTTGGTAATTTAAATAGTCAAATCAAGCAGAAGTCGTTTATATTGTTATGTAACAAAGCCTTTAGTATCGATTAGTCTGATGTCGCTTAGTATTAAGAAAATCCATGATATTTCGTTTATACTTATTCAGCTTCAGCTGCTTCTGATTCTTTATGGTCAATTAATTGGACGACAGCCATCGGTGCGCTGTCCCCAACACGAGAACCGCATTTGAGTACACGACAATAACCACCAGGCCGATCTTTGTAACGGGGTCCAATTTCTTTAAAAAGTTTTACCACAGCAATATTGTCACGCAAACGATTAAAAGCGAGACGGCGATTGGCAACACTATCTTTTTTGGCTAAAGTAATTAAAGGCTCAACCAGTCGACGTAGTTCTTTGGCTTTAGGTAAAGTTGTCTTAATCAGATCGTGTTTAATTAACGATACAGCCATATTTTGCAGCATTGCAAAACGATGCTCTCCTGTACGATTTAAATATCTACCACTTTTACGATGGTACATTATCTATTTTTCCTCTACTAATAAACAAGCCGGAGGCCATCCCTCAATATTCATACTCAAACTTAAGCCGTTTTGTGCAAGAACGCTCTTAATTTCCAACAATGATTTTCTACCTAAATTAGGGGTCTTTAATAAATCATTTTCTGAACGCTGAACTAAATCTCCGATATAATAAATACTTTCTGCTTTTAAGCAATTAGCTGCTCGCACCGTTAATTCTAGGTCATCAACAGAACGCAATAACAGTGGATCAATCTTATTCTCTTTTCTATTACTACCATGATATTCTTCATGTTTTAGATCTACAAAGGCGGCTAATTGGTGTTGTAGAATGGTCGCTGCATAACGAATAGCTTCTTCTGGATTCAAAGTACCATTTGTTTCAAGATCAATGATTAATTTATCCAAATCGGTTCGCTTTTCAACCCGAGCATTTTCTACTGAATAGGTTACACGACGAACTGGACTATAAGAGGCGTCCAATAATAGAACACCCACAGGACGAGTTTGCCCTCCTCCATCCATACGAGTGCTCGCAGGATCATAACCACGACCCATGGCGACTTTAAGAGTCATATCAACTGCACCTTCTTTAGTCAAATGAGCAATAACGTGATTAGGATTAACAATCTTAACACCATGATCAGCTTTAATATCGGCAGCAACGACAGTACCTGCACCTTTCATACTCAAAATTAATTTAGCCTCATCACGATTCTCTAGCTTAATCGCAATGCCTTTCAAATTCAATAAGATATCAACAACGTCTTCGCGAATACCTTCAATGGAACTATATTCATGCAAAACACCTTTAATTTCTACTTCGACAATCGCTGCTCCAGGCATTGAAGATAACAAAATTCGGCGCAATGCATTTCCCAATGTATATCCAAAGCCTCGTTCTAGTGGCTCTAGAATAATGCGAAAGTAATTAATCGAAACAGTTTGAACTTGAATGTTTTTCGGTGTTAAAAACGACTTATAAATAGCTTGTTGCTGCATATCTATGGCCTCTCATTTTGAATAGAGTTCAACAACGAGGTTGACTTTAAATTCGGTAGGCAACTCAGCCACATCTGGCTGGTTTCTAAAAATACCCACCATATTCTTTATATCAACTTCAATCCAAGAAATCGGAACGCGTTGCTGTGCTAATTCCAATGAGGCTTTGACACGAAGTTGGCTTTTAGCTTTATTGTGAACTTCAATAACGTCTCCCGGTTTTACTTGATATGAAGGAATATTAACGATTGCTCCATTCGCTAAAATAGCTTTATGACTTACTAACTGTCTTGCTTCCGCGCGAGTTGTTGCAAAGCTCATACGATAAACCACATTGTCAAGACGACACTCTAACAATCTTAATAAATTATTACCGGTAGAACCTTTTAATCGATCAGCGCGTTTATAATAATTGCGGAATTGTTTTTCAAATACATCATAATAGCGTTTAATCATTTGTTTCATTCGTAACTGAATGCCATAATCGGTAGACCGACCTCTTCGTTGCCAATGCATACCTGGAATACGTGCGATATTACATTTTGAGTCGATTGCACGAATGCCGCTTTTTAGTTGCAAATCGGTTTTTTCACGACGTGATAGTCGACATTTCGGACCTAGATACCTCGCCATCATTAACCTCCTACACTCGCCGTTTCTTGCGTGGCCGACAACCGTTATGAGGTAGGCGTGTGCAATCCTGCAAGTTAATCACTTCTAAACCTGCTGAACGCAATCCTCGAATAGCCGAATCACGACCTGCGCCAGGACCTCTAACACGTACTGCAACTCGACGCATATCAAAATTTTCGCGAGCTACTCGACCAACTTCTTCTGAAGCTAACTGTGCTCCGTAGGGAGTCCCTTTCCGAGATCCTTTAAAACCAGTACTGCCTGCAGAACGAAAGCATAAAACATTACCTTGCAGGTCAGATACACTAATCATGGTGTTATTGAATGTCGCTTTAATATGAGCAATTCCTTCAGTGACCTTGCGATAACGTTTTTTTATCATAAAATACAACCTTTTCTTCTTCAATGATCAAACATCAAGTTCTCATAGGTTTACGCTTGCCTTTACGGATGCGTGCATTGGTACGTGTTCTCTGACCACGCACAGGCAATCCGCGACGATGTCGAATACCCTGATATGTGCCTAAATCCACTTTTCTTTTAATATCCATCGAGCGTTCACGGCGCAAATCACCTTCAACAGTACACTTACTCACTTCAGCACGTAAAGCTTCCAATTCAGTGTCAGATAACTCATTAACTTTCCTTCCTGAATCAATTTTAGTAGCCTTGCAAATTTCCAAAGCTCTGGCATGACCAATACCATAGATGGCTTGTAATGCTATCCGCGTGTGTTTTCGTACCGGAATGTTAACGCCCGCAATGCGAGCCACCATTACTACCATCCTGTTTCTACTCCAACTTATTAATATTTATCGATAAAAGATTTTCAAGCGTACTCTTTATTGCCTGGTAAATCAAGTAACGAAATCTTATTTTCCACCCTTTTGCCGTTGTTTGTGTCGAGCGTTAGTGCAGATCACTCGTACAACACCATCTCGTCGAATCACTTCACAATTTCGACACATTCTTTTTACCGATACTCTAACTTTCATTCAACCAACCTCGCTATCGAATCAGTCCAAATTTTGAACCTTTTATACCAGATTTCTTCATTAAAGATTCATATTGATGACTCATTAAGTGTGCCTGCACTTGAGCCAAGAAGTCCATAATAACCACTACTACGATTAGTAAAGAAGTTCCTCCAAAATAGAACGGAAGATTCCATGCCAAGATAAAAAATTGTGGTAAAAGAGCAACTACGGTTAAATAGATAGACCCAGCTAAAGTTAGTCGGGTCATTACCTTATCAATATAATTTGCAGTTTGTTCGCCTGGACGGATACCTGGAATAAAAGCACCTGATTTTTTTAAATTCTCGGCAGTTTCTTTCGGATTAAATACTAAAGCCGTATAGAAAAAACTGAAAAAAATTACAGCAACAGCAAAAATTACGCTATACACCGGTTGGGCATTAGAAAGTACTAAGGAAACATCATTCAACCAGCCTAATCCTTTTACCGACGACATAAATTTAGCAACCGCACCAGGAAATAAAATAATACTTTGTGCAAAAATCACTGGAATGACTCCTGCCATATTAATTTTCAATGGTAAATGGCTGCTTTGTGCAGCATACAATCTTCTACCTTGTTGACGTTTTGCATAATTAATAGCAATACGTCGTTGCGCACGTTCAAAAAACACTACAATTAAGGTGATCATTACTACCGCCATTATCAAAAGTAGTAAGGTCAATACTGACATTTGACCTTGCTGAACTTGGGTAAATACTTGTCCTACTGCTGCCGGAAAACGTGATGCAATACTCGCAAAAATAATTAAAGAAATACCATTCCCTACACCTTGCTCTGTCATCTGTTCGCCAAGCCACATTAAAAACAAAGTACCAGTAACCAGTGTGACAACAGCGGTAAAATAAAAACTTAAACTCGGGTTAATCACTGTACCACTATTCACCAGCCAGTTAGTCATAAAAATGGACTGTAATAAAGATAAAGTAACAGTCCCATAGCGAGTATATTGATTAATCTTACGACGTCCAGCATTTCCCTCTTTTCGCATTATCTGCATGGCCGGAGAAATTTGACTGTACATTTGAATGATGATAGAAGAGGAAATGTAGGGCATTACCCCTAAAGCAAAAATCGTCATCCGACTTAAGGCACCACCGGAAAACATATTAAACATTCCTAAAAAACCCATTGCGTGTTGCTGAAAGATCTGTGTTAAGCGAGCAGGATTAAGGCCAGGCACTGGGATGTAGGAACCCAGTCGATACACAACAATACCGATTAAAACAAACAACAAGCGACGTTTTAACTCGCTCAGGCCGCCTTGCGACAAAGATGCACCGAGTTTTTTAGCCATTATCTCACCTAGACTTTGTTACTTCATTTATAGGAATGCATTTGTTATTCTACCTGACCACCTACTGCCTCAACGGCAGCTTTAGCACCTTTAGTGATGCGCAAACCACGAATAGTCACAGATCTTTCTAATTTACCCGAGGCAAATATTTTAACGTACTTAATTTGGTTATTGATAATACCAACAGCTTTTAATACTTCGATATTTACTATACCAGAACTAACTCTATTTAATTCACGTAAACGCACTTCGGTTGACACCAAACTCTTTCGCGAAACAAAACCAAATTTTGGTATCCGACGCTGCAGCGGCATCTGACCGCCTTCGAAACCAACTTTATGATAACCACCTGAACGTGAGCGCTGACCTTTATGACCACGACCACACGTCTTGCCTCTGCCACTACCAATACCTCGACCAACTCGTATTTTGTATTTACGGGAGCCTAGATCGGGTTTTAAACTATTTAGTTGCATCTCGAACTGCCTCAACTTGTAATAAATAAGCAACTTGCTTGATTAGGCCGCGATTAACATAGGTATCAGCGACTTCTACCGACTGCCGAATATGACGTAATCCTAAAGCCTCAACACACTCACGATGACCTCGCTTTCGACCGAATTTGCTTTTCATTAAGGTAACACGTAATTTTTGTTCTTCCATGACTACCTACTCCGTAATCTCTTGAATGACTTTCCCACGCTTTGCAGCTACGGATTCTGGTGTTTCCATTGTCTTTAATCCTTTAAATGTCGCGCGAACTACGTTAATCGGATTTGAAGAACCAATACATTTTGATAACACATTTTGTACACCCATCACTTCAAAAATGGCACGCATTGCATTACCAGCAATTACTCCTGTGCCTTCTGAGGCAGGTAACATCAATACGGTTGACGATACGTGCGAAGCTTTAATGGAATGATGTAAAGTGTTGCCTCGCAGATGTACAGAGATCATGTTACGACGTGCACTTTCTGTCGCTTTTTGAATTGCAACCGGCACTTCTCTAGCTTTACCTAAACCAAAACCGACTTTACCTTCACCATCACCAGCTACCACCAGTGCAGAGAAGCCAAAAACACGCCCCCCTTTAACAACTTTAGCTGTTCGTCGCACTTCAACCAATTTATCTTGTATTCCGTCCGTTATCGTATCAGTACCTGCTTCTTGCATAAATACACCCTACTTTTTAGTATTCTAACCCGCCTTTGCGTGCCGCTTCTGCGAGCGCACGTACACGACCATGATATTTATAACCACTACGATCAAAAGCCACTTTTGTAACACCTACTTTTTTTGCACGCTCTGCAATAAGTCTCCCTACCATGGTAGCTGCCTGAATATTACCACCATATTGCAATTGACTTTTTATTTTTTCTTCTACAGTCGATGCGGTAGTTAATACGTTAGCATCAGTGTCTACAATCAGTTGTGTATAGATATGATTAAGTGACCGATAAACGCATAAACGCACTATACCCAATTTTTTGATTTTTTCTCGCGTTCGACGCGCACGGCGCAATCGTTTTCGTCGTTTATCCATTATTTCTTTTTTACCTCTTTAAGAACCACACGTTCATCATCATATCGTATACCTTTACCTTTATAGGGTTCCGGCGGTCTTATCGCACGAATATTTGCGGCCATCTGGCAAACCGAAAATTTATCAGCGCCTTTGATGATTATTTCAGTCGCGCTCGGGGTTTCTACAGAAAGGCCGACTGTCATTTCTATCTTAATTGGATGGGATAGACCTACTGTCACGTGAAGTATCTTACCCTCTGCTTTAGCCCGATAGCCCACACCTACCATCACCAATTTACGTTGAAATCCTTTATGAACACCATGTATCATGTTCCTCAGTATCGCTCGAGTTGTTCCCGCCAGTGCATTAGATGTCGTTAAATCATATTTATCACATATCGGCATTAATTGAAGTTCGTATTCTCTCCTTATAACTTTGACAGCGCGGTGAATGTTTTGCTTAAGTTCACCTAACTTACCTTTCACAATCACCTGTTGCGCTTCTATCTTCACATCAACGCCAGCAGGAATTTCAATCGGACTTTTAGCAACACGACTCACCATACATGATTTCTCCTAACTGACGTAACAGAGGACTTCTCCGCCCTCGCCTTGACGATATGCTTGACGATTAGACATGACACCCTTTGAAGTCGAAATAATTGAGATTCCCAAACCATTTTTAACCGTTGGTAACTCATCTTTACCGCTATAAACGCGTAATGCAGGACGACTGACTCGCTCAATATACGCAATAACGGGCTTCCCTTCATGATATTTCAATTCAATAATCAACAGAGATTTTATTAAACCACCTTCTTTACGATAATCAACAATATATCCTTCTGCTTTAAGAACCTCTGCAATACTTAATTTTAATGTTGACAAAGGTATTGTGACTGCTTTTTTTGCTACTGCTTGTGCATTACGTATACGCGTTAGCATATCTGAAATAGGATCCTGCATCATAATCACCAGCTCGCTTTTTTTAAACCAGGGACATCACCTCGCATCGCTGCTTCACGCAGATGGATGCGACATAATGCAAATTTTCTCAATATACCACGAGAACGACCACAATTACGGCACCGGATTCTCACGCGCACAGCGCTTTCATTTCTCGAGCTTTTTTGCAGTTGCAACATTGCAATTTCTTGTTCTTCTGGCCATCCTTTTCGAACAGTTTCTTTAAGCTCCAGCCGTTTTTTACGCGCTGATTGTGATTTTTGGATACGTTTTTTGTTTCGTTCAATAACACTCAATTTCGCCATGCATGCTCCTTAGTCCTTTAATGGAAAACCAAAGGCTTTTAATAAAGCACTAGCTTCCGTATTTGTTTTTGCTGTTGTAGTAATGGTAACGTCCATTCCTCTAATAGTATCAATTTTATCATACTGAATTTCTGGAAAAGCAGTTTGCTCACGAATTCCCAGACTATAATTTCCGCGTCCATCGAATGATTTTGGATTAAGGCCACGAAAATCTCGAATACGTGGAATCGCAATTGAAATCAGTCGTTTTAAAAATTCATACATGCGTTCTCGACGTAAGGTGACTTTACAACCGATCGGCCATCCTGCACGGATTTTAAATCCTGCTTCTGATTTACGCGCATAGGTCACTACCGGTTTTTGTCCAGAAATTTTCATCATATCTACTACAGCATGCTCGACGTTTTTTTTATCCGCGACTGCTTCACCAAGTCCCATATTAAGCGTAATTTTCTGAATACGAGGAACAGCCATGTTAGATTCGAACCCGAACTCCTTTTGGAGAGCTGGTATAATAGTTTTATTATAAAATTCTCGTAGTTCGGTCATAATTATACTCTATACTAGTTCTTAGGATGACAAGTAAATCACACATCGATTGTTTCACCATTCGATCTAAAAGCACGTACTTTTGATCCATCTTCCAAAATTTTTATTTTTACTCGATCCGCTTTTTTAGTCGCTAGATTATATATAGCTACGTTAGAAACGTGAATACTTAATTCACGTCTAAGTATTCCACCTTGTTTATTTTTATTCGGGTTAGGTCGAACATGTTTTTTAGCCAGATTAACACCGTCAATTAAAATACGGTCACTAGAAAAAACCTCCAATACCCTACCTCGTCGTCCTTTATCTTTCCCTGTAATTACAATGACAGTATCATCTTTTTTAATTCTGCTCATCACTATTAGCTTCTACCTATAAAACTTCTAAAGCCAATGAAATAATTTTCATAAATTTCGACCTTAGTTCGCGAACCACCGGCCCAAAAATACGTGTCCCAATTGGTTGTAATTGATTATTTAGCAATACAACCGCATTCTTATCAAACCGAATCAAAGAACCATCACTACGACGAATACCTTTGTGTGTTCGCACCACCACGGCGTGCATCACTTCTCCCTTTTTTACTTTTGCTCGTGGAACTGCCTCCTTAACACTAACTTTAATTACATCACCAATACACGCGTATCGGCGTTTAGAACCACCTAATACTTTGATGCACATTACACGTCGTGCTCCACTATTATCTGCCACATCAATAACAGATTGTGCTTGAATCATCGTTGGTCTCTCACTGTACCTACCGTTTCCACTCTTTCTTTGATTTTGAGCAATGTCCAACTCTTAGTTTTTGCAATCGGTCTACATTCACGAATAGTAACTACGTCATGTTTTTGACATGCATTATCCGGATCATGTGCGTGTATTTTCGTGGAACGTCTAATAAATTTCCCATACTTGGGGTGTTGCACACGACGTTCAACTAATACGACAATGGTGTGCTGCATTTTATTACTTACCACCGTACCAGTCAGGGTACGTACCATTTTTTCACCTTTGTTCATGCTTCAATTCCTTTTCTTTCAAGAGGGTCTTAATACAAGCAATATTACGACGTATTTGTTTGTAAAGATGTGGCTGTGACATTTCTCTCATGCGTTTCTGCATACGAAAATTAAACTGCTCTTTTATTAAACTAAACAATTCTTCTCTTAGTTCATGCACTGATTGATTACGTAAGTTATTAATATTCATTTATATTACTCACATCTATATTACTCACATCACCGTCCGTTTCACAAATAAACATTTTACAGGTAATTTTGCTACTGCACGAGTGAATGCTGCACGTGCAAGTGCCTCATCAACTCCTTCAATTTCAAAAATCATCCGACCGGGTTGTACCAATGCAACCCAATATTCAACACTACCTTTACCTTTACCTTGTCGCACTTCTAAAGGCTTTTTTGTAATCGGTTTATCCGGAAAAATACGAATGATGATTTTCCCGCCTCGTTTAACATGGCGCGCCACCGCACGACGTGCTGCTTCCAATTGACGTGACGTAATGCGCGCACACGCTGTTGCTCTAAGACCAAATTCTCCAAAGCTGACTTGGTTACCCCGAGAGGCAACACCTCGATTTCGGCCTTTAAAATCTTTACGATATTTTCTGTCACTTGGTTGCAGCATTTAACTGTACCCTATTTACGCTTCTTCTTGCATTGCCTGTATGACAGTTGCTTCTTCAATGGATACTTTTGGTGTATGTGATTCGCCTTTAAAGATCCACACTTTTACTCCAATTATACCATAGGTAGTTTTTGCAATAGTCGTACTATAATCAATATTCGCTCGGAAAGTATGTAACGGGACTCGCCCCTCTCGATACCATTCTGTGCGTGCAATGTCAGCACCTCCTAAACGACCACTGACACTGATTTTAATACCAAGTGCTCCTTGACGCATAGTATTTTGCACAGCACGTTTCATGGCACGACGAAACATTATTCGACGTTCTAACTGCTGAGCAATATTTTCTGCTACCAATTTAGCGTCTAATTCCGGTTTTCTAATCTCTTCAATGGTAATATGTACAGGAACTTTCATCACCCTCGACATTTCAGCACGTAATTCTTCAATTTCTCCGCCTTTCTTACCGATAATAACACCAGGACGTGCTGAATAAATGGCGATTTTTGCATTACGCGCAGGTCTTTCGATTTGAATACGACTCACGGAAGCACCCTTCAAACGTCTTTCTAACAATTGTCTCACCTTCAAATCATCATTTAATTGATCTGCATAATCTTTTTTATCTGCATACCATTTGGATGTCCAACTTGTTGTGATACCCAATCGCATGCCTCTCGGGTTTACTTTTTGACCCATTAGTCATTCTCCGCTTTCGAATCTGCTACTTTAATAGTGATGTGACAGGTGCGCTTCATAATACGGTTTGCGCGACCACGAGCACGCGCATGAAATCGTTTTTGCATTGGACCTTCGTCAACCATTACTGTTGACACCTTTAGCTCATCAATATCTGCTCCTGCATTATGTTCCGCATTGGCGATCGCTGAATCTAACACTTTTTTCATGATAGCTGCTGCTTTTTTGTGGCTAAAACGCAATAAATCAATAGCTCGTTCAGCAGATAACCCGCGAACTTGATTAGCTACCAGACGTGCTTTCTGGGCCGAAATACGAATATATTTTGCTTTCGCGCTTACTTCCATTATCCCCCTTCCTTCTTCACCTTACGATCACTACCTGAGTGTGTGCGAAACATACGTGTAATCGCGAATTCACCTAATTTGTGACCCACCATATTTTCTGAGATATAAATTGGCACATGTTGACGACCGTTATGAATTGCGATCGTCAACCCGACCATTTCAGGAATTACCATTGAACGTCTAGACCAGGTTTTAATAGGGCGTCTACTGCCTTCCTTTTGTGCTTGTTCGATTTTCTTCATGAGATGATGGTCTACAAAAGGCCCTTTTTTAGTTGATCTTGGCACGTCTTATTCCCTCTTTATTTTTTACGTCGATCGCGAACAATCATATTGTTTGTACGTTTGTTTCGACGCGTTTTATAACCTTTGGTTGGCTTACCTGTTGGTGATACTGGATGACGGCCACCCGAAGTTTTGCCTTCACCACCACCATGCGGATGATCTACCGGATTCATCGCAACACCACGAACAGTAGGCCGTCGACCACACCATCGTTTAGCGCCTGCTTTACCAAATGAACGTAAACTATGTTCTGAATTTGATACTTCACCGATACAAGCCCGACAAGTTGCCAATATCTTACGCATCTCTCCCGAACGCATACGAACAATCGCATAAATATTTTCCTTAGCAATTAGTTGAGCCGAGGTTCCTGCACTACGAATTAACTGAGCCCCCTTTCCAGGCTTTAATTCCACGTTGTGGATTGTTGTTCCCAAAGGAATATTCTGCAATGGCAGACAATTACCTGGCTTAACTGGTGCTGCTTTTCCCGCCATAATCTTAGAGTTTTTATACACGCCTTTGGGTGCAATAATGTAACAACGTTCTCCATCAGGGTATAAAATCAATGCAATATGAGCACTACGATTCGGATCATACTCCAATCGTTCCACGATACCTTCGATGTTTTCTTTATCACGATTAAAATCAATAACGCGATAATGACGCTTGTGACCTCCTCCGCGTCGTCGTACTGTAATGCGACCTTGATTGTTACGACAATTAATTCGATTTTTACTTTCGACTAACGGTGCATACGGTGCGCCTTTATGTAGTTCTGGATTTACAATTTTAACAACAAATCGCCTTCCAGGTGATGTTGGTTTAACCTTTATTAATGCCATTATTTTTTATCCACTCTCATTCATGTGTTGCGATATTAATAATCTCACTTCCTGGCATTAGCGTGACGTAAGCTTTTTTCCAATTTTTACGCCGACCGCGTGTCTGTCGACATCGTGTGGTTTTTACTTTTAAATTACAAATGCGGACAGATCTCACAATAACACCAAATTGACCCTCGATAGCGCATTTAATTTCCGGTTTGATTGCACTACGTGTCACCTTAAACACATACTGCTCTTTTGTTGATGCACCTTTCTCTGAAATATGCGGAGCAAGAAGGATTTTTAATAATCTTTCTTTATTCATGCGAATCTCTCCTCGAGTTTTTTCATAGCATCAACAGTAATTAATACATTTTCTGCGGCTACCAAGCTTACTGGATCTACGTGAACTGTATCGCGAACAGAAACACCTACCATATTTCGTGAAGCCAAATTGATATTTCGATCATTATCATTGATAATAATCAATGCATTTTCAACACTAAGATTTTTCAGTGATTGCTTCAATTCACGTGTTTTAGGTTTACTCAATTTCAAAGAGTCCACCACTATTAACCGTTTTTGTCGAATTAACTCCGACAAAATAGATACCATGGCTGAGCGATACATTTTTCGATTCACTTTTTGAGAAAAGTCACGTGGTTTAGCAGCAAAAGCAACACCACCTGTTCGCCATAAAGGACTTCGAATACTACCTGCACGAGCGCGTCCAGTGCCCTTTTGTCGCCACGGTTTAACACCACCACCACTGACTTCACGACGTGTCTTTTGTGCTTTAGTACCTGCTCGTTTCATAGCTAAATAAGCAGTAATCACCTGATGCACCAAGCCTTCTTTGAATTTAGAATTAAAGGTATCATTACTAACGGTAATCTTGTTTACCTCTTTAATCTTGTTTACCTCTTTTTGATAAAACGCATGCACTGGCAGTTCCACTAATTACCTCTACACTTCTTCTTATTAGATTTCGTAATCATGACTTTCCCATTAGGGGCACCAGGTATAGCACCTTTAATTAGTAGTAAATGGCGTTTCAAATCGATTTTAACGATTTCCTGATTTTGTACAGTGCGATACACACTACCCATATGTCCAGGCATTCTCTTTCCTTTCCAAACGCGACCTGGTGATTGGCATTGGCCAATAGACCCTGGTGCTCGATGAGATAAAGAATTTCCATGAGTAGCATCTTGAGTTTGGAAATTATGGCGTTTTACCGTTCCTGCAAACCCTTTACCACGTGTTAATCCTCGCACGTCTACTTTTTGATTTTCTTTAAAAAGATCTACCTTTAATTCATCTCCAACTTTTACATCAGTAAGCTCGTCATCTTTAAGACGAATTTCATAAAGGCCATCACCTACCTCAATACCAGCTCTAGCATAATGACCCGCTATCGCCTTGTTAATAGTAAAGGTAGTTTTTATACCTCTTGTCATCTGAAGAGCTCGATAACCATCATTGCCCAGTATTTTAAGCTGGGCAATTCGATTAGGCATCACTTCAACCACTGTGATAGGTACAGAAACCCCCGTTTCCGTAAAAATACGTGTCATACCACACTTTCGACCAATTAATCCAATAGACACACTGTTTACTCCAGTTTATACCAATATAGTGCCCATCAAAATAGGACTATAGAGCGCAAAATAAGTTCTACTTTGCCAAAGTTACTTCAAAAATGTTGATCTTATTGTTCTACACTTATTTGTACATCAACTCCCGCTGCTAAATCCAGCTTCATGAGCGCATCCACCGTCTTATCCGTGGGTTGAAGAATATCCACTAATCGTTTATGTGTACGGATCTCATATTGATCACGCGCGTCTTTATCGACATGCGGTGACACTAATACAGTATAGTGCTCAATTTTAGTAGGCATTGGAATGGGTCCACGAATAATCGATCCCGTGCGACGCGCTGTCTCGACGATCTCTCGCGTAGAACGATCGATAAGACGATGATCAAACGCCTTCAATCGGATCCGTATACGTTGATTATTATTAACGACTGCCATATAACTTCCCGAATTTACTCAATAATTTTCGTTACGACCCCAGCTCCAACAGTTCGACCTCCTTCGCGTACCGCGAATCGTAATCCTTCATTCATAGCAACTGGCGCAATTAACTCTACCGTTACTTTTACATTATCGCCTGGCATTACCATCTCGACTGACGGCAATGTCAATTCACCAGTCACATCTGTTGTGCGAAAGTAAAACTGAGGTCTATATCCGGCTAAAAACGGTGTATGACGACCCCCTTCTTCTTTCGATAACACATATATCTCTGCTTCAAACTTTGCATGCGGGGTAATCGTTCCTGGTTTTGCTAATACTTGGCCTCGTTCCACTTCTTCTCGTTTTGTTCCCCTTAATAATATTCCTACATTATCTCCTGCTTCTCCTTGGTCTAATAACTTTCGGAACATCTCTACACCCGTACACGTCGTCCTTGTTGTTGTCTTAATACCTACAACTTCTATTTCATCACCTACCTTGATTATTCCTCGTTCAATACGACCGGTTACTACCGTTCCTCTCCCAGAAATTGAAAACACATCTTCTATGGGCATTAAAAACGGTTTCTCTATATCCCGTTTCGGCTCTATAAAGTATTCGTCCATCGCTTCTACTAACTTCAATACCGACAGCACCCCAAGCTCACTTTCATTACCCTCTAGTGCCTTTAGCGCTGAACCCACCACAATCGGAAGATCATCTCCCGCAAAATCATAACTGTTCAAAAGTTCTCGTACTTCCATCTCTACTAACTCTAACAATTCCTTGTCATCTACTATATCTGCTTTATTCAAAAACACCACCATCTTTGGAACACCTACTTGCTTTGCCAACACAATGTGCTCCCGTGTTTGTGGCATTGGACCATCTGCAGCACTTACCACCAATATTGCTCCATCCATTTGTGCCGCCCCAGTAATCATGTTTTTCACATAATCCGCGTGCCCCGGACAATCTACATGCGCATAATGACGTCTCGCACTTTGATATTCTACATGCGACGTCGCTATTGTTATCCCTCGCGCCCGTTCTTCTGGTGCGTTATCTATCTGATCAAAAGCTCTCGATTCTCCTCCAAACTTCTCCGCCAGCACCTTCGTTAACGCCGCTGTTAGTGTTGTTTTACCATGATCTACATGTCCTATCGTACCCACATTTAAATGTGGCTTTTCTCTTACAAATTTTTCCTTTGACATGTTTTTCTTGCACCTCTTGTTAACTTAATTAGCTTTATTATTTGATAAGCGCCTCAGCGATATTAGTTGGCACTTCAGCGTATTTTAAAAATTCCATCGTATAAGTTGCGCGCCCTTGACTTAATGAACGTAAATCAGTTGCATAACCAAACATTTCCGAAAGTGGCACTTCAACATCAACAATTTTACCAGCTGAACTCTCATGCATACCCTGAATAGTTCCTCGGCGACGATTAAGGTCACCAACTACATCACCCATATAATCTTCAGGGGTAATAACTTCTACCTTCATAACGGGCTCAAGCAAGATAGGATGAGCTTTAGCAGCACCTTCTTTAAAGCACATTAAGCCTGCGATTTTAAATGCCATTTCACTTGAGTCAACATCATGGTAAGAACCATCAAATATAGCTACCTTAACATCAACAACAGGATAACCAGCAACAATGCCATTTTCCATCTGATCTCGAACACCTTTTTCAACTGCTGGAATATATTCTTTTGGAACAGCACCACCTACAATTTCATTTGAAAACTCAAACCCTGATCCTGGTTCTTTTGGCTCAATCCGTAACCAAACATGACCATACTGTCCACGCCCACCGGTTTGTCGAACGTATTTACCCTCCTGTTCTACTATTTGACGAATGGTCTCACGATAAGCTACGCGAGGTTTACCTACATTAGCTTCCACACCAAATTCGCGCCTCATACGATCCACAACAATTTCGAGATGTAGCTCGCCCATTCCTGCGATAATGGTTTCTCCTGATTCCTCATCGGTACGCACCCGAAAAGAAGGATCCTCTTGCGCCAACTTGCTTAAAGCAATACCCATCTTTTCTTGATCTGCTTTTGTCTTAGGTTCGATGGCTACAGAAATAACAGGCTCTGGAAATTCCATTTTTTCCAACCTAATTGTACGTCGCTGATCACATAATGTATCACCTGTCGTCACATTTTTGAGTCCTACGGCTGCAGCAATATCACCCGCACGTACTTCTTTAATTTCTTCACGCGAATTAGCATGCATGCGCAACAACCGTCCAATACGTTCTTTCTTATTTTTAACAGAGTTATAAACAGAATCCCCCGATTTTAACACTCCAGAGTAAACGCGAAAAAAGGTCAGCGTACCAACAAACGGATCAGAGGCAATTTTAAAGGCCAACGATGCAAAGGGTGCATCATCTGATGCCACACAAAATCCTTCAGAACCATCACCTTCTTCACCTCGAATAGCAGGAACTTCTGTCGGAGCAGGTAAATATTCAATAACAGCATCGAGCAATGCTTGCACACCTTTATTCTTAAACGCGCTACCACATAACATAGGCACAATCTCATTAGCCAAGGTGCGCTGGCGCAAACCTTTTCGAATTTCATTAGAGGATAATGAACCGCCTCCTAAATATTTTTCCATTAATTCTTCAGAAGCTTCAGCAGCAGTTTCAACCATCTTATCATGCCATATTTTGGATTCGGCCTTAAGTTCTACAGGAATATCTTCTAGTGCATAGGTACGTCCTTTATCAGCCTCGCTCCAATAAATAGCTTTCATTCGAATCAAATCAACGACGCCCTTGAAATTTTCTTCAGCACAAATTGGAAATTGTACTGGTACCGGAACGGCTTTTAACCTGTTCTTAACCTGGTCAACAACTCTCATAAAATTGGCTCCTGGACGGTCCATTTTGTTGATAAAGCCTAAACGAGGCACGTGATAGCGATTAGCCTGTCGCCATACCGTTTCACTTTGAGGCTCTACACCACCGACAGAACAAAAAACAGCAACAGCGCCATCCAACACACGTAATGAACGTTCCACTTCAATGGTAAAATCAACATGTCCAGGCGTATCAATAAGGTTGATACGATACTTTGGATATTGTTGATCCATGCCCATCCAATAGCAAGTTGTTGCCGCAGAGGTGATGGTGATACCGCGTTCCTGTTCTTGCTCCATCCAATCCATCACGGCACTGCCCTCATGCACCTCGCCAATTTTATGAGACACACCTGTATAATATAGGATCCGTTCAGTTGTAGTTGTTTTACCCGCGTCAATATGTGCCATAATACCTATGTTACGCATACGATCTAATGGAATTTCTCGAACTGCCATCATTTTTTCTCTTACCATCGATAATGTGCAAATGCCTGGTTGGCTTTCGCCATACGATGTACTTCTTCTCGTTTCTTCACTGCACCCCCTCGATTTTCTACTGCATCGAGAATTTCACTTGCTAAACGTAAAGTCATTGTTTTTTCATTACGTTGATTCGCATACTCCGACAGCCATCGCATCGCTAATGTTTGACGTCGTACGGCGCGAATTTCTACTGGTACTTGATAAGTGGAACCGCCTACACGTCGTGATTTCACTTCGACACTTGGCATAACATTGCTCAAAGCCGTTCTAAATGTCTCTAGCGCTACTGCACGTGCTCCTCCATCCATGCGAATATTTCCAAAAAAGTGTTTTTTACCTTCTCCGCTTTCTCCGTTACCATCAGAGAACTTCCCTTGCACCAGCCTCGCAACTACACCAAGTGCTCCATAGACAATTTTTTCAGCAACTGATTTTTTGCCATTACGCATAACTGCATTAATAAATTTGGCTAAAAGCTCGCTACGAAAAAGCGGATCAGGAATAATTTCTCGTTTAGGTGCTGCCTTTCTTCGTGCCATTTAAAGCTTCTCCACACTTACTCTTTTGATTTCTTTTCTCCATACTTTGAGCGACCGCGACGTCGTCCTGAAACACCAGCAGTATCAAAACTACCACGTACTATATGATAGCGTACACCAGGTAAGTCCTTTACACGTCCGCCCCGAATCAATACGACAGAGTGTTCTTGTAAATTATGACCTTCACCACCAATATAGGCGGTCACTTCAGCACCGTTAGTAATACGCACACGAGCTACCTTCCGTAAGGCAGAGTTAGGTTTCTTAGGCGTCGTAGTATACACTCGTGTACATACTCCACGTTTTTGCGGAGAACCTTCTAGAGCCGGCACATCACTCTTTTTAAGTTTTGCACGACGCGGGTTCCTCACCAACTGATTAATTCTTGACATCAACACTCTCTCAAAAAAGACAATCCTATTACAAATTAACTACCAGTATTTCTAATGTATAAGAGCGGGGATTCTAAATAAAGGTAGTTCTTCATGTCAAGTTAAATCGCACAGAAACGGCAATCTTAATACCTCCATCCAGAAGCTTAATTACAGAACCTATATTTTGAAAATTCTTGCGTCCTTCTTTTCTTACTTGACTAAATTAGGTCTGATCCAACACTAAACATGTCCTAGTGGCTAAAAACTATTAGGGTACATTTCTCCTGCATTGTCCCCTGTTCTTACATGCATGAGAACATTTTTCAGATAAACGACTTCAGTTTCAATTTCCCTCAACACCATCCATTAGTTTGTTTTGTCCATATATTGCACAATCAAATCGAAAAGGATACACAAAACAAACTAATAGACCATTCCTTTACTCTGTCCTTACCTTATTATCTTTCAATTCTTTGTTTTATAAGAGCTATTCCCCACCTTTACAACGTTGTTGATGATAGCTAAAACCTGTTCCAGCCGGTATTAAACGCCCCACGATAACATTTTCTTTTAAGCCTCGTAAATCATCACGTTTTCCTCCTACCGAAGCTGCAGTCAACACACGAGTAGTCTCCTGGAAAGAAGCCGCTGAAATAAATGATTCAGTTGCCAAAGAGGCTTTGGTAATACCCAATAAGATGGGTTTAAACTCAGCTCTTTTTCCACCTTTCTTAAAAGTCTTCTCATTTTCTTCTCGTACCCGAGTTCGTTCAATCTGTTCATCTTGTAAAAATTCAGTATCACCAGCGTAAGTGATTTTCACTTTACGCAACATTTGACGAACAATAACCTCGATATGTTTGTCGTTAATTTTTACTCCTTGTAAACGATAGACCTCTTGTACTTCATTAACTATGTAATTTGATAACGCATTGACACCCAAAAGACGCAAAATATCATGTGGATCTCTCGGACCGTCTGCAATAACTTCCCCTTTTTCTACTATTTCTCCTTCAAAAACACTTACGTGACGCCATTTTGGAATTAATTCTTCATGTATTGTTCCATCAGGAGCTGTAATAACAAGGCGACCTTTATGTTTAGTATCTTTTCCAAAGCTTATTACCCCAGAAATTTCAGCTAAAATAGCTGCATCCTTTGGTCGGCGAGCTTCAAATAGATCGGCCACCCGAGGTAAACCACCCGTAATATCTCGTGTTTTCGACGTTTCTTGTGGAATACGTGCTAAAACATCACCGATGCCGACCATCTCACCATCTTCTTTTGTTAAAATTGTGCCTTCTGGCAGGAAGTAGTGAGCAGGTACTTTTTTACCACCTGGCAAAAAGAGGTCGTGATTATTTTCGTCAACCAATTTTACCATTGGACGCAGTTCTCTACCACTGACGCTCCGTTGTTTAGTTGAGGTTACCACAATACTACTCAAACCGGTCAATTCATCGGTTTGACGATTCATCGTAATGCCATCTGCTAGATCCACAAAATGCAAAATACCTGCTACTTCAGTGATAATCGGATGAGTATGCGGATCCCATTGAGCTACCATCTGACCAGCTTTTACAGAAACACCATCATGGATAGTAATCGTCGCACCATAAGGTACATTATAATGTTCTCGTTCACCTCCCTGAGCATCTTGCACCACAAGCTCGCCTGAACGTGAAATTGCAACTAAATTACCGTTAGCTTGTTCAACAGTCTTCAAGTTTCGCAGTTTTATCTTACCAACCGATTTAACTTCGATACTATTAGCCGTCGTCGCTCTTGATGCCGCACCACCAATATGGAAGGTACGCATTGTTAACTGCGTGCCAGGTTCACCGATGGATTGCGCAGCTACCACACCAATTGCTTCACCCACATTAACTATGTGACCGCGAGCCAGGTCACGACCATAACACATTGAACAAATACCATAAGGAGTATCGCAAGTAATGGCGGATCGTACCTTAACACGATCAATGCTGTGCTCTTCAAGGATATCGACAAGTTTTTCGTCCAGTAATGTATCTTTAGCAATAAGTTCTTTTTGTGATTTTGAACTAGTTACAGAGTCTGCTAGTACACGCCCCAGCACACGTTCGCGCAGCGGCTCCACAACATCGCCTCCTTCAATATGGGGCATCATTTCAATGCTGGCATTAGTACCGCAATCATACTCTGTCACCACTAAATCTTGCGCGACATCGACCAAACGTCGCGTCAAATAACCTGAATTAGCAGTTTTTAACGCCGTATCTGCCAAACCTTTTCTCGCACCGTGAGTAGAAATAAAGTACTGTAAAACATTTAATCCTTCTCGGAAGTTAGCGGTAATCGGTGTTTCAATAATGGTACCATCGGGTTTGGCCATCAAACCTCGCATACCTGCCAATTGACGTATTTGCGCTGCTGAACCCCTAGCGCCGGAATCGGACATCATGTATATGGAATTAAAAGAATTTTGAATAACCTCCTTACCATGAGTATTTTTGACTTTCTCGATCGCAATTTTTTCCATCATCGCTTTAGCCACTTGATCGTTAGTACGTGACCAAATATCAATAACTTTATTGCGACGTTCGCCGTAGGTTACTAAGCCAGAAGCATATTGCTTTTCAATTTCACGAACCTCCTCCTCCGCTTCTGAAATAATGGCGCCTTTTTGTTCCGGCAGGACGAGGTCGTTAACTCCAATAGATACTCCCGAGTATGTGGCGTAATGGAAACCCATATACATTAATTTGTCTGCAAAAATAACAGTTACCTTAAGACCCAGATTGCGGTAACAGATATCAAGTAACTTTGTTACCGCTTTTTTCGTCATGGGTTGATCAATTAATACAAATGGTAGTCCTGCGGGAACAATCTGCCACAATAAGACACGACCCACAGTGGTATTAGTTAATAGCTCACGTTTTCCTGTCTGACCTATTTCATCTAAAATACTTTCTTTAATACGAACAGCAATGCGCGCGTGTAAAGCTACTTTTCCATTTTCATAAGCGCGAACTACTTCATCTACATCTGCAAATTTCATATTTTCACCTTTCGCATTTACGCGATCACGAGTGATGTAGTAGAGTCCTAGCACCACATCATGAGTAGGTACAATAATAGGTTCACCATTAGCAGGATGTAAGACATTGTTGGTAGACATCATTAACGAACGCGCTTCCAATTGTGCCTCCAGTGTTAGTGGCACGTGCACTGCCATTTGGTCACCATCGAAGTCAGCGTTATAGGCTGTACAAACAAGTGGATGTAATTGAATAGCTTTTCCTTCAACTAAAACGGGTTCAAATGCTTGAATTCCTAAACGATGTAACGTTGGCGCGCGATTTAATAAGATAGGATGCTCACGAATCACTTCTTCTAAAATATCCCATACTTCGGGCGCTTCACTTTCAACCATCTTCTTGGCAGCTTTAATTGTAGTTGCTAAACCACGGCGCTGTAATTTACCAAAAATAAACGGTTTAAATAATTCCAGTGCCATTTTCTTTGGTAAACCTGCTTGATGTAATTTTAAGGTAGGGCCAACTACGATCACTGAACGACCAGAATAATCTACACGTTTACCTAATAAATTTTGACGGAAACGACCAGATTTACCTTTAATCATATCTGCAAGCGACTTGAGTGGTCGGCGATTAGAACCTAAAATCATTCGTCCCCGACGACCATTATCTAGCAATGCATCAACCGCCTCTTGTAGCATTCGCTTTTCATTACGCACGATAATATCTGGAGCTTTTAGATCCAACAAGCGCTTTAATCTATTATTCCGATTAATCACGCGACGATATAGATCGTTCAGATCTGAAGTGGCAAAACGTCCACCATCGAGTGGTACCAGCGGTCGAAGATCAGGTGGCAGAACGGGTAAGACGGTCAATATCATCCATTCTGGCTTATTATTTGATTCCAAAAAAGCAATCAAGACTTTAAGTCGCTTAGTGAGTTTCTTCATTTTGGTTTCTGAAGTTGTACCTGGTAATTCTGCACGCAACGCTTCTACTTCTGTTGCAACACTAATGTCACGTAACAACCGTTGAATTGCTTCTGCGCCCATCAGCGCGATAAATTCGTCACCATATTCTTCCAATGCATCGAGATAAGCTTCTTCGGAAAGTAATTGCTGCGGTTCTAAATCAGTCATGCCAGGATCTACGACCACATAAGTTTCAAAATAAAGAATGCGTTCAATATCACGTAAAGTCATGTCGAGTAATAATCCAATACGTGAAGGTAACGACTTAAGATACCATATGTGTGCTACGGGAGAAGCCAATTCGATGTGACCCATACGATCACGACGCACTTTAGATAATGTCACCTCCACACCGCATTTTTCGCAAATAACACCACGATGTTTTAAACGTTTGTATTTACCGCACAAGCATTCATAATCTTTAATGGGGCCGAAAATTTTTGCGCAAAATAAACCGTCCCGTTCAGGTTTAAATGTACGATAATTGATCGTCTCCGGTTTTTTCACTTCACCATATGACCACGAGCGCACTTCTTCAGGAGATGCGAGTTTAATGCACAGCGCATCAAATTCAGATGCGCGCTTGTCATGTTTTAGTTGTTTTAATAAGTCTCTCACAAGACATTCTCCAATTATTCATTCTCTAAACTAATATCGATCGCCAACGAACGAATTTCTTTAATCAAAACGTTAAATGATTCCGGCATACCCGCATCCATTCGGTGATCTCCATCTACAATATTTTTATACATACGCGTGCGACCTGTTACGTCATCTGATTTGACAGTTAACATTTCTTGTAATGTGTATGCGGCACCATAAGCTTCCAACGCCCATACTTCCATTTCACCGAATCGTTGTCCACCGAATTGCGCTTTGCCACCTAATGGTTGTTGTGTCACTAAACTATACGAACCTGTTGAACGCGCATGCATTTTGTCATCCACGAGATGGTTTAACTTCAGCATATACATATATCCCACTGTTACTGGTCGATCAAATTTTTTTCCAGTTCGACCATCACGCAATACAGCTTGACCAGATGTTGGAAGATCTGCCATTTCTAATAAACGTTTAATTTCTTCTTCCGTTGCGCCATCAAATACTGGAGATGAAATTGGTACTCCTTTGCGCAAATTTTTCGCTAAAGTAACAATTTCGTTATCGTTTAGTATATCTAAGTCAAATTTCTGCGTGGTTGCAAAATCGTAAATAAGTTTAAGGGATTTACGCAACTGTTTGATATCAAAATCATTTTCGAGAAGATTACCGATTTTATTACCCAAGCCTTTTGCTGCCCACCCTAAGTGAGTTTCTAATACTTGTCCAATATTCATCCGTGAAGGTACTCCCAATGGATTTAGAACAATATCTACCGGAGTTCCATCTTCTAAATATGGCATATCTTCTACCGGCACGATGGTGGAAATAACTCCTTTATTGCCATGACGGCCTGCCATTTTATCACCTGCCTGAATCCGGCGTTTTACCGCTAAATATACTTTGACGATCTTAATGACACCCGGCGATAAATCGCCGCCTTGTATTAATTTTTCGTGGAAATGCTTCAGTTTGGCCTCGCGTGTTTTATGCAGTTCTTCATAATGCTCATGTGCTGCTTTTAGACGTTTAATAATGTTATCGTCTGACAGGTGGATTTCAAACCATTTTTGGCGTGACAATCCTGATAAATAGTCCTTCGTAATGCTTGTACCGTTCGTTAATTTAAGTGGTCCACCCAAAGCAACACTTTTAACCAATAATTTTTCCAGATTTTCAAATAATGCATCTTCACGAACACGAAGTTCATCGTTAAGATCCTTCTGCACTTTTGCCAATGCAGCTTTTTCAATATCTAAATCACGCTGATCTTTCTTAATCCCCTCACGTGTAAAAATACGCACATCGATGACAGTACCATTAATACCTGGCGTCACGCGCAATGAAGTATCTTTTACATCGGATGCCTTTTCACTGAAAATAGCGCGTAATAATTTTTCTTCAGGAGTAAGTTGTGTTTCTCCTTTTGGTGTTACTTTACCAACTAAAATATCACCAGAATTTACTTGAGCTCCAATATGAACAATACCGGATTCATCTAGTTTTGCTAAGGCACTCTCACCAACGTTAGGAATATCAGCCGTGATTTCTTCTGATCCTAAGCGAGTATCACGTGCAATACAGGTAAATTCTTGGATATGAATCGTGGTAAAACGTTCTTCTTCTACTAATCTTTCAGAAATTAAAATCGAATCTTCGAAGTTATAGCCATTCCACGGCATAAAGGCGACCAATAAATTTTGTCCGAGTGCAAGTTCACCAATATCAGTAGATGGACCATCAGCTAACACATCTCCCCTTTTTATTTTATCGCCTACTTCTACAATGGGACGTTGGTTGATGCACGTGTTTTGATTAGAACGGGTAAATTTCGTTAAATTATAAATATCAACACCGCTATCATCGTTTTCCGTTTCTTTTAAGTCTACGTGAATGACAATACGTGAAGCATCAACAGAATCCACAATACCACTACGTTTAGCAATAACAGCCACACCTGAATCTACTGCTACCGTGCGTTCCATGCCAGTCCCTACCAACGGTGTTTCTGGGCGAATCGTTGGCACAGCTTGTCGTTGCATGTTTGATCCCATCAGTGCACGATTGGCATCGTCGTGCTCCAAAAATGGAATTAACGCAGCGGCTACTGATACAATTTGTCGTGGTGATACATCCATATAATTAACTCTATCTGGTGTTGTTAATGTAAATTCACCTCTGTATCGGCAAGAAATTAAATCATTCACCATACGACCTTTTCCATCGATATTCGTGTTAGCTTGTGCGATATAAAAATCACCTTCTTCAATAGCCGATAAATATTCTGTTTCATCCGTTACCACTCCATTAATGACCTTTCGATAAGGTGTTTCCAAGAATCCATATTCATTAGCTCGTGCAAAAACAGCTAACGAATTAATTAAGCCGATATTAGGGCCCTCCGGTGTTTCAATTGGGCAGACACGACCGTAATGCGTCGGATGTACATCACGTACCTCAAATCCGGCGCGTTCACGAGTTAACCCACCTGGTCCCAACGCTGACACACGACGTTTATGGGTAACTTCTGAAAGCGGATTATTTTGATCCATAAATTGAGACAGCTGACTTGATCCAAAAAATTCTTTAATAGCCGCTGAAACTGGTTTTGCATTGACTAAGTCTTGAGGCATTAAGTGCTCAATATCAGCGAGACTCAATCGATCCTTTACTGCACGTTCCACACGAACTAATCCGACGCGAAATTGATTTTCTGCCATTTCGCCGACACTTCGGATACGTCGATTACCTAAATGATCGATATCGTCGACATCGCCTTTTCCATCACGGATATCTACCAATACGCGTAAAACATCGACTATGTCTTTTTTGGACAAGATGCTTGGACCGGTCAATTCTTTTCGTCCAACGCGACGATTAAATTTCATGCGCCCCACGGAAGATAAGTCGTAACGTTCAATTGAGAAAAATAAGTTTTCAAATAAACTTTCAGCAGCTTCTTTAGTAGGTGGTTCACCAGGCCGCATAATGCGGTAAATTTCAACTAATGCTTCGAGCCGATTATTCGTTGTATCAAGACGTAGTGTTTCCGAAACATATGGACCGCATTCAATCTCATTAATATATAATGTCTGTAATAAACAAAGATTATTAGCCCGCAATTTTTTCAATAAGTCAGCGGTAATTTCATCATTAGCATGCGCAATAATCTCACCAGTTTCTTTATTAACTAATGTCTTTGCAATGACTTTACCATACAAATATTCATCAGATAATTCTAACTTATCTAATCCTGCTTCTTCGATAAGATTGATGTGCCGCGCTGAAACCCGACGATTGGCTTCAACAATTACTTTGCCCTTATCATCTCTAATTTCGATCGGCGCTAGTTCTCTACGTAATCGTTGGGGCACTAACTCCAGTATAACGCTTCCCCGTTTATTATTAATATGTAAAAGGTTTGTCTGATAAAACATATCAAGTATTTGCTCAGTATCATAACCAAGTGCTCGCAGCATTACTGTCGCGGGTAATTTACGACGCCGGTCAATACGGACAAATAAACAATCCTTCTGATCAAATTCAAAATCAAGCCATGAACCACGATAAGGAATTAGACGTGCGGAATATAGTAATTTTCCAGAAGAATGTGTTTTTCCTTTATCATGCTCAAAAAATACACCAGGAGAGCGATGTAGTTGAGAAACTACTACTCGCTCAGTACCATTAATAACTAAACTTCCTGTTTCTGTCATGAGTGGAATCTCACCCATATAAACTTCCTGCTCTTTTACGTATTTAATGGTTTTTTTTCCAGCAGGTGCATCTTTATCATAAATGACTAATCGCATGCTAACCTTTAATGGCGCTGCATAAGTAGAGCCCCGTAATTTACATTCTTCAACACCAAAAATCGATTTTTCATCCAAACTATAACCGACGTATTCCAAATAGGCATGACCAGAATAGCTCGTAATGGGAAAAACTGATTTAAATGCAGCCTCAAGACCAGTATCTTCACGTCTTTCAGACGCGATATCTTTCTGTAAAAATTTTCGATAAGACTCTATTTGTGTTTCCAATAAATAAGGCATTTTTAGTACCTCGATCTCGCGTTTTCCTAAATTGATACGCGCACGCTTTTTCTCAGAATAAGAAATTATGACCGGATTTCTGCTTCTAACACTTATTTGTGCCATGAACACACCTCATTTACGAATGAATAAATAATACACATTTCAATTTCAATTTTTTCGTTTCATAACGGTGGGGACAACGAGTTGGAGGTAGAGCTGCTCAACAGATATTCATTCAATGAGCATTCCATTTCCACTTACTCATTATTCAAGCTCGACTTTAGCACCTGTCTCTTCGAGCTCTTTTTTGATCTTTTCAGCATCTTCTTTATTAACACCTTCTTTAATCACATTCGGAACGGATTCTACTAAATCTTTAGCTTCCTTCAACCCGAGACCAGTGATAGTACGAATCACCTTGATAACTCCAATCTTATTTTTACCGAAATTAATCATTTTCACGTTAAACTCAGTTTTTTCTTCATCAGCCACAGTTTCACCGTCTGTTGTGACAGGATCCGTAACAGCAACACTCACTGCATCAGAAATACCGAACTTTTCTTTCATTGCTTTAATTAAGTCGACTACATCAATCACACTCATTTTGGCTATTGCTTCCAAAATGTCATCTTTTGTTATTTGGACCATAATCATTCACTCCAAAAGTTTAAAATTACGACAGACCGTTTTTTTGATCTCGTACTGCCACCATGATACGAACTATTTGCGCGATAGGTGCATTAAGCGTACTAACAAATTTAGTCACCGGTGCTAACATAACACTAGCTAATTGACTTAATGTCTCATGACGAGACCGAAGATGTGCAACAACTTTTAATTGATCTGTAGACAGCAATTTACCGTCTAACGACAATGCTTTTACTTCAAGATATTCATGGTCTTTGGTAAATTCTTCAATTAAACGAGCAGCGGCTCCTAATTCTTCTTGTGAAAAAAACAAAACAATAGGACCAGTTATTACTTTATCAAGACAAGCATAAGGTGTTCCCTTGAATGCCAGACGTACAAGTGTATTACGACACACACGCATCGTTACACATTGATCACGTGCTGTTTTTCGCAACTCAGACATTTCAGAAACAGTTAGGCCACAATAATTAGCGGCTATTACAGAAGCAGCCTGGTTTGCGATACCTGTTAATTTCTCAACAATTGCCTTTTTCTGTTCGAGATTTAAAGACATTGTCTCCTCTCCTATTGTTGTTTCGAAAATAGTTTCAGTACTTCTGATTGCAGGGACAACCACAACATCACAGACGGTCACCATTTCTATGAACCTCTCTTAATAGCAGAGAGCTTTTATATCAAGGCTTGCGACTTTACGATAATTAACAAAATCAATAACCCATAACTGATGACCTATCGAGAAATTTTTACCACTGTATTACTTTCTTATCTGTTTCTGTGCCTGCAGATAATGTTTACCCTATCCTGTCGTCCAATCTACAATAACACCAGGGCCCATTGTGCTCGATAAAGTTAATTTCTTTAGATAAGCTCCTTTGACAGCATTGGGTTTTGAATTTTTCACATCTATAAGTAAAGCTAACAGATTTTGTTCCAAAGCTCTTTCTTCAAAGCTTACCTTTCCGATCGTGCAATGAATAATACCGCTTTTGTCGGTACGATAATGAACTTTACCTTGTTTTATATCTTTGACGGCGGTTACAACATCGTTAGTGACTGTACCTACTTTAGGGTTTGGCATCAAACCACGCGGTCCTAATATTTGACCTAATTTACTCACTACTTGCATGGTTTCAGGTGTCGCTATTACCACATCAAAATTAATGTTACCATTCTGAATCTGTCCCGCCAAATCATCTAATCCAACTATATCGGCACCAGCTATTTTAGCTCTCTCTAGATTGTCACCTTGAGCAAAAACTGCTACTCTAACAGTACGGCCTGTACCGTAAGGAAGCAGAGTAGCGCCACGAATCAACTGCTCCGATTTACGAGAATCAACACCAAGATTGATAGCCACATCGACGCTTTCATTAAATTTCGCCGTTGCACAAAACTTTATAAGTTGAATAGCTTCCGTAAGAGAGTACACCTTATTTTGCTCTACTTTCTCTGCAGTTGCTTTTTGTTTTTTTGTCCTTTTTTTCATTACCTTAATCTTCTTCTTCAACATCCATGCCCATACTACGTGCTGTTCCTGCGATCGTACGCACAGCAGCGTCTAGATTCGCAGCCGTAAGATCAGGTGCTTTCATTTTGGCAATTATTTCTAACTGTCGACGAGTCACTTTATCCACTTTATCAGTATTGGGATATGCGCTACTGCTTTTACCTTGTAAAATCAATTTCTTAAGTAATACTGAAGCAGGCGGTGTTCTAGTTATAAACGAAAAACTACGATCTGCGTAAACTGTAATCACAACAGGAATAGGTAAACCTTTTTCAATATTTTGCGTTTGTGCGTTAAATGCCTTACAAAATTCCATAATATTAACACCTTTTTGTCCTAGCGCAGGACCAACGGGTGGGCTTGGATTAGCTTCACCTGCTTTAATCTGTAAACGAATATAGCTGTTAATCTTTTTTGCCACTGTTTTTCCTCTAGGTAATAACGCTTTTCAATTCCCTATGATCGCATTATCGTTTTAATTTTTCTCAACTTGACCAAATTCTAGCTCTACTGGTGTTGAACGGCCCAAAATAAGCACCAATACGCGTAAGCGACTTTTCTCATAATTCACATCTTCCACAACTCCATTGAAGTCAGTAAAGGGCCCTTCAATAATCCGAACCAGTTCTCCCGGCTCAAAAAGCACTTTCGGTTTTGGCCTATTTTCTCCTTCTTCTACTCGTTGTAAGATTTGAGCAACCTCTCTGTCGCTAATAGGAGTCGGTTTTTCCGATGTACCCCCAATAAAGCGCAATACTTGTGGTACACTTCGCACTAGATGTGAAGTCTCATTATTTAAAGTCATTTGAAGCAATACATAACCAGGAAAAAATTTTCTTTGACTTCTCCTCTTTTTTCCTGAACGTATTTCGACTACTTCTTCAGTGGGAATAATAATGTCACCGAAGTAACCTTCCAAGCCTTTTAACTGGATATGTTCCTTTAGTACTTTGACAACGTAATTTTCATCATTAGAGTAAGTCTGAATAACATACCATTGTTTTTCTTGCCCTCTCATCAATTATTACCCTCTACTGTCCAGTCATCCAAGCAATAACCCACATAAAAGAGCTGTCGATCGCCCATAAAATAAGGGCTGTAATCATAACCACAATGATCACACCTAATGTAGTTTGAACAGTTTCAAGACGCGTTGGCCAAGAAACTTTACGCAATTCCGTGCGTGCTCCTTTTATAAATTCCCAAACTCTTTGCCCATTTCTAGTTCGTAAAACAATAGCTAACGTCATTGTAATCATGACAATACTAATAGTTACTCGAATTGGCCAGACAACACGTCTATAAAAAAAATCTGGAACAACCGCCCCGGCAAGGAGAAGAACGACTAACAGGCATTTTAAACCCTCAAATCGCGTCTTTTTTTCTGACGTCCCACTTTGTTGAGCCATATTCGTCCATCCTTCTACACTATTTTCCTAATCTGCTGCGACAACAAACAGGCCAGGAGGGAATCGAACCCCCAACCTGCGGTTTTGGAGACCGCCGCTCTGCCAATTAAGCTACTGACCTTCGTAATTAACCATTTCCCTCCAAACGCCTTCAATCGGATCCGTATACGTTGATTATTATTAACGACTGCCATATAACTTCCCGAATTTACTCAATAATTTTCGTTACGACCCCAGCTCCAACAGTTCGACCTCCTTCGCGTACCGCGAATCGTAATCCTTCATTCATAGCAACTGGCGCAATTAACTCTACCGTTACTTTTACATTATCGCCTGGCATTACCATCTCGACTGACGGCAATGTCAATTCACCAGTCACATCTGTTGTGCGAAAGTAAAACTGAGGTCTATATCCGGCTAAAAACGGTGTATGACGACCCCCTTCTTCTTTCGATAACACATATATCTCTGCTTCAAACTTTGCATGCGGGGTAATCGTTCCTGGTTTTGCTAATACTTGGCCTCGTTCCACTTCTTCTCGTTTTGTTCCCCTTAATAATATTCCTACATTATCTCCTGCTTCTCCTTGGTCTAATAACTTTCGGAACATCTCTACACCCGTACACGTCGTCCTTGTTGTTGTCTTAATACCTACAACTTCTATTTCATCACCTACCTTGATTATTCCTCGTTCAATACGACCGGTTACTACCGTTCCTCTCCCAGAAATTGAAAACACATCTTCTATGGGCATTAAAAACGGTTTCTCTATATCCCGTTTCGGCTCTATAAAGTATTCGTCCATCGCTTCTACTAACTTCAATACCGACAGCACCCCAAGCTCACTTTCATTACCCTCTAGTGCCTTTAGCGCTGAACCCACCACAATCGGAAGATCATCTCCCGCAAAATCATAACTGTTCAAAAGTTCTCGTACTTCCATCTCTACTAACTCTAACAATTCCTTGTCATCTACTATATCTGCTTTATTCAAAAACACCACCATCTTTGGAACACCTACTTGCTTTGCCAACACAATGTGCTCCCGTGTTTGTGGCATTGGACCATCTGCAGCACTTACCACCAATATTGCTCCATCCATTTGTGCCGCCCCAGTAATCATGTTTTTCACATAATCCGCGTGCCCCGGACAATCTACATGCGCATAATGACGTCTCGCACTTTGATATTCTACATGCGACGTCGCTATTGTTATCCCTCGCGCCCGTTCTTCTGGTGCGTTATCTATCTGATCAAAAGCTCTCGATTCTCCTCCAAACTTCTCCGCCAGCACCTTCGTTAACGCCGCTGTTAGTGTTGTTTTACCATGATCTACATGTCCTATCGTACCCACATTTAAATGTGGCTTTTCTCTTACAAATTTTTCCTTTGACATGTTTTTCTTGCACCTCTTGTTGTTAGTTTTGCTAAACTACAACTCTAAGCTCCAGTTTCAGTCTTGAGCCCACAACCGGACTTGAACCGGTGACCTTTTCCTTACCAAGGAAATGCTCTACCGCTAAGCTATGTGGGCTAAGCGGGTGATGGGGATCGAACCCACGCTATCAGCTTGGAAGGCTGAAGTTCTACCATTGAACTACACCCGCTGTACTCTAGAAGATAGAAAGGATGGTAAGTCGATCACTAAATCCCTGTCCTCTCTATCTTTATGATATATTCATATTTATATCTATGTTCTCTGTCTGATATGGAGGGGGTAGGATTCGAACCTACGAAGGCACAGCCGTCAGATTTACAGTCTGATCCCTTTAACCACTCGGGAACCCCTCCCGTATCTAGCAATTAAGTATCGAAAACGAAAAAACTTCCCACCCCCACTCAGCTATCCAAGCTCTGGAACACAAATTACCTCAAAAATCAAGCGTGATATTGTGCGTAACAACTTAACAGATGTCAACCAGAACGGCAGAGAAATATTTAAAGCACTAATTCACGCACGAGATGTAACCCAATCAAAATAATGCACTATTTTAATAAGTTTTCCTACCGCTAAACCAGCCTTATAATCCTCTCCGACTGGAATAGAGCATAAGTTCCAGCTTTTACTTTTAGCTTGCTCACAACGCCTCTCTGAGCTAATTAACCCATCTGTCTTGATAAACCTGACGTTGGTTGTAAATTTATTGAGCAAAAAAGATAAGCCTCGACCGGTTACCTTAACATATGCTTCTTTCAATGTCCAAAGACGATAAAATTCCGCTAGTTGCTCCTCAGCAGGTAATTTTCGGAGATCAGTGCTTTCTTCCATGGAAAAAAATCGCTCGGCAATTTTATCGATATGAATATCTTTTCTCATATACTCGATATCAATCCCCACTTCTTGATCCCACGCTACAGCATAAAGAGCTATTGAATGTGAGTGAGAAAGATTAAATTGCAAAGCGGAATTATCTACTAAATAAGGTTTTCCATACTCATTGTAACGAAATCGCAGAGGTATCCACAGTTCTAGTACGTATTTTGTCAAGATAGCATGTAAGGTGGTGTGCGAAGTAATAAAACGCTTGCGATGCTTAGCTTGCAAAAAACGATCTGCTCGCGCTTTTTCTTCGGAAGATAACATATTTAATCCTCTTTCAATGTCATCTGCAGACCATGTTTCTAAAAAAACGCGCCAAATATGGACTTCATTTTTCTGTAAAGTTGGTACTTGATCAACCTTGTTCCAAATTTTCATCATAGTTTCACAATTGACTCAACCGAATCCTAACACATTAAATTAAAAGTAAGTAGTCATGTAAATTGCGAAGTGTGTTTGATTTCTGTATAATTCTTTGCTATCATTCAATAGAGGCAAGATGTTATGCGTAATTCTTTAAAAACTTATCAATTCAGACCTAGACAACATACTATCCAAAGTTTCACCATCATTCGCTTCATGAGTAGGGTTTATTTATGGATGATGTTTGGATTGGCTCTTTCAGCTAGTATGGCCTATTATCTGTTTTCACACAATGGTTTATTTTATAAGATAATTTATACACCCAGTTTATTTTTTGGGTTAATCATTGCTCAGCTTAGTGTAGTTATTGGCTTGACGTGGCTCAATCAGAGACTCTCTGCCAAAACAGCCACATTTATTTACATATTTTACACTTTACTAACTGGCACTACTCTCAGTGTCGTTTTGTTTATGTATACTAAACAAAACGTTTTTGATGCACTAGCAGTTACAAGTATTGCCTTTTTAGGTTTAAGTGCTTTTGGATATACAAGCAAACGTGATTTAGGACCCATCGGTACTTTTTGTGTTATGGGGTTATTCGGTATGCTTGGTATGATCCTGCTTTCTTTATTCATTTCTAAACTCCATTCCGATACGATGCAACTCACGATCGCGGCCATTGGCATTATTGTCTTCTCAGGTCTAACCGCCTACGACACGCAACGCATTAAATTTGCTTATTTTCATGCTGATGAACTCACGAAGAGTCAGCAACAGAAAGCCGCAATCAATGGTGCACTAATGCTATACTTGGATTTTATTAATCTATTCTTAAATCTTCTGCGTTTATTTTCACGCCGATAACAGTTGCTCTTCCAGAAAATACCTTTTATAATGTTAAGTTACAAATGGTGGCAAGGGTGAATGTTTATCAACTGTCCAAGGGAGATTTGTATAGAAAGATTTAAAGATTATGCTTTTATATCTGTATCTTTGTTTCAAGAAAAAAAGAAAATTTAAAATGTTATCCCGTAATACCCTTCTTTAAATAAGAAAAGTGTCGTCTCTTCAAATAAGAAAAATATCATTTCTTCCTGCTATCAAAAAAATTGTATCTGGGTATGTTGTATCGATAAAATTATTTAAATAGACAAAAACTAAAGCACAAAAATTATAAATGAAATAAACTATGTTCGGCTAGCATATGTGCATACTGCTGTAACACCTAAAACGCCCATGTACGAACAACCCTCTATATTCTCTATATAATATCACGTAATTTCTTTCTTGTTTTCATTCCTCTTTCCCAAAAGTATTACAACACTTTTTGAAAATTTTTCTAACACTTGCATCTAAAAATAACCATCTTTCACCTCTAGAGATTAAAACCTGCAACTCTTTTGACCTAATCAAAGGTATTTGTAGCATTGAAGCAATAAAAAACAATATTTTAATAGTATTTCATTTATATCCTTCGATTACATTCGTAAGTAAATCAATAGAGATCTCACTTTTCTCTTTATAGAGCGTTTCTTTTCATCATAATGCAGACAAATTTTTTTTCACTAAGCTGAAGCTATCACAGGTCATTGCATAAATAGCAATGAAAACTAGCATCATTTTATAAACATTATGTACCAACAATCACGGAAAATACTTTCAGAAATAGCACAAAATCAAATTGAATAACTGCGCCAAATATTAAAGACGCGTTAGTAGAAGTTGATGCGTTCTTAAAAGCATCCAGTAGATTTATTCTATATTTTATATCAGTTTTTGCCAGAAAAAATATAAATTAGTATCTCCTAAGCCACCGCGACATAGATTCCCTTTATTTTCTTTGAAAATCCATTGATCTAAACGTATTGTACAACATTTGATAAAATCGTTTACGATGAGCCGCGAATACATTATGAAATGAAAACAGCTGCCTATTGAATCCAATAATTTTGCATATCTTGTATGTTTGTCTTGTGTGTTTTCGAAAGAATACCACAGAAAATGATTTAAGTTCAGCATCCTGCTGTTACCGATAGAGACCGTACCGATTACATTTAGTGATTTTTATTTGTTACTGTACCTGTCTGTGTATTATAGTGTCGCACGTTAGGAGACTTTTTTAAGCTTAGCAACCCACACCTCCGCCTTAAGATTAGTGTTTTGTATTTTTCTATAATCGATATAGCTCTTAAAATAATACGCGCTTAAACTTCTTTGCGTAAAGAAGCTATCTCCTTGAACTTATTTCACCAGTTTCTCGTCCCATGTCTCAATATAATTTGCCATACATACTGGTACGAATCTTTAGTTTGAAAAAGCTGGTGATAGGAGTCGAACCTACGACCGGCTGATTACAAATCAGCTGCTCTACCTACTGAGCTACACCAGCCAATTATTTCGTCATTTCGATCCTTCAAAATTCATGTACTTGTGCTATACGCACAGCCCCTTTGATTCTCTTCATGTTAGATGATATTTATAAATACTATTTTCAATGGGTTTCCTTCAGTGTGCCAGGTATTTAATGTCTTCTCGGTAATATATTTCCTCTTTGAGTTGCCTATAAATACCTCCTTGAAATTAACTATTAAATCTTAAGTCTAAATCTTTGACGTGTCTTCATCCTTTCAGATTAAGCAAGATAACTCTACTACGATACCACATGATCCAAATGAAGCACGTAAATTTCCGTTTAGTATTGAATGTTCCTCAAATGCACATAGAATTGTATAATTGAATCTTGTTTCTCTAACACAGCTACAAATTGTGATACTAACCTTGATAAAAAATGTTGCAATAAGATTTTTCACCAGAAAAAGCAATAATCATATTCAATTCTGATATGGATGATAAGAACCGGATAATCTATCATTATCTAACATAATTGAGTGAACTTAACCGATAGCTAAAAAATAAGAAATACAAAAATAAGAAATACAATATGTATTATCCAAGATCAGATATACTAAGATATATTAAAGATATATCAAGATACTAGAAGCATGCGATAAATAAACATGATGGACTTGCATAATGATAAAATAAAGGTCTACATCTGGCTAAAAACGCAATCTCCACATTTTCTTTTTATCTTTAAAACATCCACTCTAAATTCTTAGTTCTAAAATATGCATATCTTCAATTACTTAATAAAATGGATGGCACGATCGAGACGGTCTAATACTGAATCGCGGCCAATTAAATATAAAGTAGCATCAATTGGTGGTGAAACAGTGTTACCCGTTATAGCTATCCGAATAGATTGAGTTAATTTGCTTAATTTTACCTGAGTGGTTTCCGCCGTTTTCAAAACTACCTGATAGATAAGCTTTTTTTCCCAATGCGATAAAGTAGCTAATCCATCACGTACTTTTTGCAACAGCGAAGTGATTTCTGGCTGTAACTGCTTTTGTGCTGTTGTTTCGCTATGATGAATAATGTTTTCAAAAAAATAGCGGCTGCATTCAGCCATTTCTTTTAAAGTTTTTGTTCGTTTAGCCTGCACAACAATCACTTCCTCTAAAGCAGGACCATGGAGATAATTAATTCCTGCCATTTTTAATTGTTCTGTAAATGCATCCACTATAAGAACAGGGTTTAGGGTTTTTAAATAATATTGATTTAACCACAGTAATTTTTTATGGTCGAAAGTAGCTGTAGAAGGGCTAACTGCCTGAATATCAAACCATTGAATCATTTCATCGCGCGAAAATATTTCCTGTTCGCCATGCGACCAGCCTAAACGAACTAAATAATTAATTAACGCCTCAGGTAAATAACCCTGTTCACGATATTGCAACACATTGACTGCCCCGTGCCGTTTCGACAAACGCTTCCCATCAGTCCCTAAAATCATAGGAACATGAGCATATTGCGGTAATTCTGCGCCTAAAGCGTGTAAAATATTTATTTGACGAGGTGTATTATTAATATGATCATCACCACGAATAACATGCGTAATTTCCATATCCCAATCATCCACAACTGCTGCTAGATTATACGTCGATGTTCCATCAGTGCGTAAAATAATTAAATCATCTAGTTCGCTATTTTCTACCGCAATAGTACCATGGATTAGGTCATTAAAAACTATTTTCCCTTCGATTGGATTTCGGAAGCGAATAACAAAAGGATCGTTTATTTTATTCGGTGCTGTATTTCGACAAAAACCATCATAGCGAGGCTTTTTCTTGGTTTGCAATTGCATATTTCGTAATTCAAGTAATCTCTCTTGTGAACAATAACAACGATAAGCATGTCCTTCATCTAGTAATTTTTGAATAGCTTGGTGATAACGGTCCATTCGTTGTGACTGATAGTAAGGACCTTCGTCCCAATCAATCTGTAACCACCCTAAGCCTCTCAGAATAGCTTCCACTGATTCTTGAGTGGAACGTTGTATGTCAGTGTCTTCAATACGTAAAATAAAAGTCCCATTCTGTTGTTTGGCAAACAGCCAACTAAATAATGCTGTACGTATCCCACCGATATGCAGAAAGCCTGTGGGGCTCGGCGCAAAACGCGTGCGTATGGGTCTATCTGAGTGTTTCATAGGTCCTAGATAGGGTACTCGATTCTGAAGTGAAAATATAGAGAGGACGTACTAGAATGAAACGTTTTACTGATTGATCAATTTAATTAAGAATAGTCAAGTACTCATAGTAAAGAAGGTTAGAGATTAATTAAAGAGTTTCTCTGCTTTCCGTATTCTATCTATGTTTATACCTCTAATAAATTTATCTGATTTCTTGCCTCTTTTAGTTATGACAAGAGCCATTTACACCGATAATTACTAAGATCATATTTTGGCGATAGATTATCTAACATTGAAACAACCTGTCATCATAAAGAAATTATTAAAATTTGAAATTTTTTGTCAATTCTACAATATGAAAATGAATCATGAAACTAAATTATTCGAAGTTCCAAGTAAACACCCAACACTAAATAATCCAGTCTGAAAATAATATTAATACGTTCTATTCACTTTGACTTATAAGCACAGGATTTTCTAAAATACAGCTGGTATATAATAAAAGTCAAGATTATAATACATCCCATTTAATAATTGTATGAAGAACACCATTGTTGTCACTTGATCATGTGATCTTATCGTAATAGCATATCCAGTACATACACCTAAATTTTTCGCAAATAAATTCTTTGCACTGAATGATCGAACCCTTTTTCTAAAATTAATTGGGCTCTATTTTTGTAGGGTAGGATATTCTCTTTTAAATTAACTTCATTAATCTCACGCCATACGTGTACAGCAAACTCCATAACCTCAGCCTTGCCTAATAAAGTTAAATAATGAAAATATGAATCTGGATGTAGGAATACGCTTTGCCAAAAGTTCAACACGCGATCAATATACCATTTTTTAATGGTATCCGTTTTAGCATTTACAAATAAAGAAAAATCAAAAAAGTCAGAAACGAACACTTGGGGCTGATGAATGTTTTTTTTCATATCAATCTGTAAGATATTTAACCCTTCTAAAATGACAATATCTGGCTGATCAATAACTTCTTTTTGGTTGGGTATAATATCATAATGATGATGAGAATAAATCGGAATAGATACATGGCGTTTACCTGATTTAATAGCATGAAGTACTCGTAATAAATGTGCTGTATCATAACTTTCAGGAAATCCTTTACGTTCCATCAACTTTCGGTGCTCTAATTCAGCATTAGGATATAAAAAACCATCGCTTGTAATAACCTTAACATTAGGATGATCTGGCCATCGCGACAATAGCGCTTGAAGCACCCGCGACGTTATACTTTTCCCTACCGCTACACTACCTGCAACTCCAATAATATAAGGTACTTTCTGTTCCAGTTTTCCAAGAAACTGCCCTGTGACCTGACATAATGCTTGACTTGCAATAACATACAAATTCAACAAACGCGACAGAGGCAAGTAAATTTCTTCGACTTCTTTTAAAGAAACGGTCTCTATCTGTCCATGGAGTTTTTTCAAATCTTTTTCTGTTAAAGTCAACGGCATATCTTGCCGAAAATTACACCATTCTTCACGAGTAAATTCTAAATAAGGTGTTAATTCAGAAGGTGTTAATTCAGATTGAGTTGAAATATTCATAGCTAATTTAACCTCCGCAGACCATACCTCATCAATTGAAGAATAATGCTAGAATATTATTCTCGTCTGTACTTTCTTGCTGCTACCTTCTTGTTCCATCAAATTTTTTAAAAATTCCTATATATTAATAAATACTGTTATTAGTAAATACTATAGTTCAATCTTGTTCATTTTCATGAAGCTATGAAGTTAATCAGCAAAATTGCTCATCTTAATTGAAGTCAACTGTAAAAAAAAATAAGGAAGTAAGTGGTATATAAATAAAAGCAATCTTACATCCACTAAGAACCCACGCTAAAAGCAGTTGATTCATCTAATCGTCATATTAGAATTTAAGTGAGCCATATAAGGATTTGCACTGAAATTAACTCGCTCACGTAACCAGTATAAGACAAACAACGCCGGGAAACCCACAAAAAAAGTAATTAAATAGAAAACAACCCACCCTATGTGTATAACTAAATATGCAGCGATTGGTCCAATAATCATTCGAGTGACTGCCATGAATGCTGATAAAATAGCGTATTGTGTAGCTGAATACTCCTTATGACAAAGTGTAATTAAAAATGCCACAAAAGCAACTGTTGATAATCCTCCACAAAAATAATCTAAAAAAATAGTACTGATCATAAGAGGAAAATTTTTACCCACTATAGCCAATATCATAAAAGACAAATTGGTAACTGTTTGTAAGAATCCAAAAATCATTAGGGAACGATAAAGTCCCAGTCGCGGCATTAAAAATCCTCCCACAAAACCACCTAAAAGCGCAGCAATGACGCTAACCAATTTATAGGTGTAACCCAATTCCAATAAAGTAAAACCCATTTCACGCATTAAAAACGCGGTATTTAGTGATAGTGTCAAAGTGTCACTAAATTTATATATCAAAACTAACAACAAAATCATCATGATATGTTCACGAGTAAATAATTCTTGAAGTGGAGCCAATAGTGCATCCTGAAATGGTACAGGTGAATGTACGGCTGTCTCAGGATTAGCAGCTAATAAAGTAATGATGATTTGAGTGAACATTAATAAAGCCATCAGAAGATAGGTAATTCGCCATCCGTAATCCGACGCTATAATTAAGGCAAGTCCTCCACCAATCAACATTGCTATACGTCCTCCTACGGTGGTTACTGCAGAACCCAATCCTCGTTCATTTTGATGTAACACATCTACACGATACCCATCAATTGCAATATCTTGCGATGCTGAGATAAAAGCAGTTATCACAGATACCCAAAATACTTCCCATGGCTGCTTGGCAGGATTCATAGAAGCAATAATTACAAACATCAGTGCAAGCCCAATTTGAGTAATTAAAACCCAAGCTCGTTGTCGTGCTAATACTATCGGTGCATAATGATCCATTAAAGGTGCCCAAAGAAATTTAACGATATAGGCGTATTGTAACAGACTCAAACTGCTAGTTACCGTCAAGCTCACACCGACATCGATATACCATGCCTGCAACGTTCCACTAAGTAACACCAAGGGTAAAGTGGAAGAAAAACTAAAAAATAAAACTGCCATGATACGGCGATTAAACAAAAGACGTACAAGAGACCTCACGTTAGATTGCTTCATTCAAGATTTGATATAAAAATCCTTCAAATCTGTCAAGGCATTTCCTTTCCTTATAAGCTATCTATTGCCCTTCTTGCTTTTTTAGACGCAAAGTATTCTTATGGTAATGAGTTACGGAATTGCTACTATATCATGATGACTGCACTTTAACTCTACTCTAATTTTTAGAACATGCTAAAATAATTTCAGATTTTCTTTTTATCTTAGTAATTATGTTTTAGTAATTATGATTAGTGTTTTTGAATTATTTTCTATTGGTATTGGACCTTCGAGTTCTCATACAGTTGGGCCCATGCGCGCTGCTAAAGAGTTTATTTGTGGATTTCGGGACGAACTCACTTCTATTCATCGATTGACTACTACCTTATACGGATCATTAGCTTTTACGGGAAAGGGTCATGGAACAGATAAAGCAATTATGATGGGATTAATTGGAGAAACTCCTGAAACTATTGATCCTGATTCAATCAGTAAACGTGTAAAAAAAATTGAAGAAAAAAGACAACTTATTCTACTTAATAAAAATTATATTGATTTTTCAACGAAAAATGACATAGTTTTCAATTATAAACAGGTTTTTGATTTCCACCCAAATGGTATTGAATTTGCAGCTTATAATGCACAAGACATACTCATTCGAAAATCTCTCTATTTTTCTATTGGTGGAGGATTTATTATTAAAGATGGAGAAAAAAATCTATCTACTTTGGATGATACAGAAAATATTCCTTTTCCATTTGACTCGGCCGCTGAACTTATCGCACATTGCCAAAAGCAATCATTTTCAATTGCCGACATCATGCTAGCGAATGAAAAAACACAGTATGATGAGAAAACCATCATACAAAAATTACAAGATATCGCACGTACAATGGAAAACTGTATTAAAAAAGGCTGTAAAACTGACGGATTTCTTGAAGGTCCATTGCATGTTCGACGCCGTGCACCATCACTTCATCGTAAATTATTAGCCCTTGGACCACCAAATTCAGCGCATCCCCAAACGATGAATTGGTTAAATGCTTATGCGATGGCAGTGAATGAAGAAAATGCGGCTGGTGGTCGTGTAGTCACAGCCCCGACGAATGGGGCTGCCGGCATTATTCCGGCAGTTGTAAGCTATTACAAATATTTTTGTAAAGAAGCAACAGAGAAAGGGATAATTGATTTTTTATTAACAGCAGGAGCGATCGGAATTTTATACAAAAAAAACGCATCTATTTCTGGCGCTGAAATGGGCTGTCAAGGAGAGGTAGGTGTGGCTTGTTCGATGGCCGCTGGTGCGCTGGTCGCTGTATTAGGAGGTACAATCTTACAAGTTGAAACTGCTGCAGAAATGGCGATGGAACATAATTTAGGCCTTACTTGTGACCCGGTTGGAGGTCTTGTACAAATTCCTTGTATTGAACGCAATGCGATGGGTGCTGTCAGAGCTATTAATGCAGCGCAATTAGCACTGGCCGAAGATGGAGAGCATAAAATTTCATTAGATATGGTGATCAAAACCATGCGAGAAATTGGTCAGAATATGAACACGATTTATAAAGAAACTTCGCAAGGTGGTTTAGCAGTTGCTGTAAATATCACAGAATGTTAATTAGAACAGAGTACTGTATAAGAGTATTGTACTAAAAAACATAAGACATAAGAGTATTATCAAGAGTATTATCATAAGAATATTATACTGAAAAACCCTTTTCGCATAAAACAAAATCCTGACGGCGCCCTACTTTCGCATGGAGGATCCACACTATCATTGGCGCAGAGCGTTTTCACTTCTGAGTTCGGAATGGAATCAGGTGGGACCCACTCGCTATGGCCGCCAGGAAACCGGTGAACAATTAAAGACCTTAAAAACCATTTAGGGTTGCATAGTCAAGTCGCACGATTAATTAGTACAGGTTAGCTTCACTCATTACTGAGCTTCCACACCCTGCCTATCAACGTTGTAGTCTTCAACGAATCTTTAGGGACCTTTAAAGGTCCGGGAGATCTCATCTTGAGGGGGGCTTCCCACTTAGATGCTTTCAGCGGTTATCCCGTCCGTACTTAGCTACCCGGCAATGCCACTGGCGTGACAACCGGAACACCAGAGGTACGTCCACTCCGGTCCTCTCGTACTAGGAGCAGCTCCTCTCAAATCTCCAACGCCCACGGCAGATAGGGACCGAACTGTCTCACGACGTTCTAAACCCAGCTCACGTACCACTTTAAATGGCGAACAGCCATACCCTTGGGACCGGCTACAGCCCCAGGATGTGATGAGCCGACATCGTATATGACTCCATACTTTCATATGGTATAGACTATATCTTCATCCTGTCATTGACTTTAGACCTTTGTGGGTCATAGCCTAACTTAAAGCAAACAGGAGTCGGCGTATTACCATTCAGTTATTCTAAATGGTCTTCCTTTTCAGGTCAGTCGTTACGAGGTCACAATGTCAATATACAAAACTCACCTAGCAGTGCTTTTCTGGTTTTGGCGAAGATAATGATAATACATAGCAACTGAGAACTTTGTTTCAATTGACGTAAGTCTTACTACTCACTTATTAGGTATCGTTATATCATTATCGTACCTAAGTACTTTTTCCACCAAAAGTGCGTTATTTAGACATCAGACTTCCCACGGTGTTGCCGTATAGTACAATTGTGATATCGTACCACTGACGGGTTCACCGTTATAAGCCGAATTTTTGGTGCAGAATTACTCCTGCAGCACCCCGATTAAGTCAAGGTGCCAAACACCACCGTCGATATGAACTCTTGGGTGGTATTAGCCTGTTATCCCCGGAGTACCTTTTATCCGTTGAGCGATGGCCTTTCCATAAAGGACCACCGGATCACTAAGACCTACTTTCGTACCTGCTCGACTTGTTTGTCTCGCAGTCAAGCACCCTTATGCCTTTGCACACATTGCACGATTTCCGACCGTGCTGAGGGTACCTTTGTGCTCCTCCGTTACTCTTTAGGAGGAGACCGCCCCAGTCAAACTACCCACCATACACTGTCTCCGACCCGGATAACGGATCAAGGTTAGAACCCAAAACACGTCAGGGTGGTATTTCAAGGTCGACTCCACTGAAGCTGGCGCTCCAGCTTCGAAGTCTCCCACCTATCCTACACAGACATATTCAAAGTTCAGTGTAAAGCTATAGTAAAGGTTCACGGGGTCTTTCCGTCTAGCCGCGGGTACGCTGCATCTTCACAGCGATTTCAATTTCACTGAGTCTTGGGTGGAGACAGTGTGGCCATCGTTACGCCATTCGTGCAGGTCGGAACTTACCCGACAAGGAATTTCGCTTGTAATCTTGACTTATATTCAATACAAATTGAACAAGCCGAAAAGTAAAAAGCATCTTACTTTTCCTGCATGTCGCCATGCAGACGGGACTATATCTTCACTAATGAAGCATTAGTGTCCGGCATGTAGTCTCTGAGGATTCTGAAGTTAATTTTCACATCAATTAATTTCAATCTTTCCTGCTGATTGTCCGCACCTGTCAGATTGTTACTACTTCGCATAAAACTACCCCGTAAAATTAACTCAATAAATTAACCCAATAACTTAATGTTTAAGGTATTTTTAATTATGTAAAGTGAGTACTGCAGGATACTCGGAGTTTCCAGCATATAGCCAAATTTTACTAAAGCAGCGATATTAAGACATCACATTTTCTACCTTAGGCAGTTTGTTACTTTCCCATACTTTGATTATCAAAATCAAAAATCGAAAAAGATCTGGTCATTTCCGCCAGATTCTCCATGTCGCCATAGAGGTCGGACTATATCTTCACTAATGAAGCATTAGTGTCCGGCATGTAGTCTCTGAGGATTCTGAAGTTAATTTTCACATCAATTAATTTCAATCTTTCCTGCTGATTGTCCGCACCTGTCAGATTGTTACTACTTCGCATAAAACTACCCCGTAAAATTAACTCAATAAATTAACCCAATAACTTAATGTTTAAGGTATTTTTAATTATGTAAAGTGAGTACTGCAGGATACTCGGAGTTTCCAGCATATAGCCAAATTTTATAACAGCCACTATAGAGGTAGAATAAATATATAAAATAAATATAATACATATAAACATATAGATAACCGTTATAGTTACGGCCGCCGTTCACCGGGGCTTCACTCTAGAGCTTCGTCTAAAGACTAACCCTATCATTTAACCTTCCGGCACCGGGCAGGCGTCACACCCTATACGTCCTCTTGCGAGTTTGCAGAGTGCTGTGTTTTTAGTAAACAGTCTCAGCCACCTAGTTATTGCAACCCTTTTCAGCTCCAGCTGTAAAACTTTCACCTACCAAGGGCACACCTTCTCCCGAAGTTACGGTGCTATTTTGCCTAGTTCCTTCACCCAAGTTCTCTCAAGCGCCTTGGTATTCTCTACCTGTCTACCTGTGTCGGTTTACAGTACGGTTCCACAATACCTGAAGCTTAGGGACTTTTCCTGGAAGCATGGCATTAATCACTTCGTACACACAAGTATGTACTTCGTCATCATGTCTCAAGATTGAGTTCCCGGATTTACCAAAGTACTCTCCCTACACACTTAAACCACCACGACCGATCGGGCGGCTGATCTAGCCTTCTCCGTCCTCCCATTGCAGTATTGCACAAGTACAGGAATATTAACCTGTTTTCCATCAGCTACGCATTTCTGCCTCACCTTAGGGGCCGACTCACCCTGCGCCGATTAACGTTGCGCAGGAAACCTTAGACTTTCGGCGTGTGGGTTTTTCACCCACATTATCGTTACTTATGTCAGCATTCACACTTCTGATACCTCCAGGAAACCTCTCGGTTTGCCTTCGCAGGCTTACAGAACGCTCCTCTACCGACTCTTAATAAAGAGTCCCGTAGCTTCGGTACACAGTTTGAGCCCCGTTGAATCTTCCGCGCAGGACGACTCGACCAGTGAGCTATTACGCTTTCTTTAAAGGATGGCTGCTTCTAAGCCAACCTCCTGGCTGTCTAAGCCTTCCCACATCGTTTACCACTTAACTGTGATTTTGGGACCTTAGCTGACGGTCTGGGCTGTTTCCCTTTCCACCACGGACCTTATCACCCGCAGTGTGTCTCCCGTGCTAAATTTCATTGGTATTCGGAGTTTGCTTCGGTTTGATAGACCTGGTGGTCCCCTAGCCGAAACAGTGCTCTACCCCCAAGAATTATACACGAGGCGCTACCTAAATAGCTTTCGAGGAGAACCAGCTATCTCCGAGCTTGATTAGCCTTTCACTCCTATCCACAACTCATCCCCTAATTTTTCAACATTAGTGGGTTCGGACCTCCAGTCAGTATTACCTAACTTTCATCCTGGCCATGGATAGATCGCTCGGTTTCGGGTCTACTCATTGCAACTAAACGCCCATTTCAGACTCGATTTCTCTACGCCTCCCCTAAACGGTTAAGCTCGCTACAACAAGTAAGTCGCTGACCCATTATACAAAAGGTACGCCGTCACATTTCAGAAAAATGCTCCGACTGCTTGTACGCATACGGTTTCAGGTTCTATTTCACTCCCCTCGCCGGGGTTCTTTTCACCTTTCCCTCACGGTACTAGTTCACTATCGGTCAGTAAGGAGTATTTAGCCTTGGAGGATGGTCCCCCCATCTTCAGTCAGGATTACACGTGTCCCGACCTACTCATTGTTATCCACACTATTCGCCTTTCGCATACGGGACTATCACCTACTATGGCTGAACTTTCCAGAACATTCTGCTAGAACAAATAGCGATTTGGTAACTGGGCTCTTCCGCATTCGCTCGCCGCTACTAACGGAATCTCGGTTGATTTCTTTTCCTCTGGATACTTAGATGTTTCAGTTCTCCAGGTTTGCTTCGTATACCTATGAATTTAGTACACGATAACCCCGAAGGGTTGGGTTTCCCCATTCGGAAATCTTCGGATCATTGCTTGTTTGCCAGCTCCCCGAAGCTTTATCGCAGGCTACTACGTCCTTCATCGCCTCTTACTGCCAAGGCATCCACCATATGCGCTTATTCACTTGACTACACAACCCTAAATGATCTAGATAAAACAGATCTAGATAAAATAATTTTACCAGGATTGTCATTCATTATTAGTTTATTAGGATACTAAAAATACGAACGTTAAATACGGATATTTAGAATACCTAAAAGATATTTAAGAATACCTAAAAATGGCGCCTTTACTTTTTCACCAAATTTTTGTTTTTACCAAATTGTTAAAGAGCAGCGTGTAAATTCCACGCATCAAAAAATGAGTGCCTTTTTTAAATTTTAAACCCATTTTTTAATGTCAGAAAGCGAATTTTCGGCAGCTGTGAATTAACAGTTGACACTCGAAGTCTGGTGGAGCCAGGCGGAGTCGAACCGCCGACCCTCTGCTTGCAAAGCAGATGCTCTCCCGACTAAGCTATGGCCCCGAGATGGTGGGTCTGGGAAGACTTGAACCTCCGACCTCACCCTTATCAGGGGTGTGCTCTAACCAACTGAGCTACAGACCCGAATGCATTTTATCCGATTCGGGATTGCTCCAGCTCCCAATTTTTCAAATTCTGAAAAATCTAGAAAGCAGTTTCTGTGGATACTAATGTAGTTATCGAATCACTGTCAAATAAGGAGGTGATCCAGCCGCAGGTTCCCCTACGGCTACCTTGTTACGACTTCACCCCAGTCATGAATCATACCGTGGTGAGCGGCTTCCCTTAAAGGGTTAGCCTACCCGCTTCTGGTACAGTTCACTTCCATGGTGTGACGGGCGGTGTGTACAAGGCCCGAGAACGTATTCACCGCGACATTCTGATTCGCGATTACTAGCGATTCCAACTTCATGAAGTCGAGTTGCAGACTTCAATCCGGACTACGAGCAATTTTCTGGGATTAGCTCCACCTCACGGTTTGGCAACCCTTTGTATTGCCCATTGTAGCACGTGTGTAGCCCTACCCGTAAGGGCCATGATGACTTGACATCATCCCCACCTTCCTCCAGTTTATCACCGGCAGTCTCCTTAGAGTTCCCGGCCGAACCGCTGGCAACTAAGGACGAGGGTTGCGCTCGTTACGGGACTTAACCCAACATCTCACGACACGAGCTGACGACAGCCATGCAGCACCTGTCACTCGGCTCCCAAAGGGCACCTTGTCATCTCTGACAAGTTCCGAGGATGTCAAGGGTAGGTAAGGTTTTTCGCGTTGCATCGAATTAAACCACATGCTCCACCGCTTGTGCGGGCCCCCGTCAATTTCTTTGAGTTTTAACCTTGCGGCCGTACTCCCCAGGCGGAGAACTTAACGCGTTAGCTTCGCTACTAGAAAGCAAACTTTCCAACAGCTAGTTCTCATCGTTGACGGCGTGGACTACCAGGGTCTCTAATCCTGTTTGCTCCCCACGCTTTCGCACCTCAGTGTCAGTATTGATCCAGGAAGTCGCCTTCGCCACTGGTGTTCTTCCCGATATCTACGCATTTCACCGCTACACCGGAAATTCCACTTCCCTCTACCATACTCTAGACACCCAGTATCGGATGCAATTCCCAGGTTAAGCCTAGGGGTCTTTCACATCCGACTTAAATATCCACCTACGCGCGCTTTACGCCCAGTAATTCCGATTAACGCTTGCACTCTCTGTATTACCGCGGCTGCTGGCACAGAGTTAGCCAGTGCTTCTTTTGCAGGTAACGTCAGCGCCCAAGGGTATTATCCCTGAGAATTTCTTTCCTGCTGAAAGTGCTTTACAACCCGAAGGCCTTCTTCACACACGCGGCATTGCTGGATCAAGGTTTCCCTCATTGTCCAAGATTCCCCACTGCTGCCTCCCGTAGGAGTCTGGGCCGTGTCTCAGTCCCAGTGTGGCTGACCGTCCTCTCAGACCAGCTACGGATCGCCGCCTTGGTAGGCCATTACCCTACCAACAAGCTAATCCGACATAGGCTCATCTCACAGCGCGAGGTCCAAAGATCCCCGCTTTGCTCCGTAGAGATCATGCGGTATTAGCCCGAGTTTCCCCGGGTTATCCCCCACTACAAGGTAGATTCCTACGCATTACTCACCCGTCCGCCACTCGCCGCCAGAAGGCTAAAAGCCTTCCGCGCTGCCGTTCGACTTGCATGTGTTAAGCATGCCGCTAGCGTTCAATCTGAGCCAGAATCAAACTCTTCAATTAAACAAACTACTGCCCCTCGCAAGAGGGGCATATTAAAGGCTCGACACAAAATACTGCAGTCAAGCAGGTTCTATGCGTCGAATTATTGGTAACCCGAATAACTGCACAGTACCCACACAAACTGTTTCCTTTCGCTGCTAACTTTTTAAAGAGCAATTCCATTAAGGAACCAAGTAAAGAGCACTCATTCTACACGCTTTATAAGAAAAGTCAAGAATAAAATGAACGCCCCTGCTATCCAACAGGGTTATAAAAATTTTTACAGTCCAATTTGAGTATTATACCATAAAGAAAGCATTATCGTTATTTAACATACTTTGAACATTCTAAACCAATATCTGCACAGGTAGATTACATCGTGAATTACAGTTAACATCAAGGCTTCTCACTTTAAAATGAGCTAATGCAAGGGTGATCTTATTTGATTAGGTGCATATATGCATATATGCATATATTTGACAAAGTCAGCTAGTCCAACCAAATTGCTCTATACCAGATTATTCTGTCTTAATTGGATAATCTCTCTCCTTTTGTACATACTGAGAAACAAGAGAAGTATGAAATATAACATCGAACGGGTTTGCTTTCCTCTTTCCTAATAACTCTAGCTAACTCCAGTCTTCCTCATAACCATATTTACGACAACCTTTAAATACACGTGTGTTTAGTGTTGTGGCATAAAGTAAGTACTATTATTGCATAGATGGTTTAATCATAAGAAATCTTAACTAAGGATCCAATGCAGTAGTAAGATATACCAGTTTCATAGAAATTATCCTATTTTCAATGTCCATCTGACTAAAATCCCTAATAAATTAAAAAGTTAAAATATGATTAAGTAAGTTTTTCGATGCCTTCATATAGTAGTATTTTTATATCAATGAAATATGAGAGATTCTACGACATCTTAATGAGATCAGGATAATATATTAAATTTGATATTAAATTTGCATAGATTTAATCAGTTTTTTTGGAAAGCTTCTAGTATCCTATCATGGACTTCTAGTATCCTATCATGGACTATAATATATTAAACCATAATGTATAAACTATAATATAGAATTCGGGATACGCTATACGAATTTTATAGGTATCGGCAAATTCCGCTTCAGAACGCACCTAAGCACTAAAAGCATGTAGTAAGGTTCAGGATAACAGAGACAAAACCCCTTGAATGCTTTGGTGTCAAGAAACGCTTTGTGCGAGAAAGTTAACTAGTATTTTCTATGATTTTTGAATCGAATAACAATGCAAATATTACCATTGAAATAGTGAAGTATTAGTTATCGTTTTGATAAAATAGTATAAAAACGTTAATCTCTCTTTATAAAATCGTGATTAGAACATTAATTTATTTCTTATTTATAGTATAGAATTTCATAGTATAGAATGTCGTGTACATAGGCATATCTAGATAGTCGAATACATTTTTTTTTAGAATCAATTTATGAACAAAAAGCACTTAGTTCGATTAGTAACTAGTTTTATGGTTTCTAAACTATTAAGTAAAAACCAATTGATCTAAATGCAACAGAATATCCTACTTGTACGATCAGGCTAATGATATCACGGACAGCAAAATTTTAAAAATCTTCCGGATGGCACTTCGTTTTTTAAAAACTGCAGAGAAGGAGCACAGTCATTTACTATTGTTATTCGTAGTGTTTCGATACAGTTCTAACGTGTTTTTATAAGTGCTAGAACAAGAAAATAAGCCACTAAGTCGCTAGATATAGTTTGAACTGTATTATTTTTATCTCTCTGACCACCATAGCCAATCTATTCATAAGTTACACATTTTGAAATTTTCTCCTATTTGTAAAAAAGGAAATTATGGGTTGACTACGTATTTCAGGATAAATAAATCGAAATCTTTCCTATAAATATTTTAGTTTCAAAGTAAACCCCTATACACTGATGTCAAGTAAAATGAAGTGATATTGATCGCTGATATCTAAAATGAAAAACTAATTATTAGGTGTAATTTTGAATTTTTAGAACCATACTCACCGAGTATACCAATTTACAATTCAATAACTCTCTTTTAGAAAGACATTGATAAAACATAAAGAAAAGTTAAAAATATCAACAAAAAATTTGCGACTTACTGTTTAAAGATTAACGATCGACATTTGATTGATGCACACTTTATCTTCCTTCTTACTGCTACCACTTTGTTAAATTTTTCTGCCGGATGATTGTTTATCAGCCAAAGAAAAAATGGATCTGCAAGATTCGTCAAGATAAGTATTCTAATCTAACTATTGTCTAACTGTTAGCATTTTCAAAAACAAAAAAAATAAAATCTAATGCGCTTTGGCCTTTTTGATGTATCTGTTAGTGTAGATTAACAATCTTTGTTGTAATTTATTCACAACATTGTGGTTTACTAATATCCATTGCAAACTTAGCAAGAAAATAATCCTCTTCACACATATTCATTTAGATAGCAACCACTTTCACCTTAGCAAACCGACGTTTTCCTACCTGATAAAGATGACTCTCTCCGATAGAGACAATTAAATGGATATGCTCAACACGCTCGCCATCGATGCGTACAGCACCCTGAGTAATCATACGACGGGCTTCAGAGGTGCTGTTTACTAAACCGGCACGTTGCAGAATGTGGCTAATGGACAGATAGTTATTTTCAGTTACTAATGCAATTTCATTCAAATCTGTTGGCAACACATGATGTTTAAACCGGTCAATAAAATGTTGATGTGCTATTTTTGCATCTTCTCTACTGTGAAAACGTGTGACAAGTTCTTTACTCAACAACACTTTTATGTCACGCGGATTTTTCCCGTCAAATACCTCTCTGCGCCATCGATTAATTTCCTGCGTTGGACGAAAACTCAATAACTCATAATAACGCCACATTAACTCATCAGATATCGACATAATCTTTCCAAACATTTCATCCGGCGGATCCATAATGCCAATGTAGTTATTTAATGATTTCGACATTTTTTGTATACCATCTAGTCCTTCTAACAAAGGCATTGTTAAAATGCATTGCGCTCGTTGACCAAAATGTTTTTGCAATTCACGGCCTACCAATAAATTAAATTTCTGGTCTGTGCCGCCTAATTCAACATCCGCACGCAAAGCGATGGAATCATAACCTTGCAATAACGGATATAAAAATTCATGGATAGCAACAGGTTGTCTCGCCATATAACGTTTCTTAAAATCGTCCCGTTCTAGCATACGGGCAACTGTATAAGTACTGGCTAAACGGATCAAGTCATCAACTTTTAGCTCATTCATCCAAACAGAATTAAAAGTGAGTCGTGTTTTTTCAGGGTCTAGAATGCGAAATACTTGTGTTTCGTATGTTTTAGTGTTTTCCATCACGACATTTTGCGTCAATGGTTTTCGTGTCACATTTTTTCCGGTTGGATCACCGATCATCGCTGTGTAGTCTCCGATAAGGAAAATAATTTCATGTCCCAACGTCTGAAATTGACGTAACTTATTGAGTACTACAGTATGACCCAAATGAATATCCGGCCCAGTTGGATCAAATCCAAGCTTCACTCGTAATAGCTTTTCTTCACCTAGTCGCACAACCAATTCTTTCTCAAGAATGATCTCAACCGTGCCTCTTTTAATTTCTTCTAATGCTTCTTTTACTGAAATCACTTAAACCCCATGAATTATTCCGCAATGTAATATTACGTGGTACAATCTAAAATTGGAATTATCAATGAGATATATAAGGAACAATTAACAAGGAATCCGAATGCAGGGCTGGAAATCAACGATTTCGATCATTGCCGCTATCTCCGTAGTCCTTATCACGTTAACGGAGTTATTCTATAAACATCTAGTATGCAACAATAAAAAAACGACTGCACTTAATCTTCCAGCATCCACTTTCTCTGTAAGAAAAATAGCCACCACTCCGCTAGAGTGGCAAAAAATAATCGTTCAAAAAAAAGAAGACTTGTCCGCAATCTTTGATCGATTAAAAATTAATCAGCATGATCTACTCCAGGTCATTAAACAACATAAATCACTAGCTACCTTACATCCTTATCAAATACTTTATTTCCAAATTGAACCGCCTCATCAATTGATTGCTCTTAAATGTCTCTTATCAACTGCCGAAACAGCAATAATCATTCGGGAAGGCAATCATTTTATAAAGAAAATTTCTCATAATCCTGTTTCAATAATTCTTGCCTACAAAGCCTTCACAATATTTCACTCCCTTAACCGAGATGCTAAAAAAGCTGGACTGACTACACGCATGCTCAGTGAATTACAAACCATTTTTGGAGAAGAGACCGATTTTTCTCATAATCTTCATCTGGGTAGTGGTTTTAATCTTCTTTATCAAGAAGAATACATTTATGGAAGAAAATATTGTGATGGAGATATTATTGCCGCTGAATTCATTCACCAAGGGAAAATTAGCCAAGCAGTTCGTTATACTCATGTTAAACGTACTGCCTATTATACCCCTGATGGTCTTGGCGTTGAAGCCTGTTTTTTACATAGTCCACTGCACTATAAACGCATCAGTAGTTATTTTAGTCATTATCGTTTTGATCCTGTCTTACATCGAATGCATCCTCACTTAGGCATTGATTTTGCAGCAAATATCGGAACACCTATCAAATCTATTGGCGAAGGAAGTGTAGTTTTTGTTGGTAAAGATGGAGGATATGGAAAGACAATTAAAGTTGGATATGGTCGTCATTATATAGCTCTTTATGGTCACATGTCACGATTTGCAAAAATTAAATTACACGAATGGGTGCATAAAGGCCAGATTATTGGTTATGTAGGCGCATCAGGCTGGGCAACAGGACCACATCTTCATTTCGGTTTCTATATGGATGGTAAGCCTCGTGATTGGTTAGCAATGAAACTACCAATAGCTCACATCCCTCGTAGTTACAAAAAACCTTTTCTTGCAACAGCAAAACAATTATTAGCAGAATTGCATTTATATCAAAATACACAATTAGCGGCGAATAATAAAAATCCCCTGGATTAGTGTTAATTACCCATCTATTGATATTAGTTAGACTATATGTAGTAATGTTAAAAATCTAAAGACTGTAACTGTAGATAATTAGATAATCTCATTATAAAGCGATTGGACGAAAACCCTTGGTTGATCTCCTTTAATGTATTCGCAATTTTAAAAATAAGGACACTCACTAAACCAAAAACTGCAATCACTACTCGCAAAAATCAACTGAATCCATGGATCTCGGTGATCATAATTTTGGAAAAGTACGAAGATAATCTACAATATGAATTTTGAGTCTGTATACCTTATAAATACAACTAAAGCAAGATAAATAAAATTAGAAACGTGTTGATTTGATATGATTTTTATATTAAAATCAGATCTATTAAAAGCTATTTAATCAGATTAATTTCTACAAGACTCTTCCAAAATAAAATATACAATCAAGTTAGACTAGTTATAAAAGCTAAAATATCTTTAGATTTTTGGAATTAGTTGAGCAACATAGCAAACGTGGTCTGCAAAAGACTGACGCGTTAATAAAGTGCAATCTCTTATAAAAACTCTAGTATGTTTACTTACTTCGTATTCTAATTAGAAATTGTTTTATCACTATTGTAATTTTTCATCTATAATTACAATAGTGATAATTTAATTCAACCGAAACTATGTGGGTGGCAATATATTTTATTTTACGAAAAATGACACATTTTTTATTTTAGGTAGAAAACAGACCATGCTACTATAAGTCGCATTTTTGATTCAATTAAAAATTGAAACAATAATTATTTCTCTGACTTATAATTATTTCTCTGACTTAATGTTTTAGTACAAAAAACCGCTTTTCCATAACACATCTAATGAAATAATTATAACAATATCCACAATGTAATTTTATAAGAAAATTATTATAACAAAATATCTTGCTTTCAACTGCTTCTGTGAGTAGTGCATATTTTAGTGTTCGAAGTTAAAAAAAATTATTTTTTATGAATTTTATGCACTCAAGTATTGTAATTTTTGTAATTTAGAGCAGTGTACGAATAAACTGATACAATTGGGGGAAAAATCCTTTTGATTTTACAATGCCGATGCGCAGATTCGAACTGCGGACCTACTGATTACGAATCAGTTGCTCTACCATCTAAGCTACATCGGCAAAATTTTACCACTTCCCTTCCTACTCTCCCACTTCATCATTTTTATATATATCTGTCTTTCCTTCATTTTCTTGTATTCAGATCAACGTGGTTAACATTGCCCTGCATATGGTTACGTAAACAGGTATTAAGGTTAAGTTTGCTGAGTTTGCTGAGCATTAAAAGCTCTCTTTTTTTCTTTCACAGTTAGTGAGTAAATTGTCCTAATGACAAAGGAGAAACTTGCCAAATTTATCTGCTGGAGAAATTGGATTGTGGTGGTTTATTACTATTAATTGTCTATGAATATAACTGAATTCTAGAGTCACTTTCTTTGAAAAAAAAAGTTTAATTATTGCCATATTTGAATCACTTTAGATAAGAAAAACAATACATAAAAACTTTCTTCATTCAGAGTATATTATTATGGTCCATCTAGTCACAATCACGACATTCTATCGTCTGTCAAAGCACTAACTCATTTAGACAAAGTAGCGGCAAACAAAAGCATGAGTATCAATTCTAAACTAACTACTAAAATTAGCTCTTCAAAATAAATTTTTTATCGATTTTCCGTATCATATCATACTGAGCAGGAAATATAGAATAGTACAATGTATTCAATAAAATTTATTTAAGCAAGTAACATTCCTAATATCAATATGGATGTCACCGTTTAATATCATACGGTTACTCATGGTTATATAATTTCTTTTTTATTATCTTTGCTCTTAATTATAAATAAAATATGTTTCATTCCACATTTTATACTTATCATGAATAGTTGCAATTGGCAATTTTGTACTGAGAACGTCATGTTAACACCCTCACAGAGCGAACAATACAACAGTTATACAACAACCTAATCATCAGGATCACAAAGTGAAAGCAAATATGACGAGTCTTAGTGCAATCTACCGAAGTACTCAAATAAAGAATATTTAGATTCCTGGACATTATGGAATAAAACGATATTCTTAATTTTCCATGTCAATTAAGCATGTTAATTAACGTAGATATCCTTACTGGTTAGTTAATTACTTTACTGATAGTTAATATTTTAGCTAATATCTTAAATTTTACGCTAAATTGAGAATAGAGAATATCAAAAACCTTTCTAATATTTTGTGACATTATTCGAAAATGATTCACAGTATTTTTACTTATTCATTATAAAATAGTTTTTGTGAAAAAATGTGTATTAGCGAACAAATGGAATTTATTAGATAAATTTATTTAATTTTTACAAGAAAAATACGATCATTAGTGTATTAGCGTGTCGCATATTAATATAAATGGTTTTTCAATCACTACCTCTATGATTTTAGACCACTTGTAGTTTATGATTCCTTAATTTTAATTACTTTTTTTAAATTCAAAACACAATACCTCAAAGCACAATACTATTCTTCAGCAAATTGATTATTAGTACCGACTATATTTAAAATCATGTTTTTTAAGTTTCTCCCACGAGTATTTCTATTAACAATTTTTATTTTTTTTAAAAAAGACATCACTAAAATTATCTCATTCTTCTAGATACTCACTTTTATTAATACTTCCTTTTATCTTTGAGATTTCGAAAAAAATCGAACATTATAAATATCATACAATAAATGGCAATCATACAATAAGTGACAAACACTCCATGCCATCATGCGAAAAAGTGATTTACGCTCTCAACAAGCTTTATAGCTCACCGATTTTGGTAAAATACAGATGACTTTTTAAGTGAAATACTAATCAAATTATAATATATTCATTCAGTACGAATATCAAAGCATTATCTCAATCTATCAATCCATTAATCTACCAATTTATTTATCGAATCGAAATCACTTTCGATTTATTCTTGCCTCATTCATATCGCCAATCTTGTACAAATCCTTTAAAAATTTATCACAAATATCCCATAAGTTAATTACTTAGTTTTGTACAGACTCTGTCTTAACCGTACTCAGAAAATATTTGTTCTTTAATTATATAACTGAATTGAATTGGTTGAATTGTAGAGTACTCATTTTGTGTCATCATCGGTTATTACTTAATTACTTTCATAGATACGTTATGATTAATGTTCGTCTACGACATTAAGCATGTCGCTTCGTGTTACTTTGGTCAATCTTATGAAGACTATTATTGCTTGACATAATCTTTGAACCACTTTATGATTTCGACTTTTTCTAGATCTTTTTATTTGTTTTATACATCTTCTCAGGGTGTACCTGGCACAAATGGTATGTTATGGTGTTTTTGTAAACACAATATTTCTACCAGTTTTTCATAACTAAGAAATGAAAAAAAGATTGTGGTGATTTCATGACTAATCGCTTATACTCTTATACTGATGATTTAACTGTCAATACAGTGTTGCGCACAGGGAGACTTTGGCGACCATGCCAAAAAATCCAGATAAAAATCTTATCGTTGCATTAGATATTGGTACTAGCAAAATTGCAGCGTTGGTTGGTGCAGTCAGTCAAGATAACCAAATCGAGGTTATTGGGTTTGGCACACATCCGTCGCGCGGGTTAAAACGGGGTGTTGTAATCAACATTGAGTCAACTGTGCGGTCAATTCAGCATGCGATTGAAGAGGCAGAGTTGATGGCTGGGTGTGATATCCGTTCCGCCTATACGGGTATTGCAGGTGGTCATATTCGAAGTCTAAATTCTCATGGTATTGTCGCAATTCGAAATTGCGAAGTAAATCAGTCCGATGTGGATCGAGTTATTGATGCAGCAAAAGCCGTGGCTATTCCCGCTGATCAAAAAATACTTCATGTTTTGCCACAAGAATTCATTATCGATAATCAGGAAGGTGTTCGTGAGCCTGTTGGTATGTCTGGTGTGCGATTAGAAGCCAAAGTACATATCATTACGGGGGCTGTCAGCGCTGCACAAAATATAACTAAATGTGTGCGTTGCTGTGGATTACAAGTTGGTGACGTTGTTTTAGAGCAGCTTGCTTCTAGTCATTCCGTTTTAACAGATGATGAAAAAGAGTTGGGTGTATGTATGGTGGATATTGGTGGTGGCACCACTGATATCGCTATTTTCACAGAAGGAGCGATTCGTCATACGTACGTTATTCCTATTGCAGGCGATCATGTAACTAATGATGTTGCAGTAGCACTTCGAACCCCTACTCAGTACGCGGAACAAATCAAGATTAAGTACGCGTCTGCTTTGCCGCAAAAAATCAGCGCGGAAGAAACCATCCAAGTGCCGAGTATTGCCAAACGTCCTCCAAAGCAGATACAAAAAAGGGGGCTGGCACAAGTAGTTGCAGAACGTTACGAAGAATTATTTGAACTTGTATTATCAGAATTGCATCATAGTGGTTTTAAAGATTTAATTACGGCGGGAGTTGTATTAACAGGTGGAGCTTCGCGTGTTCCAGGTTGTATCGAATTAGCCGAACACATCTTTCAAATGCCTGTACGATTGGGGTTACCGCAATATGTGAATGGTTTAGTAGATGTCCGTGAGAATCCAATTTACGCAACAGCGGTAGGATTGTTGATTCATTGGCACCAGAACCAAAGCAATAATCGTGGTCGACCTGTGTTTGATTTAGAATATGGAATGAGTTTGTGGCAGAGGATGAAAAGCTGGTTTCAAGGAACTTTTTAAGTTGGGGGAAATTATAATGTTTGAGCTTGGTGAAATGTCATCTCAAAACGCTAAAATAAAGGTGATTGGTATCGGTGGCGGTGGGGGTAATGCGATTGAACACATGATGACTGAAAGTATTGATGGTGTCGAATTTATTTGTGCTAACACAGATGCACAAGCTTTAAGTCGTTCAAGCGCGCGAACTATCTTACAGCTCGGAGATGAAATCACCAAAGGATTAGGAGCAGGTGCAGATCCTCATATCGGTCGTCAAGCGGCTGAAGAGGGTCGAGATCGTATTTGTGAAGTCCTTGAAGGGACAGATATGGTGTTTTTAACTGCAGGCATGGGTGGTGGTACTGGTACAGGAGCCGCTCCTATTTTTGCTGAAGTAGCGAAAGAAATGGATATTTTAACCGTAGCGATAGTGACTAAGCCCTTCATCTTTGAAGGTAAAAAGCGAATGGAAGTTGCTGAAGGAGGTATTAAAGCGTTAACAAGTTATGTTGATTCGCTGATTACTATTCCTAATAATAAATTGTTGAGTGTGCTTGGTAAAAACATTACATTATTGAATGCTTTTAAGGCAGCTAATAATGTATTGTTAGGTGCAGTTCAAGGGATTGCGGACTTAATTACTCGCCCTGGATTAATTAATGTTGATTTTGCTGACGTACGAACCGTCATGTCGGAAATGGGCATGGCCATGATGGGAACGGGTATAAGCAGTGGTGAGAACCGAGCTCGGGAAGCAGCGGAAGCAGCAATCGCGAGTCCTCTACTAGAAGATGTGGATTTCACAGGCGCTCGAGGTGTATTAGTTAACATTACTGCAGGCATAGATCTCTCTATCGGTGAGTTCGAGAAAGTAGGAGAGGCAGTGAAAGCGTTTTCTTCAGAGAATGCTACTGTGGTAGTGGGGACAGTAATCGATCCCGAAATGAGTGATGAATTACGCGTAACAGTGGTCGTCACTGGCCTTATAACTCATAGTAGTGCAGATGCTACCGTTATGATAAAACCTATAAAGAGCACAAAAAATGATGGAATAGTGGACTACTATCGATTTGATCGACCTACTTACATGCGAAATCAGGAGTCTGCTAGACCAAATGTAGATTTGGAAAAACAACGTGGTGATAAGGATTTTGAATATCTTGATATTCCGGCTTTTCTACGTCGTCAGGACGATTGAGATCATTTCAAAAAATGATTAATTATTATAAAAAGGATGTGCTGAAATGCGCCTCGTTTTTCGGTAATGGATTTGTTTAATGATTAGGCAGAGAACTTTGAAAAATGTGGTTAGAGCCACAGGTATTGGTGTTCATACCGGAGAGAAGGTTTATTTGACGTTACGCCCTGCCCCACCTAACACGGGGATTATTTTTTGTCGAACGGATTTAGATCCTGTCGTCGAAGTTCCTGCTCGTGTTAACTACATTGGAGATACCAGTTTATCGACTTGCTTAGCAAAAGATGATGTTCGTATCGCAACTGTAGAACATTTGTTATCGGCTCTAGGTGGTTCTGGTATTGATAATCTTTATGTAGACATCACTTCACCTGAGTTGCCGATTATGGATGGCAGTGCAGGTCCTTTCATATTCTTAATTCAGTCTGCAGGCATTGAAGAACAAAACGTACCGAAAGAATTTATTCGTATTAAACGAAAAATTAAGATAGAAGAAAATGATAAAAGCGTAATGATTGAGCCTTATGACGGATTTAAGGTTAGTTTTAACATTGAGTTCGATCATCCATTATTTAACGAACATAATCAAAATGCGACACTTGATTTTTCAAGTATTTCCTACATGAAAGAAGTTTCGCGCGCACGAACATTTGGTTTTCTATCGGATTATGAATTTATTCGCAAAAACAATTTAGCTTTAGGAGCTAGCTTGGACAATGCCATTGTACTAGATAAGTATAAAATTTTAAATCAGGACGGTTTACGTTACACAGATGAATTTGTCAAACATAAAATTCTTGATGTCATTGGAGATCTTTATTTATTAGGATACAGTTTAATTGGCTCATTTGACGGGGTGAAATCGGGACATACCTTAAATAGCAAATTGTTAAAACAGTTATTGGCAGAAAAAAATGCATGGGAAATTGTAACCTTTAAAGATTCTTCGGAATTACCTTTTTCTTTTGCGCCTGTGATTATGGCGATTTAATTAATTTAATTATAATCATAATTATAGTCATCAATCATCCTTAATCATCCTTCGAACACCATATGGTGGGATTTCAGGTTTTCAGGCTATGATAATGCAGGAATCTAAATTACACTAGAGCCACCAAGGCTTAACCCGACATTGAATTGAAGCGATAGGCATTTTTTGTTGAGAAAATGCTTCAATTAAATTAGGAACTAAATAGCGGACTCGTGTGGCCCAAACAGCGTTGTCCAATTGAAGAGTAAGTGTTTGGTGAGATATATTCATCACTTGACAATAAGGTATAACTTCTGATGGTAGGAAATTTACAAGCATCTTTTCTAGCGCGGTAATTTGATTTGCTCTTTGGACAATGAATCTAAGAGGATCAGTTTGAAAATAATAAGTGATAGATTTAGGATCGTTGGCTTGTATTGATTTCATTTTTTGAGGGAAATGTCTATTCATTGATAAATGATATACAATGCCACTTATGCTTGGCAACTTTATTAAAAAGATACTGAGAACTCGTAACGAGCGATTACTTAAGCATTATTCTAGAATTGTCTCAAAAATTAATGCACTAGAACCTGAAATTAAGGTTCTCTCCAATGAGAGACTACGCAGTAAAACTGACGAATTAAAAAGGCGACTTCATAAAGGAGAAAAACTCGATGCTTTATTACCTGAAGCGTTTGCTGTAGTCCGGGAAGCAAGTGCGCGTACGGTGGGAATGCATCATTTCGATGTGCAATTGATCGGCGGTCTTGCATTGCACAGTGGCAAAATTGCAGAAATGCGGACTGGAGAAGGGAAAACACTGAGTGCAACAATGCCAGCATATCTCAATGCCTTAACAGGAAAAGGTGTTCATATTGTCACGGTTAATGATTATTTAGCTAAACGCGATGCGGAATGGATGAAACCAATTTATGAATTTTTAGGCTTAACGGTAGGTGTAAATATTCCAGGGATGAAATCTTTAGAAAAACAAGTAGCTTATGCGGCAGATATTACGTATGGAACTAATAACGAATTTGGTTTTGATTATCTACGCGATAACATGGTGTTCAGCCTGGACCAACGGGTACAACGAGCATTGCATTATGCTATTATTGACGAAGTCGATTCAATCTTAATTGATGAAGCACGGACACCTTTAATTATTTCTGGTCAATCAGAAGAGTCTTCAGACCTCTATTTCAAAATTAATGAACTTATCCCATTACTGAAGTTGCAAAAGATAGAGGATGGTCAAAAGGAAGAAGAAATATCGCTTGACGATCATGGTGATTATAGTTTGGACGAAAAAAATCGACAAATTTATCTTACTGAGCAAGGCCATCGAACTGTTGAAAAATTAATGGTTAGGCAAGGATTGATGTATAAGGGGGAAAGTTTATACGATGTTTCGAATATTTCTTTAATGTATTACATGTGTGCGTCTTTGCGCGCACATGCACTTTTTCATCGAGATGTTCATTATATTGTAAAAAATAATGAAGTAATTATCGTCGATGAACACACGGGTCGCTTGATGCCAGGTCGTCGTTGGTCGGATGGATTGCATCAAGCTATAGAGGCAAAAGAAGGTGTACCGATTCAGTTAGAAAATCAAACATTAGCTACAATCACTTTTCAAAATTATTTTCGCCTTTATGAAAAATTATCAGGTATGACAGGTACGGCTGATACAGAAGCGTTTGAGTTACAAAAAATCTATGGATTGGAAGTCATCGTGATTCCAACCAATAAACCTATGATTCGTCAAGACGAACCCGATCAGGTTTATTTAACAGCTAAAATGAAGTTTGATGCGATCGTAAATGAGATTAAGAAACGACATGAAAAAATCCAGCCACTTTTGATTGGCATGGCATCAATTGAAGCTTCGGAGCTTATGTCAAGGCTTTTAAAGCGAGTTAATTTAAAACACGAAGTGCTGAACGCAAAAAACCACGAACACGAAGCAAAAATTATTGCAGAAGCTGGACGTCCGGGAGCTGTAACTATTGCAACTAACATGGCTGGTCGTGGAACTGATATCGTGTTAGGTGGTAATTTAGAAACAGAACTTGCTGAATTAGATGATCTTAATGAAGAGGAAGTCAAGAATCGAAAGACTAACTGGCAAAAAAGGCATGATATAGTAATTGCCGCCGGTGGTTTGCATGTATTGGGGACAGAGCGTCATGAATCAAGGCGCATTGATAACCAGCTTCGTGGTCGTTCTGGTCGACAAGGTGATCCGGGGTCGTCACAGTTTTATCTTTCCATGGAAGATAATCTATTGCGTATTTTTGCAGCTGAGCGAATGTCAAGCATAATGCGCCGATTGGGTGTAAAAGAAGACGATGTTATTGAACATAAATGGATTACTCACGCTATCGAAAGAGCACAACGTCGAGTTGAAGGCATGAATTTTGATATACGTAAGCAGTTGTTAGAATATGATAACGTTGCAAATGATCAACGGAAGGTCGTTTATCAACAACGTATTCAATTATTGGAATCTGAAGATATATCTTTGACTATCGAAGAGATTCGCAAAGAAGCTATTTCTAATATGGTTAGTTTGTTTATTCCACCACAAAGTTTAGAAGAGCAGTGGGATATATCTAGTATGGAACAACAAATTCAAGAGGATTTTGGCTTATCGTTACCTATTGCGGAATGGCTTAAGGAAGATGATACGTTGCAGGAAGAAAAGCTGCATAAACGTCTTATTGATGAAATTACTCGGGCTTACAAAGAAAAAGAAGCAAAAGTAGATCCAAAAGTAATGCGAGAAGTTGAAAAAACGGTGATGTTGCAATTGTTGGATCACCATTGGAAAGAACATTTAGCTGCTATGGATCATTTACGTCAAGGCATTCATTTACGTGGTTATGCTCAGAAAAATCCCGCTCAAGAATACAAACGAGAGTCTTTTGAATTGTTCACGCAGATGTTGCAACGGATTAAGTATGAAGTGGTTGCGGCGTTATCAAAATTAGAAATTACGACGGAAGAAAAGGTTGTACAACAACAGCGATTATATGAACCATTGACATCAGAATTACAATATCATCACGGAGAAGTCACTGCACTACAGTCCATCGACAAAATTGCGACTGTCGCTGCTGCAAGTGAAGTCGCTCAACCTGTTATACGTACTCAGCCTAAAATTGGGCGAAATAAATCATGTCCTTGTGGAAGTGGCAGGAAATATAAACAGTGCCATGGAAAGTTGATTTAAATCACATTCTTTAAAACATTAAGCAGATATGAGAATAGATAAGGTTTTATCGTTCCATAACAAGGGATGTTTATCAGTGGTGGTATTTTATTAATCCTAAAATCGATATTTTAATGCTTCTACGCTTATCTTATGTAGAGTAAGATGGCTTATAGGCATCCCCCCCCCTGAGGGGAAATAGAGACAAGAGGAGAAATAGAGACAAGTGAATAAAGTCATCAAACATAATTTATAGATTTGAAGAGGAAGTTGTGCAAATAGAAGAACAGTCGCTTTGTTGGATCTCTGTTTAAGAGATCACTGAATTAAATTTTCTCAAGCTAATTTATACTATCTTTAATTATTTTTTAAATTCCGCAATACTTTTATGAAAAGAAAAAGAAATGAATAGCAATACGGTGTTTACCTGCATAATTCTTAGAATAGGTCTTTTCCAATAAGTAAAATTAAGTGGATAAATTGACAAGATGAAATTTATGGTATTTTTTGATGAAAACTCCATCGTTAGTAGTGATCTTAGCTTCACTGGATTTGTTAAAATTATAAGAGCCTGCAGGTCTACAGGATTGTAGAATAAAATTAGTTAAAAATTTTGTAAGAGTTCCGAAATTTTTTGGAAGCGTAACGCATTTGATTGATGTGTTATTTCAGTCAATACAAGAGTTGATGTAATTTGTGACTGTATAATATGGTAAATTTATTGTAAGGGCATACAGAATTATTGCGTGACATTTGTAATGAGCTTAATGAGCTTGATTTTTTTAATCGAGTGCTTTGAAATAATATCGATGAGCAAGCGATCATCAATCAGCATTTCTGATATACCTTAAGTGTTGTAAATTTATAGATCACAAAATTATTGCCAAGATAATGTATTTTCACGAGCATTAGGTTTAGTGGAACGATGAAGACTGATATCGAGCTTCATCTATTGTGCATAATGCACTTGAATATCGAGTTTGTACCGTGTCTTCTCTCTTCTTCTCCCATAAAAATTGTCGATTAGAACTTGGTGATTATGTTGATTGTTATCTCTCAGGTCCATACTTTTTAGGAAGTTACGTAACAAAAGTGTTTTATTTTCGTTTAAAGTAATATTCATAACGATTAGTGGGTTAACGCTTTTCGCAATTTCCAATTTCGTAATTTCTGATAGAATGAAAGATATACTGCTGCTTACTTGTTAATTGGCATTAATTAGTTATAATTGGTATTAATTAGTTAAATAAATGCAGCAGCAAGTTTGAAGGGCATCTGTCAGGATAAAAATAACTTTATACATTTACGATTGTATGTCGGGAAGACTTTTGCCTCTAAGATTTAGAGAGGTACTGTGCTGTCCCGTAAAATACTGCAACAAAGTGAAACTAAGCGTCCCTCTGTAGCTAGTCTGTCGATTATATGACTGCTTCTCGTGGTCATGGTGCAAACTCCAACGAAATCTGTGCTCTAAATAAATAAAGAATTAATAATGTCAATATTATTATGAAATGTGCAAAAAGAGTTCGTTAATCTACAGTAACACACATAAAATATATGACGGATTTTTATTGAGCACATGAATTTTATTGAGCACTTTGAGTATATTGTTCCACAGCTAATTTTAAATACCTAACATTCAGCTTAAAAATCGACTCACGTAACACCATGAGATCCCGATCATTGGTAAGTATGTCGTCAGCTATCGCTAGTCGTTTTTTACGTCTACTTTGTGATTGCATGATTAATTGAATTTCTTTCTGAGAGAATTTATTTCTCGCTATTACTCGTTGAATTTGGAGTGATTCAGGAGCATCGATCACTAAAACGCGATCAAGAAAATTTATTGATTGCGAAAATTCTGCTAATAATGGGACCACTAATATAGAGTAAGGGATCTTTAAATTTTTTAGCGATTCTTGCATTTTCGCGATAATCATGGGATGTAACAAATTTTCAAGCCATAGACGTTCTTTTAAACTTCGAAAAACTAAAATTCGTAATTTTGAACGGTTTAATAATCCGTGGTTCGTTAAGATTTCTTTTCCAAAGTGCCCAACGATTTTTTTAAAAGCTTCTTGATCAGGTTGAGTAAGTTCACTTGCAAGTTTGTCGGCGTCGATAACAGACACTTTTAATGCTGCGAAATAATTGGCTACTGTACTTTTTCCACTACCAAGACCACCTGTTAAACCGATTCGTAACATAATTATTCCTTCATAAGAAAATAGGTCCTGAATAACATAGGTTCACAAATGCAACCATCATTAAGAATAAGGACCGATTACAATGGCCCTCGCCGTAATTGTCATCGAAAACACTAGCGTCTTTCTTGCTACAGAAATCCCAATATTATCCTGTTAAAGTCATACTTTTCGTACTTCAAATCTAAAAATGGCAGTTCGTCAGCAGTTTCGTTGACATATAAATATCCATAGAAATTTAGAAATTAACTTTATTCTGTCATTCCCAATTCACTGGAAACTGAAATAGTATAGGAGAAAAAAATTTTAATTTAAATTTTTTAATTTAAATTTTTAATTTTATATGATCGATACTGTTTTAAGATTTGTTTTGTCAAAATAGCCTGTTTCCCTGTTAATAGGGGATATTTATTGATTTTTGAGAACGATTGTACTTCCAAAAGACTATTAGTTTGAAAAATTTCTGTTGCAGAAAAAAGATCTTTGGGATATAGAGTTTTCTCTATTATTGAACCACCTTCTTCCTGAACAGCATTAAAAATAATTTGTCGCATAATACCGGGCAAAATACCATCTGTTCTCTTTGGTGTAAGCACTTTTCTATTAATAATCATAAATATGTTACCAATACTCGTTTCAGTAACAGCACCTTTCGTATTGAGCATGATCCCCTCATCATATCCATGTGAAACTGCCTGTTGTCTTGCAAGAATAGATTCTAAATAATTCAGCGTCTTAATTTGAGTGAGCATAGAATACTCGTTCCGTTTAATTGTTGTGATATATACAGTCGGTTGAGTAGCTGGTCGATGATAAGAAGTTGCTGTAATGATTAACTTTGGAAAAGCTTTTTTCGGAACACCAAGCCCTTTTCCTTGTTCTAGCTGACCTCTGGTTAGTATCACCTTTATCGCTATATCACCATCCAATTTATTAATCTCTATTATTTGATAACATTTTTTTTTAAGTGCCTCTAAGGGAACCTTAAAAGGAATAAATAATTTAATTGTTGATTCAAAAAATCTCTTATAATGAGCCTCGAAGAATAATAATCTTCCATTTTCCGATTTAATCGTCTCAAATAATCCGTCTGCCCATAATAACCCTCGATCATTCCAAGAAACCACAGGCAAATAATCAGAAACAATATTATCATCTACAATAATTTTCATAACTAAATTTCGTACATGCATTATGTTAACTGAATGTACTCTTCATTTCCATTTCTTTACTGAATCGCAAGTCCATTCGGATAACGAAGATCGATGTGGTCGATTTGATTTTCATGGGAGCTAATAACACTGGGATAAAGGTGGACCAGTTGTTTGAAGCGCTGATCGATGTTTTCTCGTCCAAGGTATACTTTGGTATGCGTATTTAACGTCAAAGACCAAGCATATCGGTTGCTGAGAGTTAAGGCAGTAATAACAACGACACTGAGCGGCATTAATTCTTGATTAAGGTGTCGGAAGCATTTTAAAACAAGAGAAACACTATCATCAGGGCCTTGTAAATGGGGCAAATTCTTAGGAATAGTATCAGAAGGTGGTGAAAATATTTTGCCCTCTGCAGTTATCAATGCATTATTATCCCAACATGCAATTGGTTGTTGCTCTTGAATTACAATTTCCAGTTTATTAGGCCAAACCCGTCGTAAGGAAACGTTATCAACCCATGGTATCGACAATAATGCTAATTGCAACGCTGAAACGTTTAGCGAAAAAAAACCACCATCTATATTTTGAGTAATAATATTTTTCAAAGTCATTGTTCTAATATGATTTCCATTCACTGATATTTTAATTTTTTTAAAGGGAAGTATGTTTGAGTTACATAAAGCGATGAGTGTTAATAAAAAAGCAATTAAGATACTCATTATTAATCCTATAGGAAATATCTTCCGTATGAAAACCGACCAGTTATATGGTTTTTTTATTTTATACCGTCTCATATACGCCCAATAATATGTACTTCCTTTATCAGTCGAACACCGTGAACTTCATATACACGATCTGCAACATAGTAAATTAAACGTTCAATGTCAGCCGCTTTTGCAGCACCTTTATTTAAAATAAAATTAGCATGTTTTGCACAAACTTCTGCATTGCCTATTCTAGTTTTCTTTAAACCTGACGATTCGATTAATTGTGCTGCATAATCGCCTGGCGGATTTCGAAATACAGAACCGCAATTATAAGTTCCGATAGGTTGTGAAGCATATCGTCTTCTAAGCAAAATTCTAATAGCCTCTTTTGCTTTAACAACATTTCCCTGATTAAAATGAAAATAACCCGCTACAAAAAATTGATTGTTTAATCCTTCTACTTGACGATATTGAATTTTAAACTCATTCGGAACTCTTTCATATACTGCACCACGTTGACTAATGGTTTCTACACATATAGCATAACGCCATGTTTCGCCTCCAAAAGCACCAGCATTCATCGCTAATGCACCTCCTACTGTCCCTGGGATTCCCGCAAAAAAGGCTCCACTTTCTAATCCATGATTCGCACAAAATCCCGCTAATTTAGCGCAAGTGACACCGGCTTCTACACGAATAATTATTTTCTTAGCCTCTCTGTTAAATAATTTCATTTCTTTCAATCGATTAAGTGTCAAAATAACCGTACCAGTTATGCCACCATCTCGGATTAAAACATTGCTTCCTAATCCTAACCACGTTAACGGTTCATGGCGCGGTAATTGATTAAGAAAATTTTGTAAATCAGCTAAATCGGCGGGTTGATATAGTCGATCCGCATCGCCTCCTACACGCCATGAGGTATAACGTGCCAGATTATGATCATAAAATAAATCTCCCCGTAAATAACTAAATTTTTTTCGAATCATTAGTTGCACTATTTACTATAGTTGTTACTATAGATCCTATATTTCCTGCGCCTTGGAGAATGACAATATCGTTAGGCTGCACGATGGTTTGTAATGTTGCAGGTAGATCTTGTAGGTATGGTACAAATACGGGTTTTTGCTGAACATTTTGTTCGATTACTTTTAATAAGCTTTTTCCATCTGCCTCTGGAATAAGTGATTCACCCGCGCTGTACACTTCTAATAAAATCAATAAATCAGGTTTCATCAACACAAAAGCAAATTCCGCCATTAGATCACGGGTACGAGTATATCGATGTGGTTGAAACACTAGTATAATTCGTCTATTAGGCCAGGCTGCTCGCGCAGCAGTGAGTGTTGCCCTAATTTCATTAGGGTGATGACCATAATCTTCAAGAATTAGAGCATTTCCGTTTGAAGTAATCATATTTCCACGAATAGCAAAACGGCGATCTACTCCTGGAAATGCTGCTAACGATTGAAGCAACGCATATTCATCCATTTCTACTAGATCGGCTACTGCTATTACTGCTAAAGCATTCAAGGCATTGTGGTGTCCCGGCATATTTAGCCTAACGGACAGATGGGCAGCATGGTTGGAACGGTAAGCTTCAAAATAACCTTGTATTCCTTTTTGACAAAAATTATCGGCACGATAATCAGCGCTGGAGGAAAAGCCATAAGTCACTACGCGTTGAGATAACGTGGGTATTAATCGCTGAATAATAGGATCATCAATACACAAAACAGCCACTCCTTTTTCTATAATTTGATGCAAAAATTGCACGTATGTTTGTTTTAGGTGATTAAAATCCCCATCATAGGTACTCAAATGATCGGCATCAATGTTCGTAACAATAGCAATATTTGGCTTCATAAATAAGAAAGAAGCATCACTCTCATCCGCTTCTGCAATAAAATAGCGACCTTTACCTACTCTTGCAGGAGTTTGTCCATCATTCAATGTACCCCCCACCATAAAAGTAGGATCTAAATTCGCTTTAACAAAAGCGTTAGCTAACATAGCACTAGTAGTTGTTTTCCCATGAGTACCAGCAACAGCAATGGAATAATAATCTGCCATCACATTTGCAAGCATTTGCCCTCGTTTTAAAAGAGGAACATTAGCGCGTTTAGCTGCCATTAATTCGGGATTAGTTGTTGCAATAGCACTAGAATAAATCGCACAATCGGCTTGAGTAACTATTGTACCTGCATGATTAAACGCGATCTCAGCACCTAAACGTTGCAGTCGCTCTGTATTTGTGCCACGTGAAATATCAGAGCCTGTTACTCGATATCCTTTTTTTAATAAGATTTCCGCAAGAGCGCTAACGCCGATACCACCAATACCTAGGCAGTGCATGTGTTTAATGCGCTTGTTATCGAACAACATAGTGTTTCTCACATTCAGCGATAATATGATGCACTGCATTAGGTTGTGCCAAATTTCGTGCGCGTTCCGCCATCGCTACCAAACGGTTTCTATGATGAGCAAATTGTTCAAAATAATGAATTAAGTTTACTTCCGTCAATGATTTTTCAAGAAGAATAATAGCAGCTCCTGCCTGTTCCAAGAAGCGGCCGTTATAAAATTGGTGGTTATCTACAGCATAAGGATAAGGGATAAAAATGCTGGCAACACCGACGGCTGCGATTTCACTTACTGTTAGGGCGCCTGATCGACAAACAATCAAATCAGCCCATGCATAAGCGCTTGCCATATCTTCAATAAAGTCATTGACTTGAGCTTTAATTAATATTTTTTGATAATCATCTCTAATGACTTGATAATCGGGTAGGCCAGTCTGGTGCCAAATCATAATTTCGTGGGATCGGGGATATTGATGTAATGCACGCATGATTTTTTGATTAATTGATCGTGCTCCCTGACTGCCACCTAATACTAAAATTCGTAACGGCCCCTGACGAACAGCAAAACGAGTCTGTGGTAACGGTATATTGAGTAATTCAACTCGAATTGGATTACCTGTAGTCATTACTTTTGGATTTTTAGGAAATGTATTAGGAAATGCCTGCATGACTGATTTTGATATGACAGCTAACATGCGATTTGTTAGCCCAACCACCGAATTTTGTTCATGGATGAGCAAAGGAATCCGTGTTAACCATGCCACTAACCCACCAGGTCCTGTAACATAACTACCCATGCCAAAAATCACACCAGGTCTTAATCGGTAAATAATCCGATAAGTTTGTAACAGTGCTTTTGCCAAACGAAAAGGCATCAGACATTTCCATAATAACCCTTCTCCACGGAAGGCTTTTATTTGAATACGATTTAAAGGAAATTCAGGTGCAACCACCTTTTCTTCAAGCTCCCCATCTGTACCAAGCCAATGTACTTCTACGCCTTGTCTTCGCAATGCCCGAGCAATTGCTAGTGCTGAAAAGATATGCCCCCCAGTACCTCCTGCCATGATGAGTATTCGCTTCATATGGAAGTATGGTAACACCACCAATAAGGGCGGTATATACACACAGAAAATGATAATGCCGTATTACTTAAAAATTTACACAGAAAGTGTGAAGAAAAATGAGTGTAAATATCTCTACTTAAAGTGTTTTAACACAATGATGGTATAATATATTTGTGGTCTCCCTGATTTCTATTTTATGAGGAATGGACAAGAAGCAATACAGGAGAAACTTAATAGTGCTGTTATTTAGCTGCAAGCAATTAAAAGATTGAATTTTTCCATGCTTATCCAATATGTACTAAGCTGCTAGTGGAAATTTTTGTGACGTTTACTCAAAAGAGTAAACGTCACAAAGGATAAACTGCATAACGTAACGATTATAAACTAATTAGCTGTTGCAAATTCTCGAATAATGAAATAAAATCCAGAGCAGGATCTTCCTATGCAATGTTGTTCAAATTAGTGTTGACAACAGACTACCGTATTATCTCTTTCGTGGTAATCTGATATTTCTAAATCCTAGTAGGCATAGATTTTTATCCTATGACTCATAATAACCGCTTTATCCACCTTACATTCAGCAGCTTAAGAAAGTCAAATATTACGTTGCTAAAGTTTATATAAGATTGGTATTTAACATCTTTCACACTTTAATAAAGAATAAAAATATAAAGCCTGTAGTTCAGACGGTCAATTTTATATTAAAGAATATACTCATTAAAGAAGTTTATACTCATTAAGGAAGTTTATATTTATAAAAGATAGACAACACATTACACGCGATAGGTAAATACAATATCGAAAAAAGAAACTCTTAAACTATATTTTTGTTTTATCTGTTCTAATCTCTTCTAATATTAATTTGACTCGTTATTTAATTTTTGAAAAACAATAGGATAAGATGAATAACCAATTGACGGGTTTTCTCCTTCATAATTTCGATACCTAGAAATTTTGCTTTTCTAGAATTTTTGAATTACACGTTATACAAGTTTCTTATTCTTTATAACTTGCTATGATTGTAACTTTACTTGGAAAGACTTCTACAGCTTGACGTATATCGTTTAGCACAAACTAAAAATATAGATTATAGAATTATACATTAAGATTTATCACATCATATTCACTGAAAGATAATGCATCGCAACATTAATTACACAAATAGAGATATAGTAGAAATCTAATTTTAATACCTATAAAAATCTTCCTAATATTAAAATTCTTAAAATATTCTTATGAAAAGTGTAATCAAGATGAAAAAACGCCACCATCATTAGTTGCTACAAAATATTTTTCCTTTGTAGAAAGGATAAAAGCAATATTTAACACTGAACACTGTTTTGATAATTTAAGCATCAGATCATTTTACACAAGATTACTTTTTGAGAAAAATAAAGTAACATAATTGACTGTTTAAATAAATAATTACAAAATTGATCTCAGTTTTATTTTAGCATTTTTATAAAAGAAATTTATGAAATAAAGTATTTTTAAGCATGTCCTACGTTTTTAAGTATGCCCTACCTCAGACTACTACTTTAAGATGTCTTGAGAATATATATTTTTAAATACGTATTATATAAATTACATGATTACATTAATATTATTTTAGCTTTTTTAATATTTATCGTTGTTGTTTAGTCGTTAAATCAGCTATATTTAACCAATGCATTCAAAATATATTTAGTATTTAAAATACTTAATTTAAATAAGATAGATTCCACTTTTAATTTTTTATTGCCATAACAATTGATATTTATACGATAGTATAAACACTGTCATAATATTTCCGACCCAATTTCATGCACAATGTGTACTCATTATGCCATTTTAGTGACACTATTATCAATGTCTGTCTTATTAACATTTAAAATTGATAATCTCTTTTACGGTTGGATCAACTATCTAGCTATTAATACTGGTCTAAAAAAAATGAATCATATGCCAAATTTTTAAGAAAATTTTTGTTTGTTTTATAAATTTTTGCAATTTTAAAAATTAATACAATCTCTTCAACAGCGAGAAATAAAAACATTTATATCTAAAGTTAATACGAAGTTGTATTAAAGTGAGCCTTTTCGTTGCTGGTAATACAGTAATTAGATCACAACTTGATAGTTTTAATCTGTTTTGTCGTTAGTATTAATAAGTTATTAATTTATTAATACTAAAACTAATATAAATCCGTTCAGCTTTTCTTATTAATAAGACAGATAGCTTCATTTCTACTAGAGAAATGTTTTTATATCAAAAGTTTCTCTCTCACTTAGACGATAATCTTACTAAATTAGTTAGGAAAAAGCGCTGCGGATAACTACATTTCTCTAATCTAATAACAAAGAAAAAGTTCTGATACTTGCCACTCGCAAGGTGTATGTATTTAATATCTTTTTACTATTCAAATTATATAAAGGTAAAGTAACAAGGCAAGTGATTGAATCGGTGAAACAAATTTTATTTTAAGCTGGTCCTGAAGTGCTCCTCTATCACGCCTCAATAATGAAATCAATACATTAAAATACACAGCTTCTAATCCAAATAATTCAATAAACTTCATGCTATAGATCATGTAACAAGAAAACTTTCACACGGCTTGGTTAAAACATTCTCATTGTACCTTATCAATAGCATCTTCTTACGATGATTTACTTTTTATGCAATTAACTTGCGCTGTTTTTGGAAGACCATCTACACTATAAAGAAAGACCACATATGAAGCCAGCAGATTACTAATTCGAGAAAAACTCACAAAAAGCGCGTTGTCACATCAAATCTTATGTAAATATTTTAAATATTTGTATGCAATACAGGTTCGTGTACAATTGACATTGTATATCAATATACTTCGACTAAGATGATAATTTTATGAAAGTAGATTTAATCAATGAAAATCTACATCAATACGTTATTAGCAACGATCGCCTAATGTTATTATTTTTTCCAATTTCAAAATCAATCCGCAGTATAATACCAATAGCCAAGCAGTTAAATAATATACTGCTTCCACCATAGCTCATGAAAGGGAGTGTTAACCCTTTAGTGGGTAACATACCAACACTAACACCTATGTTAACCAGGGCTTGTAAACTTAACCAAAGGGATACACCGTAGGCGGTGTAGGCGGGAAATAAATAGCCATTATTTTCGGCGCGGCGTCCAATAACAATAATGCGGCTAACTAATAATGCGAACAAAATAATTAATAAAAGCTCACCAACTAAACCTAATTCTTCAGCTAATACAGCAAATAAAAAATCCGTATGGGCTTCAGGCAAATAAAATAATTTTTGAATACTGTTACCTAACCCAACACCAAAAAGACCACCACGTCCAAAAGCAATCAATGATTGCGTTAATTGATAACCTGATCCGAATTGGTTGTGCCACGGATTTAAAAATGTAGTTAAGCGCCGTAGGCGATAATGAGATAAAAAAACTAATAAAGCTAATATTAAAGCAACCAAAATCAAGAGCGCACAAAATGGCCACAACCGTACACCTGCCAAAAATAACAATGCCATATAAGTCACAGTAATAACAACAGCAGCACCAAAATCAGGTTCTAATAATAATAAGCTTGATACAATAGCCACTAAAAACATAGGTTTTAAAAATCCTTTTAATTCTCTGCGAACTTCATTTTGGTAACGCTGTATATAACTGGCAAGATATAAGATAGCTACAAATTTTGTTGCCTCGGAGACTTGTAGTGAAATAAAGCCGAATGAAATCCACCGTCTACTGCCATTTGCCACTTTTCCTATTCCTGGTAACAAGACCATAATTAACAAAAGATAAGAACATAAAAATAATAAGCCACTGTATCTTTTCCACACTTTTATAGGAATAAGTGTCGCAATCCAGGCGATAATCAAGCTTAAACTTAAATACATCAATTGGTGAATAAAATAATGAAACGGATATCCAAACTGTCTGTCAGAAATGGCCATTGAAGCAGAAGCCACCATTAACAAACCTAATATTAACAATGATAATGTACAAACCACAAGCCAACGGTCGTAAGAAAAAAAAATTGATTTCTGTTGCATTATTGCTTTTTGTTACATTAAAGTGCTTCTACTATATTTATAAAAACATCTCCCCGATGTTCATAATTTTTAAACATATCATAACTAGCACAGGCAGGAGACAACAAAACGATATCACCTGCTCGCGCTGTTGTTACAGCTTGATTAACCGCATCATACATTGAGTCAGCATGTTTAATGATTGTATATCCTTGCAGAGCTTTTTCTAAAATTGATGCATCTTCGCCAATTAAAATAATTTTTTTTACATAACGTTTAACAGATTCTTGCAATAAGGAAAAATCAGCACCTTTTCCTTGTCCACCTGCAATTAAAATCAATTTTCCTGTTATTAATCGTCCCAAACTAATAATAGATGCTTGTGTAGCTCTAACATTGGTACCTTTTGAATCGTTAAAATAATCAACTTTGTATCGTGTTCGAATCCATTGGCAGCGATGTTGAATACCCGAAAAATCACGTAACACTTGTAACATAGTTGCCATAGGAATATTTATTGCTGTTCCTATAGCCAACGCAGCCATTGCATTTTGCAGATGGTGATATGCATTCAATTTCAATTCTTTAACGGGTATTAACTGCTTGCTTTGATAGGTAATATAAATTTTTTGTTTGTATTCCATTAAAGAAAAATCAGCTGAGGATTCTAAACCGAACGACAGAGGCTGTTCGGTAAACGAAAGATGCCTCCAGATTTCAGGTTCGTCGGCATTTACAACAGGAGTTTGGCAATGCAGATAAATTCGTTGTTTTGCATTCAAATAATCCTGCATAGCAGAATAACGATCCATATGATCTTCGCTAATATTTAACACTATTGCAGTCCTGGAATGTAAGGAAAAAGTAGTTTCTAACTGAAAACTCGATATCTCAATCACATAATAATCCGCTTTTGGTGTAATTTGCTGTAACACAGGTTCGCCGATATTGCCACATATTATTGCACTAAATCCAGCTGCTTTCATCATCAAGCCTATCAGCGTTGTGACGGTGGTTTTCCCGTTAGAACCAGTAATCGCAATAATGGGTTTTTTTATTTCGCGAGCGAATAGTTCGATATCAGAAACTATGGATTTACCTTTAGCAGCTTGCTCTGCGATCAGCGATTCTTGTAATGAAATACCTGGGCTTAAAATAATTTCTTCAGCTTCCTCTAATAAGTTTTCAGAAAATTGTCCAAGAAGAGGTTTAGCATTTGGATACGCTTGTGTGAACTCTTTTAATTGGGGAGGTTCTGTACGGCTATCCATAACAATGAAAGATTGATTTTTTTGTGTTAAGAAATGAGCACAAGATAGTCCCGTTTTACCCAACCCAACAATGACAGTAAACGGTTTATTTTTCATAATCCGAGCTACCATAATTTTAAAGTAGCTAATCCACAAAGAATTAAAACAAATGTAATAATCCAAAAACGAACGATGACTTTAGGCTCTGGCCAACCTTTTAATTCAAAATGGTGATGTAAAGGTGCCATTCGGAAAATACGTTTTCCACTTGATAATTTGAAATAACCAACCTGAATAATAACCGACATAGTTTCAATGACGAAAATACCTGCCATTAAAAAATAAATTAATTCCTGCCGAACAGTCACAGCGGTAATACTCAATGCTGCCCCTAAACCCAGCGATCCTACATCACCCATAAAAATCTGAGCCGGATATGTATTATACCAAAGAAATCCAAGCCCAGCCCCAACCAAAGCGCTACAAAAAACAGCAACTTCCTCTACTCCGGGAATAAAAGGAATTGTTAAATACTGCGTAAAAAAATGATTTCCCGTCATATAAGCAAAAATACCTAATGCACTGCCAATCATCACCGTTAGCATCAACGCTAAACCATCCAAACCATCCGTCAAATTTACGGCATTGCTACTGCCCATAATTACAAAGTAAGTCGATATGACATAAAACCATCCTAAATGTAGCGTGACATTTTTAAAAAAAGGGACAACTAATGCTGTTTCTACAGGTGTTATTGCTGTAATATACAAATAAATAGCAGCAAAGGCACCTACAATCGATTGTAATAAATATTTTGTACGTACTGATAGCCCTTTGCTGTTCTTTCCAATAATTTTTTGATAATCATCAACCCATCCAATAATACTAAACGCCACCGTCACTAATAAAATAATCCATACAAAACGATTAGTAAGATTACCCCATAACAGCATGCTGATTACAATGGCCAAGATAATCAATATACCCCCCATAGTTGGGGTACCGGATTTTTTGAAATGTGTCTGTGGTCCATCATACCTAATCATCTGACTAATCCGAAATGCTTGTAGTTTTTTAACTAGTCGAGGACTCAGGGAAAGAACGATAATTAATGCAGTTAAGGCACTCACCGTTAAGCGAAAAGTCAAACAATCGAAGATGTGAAAGCGATGAAAGTGATGACTTAAAAGAAAATTACTTAATGATAGTAACATTATTATTCTTCTATCAACAGCGCATTCACAATTTTACTCATACTCATAAAAAAGGACCCTTTTATTAATACTACACAATTTTCATTCAACTGGCCTTTTAAAGCAGACAGAAGCTGATTCTGATTATTAAAATGATGTGCATTTTTACCAAATGCTTCTACTGCAAATTTTGTAAAATCACCATAGCAAAATAATTGCTGAATACCCAATTGTAATGCATATTCCCCAATTTCACGATGAAATTGATGACAACCTTCCCCTAACTCCAACATATCACCAAAAACTAAAATAGAATTTCCTTTTCGTTTTGATAAAACATCAATCGCTACTGATACAGATAAAGGATTTGCATTATAACTATCGTCAATAATAACTGCGCCGTGATAACCTTTTTGCTCAGCCAAGCGACCTTTAACAGCAGAAGCTGTTTCTAAGCCAGATTTTATTGCCGTGAGTGGCAAATCTTCAGCATAAGCCGCGGCGGCTGCTGCTAATGCATTTGCGACATTGTGCACGCCGATTAATAGTAACTGAATATCAATTTCTCCTTTTGGTGTTATTAATTGAAACGTAGGTTGAGCAGCTGCATTTATTTTTATATTTTTTGCCATAATTTCAGCGGTATGATTCACACCAAAAGTAATAATGCGACGTTTATTCACTAAACTGCGCCAAAAATCAGCGAAGCAATCATTGATGTTAATGACAGCAACTCCGTTTTCCAATAATCCTTGAAAGATTTCTCCTTTTGCTTTCGCCACACCTTCAATATTGCTAAAACCCTCTAGATGGGCAGGAGCAGCATTACTAATAATAGCAATAGTAGGCTTAACTAATTGTGTTAAACAAGAGATTTCACCAGGATAACTAGCACCTAGCTCAACAACAGCATAGTTGTGTTCCGGGCGTAAACGTAGAAGGGTTAATGGTACACCAATGCTGTTATTAAAACTTCTTTCGCTTGCTAGTACATTACCGCACTGACGCAAAATGCTAGCCAATAATGCGCGTATCGTCGTTTTGCCACAACTACCAGTTATTGCAATCATGGGTAGTTGCACTTGTTTGCGTTGATAACTAGCCAACTGCGTCAAAGCGGCTATGGTATTACTAACGAAAATCAGTGGTAACTCGATTTCTATAATGCGCGTGACGAGTGCACCAACAGCACCTCGCTTACGAGCCTCTTCAACAAAGTTATTTCCATCAAATCGAGGACCTTGTAAGGCAATAAAGAAGGCACCTGGTTGAAGTGTGCGGGTATCGGTGCTAATAACCAATTCAAATTCTTTATCCTTTCCCCTAAAATCAGCACTCACAATTTCAGCCACTTGCGAGAGTTTCATGAATTAAGTGCCTTTTTTGCTTCTTCTACATCATTAAAGGGTAATACATCCGTGCCAATAACCTGCATGGTTTCGTGCCCCTTCCCAGCAATGAAAACAATATCATTAATTGTTGCTTTTTGCACGGCACATTTGATAGCTTTAGCACGATCAGTTTCAACAATAATAGAATGCCTATTTTTAAAGCCTACCTGAATATCTCGAATAATTGCAAGAGGATGTTGGTTACGCGGGTTATCATTAGTTAAAATAATCTGATTGGTCAATCGTTCCGCAACAGCTGCCATTTGAGGACGTTTTCCCTGATCTCGATCACCTCCACAACCAAAGACGCAAATTAATCGACCTTTACAATGCTCTCTTAAAGCAATTAGTGATTTTTCTAACGCATCGGGTGTATGCGCATAATCAACAATAACTCGAGGTCGGTTTTGAATATTAACTACTTGCATTCGACCAGGTACGATGTTTAATTTCGATAATTCCATCAGCGCCTTTTCAAAGGATACTTCACATAAACACAACACACTTAAAACAGATAATAAATTGCTGATATTAAATCGACCCAACAAGGAAATTGTAAATGTACCTTTTCCCCACGACGTTTGTACATCTACTGAAAAGCCGTGTGTTAATGTCTTTATATGTGTAGCTCTAACACAAGCAATACGAGTGTCTTCTATGCCATCGGCAGAATATCCTATCAATGTTAATTTGGAATAATTAGTTTCAATAATACGTCTTCCCAACACATCATCACAATTAATCACCCCATAACGTAAATCAGATTGTTGAAACAACAATGCTTTCGTACGAGCATAATTTTCCATGTTATGATGGTAATCGAGATGATCTCGAGATAATTGAGTGAAGACGGCGATAGTAAAATGAACGCCTTGCACACGATACTGATCTAGTGCATGAGATGATACTTCCATCGCGATAACCTTTGCGCCTTGTTTCCGCAGTTGGGCAAGTACTTGTTGCAATTGGATAGGATCAGGTGTTGTATAATCCGTCTTATTTAAATTACCTATAAAGCCATATCCTAATGTTCCCACAATCCCACACGGAATTTTTTGTGATTGCAAAGATTGCGCAATAAAATGTGTACAAGAAGTTTTTCCATTAGTGCCAGTCACGCCAATAACCTTAATTGTTTTTGATGGATCTCCATAAAAACGCGCAGCAATGTGTCCAATGTGATGTTGTAAGTTGGAAAAGGCAATTAAAGGAATTATATTTTTAATGGAAAGTTCATAATGATTACTTTCATAAAGTACTGCCACTGCTTGTTTTTCAATCGCTTCTCCTATATAGCGACGCCCATCGACTTGCTGTCCTGGATAAGCAATGAAAAGATCCCCAGGTCGAATTTTTCGACTATCCATTTGAAGTCCATGAATAAATACATCAGATTCCAGTTCATCACGAAATCCTTTTAGCAACTGATTAAGAGAAACACCGTTCATTCTGCAAATTATACAAGTAGCCTAGAGTAAGTGCCAACAAAACTATGTGACTTTAATTTAAGTTAATACGGGTTGTAAAACCTCTGGACTAATCGGAATTATAGCCTATAGGCTCAGATTGCGGAATAGTTTGACTATTTTTGCATTCAATCAGTCCATGTAACAAATGCTTTTTGTCTTCATTATTCGAAGATGCAAATGATATCTTTCCATTCAGGAGTATCTGCTCAGATGCTTACGAGTAAGTTAAACGTTATGATTGAAAACTGTTTGGACTTTCTAGAATTTTATAGCATTTTACTTTTCATATTTTCAAATTCAGTGTTTCTTTCTTTTTAGTAAGAGTGCGCTAGTAGCTGGTAAACAATAATATTCCATTAATAAATCTTTCTCAGTATGCATTTTTTCAGAATTTTATAGCATTTTAATCAGCTCATCATTTAACGTTATCATCCATATCTTCAAAAATAAATTGTCACAACAAGCTTCATTTTACTTTTAGAATTTAGTAGATTACAATCCAAGTTGTCAAGTTTTCTCTGTATTGGCATATGAAAATTTCAAAAAATATTTAGCTTTAAATATCTAGCTTTTACCAAGTGTTATACTTCTCAATTTCTTTTGACGACATATAATTTGACTTTATGAAATAAAAATTAGAAAAACTTATCCTTCAGAAAAATCAGATTTTCTTCTGCTATCAAGTTAGGATGATGTCTTACCTTATACATGAAAAATAGATCTATGATTCATTAGAAACGTCATTAGAAACGTATTGTTTGTGGAGAAATTGGGAGTTGAAGTTTCTCAAGATATGAAACCTTATCTTAGAATCTAGTTAGTTTTATTAATTGATGAATAGCATGGCAATCTGACGGCACAAAGTATGCTCACTAAAATTAGTTTATTGGAATATTAATATTAAGAATAGATTAACTGATAAGTGTAAAATTTTTAACAACTTAGCGACTATTCTATGGCAAACTTTAAATCTTCTGTATATTACCACTGCATATTACCACCGCTTTTAAATGAATATTGATTAAGCATTGCTAGTTAGGAATTATCTGGTGAAATATTCAATAATCGCAACGCACCGCTCATGATTTTGGAAAACAAAGGTGCGGCAACGACCCCGCCGAAGTGCTTTTCCCGTGGATCACGAATGACAACAGCTACAACCAATTGAGGATTATTTACAGAAGCCATACCGACAAAAGAAGACATGTAATGATGTTTATCATAACCATTAGGACCCGAGATATAAGCAGTTCCGGTTTTACCAGCTATACGATAGTGATAAACTCCTCCCAGAGCTCCTGTTCCACCCTTTTGGGTGACGGTCTCTAGCATTTTGACGACTGTAGTAGCGACTTTTTTGGGAAGTATACGAACACCGCCGCCACCTGCTGATGACGGCTGATCCACTTTTACAAAACTTACGGGTCGCTTGATTCCACCTGCTTCTAAAATCGCATACCCTTGAGCTAATTGTAGTGTCGTAACAGCGAGACCATAACCGAAAGATAAAGTGGCGACCACACTGGGAATCCACGTATTATAAGAAATTAATGTGCCCATTGATTCTCCCGGAAATCCACTGGTTGTACGTTCTCCAAATCCAAAAGCACGTAATAAAGCATAATAATGATCTGGCTTTAATGATAATAAAATCTTCGCCGCCGCAATGTTGCTGGAATATTGCAACAATTGAGTCAAGGTAATAATGCCATGATTTAAATCAGTATCACTAATTCGATAACCTCCAATTTTCATCCATCCCGGATTCGTATCGATTTTCGTGTCTTGCGTATATTCTCCTGATTCTAAGGCAAAAGCAATCGTAAATGGTTTAATGACTGAACCTGGCTCAAACATATCTGTCACCGCGCGATTACGATATCGTCCATCATGATTGTTTGGCCGACTATTCGGATTGTAGCTTGGTTGATTGACCATTGCTAAAATTTCACCGGTTTTTACGTCAAGTACAACAGCAGAACCAGATGCTGCATGATAATTAGAAACAGTTTCTTTTAAAGCACGATAGGCTAAATACTGAATGCGATGATCTATACTTAATATCAAATCATGCCCCTGAAGAGGTTGTTTTAGCAAAGCCACATTAGGAATGACATGACCCAATCGATCTTTAACCACTGCATCTTGACCAGGTGTTCCTGCCAACCATTGATTATAAGCCAACTCCAATCCTTCTTGTCCTTGATCATCAATATTTGTTAATCCAATTACGTGTGCTGTCACTTCACCTTCAGGATAATAACGTTTATATTCCCGTTTAAAAAAAACGCCTGGGATATGTAACGCCAGAACTGCTTTAGCAATAAAAGGGGGATTTCCCCGCTTGAGATAGACAAATTGCCGGTTCTCTCTTTTCTTTGCCTGTTTTCTTATGAAAGAAGGAGATAATCGCAAAAAATAGGCAAGCTTATTTAATTGTATTGGTGTAGGCTGAAATAATTGTGGATCAATCCAGAGTGAATCAACAGGTGTACTAATGGCCAACGGTACACCTAGTCGATCGGTAATCATGCCGCGATAAGCTGGAATACTGACGTTACGAAGGATCCTCGCTTTACTTTGTTTCAATAAAAAACATCGATCTAGAACATTTAAATCGATCAATCGCCATAATATCCCCATTACCGAAACACATAACAAAAACCATAAACTGTAAAATCGCCAAGCTTGCGGTACATATTTACTTGATAATGGCTGCATTATTTTCATTAATTAAAATAATCTCCTTTGCTCCTGGCACTTCCATTCCCAATTTTTGTTGCGCAATTTGCTGAATACGTGATTGTGTCGACCACGTACTTTGTTCTAACAATAATCTTCCCCACTCAATAAGTTCTTCCATTTTTTCATGTTGTAAAGTTTCGTATCGAATAAATAAGCGGCGATTAAGATCTTTAAAATAAATCACCCCGAAAGCAGAGCACAACAAATCCACCACTAACGAAATGATCAAAATTCTACATCGGGTAACATAAAAAATACGATTTCTTGTTTCTATATTTTGCTTGACAATCACTCGAGTTACTGCATTCATGTTACTTTCTCCACAATACGTAAACGAGCACTGCGTGCTCGTGGATTTTCTCTGATTTTCAGTTTGCTTGGTTGAATCAGGGCGCCTATTTTCTTCAGCCGATGTTTAATTTCACTGGATATAATAGGCACTTCTCTCGGTAACGGATCACGCAATTCACTCTCGATAAATCGTTTAACAATACGATCCTCCAACGAATGAAAACTTATGATACACAGTCGCCCTCCCTTACCTATAGCTTCTAAACTTTGTGGTAAACAATCCTGCAATTCCTCTAATTCATGATTAATAAAAATTCGAACTGCTTGAAAAGTGCGCGTTGCAGGATGTTTTTTACTTTTATTATAAGGAATTGCTTCCTTAATGACTTGACTCAATTGTAAAGTACGTAAAATGGGTTTTCTTTTACGTGCTCTCACAATGGCTGCCGCAATACGCTTGGCATAACGTTCTTCACCATAATGCCGAAGCACCCAGCGAATTTCATTTTCCTGTGCCTGATTAATCCAGGTTGCTGCGTTTCCTCCACGACCTGGTTTCGGATTCATTCGCATATCTAAAGGTCCATCTTTTTTGAAACTAAAACCTCGCGTTGCATCATCCAACTGGGGTGATGAAACACCTAAATCCAGCAAAATTCCATTCACTTTTCCATACCATCCACGATCCTTCAAAGCTTTCTCTAAATTCCTGAAAGTATCGTGAATGATAGAAAAGCGTGGATCACGAAATTGACTGTCATTTCCGACAGCGATTGCTTCAGGATCTTTATCTATCGCCATTAACCGACCAGAAGGGCCCAATCGCTGCAATAAACCGAAACTATGCCCCCCTCTTCCAAATGTTCCATCGACATAAATACCATCCGGTTGAATTGCAAGCCCTTCCATCACTTCATTAAATAAAACAGGTTGATGTATCATCTCAACTATTAAAGAAAACATTCTTAATTTTAACCACAGACCCCTATCTGTCAGCAGTGCTTTTGCCGACTATTTAGCATAAACCATTTTCCATTGTGCTTTGTCTCGCAATGCAAGTTTTTTTCTTAATTTCTTCCCATTAAAAATGGATATCAATCAATCAAAAGACGGCGCCCTTTCATTTATTAACAATATCGTTTAAATCGAGATATCGTGTTAGCACAGCAATTCGTCTCTTTACATCAACAGTAATAGGTAGGCACTTAAGCTATGAAATATAAAATACCCAAACGCTTTCCCAACATAGTCGTTAATCTATATATATACTACAGGAGGAGATTATACTACAGGAGGAGATTTTGTGTAGAAAGAGCAGCTATAGGAAGAACACTCCATATACCAGCCTCATAATACTAAGAAACATGCGTACACCTCCAACCTTTATGCATAATACAACCTTTATGACCAATCCAAAATTACCTTACCTGCCCTTCCTGATAGCATCACATTAAATGCTTCTTGAAAATCTTTTATAGGAAATTCATGCGTAATGATGGGAGAAATATCTAGTCCATTTTGTAACAGATTGGTCATCTTATACCACGTTTCAAACATACGCCGTCCATAAATACCTTTAATCGTCAGGCTTTTGAAGACAACTGCATTCCAATCGATAGCAAAAGACTCAGGAGCAATCCCTAAGAAAGAAATGTTTCCACCATGATTCATAACAATTAGCATACTACGCAAAGCTTCTGCGCTTCCAGACATCTCTAATCCAACATCAAAACCTTCTGTCATACCCAATGACTTCATTATTTTCGTCAATGGTGTTTGTATGGGATTTACCGTAACAGTCACCCCCATTTTCTTTGCTAAAGACAAACGATATTCATTGACATCAGTGATTACCACATAGCGTGCGCCGACACGACGTGCAATAGCACCAGCCATTAAACCTACAGGACCTGCACCTGTAATTAAAACATCTTCACCTATTAAATCAAATTCCAACGCAGAATGAACAGCATTACCGAAAGGGTCCAAGATAGCCGCTATATTGTCGCTAATTTTTTCTGGAATCTTGCAGACATTCTGTGCAGGGATTACTAAATATTCAGCAAATGCACCCGGACGATCGATACCCACACCCAATGTGTTACGACATAAATGACGTTGCCCAGCACGACAATTGCGACAATAACCACAATTAATATGTCCTTCACCAGAAACCCGATCACCAATAGAAAAACCTCTAACGCTCTCACCTATTTCCACTATTTCGCCGAAAAATTCATGACCGACATGCATAGGAACTAGGATAGTTCTTTGTGCCCATTCATCCCATTTATAAATGTGTAAATCAGTCCCACAAATCGCGGTTTTTTTAATTTTGATTAATACTTCATTGTGCGTAGGTCTCAAGATTTCTGTCTCTGATAACCAAATACCTACTTCTGCTTTTAATTTTGAAAGTACTTTCATATTTTACTCCGTTATCCTAATATAGTAGCCAAAGATATTACCAGATTCGAAGTCTGAATTTGTCCTTGCACGATAGAAAGCAAACCCATGCAGTAAATAATAAGAAATTAAATTACTCCTAAGTTTTTTCCTACATAGTCAAATGCTGCAATGGCTTGGTCTAACTGATTCTTAGTATGAATCGCCGATATCTGTACTCGAATACGTGCTTTATTCATAGGTATAACGGGATAAGAAAACCCAATGACATAAATACCTTCTTTTAATAATTGATTTGCCATGTTCATAGCCAATTGTGCACTTCCCAATATAACGGGAATAATCGGATGATTACCTGGTATTAAAGTAAAACCTAATCTTTCCATGCCCATACGAAAATAATGACTGTTTTCCTGTAGTTGTTGACGTAATTGTGGACCTTCGCTTTTTAACAGCTCAAACATTTTTAACGAAGTAGCAACAATGACTGGAGCTACAGAATTAGAAAACAAATATGGACGCGAACAATTTCGTAACCACTCAATAATTTCCTTGTGACCTGATGTATAACCTCCTGACGCACCACCCAGAGCTTTCCCTAATGTTCCAGTCAGAATATCGATACGATCCATGACACCACAATATTCCGGTGTACCTCGTCCGTTTTTACCCATAAATCCTACTGCATGTGAATCATCAACCATGACCAACGCATGATATTTATCCGCTAAATCACAAATGGATTTTAAATCAGCAACAGTTCCATCCATTGAAAAAACCCCATCTGTTACGATTAATCTATAACGCGCACCTTTCTTATTAGATTCCTTAAGTTTCATTTGCAAATCTTGCATGTCGTTATTTTTATAACGATACCGTTGCGCTCTGCACAATCGAATGCCATCAATAATACTGGCATGATTCAATTCATCACTGATAATTGCATCTTCAGAACCTAAAAGCGCTTCGAACAAACCACCATTTGCATTAAAACAGGAAGAATATAGAATCGTATCCTCAGTGCCTAAAAACTGACTGACTTTTTTTCCAATTCTCCATGAATATTCTGTGTACCACAAATAAAACGTACCGATGCCATCCCAAAACCATATTCCTTAAGTGCCTTTTGCCCTGCCTTAATTAATTCAGGATGACTCGATAGACCTAAATAATTGTTAGCACAAAAATTAAGAACGAGCTTCTGATCTACTGAAATTTCAGCATTCTGTAAAGAAGTAATGATCCGCTCAGTCTTATAAAGGCCTGTTTTTTTAAAATTCTCAATATTACTACGCAGTCGATCTAGTATTTCATTCATTGGTAAACACCTCTTAGCAGCTATTCATTGCAATAATCCTTAGTCTTTAAAATTACGGACCCTCCAAATTGTATGATATTTCAACTAATAAAGAAAATATAAACTCCTATGGTTTAAACAAAATCAACTCTCTGTTTTTCGTACGTTACCGCACTCTTGATTGTTTTTTTTAATTTCAAAACTACAAAATTTTGTTTACTAAGATCTAATTTCTTAAAAATGCTCTTTAACAGTTTATATGAACTGTTGTTAACGTTTTTTATAGAAATCGCTCTCTATTACTTATCACTTAATTTTAATGGATATTTAGTTGATTGTAGAACAATTCCTTAACAAGGGATATCTCTTGTGAAATTACATCACTACTGTTAAAAATGACTTTGAAGCTTATAAAACAGACTATGAATTTTAGCATTATACTGATTCTGGTTTTGGATAATAAGAAAATAATAGACTTATTTCATTCAATTTATACATAATTAATATTAGTAATACAAAAAAGCATGATAGCTTCTTTAACAGATATCGTTCTCAGGGAGGAACTGCGTTTCTTTTATCAAAAAATAACCCTAATCAAAAAGTTCTTTGAAATGCATTTCTAAAGAACTTCTCTTGATGCACAAAGAAAATTTACCAGACACCAATTAAAAAAATAAGCAACAGCCAGCCGATAAGCCGGGTTCTGTCATGGACAGTCATCTATCTAGGATGTATGTCACCACACACCTCAAGCAGCCTACCCAAATCTGAGTGCGGGCTACACATTCAAAGATTTTTATTTGGCCTTGCTCCAAGTGGGGTTTACCATCGCCGTTTGTGTTACCACGAACGCGGTGCTGCTCTTACCGCACCATTTCACCCTTACTGTCGAGACATTCGACAGCGGTATACTTTCTGTTGCACTTTCCGTAGACTTTCGCCTCCCAGGTGTTACCTGGCACTTTGCCCTATGGAGCCCGGACTTTCCTCCCAGTCAATAACTAGTATCATAACTGGGCGACTGTCTAGCTGGCTTAATCACACTATATCAGATTTAACCTACCCCTACATAGTACATATTTTTAATTGTATTATACACTTAATGCATTAATGCTCTTACTATTAAAGTCTACTATACAAGTAGGTTAATGATTCTAGATTGCAATAGCTCTCTATCATCGCCAAAGATGTTTTCTTCACTGTCTGCAACATCTTCTTTTCTGGCTTGAATATAAAAATGTTTATTAGATCGCTTATCTTAAGAGATGAAGGTTATTTTTTCGTGCAAGAGGCACCCAGACTTTTTATTAAGGCTTGTCGTGTAATCAAGACAATCTTCCTACAAACACAGGCGTAATTGGTACTAATCTCAACATACCGTCCAAAAAACCGGTTATTTTGGCTCTATCTTTAATTTATTGTTTCTTAGGATATAGAATAACCTAGTGTTTTATAGCAGCTAATTGTTGGACATACACGCTTCAAACGGATTAAACAATCCACAGTGCCTTTAATTCGCGCTTTCTTTTAAGCGATATTAAACAGATCAGTTATGCTAAAGCGTTATGCTAAAACATATTTGATGTCAAGATTACATTGGCGTTCTGCCAGTGCTGCTCATTTGGTAATACACACTGTTTTTATTCTTTTTGATAATAAATCACATTCAGCGACAGCCAAAGTCAACTATGTAAAGTACTTAGATTATTTGTTTAGGACCTATATATTAAAAAACCAGCCTATATTAAAATATATTAAAACATGAAAACTGCCTTGTAATCGTACTCCTGATACATTGTAACAATTGGACCAAAATAATTAAATCATTATGTAAATATCAAATCTCTAACATTTCGTGATATATTAACCCAAACTATCTAGTTTTCCGCTCGCCAACAGAGTATTTTCATTGTATTGCTAACAGCCAACAACAAAGTAGCGGTTAAAGTAATACCTTGAACCAATTTGGAAATGCCTCAGATAACCGTACCTCCTATAAATCTTTTATAAATTTTCAAAAGATTTTTCCATCGATTTACTACATTTAGTTACTAATTCCAACACGTTTTGTAACGCCGTTTCAGTGAGATACTGCAAAAAAGGGAATAGCTCATAAACTGAATGAAAAACACAAAAGCAATTATGGTTTCGATTCAATATTCTTAGACATAATTGCGTCAATGCAATGATTACTATCATTAAACATATAGATGGCTAAAGAAATAACAAAAAGTAGACACATCCTGTTTTTATAAACGCATGATGCTACGATTAATAATCTTAATTGCATTTCGCACAGACACTGTACGTTATATCAGTTGAATGATTGCGTGAAAATCCCAAATGCGCTTCCAGGATATTTGTTTATTGATCCGCCGTTGAAGCATCGAATAAATTTGACGATGACTGGAGCTTCGAAGCCTGCAGAACTTAACGAATACAGATATAATAAAGAATCAGTCAAGAATAAGTTTTATATAGAATTGATTTCACCAGTAATATTTGAAGCTCCAGTCATCGTCAAATTTATTCTTCGTTAAGTTCTAAAAGCTTCTATGAAATCTTCATTTAATTATCAAATAAGTAAATTTTGCGCAATTTCTGCTCTATGGAGGTTTGAATAAAACCAAACAAATTGCTTGCTTTACAATTTTAGTACTGTTGTTCGATATAGCTACACATAGATAATAGCTACATGTTTTGCAATAGTGTTTCAAAATATTCATTTTATGGGTATCCAATTTGATAAGTTTTATTCATCACGATTACTTTACAACATTACATTTAACTCAAATAATAAACATTCCTTTAGATATTAATTTAGTTAATTACAAAACAGAAATATGACTTTCTTAATTGCAGTTTTGCTTTTACCTAATAATAAGTTCCATGTTTAATAAATTCAAATGCCGAAAACCACACCCATGCAGTAGATTACTTGTATATAGACTTTATTAGTAAACAAAAGAAGCACATTGCTAGAAAGTACATTGTTACGTCAAAAATTATTGATCAGGACGTCTATATAAAGATCGATATAACGATCATGAACTTCCATCCGTCCTTCTTTATACTAAAAGCACCAAATATTCAGCTGGTAATCTACTCGAAACTTAAATATTCTACTGCGTTTTGTTATCTGTACTTAGTAGTGTGATTACTTACCAGCTAAGAAAAAGAGAATTAGGGAGGAATTCTGCAATCCTGCTTTAGTTGAACTTAATTATTGCGTCCATGAGTTATAGCTCAAGACTTCGGCATAAATTACACACATATTAGTTTCTGAATCTATCAATGATCTCTATCATTTAACTTTACTTTATTCCTGTTCTACCCTACAATGGATGATGTTTGGTCTTAGCTAATCTTCACATTTTCGACGCTTTCCTTTATCATTCTTAACAATTTAGAAATTAGGAAATCGTATGAATAATCAAATTTTTGAAAAAAACATCGAAAAAATTCATCAGGATATTTCTATCACTTGGGACAAAAGTATCATTCCTGCACTAATCAACTATATCAAGATCCCAAATAAATCGATTTTTTATGATTTGAATTGGAAAGCGCATGGTTATATGGACGAAGCTATGCAGTTGATCGTCGCCTGGTGTCAAAAACAGCCTATCAGAGATCTGCAATTGGAAGTGATCCAACTAAGCGAACGCACACCGCTTTTATTCATCGAAATGCCAGGACAGATTAATGAAACCGTTTTGCTCTACGGTCATATCGATAAACAACCAGAAATGAAAGGCTGGGAAAAAGACTTAGGACCATGGAAGCCCGTTTTAAGAGAAGGTAAACTGTATGGCCGTGGTGCCGCAGACGATGGTTATGCTGTATTTGCTGCATTAACAGCTATTGCGACATTACAGCGTCATCAAATCCCTCATGCTCGCTGTATCGCTATTATCGAGGCCTCTGAAGAAAGCGGTAGCATTGATTTGCCTCCTTATTTACGTTATTTAAAAAATCGTATTGGAAAACCAAATTTAATTATTTGCTTAGATAGTGGCTGTGGTAACTACGAACAGCTTTGGTGCACCACTTCCTTACGCGGCAATATCAACGGCGAATTAAAAATTGAAGTCTTAAAAAACGGTATCCATTCAGGCTTAGGAAGCGGTATTGTACCTTCTCCTTTTTTAATTTTGCGTCAACTACTTGATCGCATAGAAGATAATCATACTGGAGCTATCACTGTAGACGCATTGAAAGTAGCAATTTCAGAACAAAATCGAGAACAATCTAAAAGCATTGCTGAGTGGATGAGTCAGTTAATCTCTTTACATCTTCCTTTCTTACCCAATGTTAAACCAGTTGCTTCTGATCCTCTAGAATTATTACTTAATACTTTTTGGCGCCCACAATTAAGCGTGACTGGCCTTGATGGACTACCCCCTGTTACAAATGCGGGAAACGTAATAATCCCTTCTTTGAGTGTTGTATTGTCCTTGCGTACTCCCCCAGTCTTGGATACAGAAAAAGCAGCACAAGTACTGAAATCAATACTCGAAAAAGAACCCCCTTTTAATGCAAAAGTCTCTTTTCACTTTGAATCCATAGCAGCCGGCTGGATAGCACCGCGTTTAAGTACATGGCTCTCACGAGCTAATGCAATAGCTTCTCAGCAATTCTTTAAAAAACCGGTAACTTATTTCGGTGAAGGCGGTACAATTCCTTTTATGGGCATGTTGGGCCACATGTTTCCTAAAGCTCAATTTATGATCACAGGAGTTTTAGGTCCGCTCTCTAATGCGCATGGCCCTAATGAATTTTTACATATACCGATGGGAAAAAAAATAACTGGCTGCGTAGCTTCTGTAGTAGCCGCTCATTATACACATCATGGTTCAAAACATAGGTGATGGGATTTAAATAACTTTAGCAAAAATGTTAAAACCGCATTCATTCTAAAAATTCGTTTCTATAATGGCGTATAGATAATCCGAGTATAATTGTACACCAAACATCAAAATCAATGATAGTGTGTAGATATAGTGTATAGATGATAATAACTGTGGACATAATAAGATGGACATAAGTAAGAACAGCAGATGCATGATGCACTATTATCATAAAAATAGTATTATAAAATAGTGAAAGTAGCAAAGACTGTCCCCAGAATATAGCACGTATCCTTGATTCGCGGATATAGAAAATTAGATTCAGATCAAAAATTCAGTAATAATAATACTATACATAATAACACTTTGTTAAAACATTACATCCATAAGAAAATTTACCTCTAAAATTTAATGTGATAGACATGATTACACAATTTGAGTTTTTGATGATTTTAATCCTGCTATAATCACACCTTACAACACTTACAATTTTACAACACTTACAATATAGTATAAGCAGTAGTATAAACAGTATAACAAAACAAATAAACTCATGCCTATTTATGACGTCTTGATCATCGGCACTGGTGCTGCGGGTCTCGGGCTCACCTTGAGTCTGGCAAACGGAGCACATATTGCTATAGTCAGTAAAGATGGTCTTACTGCCGGCTCTTCTTCACATGCTCAAGGAGGCATTGCCGCTGTGATGAATGCCAATGAAGATAGTGTAGGTCTTCATATTCAAGATACTTTAAACGCGGGAGGAGGTTTATGTAATACTGAAGTGGTAAAAACCACAATAACTCAAGCCAAATTAGCTATTGAATGGCTGACACAACAAGGTGTGCAGTTTTCTACTGAGGGTGATCATTATCATCTTACACAAGAAGGAGGGCACAGTCGACGACGAGTCTTGCACGTTGCTGATAAGACAGGAGCAGCTATCATAACAAAGTTAGCTGAACAAGTAAAAAACCATCCGAACATTGATTGTTTTACTAACCATACAGTAATTGATTTACATATCAAACATAATCGTTGTATTGGAGCACTAGTATATAGCAATCAACATCAGCAAATGTTAGTGCTTAATGCAACACACACAGTACTTGCGACAGGAGGCTTTAGCTTTGTCTATTTACATACTAGCAATCCCTCTTGCACGAGCGGTGATGGTATTGCAATGGCTTGGCGCGCCGGATGTCGCGTAGCTAATTTGGAATTTAATCAATTTCATCCTACTTGTCTTTATCATCCTGGAGCTAATTATCATTTAATCACTGAAGTTGTTCGTGGTGAAGGAGGTTATTTATTATTACCTAACAACGGCAAACGTTTTATGCCACACTATGATAAGCGCGCTGAAATGGCGCCAAGAGATATTGTTGCTCAGGCTATTCATATGGAATTGAAAAATCATCAATTGGATTACGTTTACCTAGATATTAGTCATCGTACCGCTGCTTTTATTAAAAAAACTTTTCCTACTATTTATTCGATGTGTCTAAAATTTAATTTAGATATGACAAAAGAACCATTACCTGTTGTCCCAGCTGCACATTATACTTGTGGCGGTGTAATAACGGATTTAAATGGTCAAACAGACGTTCCAGGCTTATATGCTATAGGAGAAGTAGCTTGTACGGGATTACATGGAGCTAATCGAATGGCAAGTAACTCGTTATTGGAATGTCTGGTTTTTGCTGCCAATTGCGCACGTGTTATTAAAAAGCACTATCGAGAAAGAAAAAATCCAGTAAAAAGCATGCATTGCATTAAGTCCTGGATTCCTGTCGTTACAGAAATGGTGGAGAACATTTCCGCTGAAACCTTGATCCAACACGTACGTAAAATTATGTGGGATAACGTAGGGATCATTAGAAGTAATGCAAGTTTAAATAAGGCAAAAAAAGAATTGCAACCACTGCTTCAAGAAATTGAAACCATTTTTCTCAATCAACCACTCAACAAATCGCTTATTGAACTTCGTAATATAATTACAATAGCTACACTAGTTATAGAAAGCGCTCTCTACAGAAAAGAAAGTCGCGGCCTACATTATAACGTGGACTATCCACAAACCACTAGTAGCCAGGCAGTAAACACCGTTTTAACTCCCACCAAATCAGTACTCACTGCATCAGAAATTATATGGGAATAAACCTAGGAGAGACCATAAGACATTGATAACGCTCACTTTCAATAGTGTTTTGGTGGCGCTGAGTCATATAAGATAGCAGTAGTTATAATAATCGTTTCTTATCTATGCAAATAAAAATAATATGATAAAAACGAGACAATCAAATCTGAAACAAAACGGTTATTTCATTTGATGCGGTACTAAATCTGGACGCAATACCCAATTTAAAATCCAACGGTTTTCAAATTGTTCTAAACAGACCACGGTTGCAGGTGTAAAACGTAAAATATCAGGATAATCGTCACCCAATATCAATGTATTAACCAGTTGTGACATACAAGGCATGTGACCAACCAACAGGGTGTCATCATGCCACTCTTGAACGCGATCGATGAGTAATGCTATTTGATGATCTGATCCCAATAGCTCACAGACTTCTATCAGCTGATTTTTCGCTACAGCCTCAGCTAAAATAACAGCACTTTGTTGAGCACGCAATTTACCGCTGTGCATCACATGTATAGCATGTACATCTCGATAGGCTAAGTATGTTGCTATTCTGTTAATTTCTTCAATTCCTTTTTGAGTAAGTGGTCGTTCACCACTTTTATTGGGTAATTGTTCTGCATGGCCGTGACGAACACAATAAAGTTTCATTTAAACTCCGTAACTAGAGATGGGAATCCGATTCTATACTCCCATCATCGGAATATAAATCCCCTTGCCATAAACAACACAAAGAAAGGTAAAGTTAAACAATCAGACTATTGACAGGAATGCTTAACAATCCGTAGAATGCCGAATTCTTAATGGGGCTATAGCTCAGAGTTGGGAGAGCACTTGCATGGCATGCAAGAGGTCGGCGGTTCGATCCCGCTTAGCTCCATTCCATCCAGCTTGTGCTGAAAAAGCTACGTAGCACAACGGCTTTTGCTGTTGATAAGCGCTGATTTTCAATGATGGGACTAGAACAAATGGAGTTAAATCCATAAACATTAACAAGCAAGAAGGCCGAAAAGGTCATGAATTAAATAAAGTTAGTAAAAAGCAGAGAGGTCCCCATCGTCTAGAGGCCTAGGACATCGCCCTTTCACGGCGGTAACAGGGGTTCGAATCCCCTTGGGGACGAGACCCATCGTCAAATAGTGAAAATGTTTCTGTACAAAGCACAGAGATAAACGGAACTTCTAATATAGCATAGACTTTGTCGTCCGCAACAAAAGGAAACTTACCAATGGAGATCTTCTCATTCTGCTTCAGCACAACATATTCTGAGAAACATAGAATATCCGAATATTACCTGATTACCTAAGCACTATCTAATTATTTCAGATTTATATTCGTTCTTCAATTGTATTAGGGCACTTATCTGATTGTACAGTTTCACTTAGAGGTAAAAGGAAATTAACTATTAATATTTGTAGGAATATAATGAAGCTGACAATATTTAGATCTCAGAAAAACAAGAAGATTACTACTAAAAAATTTCCTTATTTATTTTAATTTCTCTGAGTTTATAAGTTATGTAGATCGATATAGACTTTCTTGTATTCTGATGATTAGACAAGACCACTTATTCGTATTTCCAAAAAAATATCCGATTGTGCTACTATGATATAGTGAAATATATATAGAAACAGGATTATAAAAATAGAAACTGCAATCTCCTTAAATAAAGCATCATTGAGAGCTGCTCTTTTAGTCGTTATTTTTGATCCATTGCCTATCTCGTTACTATATCTTGAACTACTTGAAATAATTGAGATCTTTTAGTGCAAAGAATCTTTTTAGTGTAAAAAAATCAACAAAAATAATCAAACTGATCAAATGAACAAATAAATAAAAGTAAAGTAACGAGAAAAATAATTAGATAAAAATCCGCATCGAAAGATCGATGGCACGAACATGCTTCGTCAAAGCTCCAACCGAGATGAAATTAACGCCCGTTTCCGCAATTGCACGAATATTTTCTAAATTTATATTTCCGGAAATTTCAAGTTCTGCTTGATTTTGGTTGATAACAACAGCTTGTTCTATCTCATTAATATCAAAATTATCTAGCAAAATAATATCGGCGTTCGCACTTAGTGCTTCATGTAATTCATTGATATTTTCTACTTCCACTTCTACTGGTTTATCCGGATGATGATTTCGTGCCTTCTGAATGGCTTTTGTAATTGAACCGCAACTAACGATATGATTTTCTTTGATGAGGTAAGCATCATATAATCCCATGCGATGATTCCTACCTCCTCCGCAAAGAACAGCATATTTCTGAGCGTAACGCAAGCCGGGAAGAGTTTTTCGAGTATCTAGCAACTTAGTGGTTGTGCCTTTTAATTGTTCAACATATCGCCTTACTTCTGTGGCAGTTCCAGATAAAGTTTGCAGCCAATTGAGTGCTGCTCGTTCAGCTGTGACAAGAGATCGAGCTTTTCCTACTAATTCCGCTAACGTCTGATCCGCACTAATGATTGTTCCATCTTTCACTCTCCAATGGATTTTTACAGCAGGATCAATGTATTGATATATGGCTTCCACCCAAGGAACGCCGCAGATAATAGCATCCTCACGTGCAACAATAGATGCTTTTGCCAAATAATCCTCTGGAATCAACTCAGCCGTAATATCGCCACTACCAACATCCTCGGCGAGACTCCATCGAATGGTATTTTGGATAAGTGTTAAGTCCATCAGTGAGAATGTTTTTCTGTTTTAGGTTTCTTTTTTTTCTGCCAGCTCTTATTACGTAAAGACCACAAAATTGCAATGGGGCCAGAAACAACATATGTGATACAAAGGAACAGCAGAGTATCCGGCGGATCAAAAGAAATAAGCACCAAAATTAAAACAACCGCCAAAACAGCTAAGAAGGAAATGCGATTGCGTAAACTGAAATTTTTAAAACTATAGTACCGAATTGTGCTGATTTTCAACAGGCCAAGCAATACCGCCGCTATTGACAAAGGTATAGCAATTGCTTCACCAGTAATGTAGTAGACACTACACACCAAAACTATACTCGCTACTAAAGCTGCTGCCGCTGGAGTAGGCAGTCCATGAAAATGAAGCTTATCGATTTTTTTAACTTGCACATTAAAGCGCGCTAACCGTAAGGCAGTACAAGTTCCGTAAATAAAAGCGGATAACCAGCCAAGTTTTCCCATCACGTTAAGCGACCAGGTATACATCACAAGAGCTGGCGTGACTCCGAAATTCATCATATCCGACAAACTATCGAGTTGAACTCCAAATTCACTTTGAGCATGAAGCATGCGTGCAATTCGACCATCTAGACCATCCATAATTAGTGCTATAAAAATGGCGATAGCTGCTATTTCATAGTGACACTTGATGGCGGCTACAATTGCGTAAAAACCCGCAAACATTGCACCAATGGTAAAAAGATTAGGGAGGAGATAAATACCGCACACCCTAAGCTGCTTTATATCCGTCATCGCTGCCCCTAGCAGAATTAATTAAAGTGCTATAGTATTTGTCCACTTACTATATCATAGATTTCATTGAGTAAAGAGTGACAAATAGGTCATTTCATGAAAAATAAGAAATCGAAAATAATTATTGAAAGAGTGATAAAATCTTGAGACACTTTCTCCATTCCAGCGATTGGATTAAGCGCATGAGCGGCACGTTATTTACTTTTCACAAACACCAAATTTATTATTCATCTCTGCTTTATCTTTTCATAAAAGAAGGACACAAATGCGTCGTTCTTAATCCCCACTTCGAACAATCAAATCCAGAATTGCATGAATCCATAATAATAAAATTCGTTATAACTAACAACTTACTGATTTATCAAGAATACATTGATTGATGTAAGGAGCAGGGTGCTATATGCAAGGTCGCTTACCCATAACCTATCAAGAAACAATATTTACCGATGGACAAAAACACTTTACTTCATTAATTGATGATATTGCTCATGCTAAATATTCAATTGATTTAGAAACCTATATGTTTCATAACGATTCCTTGGGTAAACGTGTAGCCCTTCAGCTTGCAGAAGCTGCCAAACGTGGCGTTAAAGTTCGAGTAATGGTGGACGGTGCTGGTAGCCCATTGTGGAGTGCTAATTTTGCGTATTTTTTGGAAGAATCTGGCGCAAAAACAAAAGTATTTCATCCTTTTCCGTGGCAGCTATGGAATTGGAGCCGTTCTGTCGTTAAATTACCCTTTTTATTAAAATGGATTTATTTAATCTTGAAAATTAATTTCCGCAATCACCGCAAAGTTTGCATCATCGACCGAAAAATTGTCTATATTGGTAGTCTTAATATTTGTAAACATCATTTATCAAAAGCCGAAAGCGGCGATGCGTGGAGAGATACTTCTGTACGAATATCAGGTATTTATTTACCAGAATTAAGCAAAGCCTTTGAATCGGCCTGGTATCATCGTACAGTCAAAGAGCGCCTTCGAGAAATTTTCCGACAGGTGAGAAAAGATCCATTAATTCGTTTAAATTACACGCGTCACCGACGACGTATCCTCTATAAGAATTTATTGCGCAAAATAGCACATTGCAAATCTCGTATTTGGATCACCAACGCTTATTTTATTCCAGATAATTTTTTACTAAAACGGCTAAAAGATGCCGCTTGCACTGGCATAGATGTTCGTATTTTACTACCACGTAAATCGGATGTGATGATGATGCCATGGGCATCGTCTACCTTCTATGACAGTCTACTCAAAGCGGGAGTGAGGATTTTCGAATATTTGCCAAGTATGCTCCATGCTAAATCATTAATACTCGATGACTGGATGCTTATTGGTTCCAGTAATCTAAATCATCGTAGTCTGATTCATGATTTAGAGGCCGATATTAACATTTCTTCTGTAAAATCAAAAAAAACCTTAGAACGACAATTTTTAGAAGATCTCAAAAATTCTCGGGAAATATCTTTAGATAGTTGGGAAACCTTGCGCCCACGTCGACAACGGATTATCGGCCGCTTATTGCTCTATATAAAATATTGGATTTAAATAACAACAGCCACCACTCTATTGTATAGGAACAGATACTTAGTCCAGCATTACAGTGTAATGCACTCGCGAGAATGATAAGATACAAAAAGTATTACTTACACGTATTACTTACGCTTTAATAAAAGCCAGTTGTTTGTCCTTTTTTTCAACCTTAATCGTCATACCTGGTAAGAATTTTCCTTCCAAGATTGCTTGTGATAATGAATTTTCTAAATGTTGTCGCAATACCCGCTTTAACGGCCGTGCTCCATAAATAGGATCGTAGCCCAATTTTGATAAATAATCGAGTGCATCGTCCATGATAGCGAGCCGATAATCTTTTTCTTTCAGACGAGTTTTAATGCAATCAATTTGAATAGCTGCAATATTGCGAATTTGTTGCTCTTTTAAGGTATGGAAAACCACTACTTCGTCAATACGATTAATAAATTCCGGCCGAAAATGTTGTGCAACTACCTCCATTACAGCCTTTTTCATATTATCGTAACTTTCCGTCACAACTTCTTGGATTAATGTCGACCCCAAGTTAGAAGTCATTACAGCAACTATATTGCGAAAATCAACTGTTCTTCCTTGTCCATCGCTTAATCGACCGTCATCCAATACTTGTAATAAAATGTTAAAAACATCACTGTGAGCTTTTTCAACTTCATCCAGTAAAATAACAGAATAAGGGCGACGCCGAACTGCTTCCGTTAAATAACCACCCTCTTCATAACCTACATAGCCAGGTGGTGCGCCGATTAATCGCGCAACGGAGTGCTTTTCCATAAACTCAGACATATCAATGCGTATCATCGCTTCTTCCGTATCAAACAAAAAAGCAGCTAATGCTTTACATAACTCAGTTTTACCAACTCCTGTTGGACCCAAAAATAAAAAGGAACCAATAGGCCGATTAGGATCAGATAACCCGGCACGTGAACGACGGATAGCATTCGACACTGCACTTATTGCCTCTTCCTGTCCAACTACACGTTTGTGTAGCTCTTGCTCCATATGTAATAATTTATCACGTTCACTTTCTAGCATTTTAGATACGGGAATACGTGTCCATTTAGATACAACCTCAGCAACTTCTTCTTCAGTCACCCTGTTTCGCAATAATTTATGCTCACGAAGCTCATCTTCTTTTGCAGCAGCCATCGCTAATCTTTTTTCCAAATCTGGGATAACGCCGTATTGTAATTCTGACATACGGCCTAAATCGCCTGCTCGGCCTGCCGTTTCTAATTCAATGCGTACTTGCTCTAGTTCTTCTTTAATTTGCTGAGTATCAGCAAGCGAAGCTTTTTCACTTTTCCATACCTCTTCAAGATCAAAATATTCTTTTTCAAGATGTTTAATTTCTTTTTCCAAATCCGTTAAACGTTTTTTTGATGCAGCATCAGCCTCTTTTTTTAATGCTTCACGCTCAATTTTTAATTGAATTAATCGCCGTTCCAACCGATCTAATTCAACCGGCTTTGAATCCATTTCCACACGAATCTGACTTGCCGCTTCATCAATTAAATCAATTGCCTTATCCGGTAAATTACGATCCGTAATATATCGATGTGATAATGTTGCCGCCGCAATAATAGCAGGATCTGTGATTTCAACACCGTGATGCACTTCATAGCGTTCTTTTAATCCACGTAAAATAGCAATTGTATCTTCTCCGGAAGGTTCGTCTACTAACACTTTTTGAAAACGTCGCTCCAAAGCAGCATCCTTTTCGATACATTTTCGATATTCATCTAACGTCGTTGCTCCCACACAATGAAGTTCGCCGCGAGCCAAAGCTGGTTTTAACATATTGCCAGCATCGATAGAACCTTCTGCCTTTCCTGCACCTACCATAGTATGCAATTCGTCGATAAATAAAATAATCCGTCCTTCATGTTTGGATAAATCTTTTAATACCGCTTTTAAGCGTTCTTCAAATTCACCTCGAAATTTGGCACCTGCAATTAAGGAACCCATATCTAATACTAACAATCGCTTGTTCTTTAGCCCCTCTGGTACTTCTCCGTTAACAATGCGCTGAGCAAGCCCCTCCACAATCGCGGTTTTACCAACACCAGGTTCTCCAATGAGCACTGGATTATTTTTTGTGCGTCGTTGTAAGACTTGAATGGTACGACGGATCTCTTCATCTCGCCCAACCACTGGGTCGAGCTTCCCCACTGCCGCTTTTGCAGTAAGATCAATCGTATATTTTTCTAACGCTTTTCGCTGAGATTCAACACTCTGATCAGTTACTCTTTCTCCACCGCGTAAGTTTCTAATATTTTTCTCGATTACTGCAGCATCCGCATTTGCTTTTATTAAAATTTCTCTCAATCGACCTTTTGCTTCTAAAGCTGCTGGGATAAATAATTCGGATGAAATATATCGATCTTTATTTTTTTGAGCTAATTTATCCATTAGCGTTAGTATTTTCCTCAATTCATGGGATAGATGAATTTCACCTTCGGTATCTTGGACTTGAGGGTAATTATCGATAGCTTTATCGATATCATCAGTAAGGGTCAGCAAATTAACGCCAGACTGCTGTAGCAAATGTCCTATGGTTCCATTTTTTTGTTCCAGAAGAACCTTCATAAGGTGGAGTGATTCTACATACTGATGATCGTGTCCAACAGCCAAAGATTGTGCATCTGCTAATGCCATCTGAAACATGGTAGTGAATTTATCTATTCGCATAGTCCTTTTTCTCGCTTGATTAAATAATATGCTTAACTATGAGCCAAAACTACTTCTTTGTTATTCCTTAAATCTGGGCAATATGCGATAATTTCAAGTACGTCTTCTTTTTGTATACAGTATCGATGGTGTTCTCTAGGGTGTTTTTACTTATACAACACTCTACTTGTTCAACGTGCACAATTGCTTCATTAATACATCATGTCGTCGATGGGGAATTTATTCTTGGTTGGTTAAAGGTGTTAACATGGTAATTCATTATTACGATCATAAGCTTGCCCTCGATGGAAAAATCGAAAGTACTTTATTTAATTTGTTGCAGAATTGAAGAAAAATTTCCGCAAATTAACCAAATTAACATCATCTAATAGTGATTGTGAGGTGTAAATCATTTATCAGATTAAGCTTAATGTTAATAGGTACTAATCATTTCGATTTTTCCTTTATTGATACTCTAAAAAGTAATTCAAAATACCACCATCAAAGACTAAAACTTTAGACGAATCAAATTACCATTTCTTTAAACTTAAATGATACGTTTAATATTTTTCGTATCCAGAGTTTCCAAAATTAAATTGAAATAAATCAATCAATTATTCCTGATGTAATTTCTCTCCTACTCGTATTATTTGTATTAAGATGTTTATATTTTATTGATTATCAGCATCCCATGCCTTACCTCCCAAGCCTCAATTTGAGAGTAGTAGCAATTTAAACTAGTATTAGTTATACTTCCTCTTAGATTACTATGTTGACGAGGTAATAAGTTTTAAATTTTTGTTCTTCATAGGTACAGGTGACATTACGCTTTAGGTAATGACTTAATTAAAACTAGTGCAATTTAACATACTCCAGTTGAACTATAGAGAAAATGGGCCCACCAGGACTTGAACCTGGGACCTGTCGATTATGAGTCGATTGCTCTGACCAACTGAGCTATGGGCCCGCAGATCCTCTACAATAGACATTATTTTAACATGTAAATAAATCAATGATGAACTATCTTCTATCAAATTTTGATTACCATTCTAATCTGTCCATTCTAAACGATGATAATAGTACACACTGTAAGCTGATTACTGAGGAAAAAATTAAAACGCCCACAATTCCTTAATAAATAAATTCATCGCTTATTTTCTGGAACGTTAAAAATAACAATTGCATGAATTTTCCAACTGTGTAACCACGGCCGATGTCTATACCAATAAATAAAGCAAAGGGGACATTAAGATTGAAGTCATAATAGCTCTGCTGGTAAGAGCAAATTAGAAATAATATTTCATCTCATCATATACTAGATTGACTAATCGTTATTAAACGTTGAATTAAATCCCTAATTATGAATATCCTGGTATTGTATATATTCAATAACTCGACGTTTTTCGCAGATACGTAATTGGAAATGAAATAACAAAGAACACTGCCCTACAAAATAGGCAACAGCGCAACAGAAATCCTTTGCGTGAGGATCCTATCAGCTTTCTTACTAGTTCGATGACTTTTACAATTCACAAAAACTCACATTTTATACTATACACGATCTTACTAAGTTTTGCTAGAATAAATGCTCTAGGTTTAAACAATTAGTTATTTTTATGCATGAAATCTCTTTGATCAAACCTGATGATTGGCATTGTCATTTACGTGATCAATCTTATCTGAAACGTACAGTACCCGACATCGCTGCTCAGTTTAGTCGAGCCGTTATCATGCCTAATTTATCGCCACCTATCACTACTATTGCTCAAGCACAAGCGTATTACTATCGAATTAAAGCGCATCTCCCTCACACTGCAACCTTTCAACCGTTAATGACTCTCTGTATTACAGAGACCTTGTCTCTTAAGGAAATTCAAGCAATAAAAGAATCACCAATCATTGTAGCATGTAAGCTTTATCCTGCAGATGTCACAACATATTCCCAAATAGGTATAAAAAATTTACAAGCTGTTTATCACCTATTTGAAACAATGCAAGCCACTGACTTACCACTTTTAATTCATGGGGAAGTAGTTGATCCCAACGTAGATATTTTTGATCGTGAAGCTGTGTTTATTGAACGTGAACTTTTCCCATTAGTAAAAAAATTTCCTGGGCTTCGTATTGTCTTCGAACACATTTCTACAAAAATGGCAGTGGATTTTGTCACTGAAATGCCCAAAACACTCGCTGCTACGATAACACCTCATCATCTATTATTTACGCGCAATGATCTTTTAATCCGCGGTCTTCATCCTCACTATTATTGCCTACCCATTTTAAAAACACATAAAGATCAGGCAGCCTTAATTCGAGCAGCTACAAGTGGTAATTCTAAATTCTTTTTAGGCACTGATAGTGCTCCTCATGCTAGGGTGAAAAAAGAAGCTACTTGTGGTAGTGCTGGTATTTACAGCGCAAAATCCGCCATCGAAATTTATACTGAAATTTTTGAACACGAAAACGCACTCCACCGATTAGAAGATTTTGCCAGCCGTTTCGGTGCGCAATTTTATAGATTACCACTTAATACCGTTAAAATCACGTTGATAAAACAACCATGGCAAATACCTTCATCTCTTTCCTTTAATGAGGATACTCTGGTACCACTTATGGCAGGTGAAACGCTGCAATGGCAAATAAAACGTTATGACTAAAAATCATAACTCTAAAATATCCTCTCTCAAAAAAAGATTCAGTGGTTATTTACCAATTGTAGTCGATCTTGAAACTGGAGGACTTGAACCTCTTAAAAGTCCTATTTTAGAAATCGCGGCTGTTTTAGTCGAATATGATAAAGACGGTCAGTTACACCCAGGTAAATTATTTGCTTGTCATGTATTGCCCTTTGAAGGTGCTTATTTAGATCCTGCTTCATTAGAAATCACGAGAATTGATCCTTACCATCCTTTCCGTTTTGCAGTTAAAGAAAAGAAGGCACTTAATGATTTATTTATTTTCGTTGAAAAAGCGATAGAAAAAAATGGATGCCGACGTGCTGTACTTGTAGGCCATAACGCGCATTTCGATTTAACATTTATTCAAACTACTATGAAACGGTGTAAAATTAAAAAATCACCTTTCCACGCTTTCACTTGTTTTGATACAGCGACACTAGCAGCCATGGTTTTTGGGAAAACGATACTCGCACAAGCTTTACAGAAAGCAAACATTCCATTTGATAAAATGGAAGCTCATTCAGCTATCTATGATGCTAAACAGACTGCTGAGCTATTTTGCTATATCCACAACCAGATTAGTCGACTTAATTAAACCTAATTAAAGCCCCGTACTACCCTCCATTCTTCCCCTTCAATTAGAAGGGAAGAGACATTCTTGTTATCGATTTTGTTTAAGTAGCTTTTTTATTTGGAAGAAACCCTTTAATCTTGTTATCTCCAAAATTTCTTTTTGCTCTTTTAAGTGTTGCATTCACCCTTATTTTTCAGTTCTGTTCTACCTCTTGTAATCACAGGAGTAGGCGAGCTATTTGCTATTTTTAGTACAGCGTGCCTCAAATCAATCAAAACAGTTTCTGCATACACATGAGCCTGCTTCACTAGATCATCAATTAATACGCTCTAAAGTTTGCAGTATAAATTTGCAGTATAAAAAACAGAACCACCACCCATTTTTAAACAGAATACCCGTCCAGGCTTAAGAGGGTAAAGAAGCTATTTTACAGGTTATGCGCGTTTTCCGCTAAGTATTTGGCAACACCATCAGGAGAAGCCCGCATACCGATATCTCCTTTTTTCCAATTAGCGGGACAAACTTCACCACTGTTCTGCTCAGTAAATTGTAACGCATCAACCAAGCGTAAAATTTCAGGAATACTGCGTCCAAGATGCAAATCGTTCATAATTTGTGATCGAACTATGCTCTCTTTGTCTACTAAAAAGGTACCGCGCAAGGCCACTCCCGCATCTACACATTCAACGCTATAACTTCGACAAATATTATGTGTTATATCTGCCACTAAAGCATAGCGAACAGGACCAATACCTCCTTTTCCAATAGGAGTATTACGCCATGCATTGTGTGTAAACTGCGAATCAATTGAAACACCAATAACCTCAACACCGCGTTCTTGAAATTCATGAATCGCATGATCCAAAGCAATCAACTCTGATGGACATACAAAGGTAAAATCAAGTGGATAAAAGAAGATCAATCCATACTTGTTCTGAATTGCTTGTGATAAATTAAAGTTCTCTACGATTCGTCCGTTAGCCAAAACCGCTGGCGCCGTAAAATCAGGGGCTTTAGAACCAACTAAAACTGTCATACACATAACCTCTACTACAATTTTAAAGCAGCTAATCTAGTTCCTTATCATCTGTTTGTCAACTAACTAGAAATTGAAACTGTAATAGTGTATCGTTCGAAAGTCAAAATGTTAGGTAAAGTCCAGTCGCGGTCAACGGGAAAGTGAATCCCAGCTACGACTTTTCCTGGTCTTTTTGAGAACAGATCGTAAAAATCAATGAGGAGAATATAGAATGTCTTTTAAGCTACCCGATTTGCCCTATGCCAAAGATGCTTTGGATCCCTACATTTCTAAGGAAACTTTAGAATATCATCATAATAAACACCATCGAGCTTATGTGGATAATCTCAATAAACTGATTAAGGGAACTCTTCTTGAAAAGCAATCTTTGGAAGAGATTATTCGAGGATCTGAAGGGAGCATCTTCAATAACGCTGCTCAAAGCTGGAATCACACATTTTATTGGCAATGTATGAGCTCAAATGCTAGTAGAAATCTTTCTAATAAGCTAGCTTCAGCTATTAGGGAAGATTTTAGCTCTATGGACAAATTTAAAGAACTGTTTACCGATATGGCCAATAAACATTTCGCTTCTGGTTGGATCTGGTTGGTCAAAAATAAAGCTGGTAAATTAGAAGTGTTGAGTACCGCTAATGCAGGCAATCCGATGACGGACGATAAAAAACCTCTGTTGACGTGTGATGTTTGGGAACATGCTTATTACATTGATACTCGTAATAATCGACAAAAATACGTCAATAATTTTTGGCAAGTAATTAACTGGCATTTCGTTGAAGAAAATTTTGAATCTTAAAATCAAAATAGGTTCTTAGTTTGTCAGATGTTGTTGCCTGTGAGTAACACAGCTAGTTAATCTGTCGGTTCTGTAATTATGCTTTTTTTCTGACCTAACAGGAAGGCGATGAAATCAAGACCGGGATCGATTATACTTTCTTCCGCTGGATCCTCTCTTCATATAGTAAAGAGGGAGGTTTGGGTTTTTCATGTTTCATATATGCTGACTTAATGATATGCTCTATCGAAGTAAAGATAGAGAGTGTAGTTGGACATGGTCTAAGTTATGGGTATTAGAGTTATTATTAATGGTATCAATGGAAAAATGGGCCGTGTGCTCGAAAAAAGCATAGCTACTCGATCAGATTTTACTTTAGTTGCAGGAATCGGTCGTGGGGATAATCTATCTAGAAGTATTCAATCTACCAATGCCGATGTAGTGGTTGATTTCACAACAGCACAAGCCGTATTTAAAAATACTGAAATTATCATTCAGTCTGGGGCGAGACCTGTGATAGGTACAACTGGATTGACTTTAAAACAAATTGCAACTTTAAATAAACAATCTCGTATTAAAAAATTAGGAGGGATCGTTGCACCTAATTTTTCTTTTGGCGCTGTATTAATGATGAAATACGCAAAAGACGCTGCTCGCTATTTTGCAGACGCAGAAATTATCGAAATGCATCATTCCCAAAAAATCGATGCTCCTTCGGGCACAGCCATCAAAACCGCTCAAATGATGCAACAATCACGCCTATCAAAAAGTAATAAAAAAGCACACGAAGATCATATGTGCAGCGACATTAAACATGATATTACTATTCACTCGGTTCGCCTTCCTGGCTTATTTTCTCATCAACTAGTTATTTTCGGTGGCGATGGTGAAACGCTTACTATCCGACACGATGGCACAGATCGCAGCTGCGTTATCCCAGGGGTATTCTTAGCTTGTCAAAAAGTTATGGAATTGCATCAGCTGATATATGGCCTTGAAAATATTTTGAATGTCTAATCTAATAGCTATTGTGAAATCGCACAAAATCATCGAAAAAATAGAAACCTGTTTATACCAATTAAGCAAATAGAAACCTGTTTATACCAATTAAGCAAAAAGAGACGATATCTGATAATTTAGGAAGTATTTTTCCAAACATATAGGAGTAGTGTCACTCTTGATTTATCAAATCTACAAAAACCTTGAAATCAATAGGAATATAGGAAACATAGAGTTAACATCCTGTGCTAACCGGATTGTACTACACACTAAACAATAACTTCTAGAGCCTAACGCTTGTTAAGCTAAGATAGTTTTTCAAAAGATTTCCATCGATTTCCATAATTTCAGCAACGGTGGGTTCATTACAATTTAAATAATAAAAGTAAAGAAAAATATCCTTTTTTTATGGATATCGTATATAAAATTTATTATATAAAATTGGAAACCTAATCATTATATACACTATAGGAAACTGATTTTATTTTTTCATTATAAAAAATACTACTGAAAAAATTTAAATCCTAAAGAAGCTTTAAAAGTATCTCTAAAAAAATTCCCCTGTCCTATAATCTTTTAGCAAATCTTCTCTCATATAACGCTATCTCTAAAACGCGTTAATTTATGGGTTAGATTACTAATTAAATTGAGTCAGCACATCGTTTGGAATTTACTAGAGCTAAATAAGCCTGTTATAATATCTCATTTCTAATATCGTGCCTAATTAAGAAAACTTTCAGTGTCTCTTGCGTGGGAAAAAAAGAAAATGAGATTTGTTGTAATCAATTCTTTCACACGTAATATATTAAACATTTTCTGACAAAATCTAGATTTGCTAAAATCTAAAAACTGTTTTCCTTGATGTAATTATCCATTTTATCCGCTTTTGAGTTGATGGAGTGCCATCGAAGGTCCAAATCGCGAGCAGTTTTGACTTCGTTAAGTCGACTAATGGATTGACGATGGGGAGCATTTCGTAGAAGATCTGGATGAATTTTAATTTCTACCAGTATTTTTTGCATGGCTTCAATAAAACAATCCAATGTTTGTTTGCTTTCAGTTTCTGTAGGTTCAATTAACAAACATTCGGGAACTAATGAAGGGAAATAAATCGTGGGAGCATGAAAACCATAATCCAGCAAACGTTTTGCGACATCATACGCACTTATACCATAAACACGTGTGAGCGGTTTTAAAGTGATAATAAATTCATGAGAAGCACGCCTACGAGGAAAAGCGAGCGTAAATCCCAATTGTTCTAACCGCTTCATTAAGTAATTAGCATTCAATGTCGCAAACTCAGCCACCCGTGCTAAACCTTCTTTACCTAATAAACGCATATAAATATAAGCGCGCAATAACACACCGGTATTTCCCATAAAGGCAGATAACTTGCCAATGGTTTGTGGACATTCTTTTTCTGTTAACCAGAAATAACCATCTTCACTTTTCTCTATCATAGGTATCGGCAAAAACGGAGCGAGTTTTTGATTAGCAGCTATAGGGCCAGCGCCAGGACCTCCACCACCATGAGGTGTGGCAAATGTTTTATGTAAATTTAAATGCATGACATCAAAGCCCATATCTCCCGGGCGATATTTTCCTAAAATTGCATTTAAATTTGCTCCGTCGTAATAGAGTAAACCACCGACATCATGAATAATTTTTGCAACCTCTAAAATTTCCCTTTCAAACACACCCAATGTAGAAGGATTAGTAAGCATGATACCGGCTGTTTTTAGACTAACCATTTTTCGTAATTTGTCGAGACAAATATCGCCTTCTTTTGTCGTTACGATTTCTTTAACAGTAAAACCGCACATCGCTGCTGAAGCAGGATTAGTACCGTGTGCGGCTTCAGGTACAAGCATTTCTATGCGATTATAATCATTACGACTTTCATGATACGCTTTTATCATAGCAACACCGGCAAATTCTCCTTGTGCGCCCGCCATTGAAGCTAATGAAATTCTTTCGATACCAATGATATCAGCTAGCATTATTTGTAATTCATAAAGACATTTCAGCAATGATTGGCTATATCTTGTGGGAGATAAGGGATGGCGATATAAATAACCAGGCAGCGAAGCTAAGCGATTAGCAGCACGTGGATTGTATTTCATTGTGCAGGAGCCCAATGGATAAAAATGCGTATCAATTGAAAAATTTCTAGTAGATAGCTGTGTAAAGTGCCGAACCACTTCTAATTCAGATAATTCGGGAAGATTAGGCAAAGTACGTCGTAATAAATTATCAGGAATATCGTTAGCATGAATTATATTAGCAATCGCATGTGCTATCGTTCGTCTTCCTTTCTGTGATTTTTCAAAAATTAACATTCTATATACCTGCATCGTTACTTCTAAACACCAGTAAAAATCATTTTAATCGTTGCATTTCCTCTTCCGTAGAAATGATGATATCTTTGAGCACTTGTTCATAATGAATTAAATCCTCATCAGTTTTCGTTTCTGTCACACAAATTAAAAGACAATCACTTAATTCAGCATAATCATTCCTTAAAGCATATCCTGCCTGAATACCTTGCTCTGCCATCTTTGTAATAATTGTTTCCACTGGTTTATCTAAGCGAACTCCAAATTCATGAAAAATCGGACTTGAAAAAACGGGTGTAATCCCTTTTAATGCGGACAAACGGCTCAATAAATAGCGTGCCTTAGTATGAGCAGATAAAGCCACCTCATGTAAACCCTTTGCACCTAATAAGCTTAAATAAATTGTCGACGCTGTCACCGCTAATCCTTGATTAGTACAAATATTTGAAGTTGCTTTTGATCGGCGAATATGTTGTTCGCGTGCTTGTAGAGTTAATGTAAATCCTTCCCGTCCTTTGGAATCAGTTGTCCTGCCAATTACTCTGCCAGGCAATTGACGCACATATTCTTTTCTACAACACATGAAACCAAAATAAGGACCACCTGAAGCTAAAGGAATACCCAGAGATTGTCCTTCTCCACATACGATATCTACCCCTTCCCCCCCCCATTGTCCTGGTGGTTTTATTAAAACCATTGCTGTTGGATTTACACTTGCAATTATTAAAATATTATGGGCATGTGCCCAATCAGTGAGCATATCCACTGCTTCCAGACAACCAAAGAAATTAGGTTGAGAAATAATAAGTGCTGCCACTCCTTTTGTTTCTATTCTTTCTAAAGTTTGTGGATCTACAATACCTCTCAATATATCAAAGGACACCGTATCAACTGAAATTTTCTGTTGTTTAACAATAGAGTTTAAGACTTGCCGATATGAAGGATTAACACTAGTAGGCACCAAAATTCGTCTTTCCTTCCCTCGCTTGAGACGAACTGCCATTAATGCTCCTTCCGCCAAGGCACTGGCACCATCGTATAAAGAAGCGTTTGAAACGTCCATCTCCATCAAATCACACATCATCGTTTGATATTCATAAATTAATTGCAAAGTACCTTGACTAGCTTCAGCTTGATATGGTGTATATGCGGTATAAAATTCTCCACGTGTTGCAATTTCCCAAACGGCAGCGGGGATATGGTGTTCATAGGCACCGGCGCCAATAAAAGATAGCCATTTTTTTGGTTCTCGTTGTTCCATCAATCGAGTAATCCCTGCTTCATTTAATCTCGGTGGAACCTGATTAATGATAGCCTTAGGTAATACTACCGGAATTTCATCAAATAACTGTTCAATACTATCTGCACCAATAGTGACTAACATTTTATGAATATCATCGGGCGTATGAGGAATATAAGCCATCATTCTTCTCTAATTTTAGCTTCGTAATCATTAGCACTCAGTAAATGATCTAATTCTGATTCATCCTCGATTTTTACACAATATAGCCAACCATCCCCATAAGGATCGTGATTAATTAAAGCGGGATCTTGTAATACTTTTTTGTTTACCTCAACAATCTCACCGGTTAAAGGCGAATAGACATCTGCTGCTGTTTTTACCGATTCCACCACCCCTACTTCGTCCCCACTACTAACATGCGTATATATCTCCGGCAATTCGACAAAAACCAAATCACCCAACTGTTCTTGCGCATGATCGGTTATACCTATTCTAAAAATATCCTCACGTTTTCTCTTTATCCACTCATGACGCCTGGTATAACGTAGTTCAACAGGAAACTTTGCCATTTTTTATCCTTATCTTAAATCAGCTTATTTAAGTCCATCTATTTTATGGATTAATTGATGATGAAGCTAGCTAGGTATGATATTAAATTAATTTTTTTACCTCTATCGAACAAAAGGCGGCTTAACTATTTTAATAGGAATATACTTACCTCGCCGCTCAATATAAGGAGTACTTTCAATTTTAATAGGCAGTCGAGCCAATGCAACGGCGTGACCTAACGTCGGCGAAAATCCTCCACTGGTAACCTTACCGTATTTGTTATTTGCTAACCAAACTTTTTGTTGATTGCGTAGCATACCTGGCTCCTCCATAATCAACCCCACCAATTGTTCTTTAATGCCCTCATTTAATTGCTTTTTTAATGCAGCACGACCGATAAAATGACGAACAGGATCATCTAGCGATACCGTCCACGCTAAATTTGAGATAAAAGGAGAAGTAGTTTCATCCATATCGATTCCATACAAATTAAAACCAGCCTCTAAGCGTAATGTATCCCGCGCCCCTAATCCACAGGGCTTAGCACCATGATAAATAAATTTCTGCCAAAGAGCCCGTCCTATTTCCTCATCTGACACGAAAATTTCGATTCCATTTTCTCCTGTATAACCCGTACGGGCAATTAATAGGTTATCCGACAAAATAAACTGAAAAGGTTTAAGTGCAACTAATGCAGCAACGGTTGTTTGGTTAAAGATAGCTCTAATTAAAGAAAAAATGGCTGGGCCTTGTACTGCTAAAATGCATATTTGAGAACATTCATTGACAATCACCTTGAAGGATCGGCTTTGTTTTTTTATCCAAGTAAAATCTTTATGGCACACTCCAGCATTAAGAACCAATCGATAATGATGAGGAGCAATATAGTAAACGATCAAATCATCGATAATACCACCATTATCATTTAGCATACATGTGTATAAAGCGCAAGCGTAGCCTTTCAATTTTGCGATATCGTTTGCTAACAAATAACGCAAAAACGTAAAAGCATCTTCACCTTCAATATCAATTACTCCCATATGGGAAACGTCAAAAATTCCAACGTACCGACGTACTTGGTGGTGTTCTGTAATCTGTGATCCGTAATGCAAAGGCATTTCCCAGTTGGCAAAATTGACAAACCGAGCCTTTGCTTTAATGTGTTCTTTATAAAGAGATGTACGTCGAAGCATCATATTGCATAAATTATATGTGATGGGTTATCTTATACCAACCCGGACAACTAAAACAGTATTCTAAAATTCAGTCTAACGTTGCTTCAAAAAGCAATAGTCAACATTAAAGCAACTAACACTATATGAACCGAAATGACTTAATTTTGAGCTTGAAAAAACTTCCAGTCCCATCTCTTCTCTCTGACTTACCTGTTTCAAATAAAATGTCCATGCAAACAGAAACCATAAGTATAATATTTTATCTTTGCCACAACAGTCTTTCTTTTTTTCTTGCTTCCTACGATCTTTTCACTGCTGTTTCATATACTTGAATAATCATCTGTACTGTACTAAAAGATTTTAAATATTCACAACATTTAAAAAACCCTGCTTTAGGCAGGGTTTTCGTTGGGAGACTTATCAAAATAAAACTAATTACATCATTCCGCCGCCCATACCTCCCATACCTCCCATGTCACTACCAGCAGGCATCGACTCTTCTTTCTTTTTAGGAGCTTCAGTTATCATACATTCGGTAGTAATCATAAGGCTAGCAATAGAAGCTGCGTTTTGCAACGCGGTGCGAGTCACTTTGGTTGGGTCAAGGATACCCATTTGAATCATGTCAGCATATTCACCAGTTGCTGCATTGTAACCATAATTGGTATCTTTATGACTTAACACGCGATCAACCACCACAGCAGCCTGTTCACCCGCGTTCTGCACAATTTGTGAAAGCGGAGAGGCCATCGCACGACGAGCAATATCAACACCGACCTTTTGATCTTCATTGTCCACGCTTAACTTCTCAAGCGCTTTCATCACCCGGATTAAGGCCACACCACCACCAGGCACTACACCCTCTTCGACAGCGGCACGCGTAGCATGCAATGCGTCTTCCACACGTGCTTTTTTCTCTTTCATTTCGATCTCAGTCGCTGCGCCGACTTTAATCACAGCTACTCCACCAGATAACTTAGCCAAACGTTCTTGCAATTTTTCTTTGTCATAGTCAGAGGTGGTTATCTCGATCTCTTTGCGAATTTGCCAAATACGATCCTTAATATCACTCGAATCACCAGCACCATCAATAATGATGGTAGTATCTTTTGTAACAACTACTCGTTTGGCAGAACCTAAATCTTCTAAAGTAGCCGACTCCAGCGACAAACCTACTTCTTCCGAAATTACTTTTCCACCTGTCAAGATAGCGATATCTTGTAACATCGCTTTACGACGATCCCCAAAACCAGGCGCCTTTACGGCAGCCACTTTGACAACACCACGAATGTTGTTAACTACTAATGTAGCCAACGCTTCGCCCTCAATGTCTTCGGCAATAACCAACAAAGGTTTACCTGATTTCGCAACAGATTCTAACAATGAAATTAACTCACGGATGTTAGAAACTTTTTTATCAACTAACAAGACAAAAGGATTATCGAGTTCAGTACTCATATTTTGCTGATTGTTCATAAAGTATGGTGACAAGTAACCACGATCGAATTGCATACCTTCAACCACTTCCAGTATATTCTCAAGTCCTGAACCATCTTCTACCGTAATAACGCCTTCTTTACCCACTTTCGCCATCGCTTCAGCAATAATACTACCAATAGATTCATCCGAGTTAGCTGAAATAGTTCCGACTTGCGCAATAGATTTATCATCTTGACAGGGTTCAGAAAGCTTTTTTAATTCAGCAACCGCCACGGCGACTGCTTTATCAATACCGCGTTTCAAATCCATAGGATTCATACCAGCAATAACCGCCTTGATGCCTTCGCGTAAGATCGCCTGTGCCAAGCAGGTCGCGGTGGTAGTGCCATCTCCAGCGTCATCCGACGTACGCGACGCTACCTCTTTCACCATTTGCGCACCCATGTTTTCGAATTTATCTTCTAGCTCAATTTCTTTAGCCACACTCACACCATCCTTAGTGATCGCTGGGGCACCAAATGACTTATCTAAAACAACGTTACGTCCTTTAGGACCTAAAGTTACTTTAACTGCATTAGCTAAAACATCCACACCATGGCTCATCGCATGCAATGCATCGTGAGAAAATTTCAAAACTTTTGAAGCCATTTTCAATACCTCTCTTTGCTTATGTCGATTATTCTTCTAAATCTCATGTCGGTTATTCTTCAATTAGACCCATGATGTCATCTTCTCTCATGACGACATATTCATTGTCACCCACCTTCACTTCGGTGCCAGCGTATTTACCAAAAAGTACTTGGTCGCCTACTTTGACTTCCAAAGAACGCAACTGGCCATTATCTAATTGCTTACCTGTCCCAACGGCAACTACTTTGCCTCGAGAAGGTTTCTCTTTCGCAGTGCTCGGGATAACAATGCCACCTTTTGAAGTGTCTTCTTCATCAAGACGATCGACGACAATCCGGTCGTGTAATGGACGTATTTTCATACTCTAACCCTCTCCATTAGAAATTAAGTTAAAAGCTCATCGATAAGTGAGCAACAATCACTAGACCATATAGGGGCGAGTAATAAAAATTCAAGGGAAAAAAGTAATAAAGTAAAAATTTCTTTTATCAAGTGTTGTATAGTCATAATCCGGTTTTAATGGTGATGCGAGGTTTAGGGATATTTATTTTTACAGATCTTTGAAAATTTAAGTTTAAATATATTTCGTCAAAGTCTATCTATTTTTTCCGTAGAAAATTTACTTCACATTACTTCCCCATATACAAAGATCAAGGGATCTCTTTTCAACACACGTCAGTGCCCCCACTTCCTTTCTTTGCAAAATCTTTTTTTTAATCAGAATGTGTGTCTATTTTTTTGAAGTAATCGCTTAATTATAGATTTTATAGTGGAGTCTAGTCTCTAAATACTTACAGCAAGTCGATTATCCCACGTAACACACTTCGGCAAAGATGTTTATCCTACATAATTTGATAGAGGAAAAAATAATTAACTTTGTCTTTAGCTTATAGGCTTTAGCCATATAAGAGCCATATAAGCAGAATTACCCAGCAGAACCACAAAGAAACCCTACTAAAAAATGAATACCGCTGCCTTTAATTAAGTGGGAAAGTCGGCAACCCTATTCAGGAGTGAATATAGCACTTAGCTTCTGGCGAAAATCAAAGAAGCATTTTTTATCGTCATAATTCCTCTAGCTTGGTATACTCACGGCATGGTTCATCTTAAAAATAGGTTTACTTAAGGCTAATTATTAGTACGCTATCATTGGTGCTATTGGCTTAGACAATATTCAAAAGAACAAACACTCCGATCATAGTAACGTTTTTCATTGTCTGGGTTGTTTAACTAATTATTTAAACTGTATACTGAGAAAATTTGGTTTTTTTAGGTGCATGATATCTGTAGAAGAGGTCCTCAGTGATTTACCGAATTGAGCGAGATACGGCAATATAGAATCAGATAGCTTGACTCTAAAGCAAAGAATTGCAGCACTTATATTTTCACGTTATGTGTTAGAATCAAGCAGCATACAATAATGATCAAGACAAATAGATCAAGAGCCTGCTGTGAAAAGGATGGTATTACATGGACGGACAAAATAATCTCAGATTTACTTAAGACTTACTTAGATTGCAAAAATGTGATCACGGTTGTACTGTTGCGATACTTACATAATCTAGATCTTCTCCCCACTTAAAATATCCCACCTTAAACGTTTCTCCATTCATGTATGATTAGCACTGCTGCACTTAATGAAGTTACTGCGATCTACATTTAGCTCAGTACAAATCTAATCAGCATGATAATTCACTAATGAATGATAATCAGATATCCATCCTCGCAAAGAGTTTCAACAAAAAAGATGAGAATACAAAATTTGTTGTGTCAAATGAGATTTTGAGATCTCTTGATATCGAATGAAGATACTGCTAGTTTTAAACGTATCAAGCAAATGTAGGTACATCCTAAAGATTACATCGACCAATTGTTATTAAAGCTTTACCTCAAAAATCAAATAGCTATAATAGCTATCTAATGTTAGAGCGCCATTAGTGATTAAGGTCGGCTCTTTACTTTGTTAACACGAATATATGGTCGAGACGCACCCTTAATGATACTACATCATTTAACGTACATGTGGGTGTTCGACTACGTATGAGATAATTGGTGATTAAATTGACTTAACATAATGATAAGATTAAGACTTAAATTCTATTTCATAGAGTTGATAAATCGCAAAATAGCTTTAAATCTATAGAAACGATTAATCAATGCATTGAAACTAATGCTATCGCATAAATTATGTTGTGATGACCATGAATTATACGCAATAATGAGAAAGATATAGTAAAGTCATCTCAGTATTTTAAGGGATGGATTTTCTGCACTGAATTGATCGTCGTTAAGAGACACCATTAAGAGACATATCTATTTTTGCTTTGACGATTCAAACTTTATTCAGCGGTGCAAGACAGAAAAGGCATAATGTGTTGTTGCACTATAGTTGATAACATGAAAATAACTATGCACAGAATTAGACTATAAGAGATTAGACTATAATATAGCACCGTGACTACGGTCATCCAACGTACTTTTAACTTATTACCGATACAATAAAATCAGTAAACGACTATCCCATGTTCAGAGTCTATTCACATTCTATGTTCAAAACAAATATCAGATTGAGATTACTTGCTACTACATAAATATGGTAACCTCAAGCCCAATATTGTCTACTACTGTCCTACTACTGTGAGGTTTGTTATGCTTGATTCGTTTAAAACATTGCGTGAATTAACGGTTAATGGTAAAACGTATCATTACCATAGTCTCAGAGCAGCAGAAGAAGCTGGGCTTTCTGGTATTCATTGTCTTCCTTACTCTATAAAGATTCTCCTAGAAAATCAATTACGCTATGAAGATGGAAAAACTGTCACAAATAAAGATATTGAAGCTTGTGCACATTTTCTGCGCAACAAACATTCTTCACATCATGAACTTGCCTATCGGCCTGCACGCGTGATAATGCAAGATTTTACAGCCGTTCCTGCGGTTGTAGATTTAGCCGCAATGAGAGATGCAATAGTGCGAATGAAAGGTGATCCTTCAAAAATTAACCCGCATTGTCCTGTAGACCTTATTATTGATCATTCTATTCAAGTAGATGTATTCGGAAGTGAAAAAGCTTTCCAAAAAAATGTTCATTTGGAGATGAATCGCAATCAGGAGCGGTACACCTTTTTAAAATGGGGACAGCAGTCATTTCGTCATTTTCAGTTAGTTCCACCTGGCACAGGTATCTGCCACCAAGTGAATTTGGAATACTTGGGGCGTGGCGTTTGGTCCGGTGAAGTAGAAGACAGCAAACAATTATTTGCCTATCCAGAGACCTTGATAGGTACCGACAGCCATACCACCATGATTAACGGTCTTGGTGTTCTCGGCTGGGGTGTGGGCGGCATTGAAGCAGAAGCCGCTATTTTAGGTCAACCTATTTCCATGCTTATTCCTGAAGTTATTGGCTTTCGCCTGGAAGGAAAACTACGAGAAGGAATTACAGCCACTGATCTTGTCTTAACAGTCACTCAAATATTACGTCTTAAAGATGTTGTTGGTAAATTTGTGGAATTTTACGGACCAGGACTTACTGAACTGCCACTGGCAGATCGCGCGACTATTGGCAATATGGCTCCCGAATATGGCGCTACTTGTGGTTTATTTCCCATCGATACTGAAACCATTAAATATTTAGAACTAACTGGTCGCAGTGTTGAAACTATTGAACTTGTCAAAGCGTACTCAAAAGCACAGGGCACCTGGCATGAAGAAAATACACCAGAGGCCACATTTAGTGACACGATCTTACTCGATTTATCGACCGTCGAATCTAGTTTGGCTGGGCCTAAACGCCCACAAGATCGAGTGAACTTACCAAATCTTAAACAGGTTGTTGAGAATTTTATCGTTACTACTAGGCATAATAAAGTATTAGATCAAGCTTGCAGAAGCCAAAAAGATTTTGATCTTCATCATGGTGATGTGGTAATCGCTGCCATTACCAGTTGCACTAATACCTCTAATCCAAATGTCATGCTAGCTGCAGGTTTATTAGCGAAAAAAGCGGTAGAAAAAGGATTACAAAAAAAACCATGGGTAAAGTCATCACTGGCTCCTGGTTCGAAAGTTGTTATAAATTATCTACGCAAAACTGATTTAATGCATTATCTTGAAAAAGTGGGATTTTATTTAGTTGGTTACGGTTGTACCACTTGTATTGGTAATTCCGGTCCACTCTCTGACACAATTACCAGAACTATCACCGAAAATGATCTTATCGTTTCTTCGGTGTTGTCGGGTAACCGTAATTTTGAGGGTCGAATTCATCCTATCGTAAAAGCTAACTGGCTAGCTTCTCCACCTCTCGTCGTTGCTTTTGCACTTGCAGGAACTACTCGAATCAATCTTTTAAAAGAACCTTTAGGTAAAAATGATCGTGGTCAGCCTATTTATCTCCGTGACATTTGGCCATCGAATGCAGAAATTGCTGAAATGAGCACGCAAGTGCGCAGGGAAATGTTTCGTAAGGAATACGCTGATGTTTTTAAAGGTGATGTGGAGTGGCAAAACATTAAGGTATCAGTAGGGAATACATTTGAATGGCAACCCAATTCCACTTACGTAAAAAATCCCCCGTTCTTTGAACATATGGGCATCAGTCCCGAACCTTTAAGAGATATTACTGATGCACGAATTTTAGCGCTTTTAGGAAATAGCGTTACTACAGATCATATTTCTCCTGCCGGCACTATCAAGCCTGATAGTCCAGCCGGTAAATATTTACTTCAAAAAGGTGTCGATATTAGAGACTTTAATTCTTATGGTTCTCGTCGTGGTAACCACGAGGTTTTAATGCGAGGAACATTTGCCAACATCTGCATTCGCAATGAAATTGTGCCATGTATTGAAGGTGGCTTCACAAAACATTTCCCAGACGGCGAACAATTATCCATTTACGATGCAGCGATGAGGTATTTAGATGAAAATGTGCCGTTGGTAATAATCGCAGGTAAAGAATATGGAACGGGTTCTTCACGCGATTGGGCAGCAAAAGGTTCCTATTTATTGGGTATTAAAGCAGTCATTGCAGAAAGTTTTGAGCGTATTCATCGTTGTAATTTAGTAGGTATGGGTGTTTTACCACTCGAATTTAAAAACAAAGTCGATCGCAAAATCTTAAAGTTAGAAGGCGATGAAGTCATCGACATCACGGGATTACAAAATGATTTACATCCTAGTAGCGATGTCATCATGACCATCAAACGAAAAAACAGCTTTATCGAAAAAACACCATTGCACTGCCGTATTGATACAGAAAAAGAGCTTACCTATTACAAACATGGTGGAATTTTACAGTTTGTTTTACGCAACATGTTGGTAACTTAATTTAGTTGATGTTTTCATTGATGTTTGCTGTAATAGGATTTATACATCTTCACATGAAATTCGACGTGGACAATAGATACAGCTACACTATATAATTAGCTGCCTAGCCATAAAGCAATAAGCTCTCGACAAGAAAATTTAAGGCAATCTTCGACAACAAACCGAGAGTCTATTTTAATACAAACACAGACTAATCGTTTGTCATAAATACTGCTCCTTCGTATATTTCATACAATCAAACAAGTTCTAACATGATAAAGGTACTAACTGACTTATTACATGATTGAGCACAAGAAACATATTATACCTATAAATATTCACAATATTAACTAATGACGGACACACGAGAATCGTTTGGTCAAATACTTCCAAATCTATAAAAATTCCAAAAAGTAAAATCCATAAAAATATAAAAACCACACAGCAACGAAAATCTTGTACGCTTTTGATTTGTACATTATCCAACTTCTTCTAATACTCAAAGATGGCAGTGATACCCTAACTAACCCCTAGAAAAGAAAAATGTTACTCGGCAAAAGCCAACTCCTTATGTTTATTCCCAAACATCAATGATATTTCAATATTCAACTCTCTGATCTAGGACTGAAAAATTAAAATCTATTTAAGTGGTTATGATACGCTCTACAAATTACAAATTATCACGGAAAGGTCCTATCTGCCAATAAGAAAAGAAAACTTAATGTAGGCACATTATAGTCGCAAACATTTTGAAAGCTTACTTACCATACGATGTGCCACCCATCAATACCTAAAATCGGTCAGCGCTATGAAACAAAACCTCATTCATCTTGCACTGACAGTAGCAAGATAACTATGGCAAAATACTTTTACCAAACCCATCTAATTAAAAAGTTAATGCTCTAAAAATGCAATTGTTTTTCTAATTTCCACTGTGATCTCATCACTGAAAAAATAACGGTAATACACTTGACGGATAAAAGCAAAATGGTGAATAGCCATCCAAATCTATAAAAATTTTTTATTACCTAGATATTATCCACCTAGAAACCCTTAAGAATAAGTCATAAGGTTGATTGATTTCCACAAATAAGCTTTCATGTAACCAGCAAATAACCGTAATGATAACTAAGTAGTGACGACTGAATAAATAAAAACCAACTACTTTTACACAATATTTTGCAGTAGCAGACTCCGTTTTTGACCAGTCAGTCTCCAGATTATTTTGTAATACACCCAATGCTATACTTAACATTCTATGCACACCATTTATCATTGCACTTTGTTTAAGCAAGATAACAGCTGATGATAATTGATCAGTAAAGTTATTTAAGCCGTGCGCATAATCTTTATCACAATCAAACTGCCATGAATCCATTAAGTTGTTTATGCTCTGTATTTAGTACCGGATGAAATGCTATACGGTAGTGATGTTGCTCTTAATTAAGTATAAAAACTAAACCATCATCATGCAGCCGGCCAATAAAAAGAAGCAATTACCCATTCACTCGCGTAATTTTATTCTAGTTAAGTGTTTTAAAATAAGTATATGTGCATTTCTTCCATAAAAAACGCCATTAAAACTTGGATCCCATCTAAATGAATTAAGAGTATTGCTCGATTTAATAAGCTCAAATGGAATTTGAGATACATCATAAAGCATGTATATCTTAATTCGCATAAGGGGTTGCTTTTAACCACGGACAAAAATACTTTAAACACATAAGTCAACTATCTTACCAAGCAAAAACAAATAAGGATGCATTCATTGTCACGAAAGTGGAAACCATGAATCAGAATTAATTATACTTTCCAATGAGATCTTCCTGTGACTTTGTACGGATAAAAAAAGTCTAAAATTAAACGATATTTTAAGTTTATAGATATATCTTGATATTCGAACTGTATTGGAATCCTGTCAAGTCAGATTCATCTTTTCACTAAAACAGATTTATATAACATTAACATTACAAAATGGGATAGTTTATTTTATTCAATAATCAATAGATATATAAAGAAGATATATAAAGATGAAAACTATATTTCAAAGACGAAAACTATGGATTTCTCCAAGTTAATGCATACAGACATGATCGATCAACAACGGTATCATGATAAAACCCTTAATGCAAGATATACTTTTATATAAGCCCATTTTGATTTCCCAGATCACCATACAATGCTTTTCTTCGATAGCGATAGAGAAAATATTGCCAAACTATTGGTAGATACCCGAGATTCTCTTGGGAAAGTATTGCTTGCGAGTATTTAAGCATGAGTAGAACAACATAAACTACACACAACTTTCGGAGACTATATTATCTCATCGTAGTTAGTATTACAATTAATTTGGCAATATCAACTACAATTTAGTTTAATAAAAAGTAAAAACCCCTAACAAATCTTTTGTATTATGCTTCTTTACTATTCTTTCATAAAGCCCTTACTTTTAAGTGGTATTTAATTTTAAAAATAAGCCCCGGATGGCTTACAAAGAGTAGGAAATTAGAATAATTAAGATAAATGTAGCTCTGTGAAACATTTTTTAAACAAGTCAATTGCTACAAAGTCCTAGATCTTGCCAGTAAATTCATCAAATAGGATGACAATTTCTGAATTGTAGACAAAATTTTTCTCATTAGGTATAATAGGGACGCAGCTAGGTAAAGTGGTGTTTTGATTAATGCTCGTTTGAGGAAATTCCTGTGGACATTCGTAAAATAAGAAAGCTCATTGAATTGATTAATGAAACTGATGTGGAAGAAATTGAAATAAAGTCAGGTGAAGAATCTGTTCGTATTAGTCGATATTCAACGCAAATGTCCCCATCCCTTCCATCTTCTGTTACCGAACAAACTTCTCCTAAAATATCCACAACGATCAACGAACCTTCACATGTCAAAAGGGAATCAATAAAAGAAGGTCACGCATTACGATCTCCAATGGTAGGGACAGTTTATCTGGCTCCAAGTCCTGAAGCAAAGCCATTTGTTGATGTAGGGCAACACGTATCAGTAGGTGACACATTATGCCTCATCGAAGCGATGAAAATGTTTAACAGAATCGAAGCTGATAAAAATGGTGTGATTAGTGCGTGCCTCATTGAAAATGAGCAACCGGTGGAATTTGATCAATTGCTTTTTATCATTGAACCGAAAGAGTAATATTTTCATGTTTAAAAAAGTACTAATCGCTAATCGTGGTGAAATTGCTTTACGTGTTCATCGTGCTTGCAAAGAAATGGGAATTAAAACAGTTGCTATCTATTCGAGTGCTGATAGTGATCTAATGCATGTTCGTCTAGCTGATGAGGCTGTCTGTATCGGCCCTGCTAGTAGCATAAACAGTTATCTCAGTATCCCTGCCGTCATATCAGCGGCAGAGATAACCCACGCCGACGCAATCCATCCTGGTTATGGCTTTTTAGCGGAAGACCCCAATTTTGCTGAACAAATTGAAAAAAGTCAATTTAAATTTATTGGTCCATCTCCCAAAGTAATTCACTTAATGGGCAATAAAGTTTCGGCGATTAAAACCATGAAAGCAGCAGGACTACCTTGTATTCCAGGTTCTAACGGAGCCCTAATACAAAATGATGAAGCTAATTTAACTATTGCCAGAAGAATCGGTTACCCTATCCTTATTAAAGCAGCAGGAGGTGGTGGCGGTCGTGGTATGCGAGTGGTATATAAAGCATCAGATCTTTTAAATGTCATCGCCATAACACGCACAGAAGCTGCAGCAGCTTTCGGTACCAATGAAGTTTATATGGAAAAATTCCTAAAAAATCCCCAACACATTGAAATCCAGATATTGAGTGATAGACAGAATCACGCTATTCATCTAGGGGAACGAGATTGTTCCATGCAGCGTCGTTATCAAAAACTCATCGAAGAAGCTCCCGCTCCTGGTATTACCGTTGAACAACGTGCAGCGATTGGAAATCGTTGCGTCCAAGCTTGCATTGCTATGCATTATAAAGGGGTGGGTACGTTTGAATTTCTCTATGAGGATGGAGAATTTTATTTCATCGAAATGAATACCCGTATTCAAGTGGAACACCCTGTAACTGAAATGATTACGGGTATTGACATTGTAAAAGAACAAATTCGTATCGCAGCAGGTTTACCCTTACGTTACAAGCAAGAAGATATCAACATTAAAGGTCATGCGATTGAGTGTCGTATTAATGCTGAAGATCCTGAAAATTTCATACCTTGTCCAGGTACTGTAACAGCCTATCATGCACCAGGAGGATTCGGCGTCCGAATGGATTCTCATCTTTATACAGGTTATCAGATACCCCCATACTATGACTCTTTAATTGGCAAATTAATTACTTACCATGAAAACCGCGAACAGGCCATCTCACGCATGAGAAATGCTTTGACTGAATTAGTTATTGAAGGCATTAAGACCAATATCCCACTACATCAAATGATGATGGAAGATGAAGCCTTTCAGAAAGGCGCACAGAACATTCGCTACTTGGAAAAAAAGTTAGAGCTTAAATATAAAAAGCTCAAATCAACGCAATAATCCAAATGCACGCTTAGGATCGATATCTTTAGGCATCAATTCAACATCTTTCCTAACATGAAAACCTTTTCTCAAAGCTATAAACTAATCACAAAGTGATGTAATCCTCCAGAGCAAATTATACAACACAGCATCAAAAAAATTAACTTTAAATCTTTCTGTCTAAGATTAGATCAAGTAAGCTGTTCGTCAGATCAATGTATCATTTGCTAGGATTTTAGAGTACATCTCAGTCGGCACTGAGTACAGACTATTGTCAGTGATGTCAATAATCGGTTGGTCTCCCAAATGATTTCGGTTGTCGTCTTGTAATAAAGGCTAGAGTGCCTGCTTGTCAAAACTACTTGTGCCACATATTAACTGTGGGATCTTCTTACAACATCTTTTTAGTGATATAACTATATGTTCAACGTAATTACTAAGCTTAGGTAAATTGTTTTGCATTGCCATTGTAGACACGTCGTTATGATACTCATGTTCACTCTACTCTCATCCACACCAGCACTTTATACTAGATGCTTGAGGCAAATACTTTTAAACCGATTGGTAATTAACCAGGTACGTTTACACAGATAATTATCATCAGCCCGCATGCAACAAGATCCACGAAAGAAGATTACCATTTTATTCGTTTACATTTCCTAAAAATTATACGTCTTCTAACTTCTGTTTATCTTCCGTATTTTATTTTTCTCTCCTATAATCTTTCGAGTATGATCAAACCTACCAAAAAAACTTTTTTTTACCAAGATGCTGGTGTTAATATCGACAAAGCAAATGCATTAGTGCAATCAATTAAACACGTCGCTGCACGCACCTACCGTGCAGGTACTTTAAATAGTATCGGTGGTTTTGGAGGCCTGTTTGAATTATCTATAGACTATTACCACCAGCCAGTACTCGTTTCGAGTGCTGACGGTGTAGGAACAAAATTAAAACTCGCCATCGAACTCAATCGCCACAATACCATTGGTATTGATCTTGTCGCCATGTGCGTGAATGATATCATCACTATGGGTGCAAAGCCTCTTTTTTTTCTTGATTATTATGCAACAGGTTGTTTAAACAATGAACAGGCTAACGAAATTCTTACTGGAATCGGGCAAGGCTGTAGAATAGCTGAAACCTCTCTGATCGGTGGGGAAACCGCTGAGATGCCCGGGCTTTATAAACAGGGCGATTACGACCTAGCTGGATTTTGTGTTGGTATCGTTGAAAAAGAAAAGATAATTGACGGAAGTCAAGTTAAGATAGGTGACGTTTTAATTGCGTTAGCTTCCTCTGGTCCACATGCTAACGGTTATGCATTGATTCGAAAAATCATTACTCACACAAAATCCTCCCTCACTCAGCCCTTCGAAAATACCACATTAGGCGATATACTCCTGACACCAACTCGAATCTACGTAAAAACCCTTAAACGACTTCTCACTGAAGTTGATGTCCACGCTATAGCTCATATTACTGGTGGAGGGTTAGTAGAAAACATTCCTCGTGTCCTTCCTTCATATACTCAAGCTGCTATCCAAACAAAAACCTGGAAATGGCCCTTCATTTTCCAATGGCTACAAAAGCAAGGTCGAATATCTACTGAAGAAATGTGGCGCACGTTTAATATAGGTGTTGGTTTGGTTTTATGCGTTCATAAAAATGAATGTGATAAAACACTGGCATTATTGACTACTTTTCGTGAAAAAGCTTGGTTTATGGGAGAAATTCAATTTTCCTCTTATAAGCATCCTCAAGTTGTAATGTTTCTATGAAAGCCCTTCTTCCGATCTTAATCCTCATTTCTGGAGATGGGAGTAATCTACAAGCAATTATCGAGGCTACTAGAACAGATTTAGCAGTGGCAATTCGTGCTGTCATTAGCAACCGCAGAGATGCTTATGGTATAGAACGTGCTAAGCAGGCAGGAATTCCCACTTATATTATCCCGCATGATAATTATCCTTCACGTATAAAGTTTGAAGCTGTTCTTCAAAAAATAATTGATTATTATCATCCTAAACTGATCGTTCTTGCTGGTTTCATGCGTAAACTGAGTGAAGATTTCGTTGCCTATTTTCCAGGACGAATGATAAACATACATCCATCTTTACTCCCAAAATACGCCGCCAATCTTAATACTCACGAATGCGTGTTGGCAACAGGCGATCGAGAACATGGTGTAAGCATTCATTACGTCACTAAAGATATTGATAAAGGTCCACTCATTTGCCAAGCCAGTCTTCTTGTCACAAAAAGAGACACTCCAAAAACCCTTAGTCAGCGTATCCATACTCTCGAACATATTCTCTATCCCCAAGTGTTATCCTGGTTCTCTGCAGGTCGACTTGCTTTACGTAACCAGCAAGTATGGTTAGACAACAAACTTCTCCCAAGGACAGGAAAAGAAATTTTTTATGTCTATTGATCAATCTTTAACTGAAGCATCGGTAATGGTAATTGCATAATTTAACTTATGAGATGAAGGAGGAGTAGCAACTCCAAAAAAACTATTATACAATGTTGGAACTCGCCGCTTGTAATCAAAGCGGCGATGGGGATCAAACAACTTAAAAATAAGATAAGGTGATAAATGTGGTAAAATCAGAACTCATCGATCAGATCGCAGCACAGCAAAAAACCTTATCACTACAAGATGTTGAATCAAGCGTTAATCATATATTGGAATGTATGAGTGTTATGCTCGCTCAAGGTGAGCGCATCGAAATCCGCGGTTTCGGTAGTTTTTCTCTTCATTATCGTCCCCCTCGAAAAGCACATAACCCAAAAACAGGAGAGCGCGTTTGTACAGAAGCAAAGTATACGCCACATTTTAAACCTGGTAAGGGTTTGCGCGAACGAGTTAACAAGAGTCGTTGTGTATATTCAATCCACGAAATTGCTAATGTAGTCGCTGGCGTGCTTGTTGAATAAACAACCCTAATGCATAAAGTTTTTTTCGAGGAAGATGAGTGATTTTTACTGCTAAAGAAACCGCTTGTTTCAATGACAATTCCTCAAGCAATACCATCAACAATTGCTGATTTTTCTCGTTCACTTCTGTAGTGTTTTCAGTAGCGCCTTCCACAACAATTACAAATTCTCCTTTTTGTCGCTTGGCATCCTCAATGATCCATTTTTTTAATTTTAATAACGGAGCAGTATAAATAGTTTCAAATGTTTTTGTTAATTCTCGCGCAATAGTCGCCCGTCGATAGAAACCAAATTGTTCATTTAATAAATTAATGAGATCAACAACACGATGAAACGATTCATAAAAGATCATCGTGCGTGATTCATTTTTTAATGCCGCTATTTTTTCCCATCGCACTTTTCCTTTCGAAGGAATAAATCCTTCGAATACAAATCGATCCGTTGGCAAACCCGATGACACCAACGCTGCAATAGCTGCACAAGCCCCAGGAACGGGTATGACTCTAATACTTGCCTCACGGACTCTCGTAATGAGTCGATAACCAGGATCACTAATCAGCGGGGTTCCTGCGTCTGAAATAAGTGCGATATTAAGCCCATGTTTTAATTTTTCACATAGAAGAATTGCGCGGGTCACTTCATTATGCTCATGCAGAGAAAGCAATGGTGTCTTGATTCTGTAATAATCCATTAACTTTTTGCTGTGACGCGTATCTTCTGCTGCAATAAAATCCACCATTCGAAGGACATCAATCGCACGCAAAGTCATGTCGTCACGATTACCGATAGGCGTTGAAAGAATATATAAATAACCTTCCATATTCTCCTTATTCTCCTTGACACTACATTATCCTAAATTAGACTTTTATCTGTATAGCAGAATCTTAAAATCACTCGCGCAACGATATTCTTAGTCGCCTGCACCAGTTGGTTTGCCAGATGTACTTTAATAGCCTCGAATAGTGTACCCACCAATACAACGTAACTTAATTACTTCACAGCACTGCTTTGCGAATAATAGGTTTTCCATTTTTCGGATCAGATTATCACTACCAATCGGATTACCACCACTAATAAACTTTCAGTTTCTTTATCTCAAATACGCGGATACACGTAACAATTACGCGTAATAATGACTTCGGTTGCACGCACATTATTAATACAATACCACGGCCTTAGTAAATAAACCATATTGCCACATTAATCTTTTGATTATTAATCTTTTGATTTCTTTTGCTTGCTTTCCTGTTCATGTACCTCGATAACTAGTATCTTTGTTATTGAACTTACGGTACGTTCAATTTCTATATAAAATAACAAGATTAAGTAAATGTTTAATACATTCAGTCTTATCTATGCGATATGCTACATTTATCAGAGGCCCTACTAAATCTGCTATTATAGCTTTTTCATAAATCAAAAGTGAATTGATCTGTCATTATTTTTCTCACATCATTTTTGAAAGCGATTGATACTGGCTTCGAATTCTTTTTCAGCTTCGCTTTTATCGAACCACCCTTTGAATTTTGCCCATCTATTGGGTTCAAGTTCTTTATAGTGTGCAAAGAAATGAGCAATGATATCTAACAACAACGGAGAAACATCTTGCAAAGACTGAATATGTTTATATTCGCAACAAGCCTTTGTCAAAGGCACTGCTAATACTTTGCTATCCTTTCCCGATTCATCTTCCATTTTCATCACACATACACCTCTTACTCGCACTAACGTACCTGATTGTACAGGTACTGGGGTTAATACTAATACATCCAGTGGATCACCATCTCTCGCTAGCGTATTCGGCACAAATCCATAATTACAAGGATAACGCATTGACGTCGGCATGAATCGATCCACAGTCAAAAGTTGAAAATCTTTATCGTATTCGTATTTAATTTGGCCGCCATTCGCGGATATTTCAATAATAGCATTAAAATCGTTAATATCTTTTCCAGCAGAAATAGTTGGCACCATAACCCCCTCCCTATGTCTATACCTATCTATAGTAGAATCAAAGATAGTATAACGCTAAAGGGCTAGATAAGCGAAAAGAAGCTACATGCGATAAAAAACTTGATATAACACGTTACTAAGCTAGAAAAACTAGAATGTAAAATGGTTATTACGATGATGGATAACAGTAACTAACTATGGTGCTTCAATTTCCTTGCGCACAGGCCCTTACCATGTCTATTGCATAGTTAGTAACAGTTGAAAAATCCTAAAATTAATTGAATCAATAATTGAGGATAATATGGTGATGTCAATGGTACTGTTCAAAAACTCTTGATAGACTGTTATCTCTCTGCTTTCCTTTACAATCTAATACTACCTCAAAATCCACCTTCATCTTCCGACCAAGTTTTGACCTTTGTTTCTAAGATCTCCAAACATAACCTGATGATTGCGGTAAACATAGATCTTGTCCAAGCCTGATAGGAAACATCCGGTAAAAAAATGTTCTGTCAATAGTGTTGTTCAAAAATAAAATTTACGATCTAGTTTTAAGGTTAAGTACAGTGAGTTGTCATCTCTCTTTATTTATTTCAAAATTCCACGAACCATCTGTAAAACTTTTATCATCGTTTCAAAGACGCCTGACTAGCAAAACTTCTGATTCAACAAATCTGTTTTTCTTTCTGCTTTTCTTTATAAGTATAGTTATCTTTTACTGAAATCCCAGTAAACAGTACGTTAATGAATCTTATTCACTGTATTTTGATGTTTCGAATTTCAACAACGATAAATGCAATATTTTCATCCTGTATGACATCAAAATATACCTAAAATAGGACTGAGAAACTTGATCATCAAAATTCGTTAATTCGATGATAACACCCACTACCACCCTTACCTAAGGGTAGCTCACTTACAATGAAGAAATCGTTATCACAAACTTCTTATTCTTAATTTCAATTTAAAATCCATTTTTAGCTACTTATGTTCAAAAATTCGTGCTTTATTTGGTATAATCTTCATAGTTAGAATAATCCTTGTCATTTCTGCAAATAGTTCTAATCGACGTTTCTTTGCCTAAAGAAAAGCCGTAATGATTTTACCTTTTGATCAATGTTCAAAAAAACGATAATCTTTTAAACATTTACGTTGTTCTACTAATTTTCTAATTTTTCTTTATATTTTTTTATCAGAACAGCAATTACAGTAACTTTGCTTTGGTAAGCAATCACAAGACTGTATGAATACATAAAAAATAAGTACTATAGATCATTTATTTCAAGGGGAAATCATTATTGCATCCTATTAGGGTTACCAGAAGATGAGAACTATTATTCACTTTCCTAAGCTTCTAGAAGAGACATTCAAAATTTTGGATACCTATTTTTGTACTCTTTTAGCAGTAACTGTTTCCTAATTTTTATTAGCTGCTCAGTTGTCCTTTAGTAAACATTACCGTATAGCTGATTAAGGATCATGAAAAGTCATACTACATTTCACACTGGTAACTTCTCGAAAGTCTTTAAAAAAGTTCTTATATCATTTTGTATCGATTTACGATTTTTTTGATATAAACTGGAAAAATTTAATGTTTCTTAATCACCTATTCTTATTATATTCATAGAATCTCTCAGGATATTTGTATGCTGTAAACAGAAAAACTAATACCATAGTGTTTAGTTTTACTCCCGTTAAAATTAGTTGCAAAAAAATTCTGAATCCATATGAGCAGATCCAAATCTATCTCCTTTCCTGGATAGATTGGCTTTAATAATTTTCTGATCATTATAGTCGTATATAGTTATTAACTAACTATTATGATATATGGATTTGGTATGTAATAGAAACATCTATTAATGTCTAATATTAATAACAATATCAAATAACCCACCTTAAAAACATTTTTTTGGTCTGGTATTTTTATAAATATTGTACCTGTAGACCTCTTGTAATCGTCTTTTGCATGCTAATTTTTTGAAAGTTCTGCAACAAAATGCCGAATTTCATTGCATAGAAATGACTTCATATTTTATAATTTATCACTGACCAACTTCTGATACGAATCCGTCAGAAATGACTTGAAACCGATTTTACATTCATACCTCTAAATCCTTTTTAAAATCTTAGTGTATCTCTCAAATTCCTAAACTATCCCCTTTAAAATGCAAAACCCATTAAATAAATACAGATGTAATCACACGCCCATCGGATTTTATCGTCGCATCCGAAAAAAATTTTTCAAGATCCATGCACATTCTTCTATCAAAATACCTCCACACCAGTCAATACGGTGATTAAGATAAGGATTTTTTAATAATTGGAAAACGCTAGTAACTGCTCCCATACGAAGATCATATGCACCAAAAAACAGACGTTTTACACGGGATTGAATCATGGCACCTAAGCACATAACACAGGGTTCTAAAGTGACGTAAAGTGTGGTATCAATCAAACGATAATTACCAATCCTTGCAGCAGCCCTTCGTAATGCAATTATTTCGGCATGAGCAGTGGGATCATTTAAAATAATCGGTTGGTTAAACCCTTCGCCAATGACCTCATTTTTTTTTACTAAAACTGCCCCAATTGGCACTTCGTTACTCCTGTCGGCCTCTTTAGCTAATAATAAAGCTCGTCGAATGAACGATACATCAGTTTCATTCATGTTAATTAATCTTTTCTATTATTAATCCGTAATTATAATAAATCTTCTTCACTAAAAACCTTAAGTTTTGAGCTGAAAAATCTAGAAATCACTAAAACCATACGCATTGATCATAGGCAATCAGAAACTATAATCTAAAGGCGTTATATATAATACACGGGGAGTGTGACCTCCAACTAATAAGAAAAAGCATAGATTAACACTCGCTGGAGAGTTAGCAAAGAAAAAGCGGAAAGGATAGTGTAGCATTCTATTCATCGTGTTAATATTCGAGGCATGTAGGAAGGTTATGGTGTTACGCCGTGAGATAACTTAACTCTTACCTACAAGAAACCTAATTAAAGCGAAACATGATGAACGTGTTGCATTTACTGAATCAGTTCATAAAACCACTGAGTATTAAATAATGATATTCGCTAAACTGATTGTGGCAAAAGGTTATGTTCGAAACAGTGTTCTTAGAGCAATCAGACGGATATTATCACGAAATTAATTGATATTACTGAAATTATCCATATCTGCGCCAGAAAAGAAAATTATCAGTTAACAAGAAAACCTTTATAAAGTATAAATTAGTGGATTTGATGCCCTGCCATAGTCATTTTCGTTAAAATATCGATTATGCACAATAGGTGGCTATCATGTTTTATAATATGGCAATTCTCTAATTTAGAGACATAAATCACTCCAATCACATTTAAATCAAAAGTAGGAGAAATGATTACACTAATTGACATCGAAAAATAGGTATTTTATTGAACAAGCATCAGATTGTTTATTTAACTGTCTAGAAAATAAGGCATAGCAAAATTCTTTTTTAGACGACTTTATAGGTAAAAAACTTACAGCATTTTTTTTAAATCATTCATCTCCCTGGCTGAGGCCATAGGAAGGGAGCCTTTATCCATTAATTAAAGTGATGATCCCTCGCCTTAATGTGGTCTACCGGAAAGACAAGGACGATCTCAAAAGAGCAGCTATAGGTCAGAATAGCCAAAGACACATTTTCCTGAAGCCATAGGAGGGGATAAAACCAGCGTAAGAAAATAGACTGACGTACCCCGTATCCTTAATCAGAGGATATCGTTAAACGATATTCTGTCTTAAAATATACCACAATTTCAAGCTGATAAATTGAAAATCGTCTCAGTATTATTATGAGTATTAATTCTTGGTCTAACGATCTTGATCGCCTTCATATTCAAATCCATATTCAAATCCATCAATCCGAAGAACTGTTGAAAAACATTATCAAGAGAGCATATTAATATTATAGAGATATTGAATAAGGCGGATTTAGATAAAGATTTTTTACAAGATAAAACACACCGAAATGTCTCCACGTATTTTCGCTCTATCCTAAATATTGATTAAGTTTACAAAAAATGCCACTATTACGCCTCATTTGATATCACAAAGCGTAGATAGAACAATGGAGAAAGTTAGAACAGCTGTGATCGGCGTAGGTTATTTAGGACAATACCATGCAGAAAAATATGCCATTTTACCACAGGCTGAACTTGTGGCAGTTTGTGATATCGATCATGAACATTGTTACCCAAAAGCCAAAGAACTCAATGTGAAGGCGGTCATCGATTATCAGTCATTATTAGGATCAGTAGATGCTGTAAGTGTTTCTGTTCCTACGCCTTTGCATCATCAAATCGCACTATTTTTTTTAGATAACGGTATTCACGTTCTTTTAGAAAAACCCATTGCTACTACGCTGAAAGAAGCGGATGATCTCATCATAGCAGCAAAAAAAAACCAGGTTATCCTTCAAATTGGTCATCTCGAACGTTTTAACAATGTGATTAAAGCAGTAAAACCCATAATTTCCAATCCGCGTTTTATTGAATCATTACGGTTAGCACCCTTTAAGTTACGTGGAAGTGACGTGAATGTCGTTCTAGATTTAATGATTCATGATATTGATATTATTCAATCAATCGTCAAAGCGGATATTCAAGATATTTCAGCCAGCGGCGCTTCTGTGCTATCAGCTTATATCGATATTGCAAATGCCCGTATTACATTTGTTAACGGCTGTGTCGCGAACATAACGGCCAGTCGTATTAGTCTGAAGAAAGTAAAGAGGAAATTACGCATCTTTCAACATGATAATTATATTGCCATTGATCTTAATCACAAGAAAATAGCTGTTCATCGCAAAGGCATACAAGAAATGTTTCCCGGTATTCCAGAGATCACCCGGAATGTAGAACGATTTAACAAAGGTGACGCATTGTTAGATCAAATCGCTGCGTTTTTACATTCCATTATTCATAAAAAGCCGCCATTGGTTTCCGGCGAAGCCGGAAAAACTGCCTTAGCAACCGCCTTAGAAATTTCATTAATTGTTCATCGAGCCAATGAACAATTTCCGATTTCACCGGTGATCATTTAAATGACTAAATTTTCCAAACAGATCCTCATTATCTCAGGTGAAGCTTCTGGAGACTTATTAGGTGCTCATCTCGCAAAATCGTTAAAAACTCTTGATCCAACTATCCTGCTGACAGGTGTTGGTGGAAAACAAATGCGGGATGCAGGCGTAAGTATTTTTATCGATTCTAATCGCCTTGGAGTTGTTGGTTTATTTGAGGCATTTAAGTATTTAAATATCATCCTTTCCATTAGACAAACATTAAAAAAACGTTTTAAAAAAACGCCACCAAATTTAGTCGTTTTTATTGATTATCCGGGTTTTAATTTACACATGGCGAAACATGCTAAAAAGGCCGGTATCCCAGTACTTTACTATGTTAGTCCCCAAACCTGGGCATGGCGTTATGGTCGTACTAAAAACATAAAAAAATATGTGGATCAAATGGCGGTTTTATTTGCTTTTGAAGAAAAGCTATACCAACGAGAGAATATACCGGTGAATCTTGTTGGTCATCCACTAATTGACATTGCCGTACCTTCGCTTTGCCGAAAAGAAGCTTATCAACGATTCAATCTATCTCCTGATAAACCGATCATTGGTTTATTTCCTGGTAGTCGCAATAATGAGATTACTCGTTTATTGCCAATTATTGTATCAGCCGCTCACTTGATCCAAAAACACATACCACAAGTTCAATTTGTATTACCATTAGCACCAAATTTATCGATGGATGACATTCGAAATTATCTATTTCCTGAGATTAAAGTGATTAAACATAATGTCTATAATATACTGCCCCTCTGTGACGCAGCTATTGCGACTTCAGGCACAGTAACTTTAGAAATTGCTTTGTATCAAGTTCCTTTCATCATTATCTACAAAGTCGCTCTTCTCACCTATTGGCTGGTGAAAAACTTGATTCGGGTTCCTTGCATTGGTTTATCTAATTTAGTTGCTGGAGCTCGCGTGACACCAGAACTCATTCAAAAAGCAGCCACACCAGAAGCCATTGCCAATGAAATTTGTCGTTTATTAGAAGACTCTTTCTATCGCCAGTACCGTTTAACTCAACTAAAGCCTATTAAAGAAAAATTAGGTGGTGGAGGAGCATCGATGAGAGTAGCTCGTTTAGCATTAGAGATGCTTTATTTATCAACAACAGCAGAACAGTCTCTATGTAAAAAAGCCAAGATGAGCTCATGAGCTTATTATTTCTATTTTTCTCTTTCCACTACTCAATCTAAAACAAGAACATCTCAGAAAAATCACCGAATTATAATGAATAAATAAGATAAAAACATCTTCATATTTTATTTCGAGGATATATCTACACTAATGAATATTATTATTCCAATCCCTATTGTAAAAAAATCGCAATTACAGTGATTAAAGCGAAGTGGTATCTATGACTGCAGGCGCAATGGTATCAAGTACAAAAATTCAATCAGATAATATGTCATCCGCTCTCTTTAATAATGAAGGACGGATATTTACTTAAAATCAATAAAATAATATTTATTTGTCAGATCAGTAGTTAGGATCTCGAAATCTCAAGAAATTCTTTTCTCTCTCAGAATGTTAACAAGTAGACTTATTTAACAGAACTAGTGGAACACATGGTAGTAATATGAGTTGTCAGTCGTTGAAACATACAAATGTTATACTGCTGTTGTTAGGTATCAAAATCACAATCCAGTTTGCTCCATACTAAGATATCACTGTAAGATGAAAGGGATGAAAGGACAAGAATGAAATTGAGTAGTAATAATTATATCATGCAACGAATGGTTATTGTCGGCACAGAAATAATTGCAGCATTATTGATATTTCTAACAAACTAATAACTCTTCGCATTCAAAAACGCCATCGGAATTCAAGCCCAATCCGTGCCACGATTGAACTCATTATTATGGCGTGCAAAGCCACGTGTTGAAGTATTAATCATAACCAGTAAATTATTCACTTCTGGAACATCAGTAGCCAATTTTTCGAGCTCTATACAAACTTCGTCTAATTTTAAGTTATCCCGATAAATTAACTGGAAAGCACGCTTCAACGAACGCATTATTTCAGTATTAAAGCCATGACGACGTAGGCCTACTGTATTTAATCCCGTTGGTACACCAGGATTACCGGTTACAAGCATATAAGGTAAAATATCTTGATAAATTTTAGTAGCACGACCCAAGAAACAATAAGAACCAATCCGGCAAAATTGATGAACGCCGGAAAAAGCACCTAAATTAGCGTAATCCCCTACCTCAACGTGCCCTGCAATAGAGGCTGTATTGGCAAATATCACATGACTTCCCACTTTACAATCATGAGCGATGTGCGAATAAGCCATTAAATAATTATTATTACCAATACGAGTGACCCGATAACCTTCTTTTGTACCACGATTGATCGTGACAAATTCTCGAATGACATTGTTGCTGCCTATTTCCACCCATGTCTCTTCTTCGGCTGTATAGGCAAGGTGTTGTGGATCAGAACCAATAGAAGCATGTGAATAAATTTTATTTTTTTGACCTAGTGTTGTGTTTCTACCGATTACAACATGAGTGCTGATTTCGGTACCATCCCCAATAGTAGTGTTTTCTCCAATAAAAGCCCAGGGTCCAATAATTACATCTTGGCCTATTTCTACAGTCGGATGAATAATAGCCCGCTCGTCAATCACTCTTTTGGCTCCTTAATTGTCATAAATTTAGCTTCACATGCTAATTTTCCCTCAACTGTTGCTTTACCAGTAAATTTCCACAAACGACCTGATTTTAATACCTGAATTTCTAGCTGCAATTGATCGCCCGGCTCCACTACGCGTTTGAATCGAGCTTTATCTATTCCTGCAAAAAAATAAATATCCTTATGATATTCGGATAAATTAATAGATTTAACGATTAAAAGACCCCCAGCTTGGGCTAATGCTTCAACAATTAATACACCAGGCATTACTGGTCGGATAGGAAAATGTCCTGAAAAAAAAGGCTCATTAGCAGTGACGTTTTTAATGGCTACCAATGACTTATGTTTTTCCATCGTCATCACTCGATCGACTAATAAAAAAGGATATCGATGGGGGATATACTTTTTAATCTCATTGATATCCACTATACTCATTGTAAAAATTTCTCCAATCGTTTTAAACGTTTTGCTAATTCATCCAACTGCCAAAATCGAACTACGCTTTTACGCCACTCTCGGTTAGTTTGCATACCAGTTCCTGAAGAATAAATGCCTGGCTTTGTGATAGATTTTTGGATCATGCCCATACCGGTAATAATCACATTATCACAAATTGTGATGTGACCATTAAGGCCAGCCGAAGCACCAATCATACAATGCCGACCAATAGTCGTGCTTCCCGCAATACCCGCGCAACCAGCAATGGCTGTATGATTACCAATCCGAACGTTGTGGCCTACCATCACCAAATTATCTATTTTAACACCATTGCCAATGATCGTATCATCCAACGCACCTCGATCAATAGTCGTATTAGCGCCGATCTCTACATCATCCCCTATAACCACTTTTCCTACTTGAGGGATGCCTATCCATTGACGACGCCCTTCATCCCGCATTAAACCAAATCCATCTGCTCCAATCACTGTGCCACTATGAATAATATTACGATCACCTAAAATTGTTTCGTGATACAAAGTGACTCGGCTATATAAACAACAGTCCGCTCCAACTTGGCTATCATGTCCAATGTTTGTGCCAGTAGCAATCACAGTTCGTTCACCTATAGCAACATTCGCTGCAATAACTACATAAGGACCAATGGAAACAGTGGGTTGAATTTGGCAATTTTTACCGATGATTGCGGTAGGGTGAATACCTACAGGAGGTAAAGATTTAGGTCGCAAGAGAGCCAATAATTTTATAAAACCTAATTTCGGATTTTGCATCACTAGCGCATTAACGGGACAAATAGCTGCTAATTTTTTGTTAAGTAAAATAGCAGACGCTTGCGTTCGCGTTAAATATTTCTGGTATTTTCGATCTGCCAAGAAACTAATTTCACCCGCTTTTGCATGTGAGATAGGGGCAATATTATGAATCTTACAACTGTCATCACCCTGCACTATAGCACCGATAGCAGCTGCTAATTCATTTAATGTATAAGTGGGCTTAACTCTAGTCACGATACTAAGTTTATTTTAAAGCAGAAACAACGTCAGAAGTAATATCTTTACCGTCTTTAGTATAGAGCACAGTATCTTTAAGTAAAATAAGATCGAGATTCTCTTTTTTAGCAATGTTCTCTACTACACCAGTAATCCTCGTCATAAAGCCAACCATTGCTTTATTTTGAGCAGTAAACAGAGCTTGCTGAAATTGCCTCTGATCTTCTTGTAGTTGATTTCTTTGTTTTTGAATAGTATCACGTAAGCTTACAATTTCTTTTTTACTCATCACAGATTCATTGCGTTGCAATTTATTAACATTATCTTGCAAGGATTTCCCTAATCTAATGACTTTCTCTCGTCGTGACAAAAATTGCCTTTCTAAACTGGCATTAATTTTTTTAATCTGCGGTAGGGCCTGAAAGACTTTTCTCATATCAACAAGCCCAACATTTTGGGCAACGGCAGTAATACTCCAAATCATCGCTACTGTTAAACTAATAATGGCCAGCAAGCGTTGTATCATTACGGTTCTCCTTAAAATAGCGAGTAGGACATTATAGTGCAGGTCCTAAATGAAACCAAGAAGTCTTATTGTGCTTACGACATCATAAAATCCATTTTATTTTTCTAGTTCTCTAGTATTTCGTCGTTGTATAACTTAAGCAGTAACTTCATATGGAAGATAGAAATTATTATAAACTCACACCAAAAGAAAATTGGAATGCTTGTAAGTTGTCGCCGGATTGATGGTTTAACGGAAATGCTAACGTGAAATCAATTGGTGCCAATGGCGTATACCACTCAACTGCAAGGCCTATTGAGGGACGAAGGTTTTTCAAAGAAAAAACATCATCTTGAATGATTTGAGGCCGCGAATTGGCTTCTGGATCTGAAGATCCACCACGAGCAGGAATAGCAATATCTCCCGGAAAACGAGACACTTGAAATACATTCCCCATGTCAAATACTAGTGCGATACGTACCTTATCGCTGATAAATTGAGGTAAAAGCAAGTGGGCGCCAAAAATGACCTTCAAGTTACCCCCTAAAGCGCCGAAGCTATTATAGCGATTTTTAGGGCCCAACGAACTTGGAGCAAAAGCAGGAACCGATCCAATACCGCCAACATAAAAGTTTTTAAAGAACGGTAAGCGATCATGACCAAACCCATCCCCATAACCTATAGTGGTTAATAAATTTAAAATAAACCCACGAGCAATGGGCTGGTAATATCTCCCAGTATACGTCACCAAATAATATCCTAAACTCGATTTAAAACCAGGAATACCTACATCCAGGTCAATACCTGTATACAGTCCTTGCGTCGGAAAAATAGCTCTATCAAGACCATTATAAGTCCATCCACCCGTTAATTTAATCTGATTGTAATCGCTCTTAGTATTTTGGACACCGTTAGTTGTTCCTAGAAACGATAATAAACTCGGCGCAGCAATAGTAACATCTACCTGACTAATAAAAATATGCTTAAGTCCATAGCCAAAACCAATAGAATTACGATCTGAAATGGGGTAAGTATAAGTTATATCTGCGCCATAACCATCTTCTAAATAAGAAGCCAAATTAAGCTTATTATTTGGCTTAATACGTGAATAATAGATAGAGAAATTTCGTTGTAAACCATAGGTTGTGTAGTATGGATTATTATAAGAAATAGAGTAATATTGTTGATATTGGCTATTTTGGAAACCAATAGAAACATGTTTTCCTGTGCCCATAAAATTAGCCTCAGAGATATTTACCCCATACAAAAACCCATAAATATCCGAGTATCCACCCTGAATGCTAGCACGACCAATAGCGACTTCTTTCACCTGAAAATTTAAATCCACTTGATTAGGTGAACCAGATATTGGTTGTAAGGTATACTTAACATCTGATAAATAACCTAATAATTCCAATCGACGCTTCGATTCTTCAATTTTCGATAATGAATAAATACTACTTTCATATTGACGCATTTCCCGTCGTAATACTTCTTGGTCAGTACGCTGATTCCCAGAGAAATTAATGCGTCGTACATAAATACGTCTACCAAGAATCACATTAAAATTCAAATAAACTACATTTTGTTGGTTATTAATAGTCGAAATAATAATCACTTTCGCAAAAGCATATCCACGATCCGAAAGAAAATTGCTAATAGCTGTGTTGATATCAATAATTCTCTGACGAGAAAATATATCACCTGATTTTAAGGTGATTAATTTATAAAGTCGATCTTTAAAGCCAAAAACTTTTCCACCAATAGAATATCCACTGATTCGGTAAATAGGTCCTTCATCAAGATGAAGGGTAATATTAACGCTTTTTTTGTTTAATAACCATTTCACTTGTTGAGAGACAATGTGAAAACGTAAGTAACCATGATTTAAATAAAAATTAGTTAAATGCTGCAAATCATTTTCTAACTTAAATTGAGAATAACGATCAGTGTGAGAAATCCAGGTAAAAAATCCAGACGTCGTTAATTGAAATTGATGGCGTAAAGTTCTACTACTAAAAGTATGCTTACCTATAAACTGAATTGAATGGACTGTGACGATGCTGCCTTCATTCACATTAATATGAAGCATCACGCGGTTATGTCTTTCTTTAATTAGTTTTGTGGAAACATTGGCCGCATAATAACCCATCGCACCGTATTGTTGCTGCAACCCTTGTTTAATTTCATTCAGGATACTAGGATTAAAAGGCTGCCCTTTCGAAACATTGAGTACATTTAATACAGATTGTATTTTTTTAGAGGCAATAGCTTTATTTCCATTAATACAAATCAAACTTATAATAGGACGTTCTTTCAACGCAATAATTAAAGCATCTCCTCTATGGCTTAGGCGAACATCAGTAAAGAAACCCATTTTATATAACATCCGAAGGATTTGTTGTCCTTTTTTTTGTGTATATTCTTGATTTTTATGAATAGGAAGGTAACTACAAACCATTTCTGATGAAATTCGTTTCAGTCCTTGAATCTGCATGGAGTGAATAATAAAACCATAGGCTGTCGTACTAAAAGAAAGAAAAAAAGTGAATAATCCAAATAATCCAACTATAACTGTAAAGAGAAAATATTTACGAAATGCCATGCAATGAGGTAACCTTTTTCGGGTATTTCTTATCCTTCCTTAGTCCTGTACTTGTTAATCCTTTCGTGCTGAAATAAAAATAGAAGGATTATAACATTCAATGTACGATTATCCATCCCTTTAAATATCTACTATGCTCACAAATCTCATATTTTTATAGCAAGAATTTTGCTTTATAATTATGCAACTTTACATAATCAACTTAGTTGGTATCTACATATGTCTCTATTACTTCTTAATTAATAAGAGGTTTTATTATTTAGAGACATAGAATCAAAATCCGGGCAGCTTGTTGCTATCGCATTTCCTGTGTTTATACAGATTCAAGATTGCACTCAAATCAACATGTTCTCTCAATAAACATTTCATCATCGCTCTTCATTTACTTCATATCCTTAAATATTAAATTACGAAACTGGTTCGTTTTATAAGCAATAAACTTGAAAATAATTTATTTATCCTCTGATGCACAATGAAATTATTTTACTCTGCTTGATTTCAGTCTTTTCTAAAAGACTTCTTTCCCAAATACATCCGCTAGAGAATAAAAATTTGAGTGGAGTTTCTTTTACATAGTTCCTAAGAACTGGAAATATCAATCACCATACTACAGTTTACACGTCATCCCTTTTAAATACTTACCAATAAAGCTTTTTAAGATAATTCTTTAGAATTGATTCAGATGCATCCTTTAAAACCTACGAGATTTAATCAAAATTTAATTTTTACATTTCTTGGTTTTAAACTGTGTAGTCCAAGAGCTTTCAATTACATCACCAGAAGATCGATATTAAAGCAGTCATGCTATAAAGAAGATAAAGAAGATTTAGAAATCTATCTTATTACGGTTGAGTAAGATAAACGAATATCTCCATCACCTGATTGGTAACAAATTGGATAGCTGCAAAATTTTCGCTATTTTGGAGATCAAAAACACGTACGCTTTATGAAAGTTTTTGTTTATGTAAAAAATGTACGGCCCATTATATTAATAATTTGGAGCTTCATTGTTTAGGCCTATAGTTGGAAAAATTAAGTAAAGATGCAAATAAACTAAATACTGAGAATACAATTAACCTTCTTGCGATTCTTCAGATCTATTTAAAATTCTATTACTCAATTTCATAACTACTTAGTATTTGCACAGATGCGAAATTGGATAACGGCATTGTGCTACACAAAGTGCTTTAGGTAGTATTGTTTTTCTTGTTTGTGTATCATGCGTGACATGAAAACCATACCTGTACCTGTAAAAAGTATTGGACCAATTAAAATTATCGGTCCTGAAGTAAAAACTGAAGTTACAGTTCCACTGGCCACATTTGAAACTCCTATATGGCCTTCGACCAATCGTGGTGCAAGCGTCACTAGACGTTGTAGGGGGCTCCATTGTCTTATTCTTGACGACCGAATGACCCGCTCCATTCTTCTCGAAGGATCAGATGCGAATATAGTAAAAACAGTTCTAGATGATCTTCTTAATGATGATAATAGGGCTATCACTGCAGTCGCCTCAAACACTAGCCGTTTTTGCCGGAATATAAACTGGCATACTCAAGTGGTCGGTAATCTTCTGTTCTTGCGACTTGAAGCCACCACTGGAGATGCTGCAGGACATAATATGCTCACTAAAGCAGCCGATGCCGTCATTGATTGGATGCTCAAAAAGTATCATCAATTGAAATATGTTTCTATTTCCGGAAATATTTGCGTCGATAAAAAAGTTTCTGCTATTAATGGAATACTCGGTCGCGGAAAATATGTTATTGCTGATATGATGATTCCTTTTAAAATTTGTCAAGAACGACTAAAAACAACTCCTGAAGCGATTGTTAATCTTCACATCAAAAAAAATCTCATAGGATCTATAATATCCGGAAGTTTACGCACTGCGAATGCTCACTTCGCTAATTTGCTGTATGCAGTTTATCTTGCAACAGGGCAAGATGTTGCTAATATTGTCGAAGGCTCTCAAGGATTTACTCACGCAGAGCTTCGTAACAACGGCGATCTTTATTTTTCTGTTACCCTACCCAACATTATCGTTGGTACCGTCGGTAATGGAAAGCACTATAATTTTGCGAAACAGTACCTAGAGTTATTAGGTTGTCTGGATAACCTAGAAATTGGTCAAAATGCACGAAGATTAGCAATTATTGTTGCTGCAACAGTATGGTGTGGCGAATTGTCATTACTAGCTGCCCAAACAAATCCTGGAGAGTTGATACACGCACATGAAAAATTTGAACGTACAGGAAATATGCTAAATAAGCATTTCGCATCATCCCATCCGCATCATCCCATGAATTGATGAATATTGTGTCAATGTAACAACTTGCCAACTAACAATGGGATAAAAATGGAAAAAAACTTTTTAAAAACAAGAACACCCGCTAAATTAATTATTTCCGGTGAACATGCAGTAGTGTATGGATATCCAGCATTAGCAGTCGCCATTAATCGTTATATGGAAGTCACCGTACGATGGACATTATTACCTTTACATTTTTCTTTTTATTTTATGGGGATCAATTTTCGTCGACAAATTACCTTGCAAACGCTTCGAAAATTAAAAAGAAAACTCAAAAACCAATATGATCAATACTGTTCTGGTCATCTGAATATTCGCGAAGTATTACAAAAACCGTTTGAATTATCGCTTTTCACTTTTATCAATGTGCTCGATCGCCTAAAAAACAAATTACCAACAGGGATTGATATCGTTACGAATTCTAACATCCCTGTGGGATATGGCATGGGATCTTCGGCGGCGAGCGTTGTTAGTTTAATTTATGCCCTCACCCAATTCCTTAATATTAATTTAAAGTTAGAAGATTATTTAATGCTAGGTATCGAATCGGAAAATTTACAACATGGTTATTCTAGTGGCCTCGACGTACATACTGTTTATCATGGTGGTTGTTTACGCTATGAAAAAGGCACCTTTGAAAAACGCACTTTTCCTGATTTTGCCGTACAATTAGTACGAACCGGTCAGCCAAAAAGCAGCAGCGGGGAATGTGTTTCACAAGTTGCTTCTTTTTTTAAGAGAAGCTCTATCGGCAACGATTTTTCCGCCGTTACGAATGCGCTTGATAAAGCTTTACAAAATGAGGATCGAGCAGAAATAAAAAACTGCATCCGCCAAAACCACCACTTATTACGAACCATTGGTGTCGTCCCTGATAAAATCAATGCTTTTATTGTAGATATAGAAAAAATTGGTGGCGCTGCAAAAATTTGTGGTGCCGGTAGTGTACGCGGTAATAATGGAGGGGCAGTACTGGTAATAACTGATAATCCTCTGATTGATTTGTCCCGACAATACGGTTACTCACTAATTTCCATTCAAACCGATAACCAGGGAACTCATGTTGTATAAAGCAAAGGCGCCCGGAAGTTTAATGTTGCTTAGTGAATATGCTGTGCTTAATAACAAAACAGCTATTGTCGCAGCTGTTGATAAATTTATTTCGGTATCTCTCATACCTCGCAACGACGACATTATTTATATCCATTCCTCTTTGGGAAAACTGACAACTAATCTCCGTCAACTACGACCTTTACCCCCTTTCGAATTTGTTTTAACAGCTTTAGCTTCAAAAAAACTATTGACAGGTTGCAACGTAATAATTAAATCGGATCTACCAAATGCTATTGGCCTAGGCAGTTCTGCTGCTGCTACCGTAACATTATTGGTTGCTCTAAATGCTTGGCTGAAAACACCACTGACAAAACAAAATTTATGGCAAGAGGCAATGAACGTTATTAGAGCTGTGCAAGGTCAAGGATCAGGTGCCGATTGTGCGGCCAGTATCTACGGCGGTGTGATTGCTTTTCGCAATCATCCATTGCACGTTATGCCACTTAAAAACAGGCCACCCATAGTGGCTATTTATTCTGGTAAAAAACTATCGACAAAGCAAGCTATCAATATTGTAAATATGCGACGTCGTCAGCAACCTACTTTTTATCAAGACATAGATGAAAAAATGAACAAACTAGCATTGAATGCGATTAGTATTATCAATACTAGTGATTGGCAAGCACTTGGGCATTTACTGAACGAAGGTCAAAAATTGATGACCACTTTAGGAGTGAATAATAAAATTTTAGATAGCTTGATTAAGCAATTGCGTGAAAAACCGTCTATTTTTGGTGCTAAAATATCTGGCTCAGGCTTGGGTGATTGTGCAATTGGCGTAGGCACGCTGTCATCAAATATATTTCCAAAAAATGCTAGTGATAAAAATATTGGTATAAAACAAATTTCATTGACTGTTACGCCGGAGGGAATCAGTACTAATGAGGCGTGAAGAAATTTTTCCACAATTACTTGATCACCAATCGAAAACTCCCGTTCAGCTTTTCGGATGCGCATTTGCACCTGCAAATATTGCTTTATGTAAATATTGGGGAAAACGGAACCTAGAATTAAACTTACCTATTACCTCAAGCTTATCCATTTCATTAAATAACAAGGGAACGTTAGCAAAAATTTCATTATCTTCAAATCAGCAACATAAATTAATTATTAATGACCAATCCCTGAACTTAGAAGCTATACCTGCCAAATATCTTTTGTCTTTTTTAGATGAATTTAGTTTCCTCACCAAAAAAGCTTACCAATTAGAATTAAATTTTAATATTCCACTTGCTGCTGGTTTCGCTTCTTCTGCTTCTACTTATGCAGCTATCGTGAAGGCTTTCGATGATTTTTTTGGCTGGCAATTAGATAAAAAATACCTTTCTATTTTAGCTCGCCTGGGTAGTGGGAGCGCTTGTCGTTCAATTTTTGATGGATTTGTAGAATGGCTATGCGGTAGAGATCCTGATGGCATGGATAGCTATGCACAACCTGTTAAAGAAACCTGGCCTGAATTTGGTATTGGTCTTTGTACTATCACAAATCAACAAAAATCTATTAGTTCCCGCGAAGGAATGAAACGCACAGTCATAAGCTCTGCTCTTTATTCATCGTGGCCTGAAAAAGTTACTCACGATCTCTTACTTTTAAAAAAATCGATTGCAGAAAAAGACTTTAATTTACTAGGAAAAATAGCTGAATCAAACGCTTTAGCTATGCACGCTACCATGCTTGCTGCATGGCCACCGCTTTTGTATTCTTCACCTAACACAATCAAATGTATGCAAAAAATATGGAAGCTCCGAGAAAATGGTTTAGTTCTTTACTTTACACAAGATGCAGGACCAAATATTAAGTTATTATTTTTAAAATCAGAAGAAGAGAAAGTAAAACAACATTTCCCCTATGTCGAGATTATTTACCCATTTGAAAATAAGCCATGATAAGTAAACAGCACGTGATGCTAGTCGATGAAAACGATCGTATTATTGGAACCGAAGAAAAAATGAAAACCCATCGTGAAGGAAAGTTGCATCGTGCTTTCTCCATTTTTATTTTTTCACGAAAAAATGATGAGCTGCAACTGTTACTGCAGCAACGTCATCCAGATAAATATCACAGTGGTGCTCTATGGAGCAATACTTGTTGTAGTCATCCTCAACCTGGAGAAGATATCGTTATCGCTAGTCAAAGACGATTGTATGAGGAAATAGGTTTAAAAATTCCTTTACAAAAAGTGGGAAAATTTCGATATACAGCACCAGTAGACCATTTAATCGAAAATGAGTACGACCATGTTTTAGTAGGGTTTAGAACGAATGAAACCATTATTCATTTTAATAAAAATGAAATCAGTGCTGTTCGTTGGATTAGCATTTATGACTTAGAAAGAGAACTTAAACAACATGCCGAAATTTTTACACCTTGGCTAGATCTTGCTTTAAAGATTGCTTTAAAAAACTTAAAGAATGTGTCATAAAAAATATAGAGGAGCAGACAAAACTTGTACAATGCCATATGTAATTATCACTTAATCATAAACAGATAAGAATTAAAGCCTATCACTCTATGGCGACTAAAATTTAGAAGAAAGAATAACCTAACAATAATCGGTTTCTTAGTTTCCTGCTTTTACAAGCATGATGTGAATAAACTAGAGACGTTTATTGGTGGATATAATCAATCAGCAAAGAACATAGAACAAAAACTGGCAATGCCGCAATAACACTATCGATACGATCAAGAATGCCGCCATGGCCAGGTAATAACTGTCCGGAATCTTTAACACCAGCTTGACGTTTAATCATACTTTCAAAAAGATCACCAATAACAGCAAAAACGATAGTAAATAGGGTGAGCAGATAGAAACGGAAGACGTGACTGAAGGGCAGATGGAAGATAACACATGCCACAGCAACTATGAGAAATGTAGAAATAATACCACCCAATAATCCCTCCCAGGTTTTTTTGGGACTGACGCGAGTAATTAAAGTATGCTTTCCCAACCACCGACCAGCAACATAAGCTCCTGTATCCATTGTCCAAACTACTGTAAAACCAAATAATAACCATCCAGGACCACCAACATTTTCATGCGAAACAGTAATGGCTAACCAACAAGGTACCAGTGTAAAAAACCCCACGACAATTTTAATCATTGAATACTGAAAGCCCAACGGAGCAAAACCAAGCGCATAACAAAAAATGGCGGCTGCGATCCATATCCAAATCACCAATGAAGCTGCTAGTATCCAAAAAACTGATAAATAATAGACAGCCCAAAGTGCCAAGGCGATCAAAAGAACGTATAATCCACGGCTATAATGATTTATTATGCCTATCAATCTAGTCCATTCCCACGCCGCCCATGCAATCACTACACCCACTAAAATCGCAAACCACGGCATTGGTAAAAACTCAATAGCTAACAGAATAATGGGAATTAATACCAATAGAGTTAAAAACCGATGTTCAAACATGTTGTTTTGCAACCTGTTCCGGTGTTAAACCAAAACGACGTTGTCGGGTGCGATAAAATGCTAGGGCTTCATCAAGTATTTTAGGATTAAAATCAGGCCAATGAATTGGACTAAAAAAAAATTCTGTGTAGGCAAATTGCCATAACATAAAATTACTCAACCGTTGTTCACCACTAGTGCGAATCAATAAATCAGGATCGGGTAAATCACTCAAGCATAATTGTTGATGAAACAAATCAGCTGTTACAGAGTCAGGGTGAATTTCTTGATTTTCTATTTTTTTTGCTATCCGACGTGCGGCTTCTACAATATCCCAACGACCACTGTAATTAAGAGCGATAATGAGTTTCAAACCTGAATTATTTTTCGTGAGTTCTTGGGAAGAATAAATTTGCGATATCAGCTTTTCGTTAAAATCCTGATGATCACCAATGATGCGCAGTTGTACGTTATTTCTATGAAGCGCTTCTGTATTACTTTCTAAGGAATCCAAAAATAAAGACATTAAAAATTTTACTTCTGACTGCGGACGTGCCAGATTTTCAAGACTGAAAGCAAAAAGGGTTAAGATATTTACACCTCTTTCTGCTACATGCTCCACCACACGACGAACCACTTTAGCGCCCGCCTGGTGGCCAGCCATACGTGGCAATCCACGACACTTAGCCCAACGTCCATTACCATCCATTACAATTGCTACATGTTGAGGCAACGAATGAGTTTCATTTTTATTTATCATATCGCATTAAATCTGCTTCTTTTTGAGAAGCCATTTTATCTACTGCCGCAACTTGTATATTCGTTAATTTCTGAATGCTATTTTGTGCATAACGTTCTTCATCTTCGCTAATTTCTTTTTCTTGCAATAATTTTTTTAATTCGTTATTTGCTTCGCGCCGAATATTTCGCACCGCCACACGCGCCTTTTCTGCTTCATGACGGACGATTCGACTGAGCTCCTTACGACGCTCTTCTGTAAGTGATGGAAGCGGAACACGGATCACTGTGCCAACGGTCACTGGATTTAATCCCAAATCAGATTTCTTAATCGACTTCTCAATTAATTCCACCATATTTTTTTCCCATGGATTTACTGCTAGTATATGAGAATTCTCAATCACGATTGTTGCGACTTGATTAAGCGACATATTGACGTTGTAATAGTTCACTTTGATGTGTTCAAGTAAACTGGGATGTGCACGACCCGTCCTTAATTTTGATAGTTCCGTTTTTAGCGCTATTACGCTTTTTTCCATGCGTAACCTTGAATTATTGATAATATGGTTAATCATATGGTATTCCTCTTCACAATACTTATTTTAACAAATCTAAAAATATCATCCTCGATCAACTAATGTACCTTCTTCTTTATTCAGGATAACGCGAAGCAACGTTCCTGCTTTATGAATATTAAAAATACGCAAAGACATATTGTGATCCCGACATTGACAAAAGGCTGCTAAGTCCATGATAGCCAGTTCTTTTTCTAAAGCCTCTTGATAAGTTAAATGTTTATATAATTTTGCTGCTGGATTTTTTGCGGGATCTTCAGAATAGACACCATCAACGTTTGTGGCTTTTAATACTACATCAGCACCTATCTCAATGCCTCGTAGACTCGCCGCAGAATCTGTAGTTACTAAAGGATTTCCGGTTCCCGCCGCAAAGATGACGACTCTCCCTTGTTGTAGATGGTGAATCGCCTTTCTACGATGAAAAGTATCAGCAACTCCTGTCATCGGAATCGCTGATAAAATTCGAACTGGCAAGTTGGAATACTCAAAAGCATCATGCAAAGCCAATGCGTTCATCAACGTCGCTAGCATACCCATATAATCACCCGTAATCCGATTGATACCGGCTTTTTGTAATGCCGCACCGCGAAAGAAATTACCTCCTCCAATCACAATTGCGATTTGAACACCTAATTGGTATACCTGAGCAACTTCTTTAGCTATACGACTTAAAATACAAGGGTCGATTGCGTGAGAGCCTTCCCATACAAGCGCTTCTCCACTTATCTTCAGAAGGAGACGTCGATAAAGCGGTTGAGATCCATCGCTCATTAACGATTCCTTTGCACTTGCGCCATCACTTCGCTGGCAAAATTCCGTGTTTTTTTTTCGATGCCTGCGCCAACTTCAAAGCGAATAAATTCACATACCTTCACCTTTTCCAACTTCAATAAATCACCAACAGAAATTTTGGAATCCATGATAAATGGTTGCTCTTCTAAGCTAACTTCCTTCAATAATTTATTTAACTGTCCAGTAACCATTTTTTCGATAATGTCTGCAGGTTTTTCACTTTTTTTGGCTTGAGCTAACAAATTTTTTTTTTCCTTTTTTAAAAATGCTGCAGGTACTTGATCGATACTAATCGCTTGTGGTTGAAAAGCTGCAATATGCATAGCAATGCTTTTTGGCAAAGTGGATTTACTACTGGAATCAAGTGTGACTAAAACACCAATACGACTGCCATGACGATAATGTCCCACTATACCATCCTTTGCAGATAAAAAAGCGACACGGCGGATTTGGATATTTTCACCAACCTTATTGATGAGTTCTATTCTTACATCATCAATAGTAGATAAGGTATGAGAATCTACTGGCAACGCTAATAATGAAGCCACATCTTCTATGTTCTTCTCTAATCCACGTTTTGCTATATTCTCAGTAAACAGAACAAAGCTAGCATCACGCGCAACGAAATCGGTTTCACTATTGACTTCTGCCATAAAGGCCTTTTTTTGATCAGAACTAATGGCAATGATGACCATACCTTCCGCAGCTGTTTTATTTGCCCATTTAACTGCCTTTGCTGCACCAATTCTACGCAAAATGTCAATCGCTTCCTCTAAATCACCATTAGATTCTTGTAAAGCTTTTTTACAAGCCATCATTGCAGCGTTCGTACGGTCACGTAATTCTTTTACCATAGCTGCTGTAATTGTTGTCATTAATCATACTCCATAATATTACACATCATCCAATTTCGTTTCATGATTAGCCAACAAAATCTAAGTTACTAAGCTCGATGTTTTCTGGGTTTCGCTGTTGTTGTCGGTCTCATAAAATAATTAAAGTGATAACATGTTTATTTAGATTCCTATCCTTGCTTCATTTGTACCTTCCTAGATTATTATTTCTTCTATTGCTAATTTTATAGCTTTTTTTTCTGAATCTCTGACAGTTGACTGTTCGGTTCCGTTAGTACTTTTTCTAATGTCCTTTCAGCGGTTTCCCCTTCTGTTACTTTGGCCTTTTTAGTGACGACTGTCTTAACGGTCATTTTCACTTTAGTGCTTTCCTTTTCTTTTAATCGTTCTTCCTTCTCCGATTTCAAAGCACTTTGAGCATCGATAATAGCATCTGCCACTACCTCACAATAAAGGCGAATGGCGCGAATAGCATCGTCATTACCTGGAATTACATAATCGATATTATCTGGATTGGCATTTGTATCGACGATTGCAACAACGGGAATTCCTAAACGATTAGCTTCTTTAATAGCAATTTTTTCATGGCCAGCGTCGACAACAAACAATATATCGGGTAAGCTGCCCATATTTTTAATACCAGATAAATTAGCTGAAAGTTTCTCTTTCTCACGCATAAGATTCAAAATTTCTTTCTTCGTCATACCCATCAGAATTTCTTCGTTTTCTATACATTCCTCAAGTGCTTTTAAGCGTTTAATTGATTGACGAATGGTTTTATAGTTGGTCAACATGCCCCCCAGCCAACGATGATCTACATAAGGCATACCACAACGCGTAGCTTCTTCCTTTATAATTTCACGTGCTGCAAATTTGGTACCTACAAATAATATTTTTCCCCGCTTCGAAGCAATATTTTTTATGAATTTCAGTGCATGATGAAAAAGTAGTAAGGTGTCTTCAAGATTAATAATGTGGATCTTTTGATGAGATCCATAAATATAAGGTTCCATTTTAGGATTCCAATTTTGAGTTTGGTGCCCAAAATGAACGCCAGCCTCTAGCATTTGACGCATGGTTATCATAGTCATCAATATCTCCGGATTAACATGCCTATACCTATCTTATAAAATGATCTGCCACAAGAGCAGACACCCGAAATTATGTGCTGATAGATGTGTGTACTTTGCCGCAGAGTTTATACCATAGACGAAGCATAGGAACAAGGCTATACTTCCCACATGCAGCTACTAATTAAGACACCAGAAGAACTGGAAAAGATGCGTATAGCAGGACGAATGGCAGCTGAAGTACTTGAAATGATTGAACCTTACGTTAAGCCTGGAATAACAACTGACGAGCTGAATACAATTTGTCATCATTATATCACTGAAATACAACAGGCAATTCCTGCACCCCTTAATTATCAGGGCTTTCCAAAATCCATTTGTACCTCCGTTAATCAAGTGGTTTGTCATGGCATTCCTAATGAAAAAAAATTAAGAGAAGGCGATATTATCAACATCGACGTAACAGTGCTCAAAGACAGTTATCATGGCGATACCAGCAAAATGTTTGCCGTTGGCAAAATTGCTTTGCATGCAGCACGCTTAGTTCGTGTGACACAGGAGTGTCTTTATATCGGAATTGCAATGATTAAACCTGGGGTACAGCTAGGAGATGTGGGCGCTGCTATTCAAAGACACGCTGAAAAAAATCATTATTCTGTTGTTCGTGAATATTGTGGCCATGGAATCGGCAGTGTTTTTCACGAACCAGAATTGCAAATTCTCCACTACGGAAAACCTGGTACAGGAATTATTTTGGAGCCCGGTATGACATTTACGATCGAACCGATGATTAATGCCGGAAAGCGACATGTAAAATTACTTAATAATCACTGGACGGTCGTCACGAAAGATCGTCGTTTATCTGCTCAATGGGAGCATACATTGGCAGTCACTAAAGATGGCTGTGAGATTTTTACTTTAAGAAAAGAAGAAATTAAGGGAATTCATACTAGCGGAAAAGGATAGGGAATTTTTATACCTAAAGCTGAATTAATACTACTTGATGCTACTGTACTTGATGCTACTGTGTATTAATATTTTTACTCTTCTTTATATATCTCTTTAAAAAAACATCAGATCCAGTTAAAAAACGACCCTAGTTAAAACACCAATCTGGCTAAAACACTAATAGCGTTATACATCAGTAACGACTTTACTAATCGAAAATGCATAATAGATTAGACAAATACGGATGGCTGTAAAAGTCATTACCCTAGTTGGTTTTTTATCGTCGCCTAAATTTTGGCCAACATCATCTGCAGTAGATCATGCTACTAAATCTCATTTTTAAAAATTTAAAAACTAATTAGCATATCGATTATTTTATAAACTATTAATCTTAAAAGTTGCTAGCTATCTTGACGACATGTACCTAAAATAAGCTTACTTAGAGATCAAAAAAATTTCTCTTGACTATAATATCCACTTTCATAATATGTCGCGCAACGGCATAATATGCTAATTCTGCCCTAATTTCTTCTCATGAAGGGAACGTATGAAGCAGAAAGCATAGCCTTATTACCATCTTATTACCATTAGGGATAAGATGTCCTATCTATTAGGAATCATTGTAATAAATGACAAACCATAATGGTCTTTACGAGCTCATATTTCTTTATGGTATAATCAATTAATGACATATTTAGTCGCGATAGGATTTCATGGTTTGAACACATTAGTGCAGCAATTAAAGCGTGTCGAATATAAGTAAAGGAAAGAAAATTATGATTTGTTATTTTAATCAATATAATGATCATAACCCATAAAGAATCACTTTATAAAGAATCGTTTTTTGAGACAGGCTAAAGCATTCCTAGCAATCTTAATCTCACCGTAATAATGATCCGCTACACATCCCATTACTCAATGCCTTGCTAAATTGAATCAAAAACGGATAAGAGAAATAGAAGGAAATCATTTCTTCCCTCCACAGAAAAAGCAACTTAATGAAAATGAGAATAATGGCTGAACACAATCTTTTAGATTATAATGGCAAATCGGATAAACGAAAGGTAAAAGGAATATATTAAGATTTGACCTAAGGTAAGAATACTAACACTTGCTTTCCAACCAACAATAGCCCTTTCTTTGTCAAAAGATCGACCAACCTGTAACCTCTGCAACCCTCTTACCAATTTCAGCAGGAGATTTTACTGTGAATACACCAGCGGATTCTAGGGCAGTGTATTTATTCGCAGCGGTTCCTTTTCCGCCAGTAATAATCGCTCCTGCATGACCCATACGTTTGCCTAAAGGGGCTGTCACACCAGCAACATAGGAGATAACAGGTTTTGTCACATTAGATTTGATAAATGCAGCCGCCTCTTCTTCCGCTATTCCACCAATTTCACCCACCATAATAATCGCCTCTGTTTGTGAATCTTTTTCAAAGAGCTCTAAAATATCAACGAAGTTGGTGCCAAGGATAACGTCACCACCGATACCCACACAAGTACTTTGACCAAAGCCCAATTGCGTAGTTTGATTCACGGCTTCATAAGTTAGTGTTCCAGAACGAGATACAATACCCACCTTACCACGTTGATTAATATATCCAGGCATAATACCAATTTTGCATTCATTTGGCGTAATGATACCTGGACAATTTGGACCAATAAGACGGACTTTGGGATGTTGTTGGAGATAAGCTTTGATTTCTAGCATATCAAGTACAGGTATACCTTCTGTAATACAAACAATTAACCGAACTCCAGCATCGATCGCTTCAAAAATAGAATCTTTGCAGAAAGGCGCAGGAACAAAAGTCACTGTAGCATCAGCACCTGTTTTTTCAACCGCTTCATGAACACTATTGAATACAGGTAAATCTAAATTCGATTGACTGCCCTTGCCAGGTGTGACTCCACCAACCATTTTTGTACCATATTTTATTGCTTCTCCTGAATGAAAAGTACCCTGTTTACCTGTGAACCCCTGACAAATAACTTTTGTTTCTTTGTTAATTAATATACTCATTATGTTGTCGCCTTTACTTGATTGACGATTCGTTCTGCTGCATCAACAAAATTTTTTGCAGCAATAATATTCATACTGCTACCTATGAGTTTTTTCGTACCTAATTGCGCATTGTTACCTTCTAGACGAACCACAACAGGTACATCAACGCCTACTTCTTTCATAGCACTAACAATACCATCGGCAATTAGGTCGCACCGAACAATGCCACCAAAAATATTGACTAAAATTCCTTTAATGTTTTTATCTGATACAATGATCTTAAAGGCTTCCGCTACGCGTTCTTTCGTAGCGTTTCCACCTACATCAAGAAAATTAGCTGGCTCACCACCCACTAATTTAATGAGATCCATCGTAGCCATGGCAAGGCCTGCACCGTTAACCATACAACCAATATTACCATCCAGTTTGATATAGCTTAATGCCCATTGCTGTGCCAGCGTTTCATATTTATTTTCCTGACTGGTATCGTACATTTCGTGCAATTCAGCCTGACGATAAAGTGCGTTATCATCAACATTTAATTTTGCATCCAAGCAAATCAATTTACCAGTATCTGTAATAATCAACGGATTAATTTCTAATAAATTCAAATCTCGTTCGATAAACAATCGGTATAAACTCATTAAAATAGTAGTGAAATCATGCATGTATTTAGGGTCTAAATGTAGACTAAAAAATAATTTACGGCATTGAAAAGGTTGTAATCCAATAGAAGGATCTATGATGATTTTCAATATTTTTTCTGGTGACTCTGTAGCTACTTGCTCAATTTCAATACCACCTTCGCTTGAAACCATAAAAATAATACGCTGGGATACACAATCTATAACAGCACCTAAATAAAATTCACTGACAATATTGGAAGTTTTTTCAATAAGCACTTGATTGACTGGCTGCCCATGTTTATCTGTTTGAGAAGTTACTAATCGTTTACCTAATAAAGCATTAACCGCTTCTTTTAATTCTTCTTTTCCTTTCACTAAGCGCACACCACCTGCTTTTCCCCGACCACCGGCATGTACCTGCGCTTTGACCACCCAACGGTCACCGCCAATCTTTCTAGCTACATCAATAGCAGCATCAAGATTAAAAACCACTTCACCCTTAGGCACAGGGATAGCATATTTTTTTAATAGGTGTTTTGACTGGTACTCATGTAAGTTCATTTTGCTCCTTTATTGTGAATATAAAGCCTTATAATTCATAGCCTCCTCGTATCTCTCTCCAAAATCAGAGATTTAGGACGAAGTCCCGTCTTCTGCAGGGTTATTTAATGAGATATTATGTACATCTTTTCATGTTACCTTCGCGGTCTTTTAGGGATAGTGAAGGGGACAACTTTTTTCATCACTCACCCTTTCGCCTAGACTGCGTAGATTACGATAAGCCGTAGGATGTTGTTTAAAACCCTAACAACATTCGTACAGGATCTTCCAAAATTTCTTTAATAGTAACTAAAAATAAGATGGCCTCACGACCGTCAATTACTCGGTGGTCATAAGATACGGCCACCATCATAATTGGTCGAACAACAATTTCACCATTTTCAGCTATAGGACGCTCGACGATTTTATGCGTGCCTAAAATAGCTGTTTGTGGCGGATTAATAATCGGCGTTGATAATAACGAACCGTAGGTGCCTCCATTAGTTATAGTAAATGTACCGCCAGTTAACTCATCAATAGTTAAGTGTCCTTCTTGGGCACGTGATGCAAATTCACAAATCTGTTTTTCAATCTCCGCCATGCTCATATTTTCAGCGTTTCTAAGGATAGGCACAACTAATCCTCGTTTTGTACCAATGGCAATGCCAATATCATAATAATTATGATAAATAATATCGCTACCATCAATGGAAGCATTTACCATCGGAAATTGTTTTAAAGCTTCAATGGCCGCTTTTGTAAAAAATGACATGAATCCCAACCGAACATTGAATTTCTTTTCAAACCTATTGCGATATTTTTCGCGCAAATCCATAACTGATTTCATGTTAATTTCGTTAAAGGTCGTCAGTAACGCTGCTTCATGTTGCACTTGTACTAGTCGTTTCGCGATACGTTGTCGAATGTGAGAAAGAGAAACGCGTCTTTCAGTTCTTGCGCCCCCTGTAGTAACTTCTTTCTTAATCGATTTTTCTTTTTGTGCCTCTGATTGTGTCTCTAAATAATCTTTTACATCCTTTTTGGTAAGACGACCATTTCTTCCACTGCCTTCAATTTTAGCAACATCAATTTCTTTTTCAGCCACCAATCGACGAACGGCTGGACTAAATTCTTCGTCAATTTTTCCTTTTACTTCTTTTAACAAAACCAACAATTGATTGGTTTTAACTATTTCGCCCTCTTTAACTTTAATTTCCTCAATAAGACCATTCTTTGGTGCAAGCACTTCAAGCATAACTTTATCTGTCTCTAAATCAACGAGATTGTCGTCACGAGCAACAAAATCACCCTTTTTTTTGTACCATTTGGCTATTGTAGCGTCACTGACCGATTCAGGAAGTGTAGGTACTTTAATTTCAATCATCATTTTGGATTTCCTCTTCAAGAGCTAACGCTTGATTAATTAATTGCTTTTGTAATTTTAAGAACATCGCTGTACAACCTACCGATGGTGCTGCCGAAGCGGGTCGCCCTACATATTCTAACATCTGATCTTCCCGTATACATTTCATCAATCGGTGGTACGTGTAAAACCAAGCTCCTTGATTTTTAGGTTCTTCCTGGCACCAGATAATCTGTTTCGCATTTAAATACTTTTTTAATTCTGCTTTTAGCTCATCATAGGGAAACGGATAGAGTTGTTCAATACGAATCAGGGCAATGTAATTTTGCCTATATTTACGATGTTGGATCAGTAAATCGTAGTACACTTTACCACTGCACAACACAATACGTTTAATTTTTTCTGCCTTGTGTTTATCATTTCCTGGAATTAGTAATCTTAATTGGCCATGTGCTAAATCATCTAATGATGATACAGCCAACTTATTGCGTAACAGACTTTTCGGTGTCATCACAATTAATGGCTTGCGACAGGGACGCAATACCTGACGTCTCAACAGATGAAAAATCTGTGCAGGTGTCGTAGGCGTACAAACTTGTATATTATTTTGCGCACATAATTGCAAATATCGCTCTAAACGAGCGGATGAATGTTCAGGCCCTTTACCCTCATAACCATGAGGCAAAAACATGACCAATCCTGATAAACGCTTCCATTTTTGGTATCCTGAACTAATGAATTGATCGATAATAACCTGAGCCACATTAGCAAAATCACCAAATTGCGCTTCCCAAATAATGAGCGCATTAGGAGCTGAGGTTGAGTAACCATACTCAAATCCTAAAGCACCATTTTCACATAGCAGTGAATCATAATTATAAAATCTTGTTTGTTTATTATTTAAGTATTTTAAAGGTACATATTCTTTTCCAGTGTGCTGATCAAACACAGTGGCATGACGATGAAAAAACGTACCTCGACGAGAATCCTGTCCCACCAGACGCACTAGATAACCTTCTTCCAATAAAGCTGAATAAGCCATCATTTCAGCAAATCCCCAATCTATTGGCGTTTCTCCTTTAACCATTTCAAGGCGCATATGATACAGTTCAGCAATTTTACGATGAGGATTTATGGTTTTCGGTAAAGTAAAAAACTTTTTTCCAATCGTTTTTAATTTTTCTAAAGAGACACTCGTATCAATTACTGTATCACATGTCTGCCCTAGAAAAGTCGCCCAGTTAGTAGCATAATGCGCTGACAATCCTTCAGAAAGGATTTCCGGCAGTTGAGATTCTTGATCGAGACGATCACGATAATTTGCGATCCATTGATCGACTTCCGTATCCGTACAGATTTTTTGATTAATCAGTAAGTTAGCATATAACACACGAGTGGTAGGATGTTCACGAATGCTTTTATACATCAATGGTTGTGTTGGGACAGGATCGTCCACTTCCTGATGACCACGACGGCGATAGCAAACAAGATCGATAAATACATCTTTGTGAAAAGTCATTCGATAATCAAGCGCCAATTGTATCACAACAATTACAGCTTCAGGATCATCTCCATTTACATGGAATATGGGTGAATCCAGCATTTTTGCGACGTCAGAACAATACATTGATGAACGTGCATCATTAGGATTGCTTGTTGTAAAGCCTATTTGATTATTTAAAATAATATGGATTGTACCGCCAACATTGTAGGCACGTGTCTGAGACATACCAAGCGTTTCCATTACAATGCCTTCACCAGAAAAGGAAGCATCACCATGAATCATAACTGCCATAGCATAATCGTGATTTTGTCTATTTTGTCTTTCTTGACGTGCACGCACGGAACCCATCACTACAGGACCAATAAATTCTAGATGAGAAGGATTAAACGCCAAGGATACATGAATAGGACCTTCGTTTGTTTTTATGTCTCGCGAATAACCTCGATGATATTTTACGTCGCCAGACGTTAGATCGTGGTCATGCTTACCTTCAACTCCTTGAAATAATTCAACAACCGATTGGCCCATAATATTTAACAATACATTGATACGTCCTCGATGTGCCATACAAATAATGATTTCTTCTAGTCCCTTATGTTTAGCGCGCTTAATTAGCTCATAAAGTAATGGAATTAAACTATCACTGCCTTCTAAAGAATAACGTACTTGTGCAACGTATTTAGTATCCAAATACTTCTCCAGCGTTTCTGCCGCGATCAGTTGTTGCAAAATATTTCGTTTAATTTCTTTATCAAATCCAAGTAATGGTAATCTATGTTCCACATAATCTTGCAGCCAATGGCATTCATGCTCATCCAAAATCGTACTGTATTGCATTCCAATAGAACCGCAATAAATTTCTCGCAAACACATATAAATTTCTTTTAAGGTAGCTTGTGGTTTATCCATTAAGCCATCAGTTGAGAAGATTTTATCGAAATCAGATTCTGATAAACCATGGTGACTAAGTTTTAAACGAGAATCAATCGGTCGATCATTGCCGAGGGGGTTTATTTTTGCATTCAAATGACCAAAACGGCGATAAGCTTCAATTAATAAACTAACACCTGCCTGTTGTTTTGCAGAGGGTGTGATTAATGGCAGTGTGGTGCGTTGAGTTAATTGTAAATATGGATCCTGAATAACCGCATACGCAATGTCATCTGTCGATATACCACTATTAAGTAGTGATTGAAAATAATGCCGCCATTCTTTATCAACGTTATTGGGGTCTTCGAGAAAATTCTCGTAAAGAGTTTCTATATAGTCAACATTGTTGTCCACTAGATACGAAGTTTGTTGAAACTGTTCCATTGGTGTTAATTTTTGCATAAATTTGATGGCTATTCTCTACTTGCTGATTTACGTAGCATCTCAGTCCGAATTTTACGAATTGCTTTTGCTGGATTGAGACCTTTTGGACAAACAGTCGCGCAACTCATAATAGTGCGACAACGGAAAACGCTGTAAGGATCTTTCATGGCATCTAATCGTGCTCTTGTGTTTGTATCACGACTATCGGTAATAAAACGATATGACCATAATAGACCAGCTGGTCCAATAAATTTGTCGGAATTCCACCAGTAGGATGGACATGAAGAAGAACAACACGCACATAAAATACACTCATATAACCCATTTAACTTTGCTCGATTGGCAGGTGATTGCAACCGTTCTTTTTGTGGCGATTTTTGATTATTTAAAAGATACGGTTTTACCTTTTTATATTGTGCATAAAATTGCTCCATATCCACAATTAAATCGCGAATAATCGGAAAACCAGGCAACGGTCGCACGACAACATAATCTGGCAAATTTTTTAATTGTGTTACACACGCCAAACCATTTTGACCATTAATATTCATGCCATCAGATCCACAAACACCTTCACCGCAAGAACGACGAAATCCGATATCAGGGTGTTTCTCACGAATGGCTTCTAACGCGTTTAGTAACATTTTTCCATGAATTGTAAAAACATCTAATTCAAAATCTTGCGTATAGGGTTTCCTATCCATTTCCGGATTAAAACGCACTATTGAAAAAGTCATGACTCGTTTCTTGATGCTCATGCCATCAATCTCTCGGTTTAGGCGGAAATGGTTTCATTCCTTTCGGCTTCATACTGACCGGGCGATAAGCAATACGTCCATCACGAAAATAGATAGTATGTTTTAACCAATTCACATCGTCGCGTTCTCTGTAATCATAACGAGCATGTGCACCGCGACTTTCGGTGCGTTGTCGTGCGGAAACAGCTGTTGCATAAGATACTTCCATCAAATTATCTAGCTCTAGCATTTCTATTCGAGCGTTGTTAAATGTACGACTAGTATCCACTAATTTTGCGCGCTGTAATTGTTCTTTTAACTTTTCCAGCCGTTTTAGTCCTTTTTCCATTTGTCTTGCATCTCGAAAGACACCAAAATCTTCAGACATAACCTTTGCCATCTCATATTTAATAGTCACCGGATTTTCATCGTTTTCTGGATTTTCCCACCGCTGTATACGCGCAACAGCAGCATCGATGTCATCGATATTTTCAATATGATAGGATAACTCCGATTTAAGTGCTTCTTGTAAAAACAATCCGACAGCACGACCAAAAACCAATAAATCCAGTAAGGAATTCGTACCAAGTCGATTAGCACCGTGCACAGAAACGCAAGCACATTCTCCTGCCGCAAACATGCCTTTCACAATTTGATCATCACCATTTTGGTCTACAGTTAATACTTGTCCATGAAGCGTAGTGGGAATGCCTCCCATCATATAATGACAAGTGGGTAATACAGGAATAGGCTCTTTGGTAACATCTACATTTGCAAATGTAGCCGATAACTCAACAATCCCCGGTAATCGCTCATGCAATATTTTTTCTCCTAAATGATCTAATTTTAATAAGACATGATCTTTTTTTTGGCCAACACCATTTCCAAGCATTACCTCTTCTAAAATAGAGCGTGCAACCACATCACGACAATCCAAGTCCTTTAGATGAGGGGAATAACGTTCCATGAAACGCTCGCCATCTTTATTAACAAGATAACCACCTTCACCTCGCGCACCTTCGGTTATTAAACAGCCCACACCATAAATCCCTGTCGGATGAAATTGCCAAAATTCCATATCTTGTACCGGTAATCCAGCACGTAAAATCATCCCGATACCGTCACCTGTGCTAGTATACGCATTACTTGTTGTCTGATAAATACGGCCAGCACCACCTGTTGCAAAAATTGTCGCGCGCGATTTAAAAAAGATAAGTCCACTGAGTTCCATACTCATCGCGACAATTCCAGCAATACCCCCTTGAGCACCTCTTACTAAATCGATACTATACCATTCATCATAAAAATGCGTACCCGCTTCGATATTTTTTTGATATAGGGTGTGCAAAACTGCATGTCCTGTCCGATCAGCACAAGCACAAGTCCGATATGCTATTTCTTTACCAAAATCCCGTGTATGACCCCCAAAAGCACGTTGATAAATACGTCCATTATTTAAACGTGAAAAAGGCAATCCATAGTGCTCTAATTCATAGACAGAAAGCGGCGCTTGTTCACACAAGTATTGGATGGCATCTTGGTCACCTAAGTAGTCTGATCCTCTTACCGTATCATACATATGCCATTCGGGTTTATCAGATACTACATTCCCTAAAGCTGCTGCTATACCACCTTGAGCGGAAACTGTATGCGATCGCGTTGGGAATACCTTAGAAATGACGGCAACTTTATATTGATGTAGCTGTGCCATCTCCAATGCAGCGCGCAAACCAGCGCCTCCTGCGCCGACAATCACCGCATCATATTTTTTAACTTTAATAGAAGTCATGACTAATTAATTCTCAACACGCTATCCAAAAAAATTCGATAGCCCAAATAAAATAAGCTATCAATAACAGACAAATGACTGTCTGAAAAACTAGTCGCATAAATTTATTTTTCACATAATCTGTAAAGATGGTCCACAACCCAATCCATGCATGCAACAATACATTAAAAATAACAATCAAGGTCATTATCTTTACTAACCAATGATCAAATAGAGCATGCCACTGAAGATAAGAGATTGGATGATACACCCACAAAAAAACAACGATGAAAACCCCATAAATACCGCTCAACAGTGCCGTCATTCGTTGAATGAACCAGCTCTGATAGCCTAGACGACTTATTCGATCTACCATATCCATATTCCTGTTAAAATGATCGAAATTAACAAAAGCACAAAAACTATATATGCACTAATCCGCCCCTCACGAACTGATTCCAAAAAACCTAAATCCATCATTAAATGTCGTATTCCTGCGAGCAAATGGAATATGATCGAAACCAACATAAGCCATACCGCTACTTTCAACCATTGATTATCGTTAATTAATTGTTGTACATGAAAAAAAGTGGCTTGTGACAGCATCACCTGGCGTAAAAGATAAAACATCAAAGGCAAAAATAAAAAAAGAAGAACTCCTGAAATGCGATGACAAATTGAGACAATCGCCGCGGGCGGAAAATGAACTTTAGTCAAATCAAGATTAACGGGCCTATCAGCAGGCATTATCTCTCACCCGATCTAAACGATTTTAAATTGAGAAGGCAATATACAACGCCCATACTACAATGTACACACTCCATTATATTATAGCGACATTGTCAGCAAAATACAAATAAAAACTTTCACTTACTAACTTGATTTCGGTACAAATCGAAAGATAAAAAGTAAACCTTTTAAAGGCTGTGTGTTCACTGATCTAATCAAAAACTTGAAGTAAAAGTCAAGTTAGAAATCTGATAAAGAGGAATTTTCGTAAGAAGAGCTGATTTTAAATTAGTGAAATTCTAGCAATCTAAACTTAATGCAACTTAATGAATTGAAGTTAATTAAAATTAGTCATTCTTTGAAAAACGGTATGAATATATGGAATATTAGGAGCGCGCAAATGAACATATATTAAAGTGAAAATTCTTTGACTACCAATCTACTGAATTTACTATCTACTCCACAACTGCACATGAATTGAACTTGCCTCATTAATTTATGGAAAGGCATCCTTTGTGGTTATCTTATTGACCAACTAGCCTATAAACGCAATTACATGAAAATCCATTATTTTCGTTATTTTTGACCTTATAGTAAAGCTTACTCATTAAGATTAAAAAATCTGCTAGAGAGAAATAAACAAAAATATACCAGTATTAATATCGCGTTGCCGAACAGTAGAGATTTTATCAGGTGCACATTTTTCATGATGCTACTCTTAATTAATAGGCCTGATCTGCGTTTATTGATGATACACTTATGTATTACTACTAAGCCGGAATACGAAGAATTAGATGACATAACTGAATAAGCCGAATGCCTTAAATCTCGTGGTGATGAGTTAGATGAGTTATAATTATTTAACTATAAATTATTCAATTAGTTAGCCTTGCATGCATCCACGTCAATATATGAATTAGAGCATACTTTATGTATAAAAATCGACCCTATTTTAGTCCAAACCATAAACCACCTCATCTATACAATGACACATTGATTATGAAGAAAATACAAGAATCACTCCCATCATATAGCCAGGATTATTTACCCACCATCCACAACACACCATAATTCACTAAATGCTTTCGTGTATTTCAGCGAGCGCAGAACGCGCGCTTATGGGTGAGGGGTCTATAAATAATGGTACAGCAGTTCATTTAAATATGCCGAAAATAATTGGTGATGAACAATACTGGCTAAGACATTACTAGAAGAGAATAAGGACAAAGATAATCTCCTTCATGTGATAGTCTTTAGTTATCATTTAAAATTGAGATTCAAGACTCTCAAGTAAAAGTGATGTAAAATCTCATTAAGAAATATTTGATGTCGTTGGAAAACGCAACGATATTTTAATTACCTACTGATGAAACTAGAAATACAGCTCTGGAAAATAATCCTTTTTAAGTTGTATACTACCTGTTCCGATTTGATAATCAACGCGCAGTATTTCGTTGAATGTGTTCACAATTACTCTATTGTATCTTAAATATCACAAACTACTATAGGTTGGGTTCTTTCCAAAAAGTGATACGATTCTACTTCATGAGCGCAAATAGCTTTTTGTTTTTTAATTCAGAGCAGCTCTTCTAATGGCTTTTCCGCTTCTTCCATCTTATAGATTACTCCTGCATGGGTAATTTCACAATCGGCTCATAGCCCATCATTATTTATAATCGATGACGGACACAAACCTCTAAGACTCGTTATGTTCAACTGCACTAGGTGATAATAACAAGTGCATGATATCTTTAATATAGAGTTTAATCTCAGAAAATCCTTGGTTAGAGATAGAAATTTATGTTGATTCTAGGTATTTATCTGAGGTAAGGGATCTTTCATTGATTGCAAATAATCACTCTTTCTCACTTTCAACATTAAATCCTTTAATCTAACTAATTGTAATAATTACTTTATCAAATGTCACTCGATCATTTGGAAAGACTTAAGCAAAATAAACTCTGATCATCAGAACAATCCATGTATATAAAGCGGCAATAACATCATCGATCATTACACCCAATCCTCCCTTAAGATTTTTTTCTAATAATTGTATCGGCCAAGGTTTCCAAATATCGAAGATACGAAATAAAAAAAATCCCGCTAAAATAAAATATCCTGTTTTGGGAATGGCAATCATTACAATCAAAAATCCCACAATTTCATCCCAAACTACTGCTGAATGGTCTGATGTGTTAAATCGTTGGTTGGTAATATCGGAAATAATAACGCCTAAAATAAAAAGAAAAAGCGTAACTACACAATAAATCAGTAAAGATAATCGACTTAACAATAAATAAAGGATGACACCTACCAATGTACCAAAAGTCCCGGGCACCCATGGTATTGCACCTATACCAAATCCACAAGCAATAAATTCCAAAGGGCTCCTCCATATACTTCGAGGGACATTATTTTTTTTACTAAAAATGTTAAAAATGTTCATAACCTTTTTTCCCTATTGCTAATCGATTGTTTTGCGAATCTATCACTGTCACACCTTTACCTATAGTAATTTCTCCAATACACCGCCATTCACAATCTAGTGACTTAAAAACTGTTTTTAATCGATCACGTCTTTCCGGCGGGACAGTGAAACAAAGTTCGTAGTCATCTCCTGAGGTAAGTGCATATTGACACGCAGTTTTTATTGTACATCGGTCTCTTAAGCTTTTTGATAAAGGTAATTGATCAACATATATTTCAGCACCAACTTGACTAGCTGTAGTCATTTTTTCAAGGTCTGCAATGAGGCCATCGGAAATATCAATTGCCGCACTGGCAATTTTTCGTAGTGCAAGACCTACCTCAATACGAGGTGTTGGCCGATTTAATCGGTTAAATAAAAATGAGTCTATTTTTTCGCCTTGATTCAATAAACTCAATGCCAGTCCCGCATCACCCAAGGTACCCGTAACATAAATTAGATCTCGCACTTTTGCGCCATTGCGACAGATAACATCATCTCTAGAAATTAGGCCATTTATAACAACGGAGATTGAAAGTGTTCCTGCTGTTATATCTCCACCGATTAAAACAATACCATATTTATCAGCCAACGAAAAAAAACCCTCAGCAAATTCATTTAGCCATGCTTCATCTACTTTTTTTAACGTGAGCGCTAATAAAGCCATGTCTGGCTGTGCCCCCATCGCTGCCAAATCACTTAAGTTCACCGCCAGAACTTTGTGACCGAGATCTTTTGGTAAGGTATTAACAAGAAAATGTACCCCCTCTACTAAGGTGTCCATTGATGTCGCTACTAATTTCTCTTCTGGTATTTCTATAACAGCAGTATCATCACCAATACCAACCAAAACGCGTGCTGATTGATCTTGATGTCGCTGAAAATATTTTTCGATAATTTCAAATTCACTAATTGACATGACGTGATACAATAATGAAATGATACAACACTAAGAATCGAGTCCTTCATTATCGCTAAAATAAAGTCGGAATCAAATTCTACGTTATTCGATGAAGTCGATTTTACAAACTCTCCTCCACACTTCTGATCACCAACATACATACATTACATTTCATGTGTCGTTAAGATATATATTACAAAAGATTGTAAGAGCTGTATTAACAAAAGAAATGAAATGGTATTTTCTTGGTTGTTTATGTCTCGTTCCTTACTTTTTTCATGGACATCATTAATAACGCCTTGAAAAAATGATTGACTTTTTTCTTTGATGGATGTTTAAATGCATCTTCACTGATAATTTTCATAAGTTGCCATTTTGACTGTCTTATCTTATTTCTTAAAAATTTAAAAATCCTTAATGTACAATGCTCAACATAATAGTGAAGTAATGGGAAATATTTCATAGATGACTCATATTAAACGACTTAGCCAATAAGACCTGATTGATAACGCTATTTTAAGAATTAACGGGCATTAACGGAATCTATGAATTGGTTATAACCACTTTATCTTTAAAATTATAGAATTAACTTTAAGTATGTTGACAAAACTATTTTTGTAGACGAAGTTTTCGCTTAGTTCAAGCTCGAAATCTAACTTGTTAGCACATAGTTAATAGCGAACATTAAGAAATTTACTTGCCGAACTGAGCAGTATCATGCAATAACCTATCAGTTATAAAAAACACGAAAAACTATCTCTCGTATTGTAAGTCAATGTCAGCTAGCCAATCGTGAAAACCGGTATAACATAGATATGCATGCCGATAAACATCCGTTGTATGGTTTGCTCACAAAAATGGGCAAGAGAGCGAGCCTATCCTTATTATCACACACTTGACGCAACCACTATACTATCATCAAAGCTAGAGATAAACTACATTTAAAATGCTACCGCACAATTTAAGCAGAGAAAGCGAAGCTAGTAATAATTATTTACGAAGCTAGTTGACCATTATTTAAATCGCTGCCATTTTATGTTTAAAAATATTAAAGAAACATGTCCAGCAGCATCAGTTTCTTAATAGTAAGAACAAAAATCATTAGTATTTCTTTTCATAATCTGAGAAAACTATTTTTTATTTCTCTTTCGGAATTTTTTTGGACCATGCGGCCCCTTACCTCTTGCCATATTAAATCATCTCCTTGTAAAATGCTTCAGCATAGATCAATGATATACTTACTTAATCTTTTCTGGTTATTACTTTTTCTTCCGTAATTCTGGAAGTAAAGCATCTAAAATTGCATTAACATATCGGTATCCATTTTCAGCGCCAAATTCTTTGACTAACTCTAATGCCTCATCAATCACGACCTTATAGGGAACATCTTTACGGTGTACTAACTCATAAATTGCTAATCTCAACACTGATAATTCAACTGGATTTAAGGCACTCACCTTGCGATCTAGATAAGAGGTCATAAGTTTATCGATTAGTGTAACATGTTGAATCGTTCCTATTATCAAATCTTTAAAATAAATTAAATCAACGTCCCTCAAATTATTTTCTTCCAAAAATTGATCAATTAATTGAACTGGTTTGATTTTACCAAAAGACCACTGATAAAGCGCTTGTAATGCGTGACGGCGTGCATTATGACGAGGATTCATCCTTTTATATGACTTCATTTGATTTTTTTTTTGATATTCTCAATAAACGATGAATTGCATCGTGAAACACATTAATACCCTGAAAACTGTGATACACTGGATTAGATCACACATGTAGCAATCTTATCCGTGACACATAATTACTTCTTATCATGACTGGCTCACCTATCGTATTGTGTACTGACTGCACGTGCATCTTGCCCTAACAATTTATATGTATGTGACTAGTCTTTCCTACTCAAACGTACTTTCTCACTCAAACGACGTACTTTGGCAGCTACCTTGCAACTATCTCGTTTAATAATGCGGCATGTGTGGCACATTTAATTCTGCCATTTTAAATTTGCTAAACCGTCTTGCGCGTGAGAAACATCTACGTTGGTGACTCACTTTTTGCACACATTCTCCCACTAATCGTGAGTTAGTGACTTGCGTATTTTCTACATTATAAAAAGGTAGAACATCAGCGCAATACAGTTCCTCGGCTATATACTGGAAATTGCCGAGATAACTTTTCGATTTTTCGTTTAGTATCCGTAATCACGTTCTCATTATTGGTATCATCTAGGATATCACAAATCCAATGAGCTAATTTTCTCGTTTCTGTTTCTTTGAGTCCGCGCGTGGTAATTGCTGGTGTACCAATTCGAAGACCACTGGTTACAAAAGGAGAACGTGCTTCATTAGGGACTATATTTTTATTAACAGTAATATTAGCACGACCTAAGGCCATCTCTGCATCTTTACCTGACATACTCTTATCTAAAAGGCTGATCAAGAACATATGATTCTGTGTTCCGCCCGAAACGACAGTATAATTGCGCTTTGTTATAACATCCACCATAATTTTGGCATTCTTTAAAATTTGCTGCGCATAAGTTTTAAATTCTGGTTGCATCGCCTCTTTAAAAGCAACAGCTTTTGCGGAAATAACATGCATTAAAGGACCACCTTGCGATCCGGGAAAGACTGCCGAATTTAATCGCTTTTCTAGTTCAAGATTGGCTTTTGCTAATATCAATCCTGAGCGTGGTCCCCGCAATGTTTTATGCGTTGTCGTTGACGTTACGTCCGCAATATTGACCGGTGAAGGATAAACTCCTGCCGCAACTAAACCTGCTACATGTGCAATATCCGCTACAAAATATGCATTGACTCTGTCAGAAATTTCACGAAATCGCTGCCAATCAACAATACCAGAAAATGCAGAAAAACCAGCCATAACCACCTTCGGTTTATACTTTTCTGCTAATAAAACGACTTTTTCATAGTCAATATTCCCCTCTGCATTCAAACCATAATGCACTACTTTATAAAACTTACCTGAAAAATTCACTGGCGCTCCATGCGTTAAATGACCACCATATGATAAATCCATTGCTAGTAAAGTGTCACCAGGATTCATGAGAGCCATATAGACTTCGGCATTGGCTTGCGAACCAGAATGTGGTTGGACGTTAGCATAAGCAGCGTTAAATAACGCTCTAGCTCGATCAATCGCTAACTGCTCTATAATATCAACGAATTCACATCCACCATAATAGCGCTTGTGAGGATACCCTTCTGCGTATTTGTTAGTTAATACTGATCCCTGAAGTTCCAACACCAGCGGACTTACATAATTTTCTGAGGCAATTAGCTCAATATGTTCTTCTTGACGTACTTGTTCCCAAAAAATTGCTTGTGCAAGTTCAGAGTCAAAATCTTCTACAGTGAGATTAGCATCATACATACATTCATAAGCTCCTGATGATTATTTATCCAAGTTATCCAAGAAATTTAGCCGAGTCACCAAAGAAAACGGAAGGTATTTAGGTGCCTTCTTCCCGCAAGGGTATCCAAATTAAGAGATAACTATCATATCCTACACTGTTTTAAAGCTTCCTGTAGCTTATCAGTCGCAACAATTGCTATTTCTTCGAGAAAAGTTTGCAGTACACTGGCTTTTAGGAACGATGACACGTCCAAAACCATATTTGATGGATTCTTTAAAGGTACTCCTGAACGCTTTGTACAGGACGAATCTCGCGTCAGCAAGAACCAACGTCACCGAAAACAATCAAATCAGAAGGTAAAGATTTATTCCATGAACTGGAGAGTGCAGCTAATAAAATACCGAGATCGGTGCTAGTTTCTGCGATACGAAAGCCATCAACAGCATTAAAAAAACCATCAACAGCATTAATGAAAACGTCGTAATTATAGTGACTAGCCTTTTTGTTTTGAAAATTATACTAGACGAGCGATACTTGCACGAACTTGACTCGCTCCCCCAGGCGTAAAAGAGATGCTATCGATACAGACACTTGTATAGAATAGATTACCATAACCTGTAGACGCAATTTTCAACCAATGTAACAATTTTTTCAACGTGTATTTCGGCTAACAATTTTAATTTACCCTGCGGTGATTGCAAACGCTGTGCACGCATAGTGATTTATTGTAACGATTCTTCTTCAGTCACGTATAAAGTAAAATCATCCTTATGACTAATATGATATAAAATTTGTAATAATGGGACTTTCCAATTCCTGAGCTATCACCAATTGAGATGACAGAATCAGAAACTAATCTGTCTACTAAACACGATCAAATGCAGAAAATCCTGTAGTTAAGTTAAACGTGGCTGTGATTGAACACTAAAATCGCTCAATAAAGTTGGTTTTGACTTCTGAGCTATAGGTTTTTCAACGATTGAACCATGCATTACAATCATGACAATGTCCTTGTCATTATCACGATAAATAATAACTAATTAATAAAATCTGTCTATCCTACCAATACTTAACTCCACTTCTAGAATCTCCGCACTGTCATTCATTAATCAGATTCATTTTATACGCTTTCCAATTTAAATTGTAATGTATCATTAGTAGCAACTTCATGAAAAATATCAAAATCCAGGTATATTTTATGTTTATTTCGAAATGATTATTTAATATTTAACATCTGAGAATGCTTGTAAATTCTAAACGATCAAGCAACCAGGGAAGACCAGTATGAACCACATCTTCTATCTGTCATACTACTATGCACACCAACACTTGTACCACCTGAATTAACGATTACGAAATTTGCACCGTCATTTATAAACAGGATTTTAACAATGTGCCTTACTTTAACACCGCAGAAAACTCATTGTATCTTTAAATAATCAGGAATTCTAAAAGAAAATAATAGTCGGTAACTTCGGTGTATTAATTTTTACTTCACCTAGCTAATACACTACCATTGATAACACCCAAGCATCGTATGAATGGGATTTGTAACAGCCTATCATCTATTAAATAAGGCAAACATTAATTCATTTGTATTACTAAAGATAAATATTGATGTAAATAACGAAGATACATTTCGTGAAATGTTTTAATTTTATCAAGACAATTACCTTTCCTGTTAAAAAAGACTAAAGATGTAACATAGCTATCTTTTCATTCCCTTAGTTTTGTTAGGTTAGTTGATCTATTTCCCGTTTTTAATCTAACCATAGCAAGTGTTTTCTATAAGCTTTTACTTTTAACTATTCAAGAATAAGAGCATAGTTTATGGACTGGAGAAACTCTATAGATTATATTGTAGATTATATTGTGATGTTGTCTATGAGCTTCTGGTTCACAGACATACACGTTTGCTATCTTAACTTCATCTATTCAAGGTTATCACATAAGTATAATATATTCGTAATAATCATTATAAACAGTCGATATATTAAGCTGAGTATAAGCTTATTAAACCAATCACTAAAACAACTCTGTAGCCCATTATTTATTCTATAGATTTTTCTTTTAATGAGTCTTGAGGTATTCGGATTATCAAGGCCGATGTGGACTAAAAGCTGTCTTTACTTACAAGTCTAATTAGTGATTCAGTATCTACATTAGATTTTTATACCTATCGCTTCATGAGTTTTCGGGTTGAGATCATAGATCAATCGATCGAAACGCAAGATAATCACGTTACGTTAAATCGCTCGATAAATAGTTTCGGTGTTTTTGATTACATCATACTAATAAAATTATATACTACATCAAGATTTCAGCTATCATCCAAATTATTATTACCTTAAATTGAAAAGTGTGTTGATTGTAATATATAATGTATATCGATTGGTTTATACTAATTTCTGGTATATACTATCACATCACCTTTTTTATTCGCCTTATTCGCCTTTACAAGTCATATGGGTTAAGAGACCGAAATGCACATTGGCTACGTGTCTAAAAATTCATTGCCATGTATTATTATTGAATCGATGTTTATTTGCATTAGGCTAGAGAAAGTATTTTAGTTCAGCAAAACCTCTCATAACCACAGATCTTCAAGCATCATTATCATCTTTATCCATATTTATTTATTAGAGATCACAATTGTGGGAAATTACAACTGTTTTATTAATCGACGAGGTGCGATTCGTGCATCGCTTAATATTTCACCGATACCTATAAACTGATCATTATAATTGCGTAATCGCACAAATCCACTCGATAGTGCGTGTGATATCATAACTATTCGACCTTGTTGTAAGTACAGGGTGGTTAACTGATTTAATTTAAGCGCTGGAAAATGCAAAATCATACTTTCAACAGGCAGTAAATAGAGATCTAAAGCGGTTAAGTTTGATGCATCATATTCTTGTTCAAGCTGCACTAATGGAATCATTTGGCTTTCACGGTAATGCATCACCATTAATCGACGCAAAGCAACGACATGAGCGCCACAATTAAGTGTTTCTCCTATGTCATCCATTAACGTTCTGATATACGTACCTTTACTACAATGCACATAGAACTCAATTTCTTCGTCATTCCAATTCAATACATTTAATGCATCAATCGTTACCCTACGTGCTTTGCGTTCCACTTTAATGCCTTGACGTGCCAATTTATAGAGAGGCTGGCCTTTATATTTTAAAGCAGAATACATTGATGGAGTTTGTTCAATAACTCCACGAAATAATGATAACGTTTTTTCAAGCAAATGTTTTGTTATCTTTGGAATTGGACGCTCTGCAATAATTTTACCTTCACTATCCCCACTTGCAGTGCGGATTCCCAATCGTACCTTTACATAATAAGTTTTATTAGAATCTAATAAGTATTGGGAAAATTTAGTTGCCTCACCTAAACAAATTGGCAACATACCTTCGGCTAAAGGATCTAAACTTCCTGTATGTCCTACCTTTTTTGCATGAAATAGTTTTTTGATTCTCTGCACAGCGTTGTTAGAAGTCATGCCGCTAAGCTTATTCAGTAACAAAATTCCACTAATTGCGCGTTTGTGGATTTTTTGACTATTCGTTACGTTGATCATTTTTAGTTACACGGTTTATTAACGATGAAATTCTCTCGGCTCGCTCTAGTGATTCATCGTAAGCAAATTGCAGTTGAGGTACGTATCGTAACGTAGTAGCCTGAGCTAATAAACATCTCAAATAGCCTATCGCCTTATTAAGCGCTTTTTGAATAGTTTTTCGTTCTTCGCTTTTCAATAGCGTATAGAAAATTTTCGCCTGTTTTAAGTCCGAAGATAGTAGAACCGCCGTCAAAGAAATTCTGGCCAATCTCGGATCTTGTACCTCTTTTTTGAGAAGTACCGCTAATTGATGATGGATAAGATCAGCCATACGCTGTTGGCGCTGTTTTATCACGTAATTTTCCGCTCGACCTGAGTTTTTTCATAAACTTCGATCTGATCACCAACTTTAACGTCGTTATAATTTTTTATACCAACTCCACATTCTATACCATAACGTACTTCGGCAACATCTTCTTTAAAACGACGCAAGGATTCAAGCTCGCCTTCATAAATTACAACATTATCTCTTAATACACGAATAGGCAAACGACGACGCACTATACCTTCAATCACCATGCAACCAGCAATAGCACCTAATTTTGATGAACGAAAAACTTCGCGTACTTCACACAACCCAACAATTTTTTCTTCTACTTCAGGTGACAATAAACCACTAAGTGCCTTTTTTACTTCGTCAATCAAATCATAAATAATACTGCAATAACGGAGATCAACTCCTTCCCGTTCGACCAATGCGCGGGCTGGCGCATTGGCACGTACGTTAAAACCAATCACGACCGCATCTGAAGCAATAGCTAAATGCACATCAGATTCGGTAATACCACCAACACCACTAGCTACAATATTAATTTTAACTTCATCCGTAGACACTTTATTAAGCGCTTCTGTCAAGGCTTCCAGAGATCCTTGCACATCTGCTTTTAAAACAATATGTAATATATTTTGTTTTCCCGTACTCATTCGATCAAACATATGTTCGAGATGTGCAGTTTGTTTTTTCGCCAAGTGCACTTCTCGATATTTACCTTGACGGAAACGAGCGATTTCTCGTGCTTTACGTTCGTCTGGCACTACTACAGCCTCATCACCAGCCACTGGTGTACCAGATAATCCCAATATTGCCACTGGCATAGAGGGGCCAGCACTCTTACGTGGTTTTCCATCGTCACCAATCATTGCGCGAATTCGACCATATTGACGACCGACAAGCAGGGTATCGCCAGGATATAATTCACCATCTGTCACTAACACTGTTGCTACAGGTCCACGACCTCTATCAAGACTGGATTCAATAACCATCCCCTTTGCAGGGCCAATCGATACGGCTTTCAATTCTAATACTTCTGCTTGTAACAGAATACATTCAAGCAGTGCATCCACACCATCACCGGTTTTTGTAGAAATTAGTTGGAACATGTTATCACCACCCCACTCTTCAGGAATGATGTTTTGTTTTGATAGCTCGGTTTTAATTCTATCAGGATCTGCCTCAGGTTTATCCATTTTATTGATAGCAACCACTATTGGTACTTTGGCAGCCCGAGCATGCTGAATGGCTTCAACCGTTTGCGGCATAACTCCATCATCTGCGGCAACGACAAGTATCACGATATCCGTGCACTTAGCACCCCTGGCACGCATCGCAGTAAATGCCTCATGACCTGGTGTATCTAAGAAAGTGATCATGCCTCGATCTGTTTCGACATGATAAGCACCAATATGCTGCGTAATACCTCCTGTTTCAGTGCTGGTAACTTTTGTACGCCGAATATAATCTAACAATGATGTTTTACCGTGATCTACATGCCCCATAATAGTAACGACAGGCGCTCGTGGAACAGCTTCTCCTATCGTCCCTGTAGCTACTAAATTTTCTTCTAAGGTGTCCTCCTTAACGAGTTTTGGCTTGTGGCCCATTTCTTCGACCACAATCGCAGCGGTTTCCTGATCAATGCGTTGATTGATTGTTACTATCACACCCATCTTCATCATGATTTTTATAACCTCCGCTGCTTTTACGGACATTTTTTGAGCTAGATCGGATACTGTAATAGATTCAGAGAGTGACACTTCTTTAATAATAGGAGTAGTAGGTTTGGCGAAACCATGTTCTAATCGAGATGAGATTTTATCTGATTCTACTATAGGTTTATATCGTCGTCGGCGTTCCTCAGCAAGTTTACTCATATGAAGTTCTTCTCGTTCCCATTGATCCTCTTTAGATCTACGAGAACGTGAACGCGATTCTTTGCGAATCCCCTTTTTCACTGTTTCTTTTTTTTTCGTTTCCTCAGAGGCTTTTTTAGTTGTTTTTTTTGCCTTAAATTCCAACGATTCTTCAGTAATCTCTATTGCTGCATCTTCTTTTTTAAGTTTAGTTGTCGACGTAACAGCCAAAGGGGATGACAATACATTTCGAAAAACTACCTCTTTTATTTCTATTTTTTCTTCAAGAGGTTTGCTGTATGTCCGCTTTGATCGGATTTCAACATTAACACGTCTTTTCCCAGACTTCACTACACTTAATTTTTTGCGTTTTAAAATAATTTTTGAACGCTTTACAGATTCCGGATTATGGGCTGTTTTTAGATGCAAAAGTAACTTTCGTTTTTGATTATCGGTAATCGTTTGATCAACATGAGTAATTGCAATACCTGCTTCTTTTAATTGTTCTAAAAGACGTTCCGGTCTTATTTGTACTAAATCGGCGAGTTGTCTTACACTCATATCAACCACAATTTTAGCTCTTATTTTGTTTCTTCTTCCACAAACCAATGGGCTCGCGCCGCCATAATTAATTTAGCAGCAAATTCGTCGTCAATTTCTATAATTTCTTTTAAGTCATCCACAGACATTTCCGCCAAATTGTTACGCGTGAGCACTTCGTGCGTTGCCAACTGAAGTGCTAATTCTTTTGTCATCCCTTGCACATCCAATAAATCTGCTGCAAGTTTAATTTTACTTATTTTTTCTTGATTAGCGATTTCCTGCGTTAAAAGTATATCGCTGGCACGTCGTTGTAACTCGGTGACAATAACCTCATCAAATCCCTCTACACTTTGTAACTCTTTTTTGGATACATAGGCCACATCTTCTAAACTCATGAAACCTTCTTCCACTAAGGCATTGGCCACTTCTTCATCCACATCTAGCTTTTCCATAAAATTAGACTTAATGCCTCCAACCTCTTTTTCATTTTTTTGAGTCATTTGCGCCTCGCTCATAACATTTAATGTCCAGCCAGTTAATTCACTAGCTAAGCGAACATTTTGACCGTTACGACCAATCGCTTGTGAAAGCTGCTCTTCGGGAACTGCAATATCCATTACATGCAATTCTTCATCAACAACAATAGAAGGGACCTCTGCTGGCGCCATTGCATTAATCACTAATTGAGCGGGATTATCGTCCCACAACACAATATCAATTCGCTCTCCGCCCAATTCATTAGAAACAGCCTGTACACGCGAGCCACGCATGCCGACACAAGCACCGATAGGATCGATACGTCCGTCATTAGTTTTGACCGCAATTTTGGCACGTGAACCAGGATCACGAGCAGCACCTTTGATTTCAATCACTTCTTCACCAATTTCAGGTACTTCAATCTTAAATAACTCAATCAAAAACTGAGCACGTGTGCGACTTACTAATAATTGTGGGCCACGTTTATCTTGACGAACATCATATAAATAAGCACGCAAACGATCATTTATTCGCACAGCTTCTCTTGGAATCATTTCCTCACGTAGTAACAATGCCTCAGCATTTTCTCCCATGTCTAAAATGATGTTGTCGCGTGTTACTCGTTTAACCACACCAACAACAAGCTCACCTAATCGTTTTGCATACTGTTCAGCAATCTTCGCCCGTTCGGCTTCTCTAACTTTTTGAATGATGACTTGCTTGGCTTGTTGTGCTGCAATTCGACCAAATTTCACTGATTCAATTGGCTCTTCAATGACATCACCAATTTCAAGCTCGGGATCAATTGCCTGAGCTTGTTGTAGCGTTATTTGCTGATCTGGCAATTCGAGTGGCTCATCCGTATTTGCAACGACTGTCCAGCAGCGAAATGTTTTATAATCACCTGCCTCTCGATCAATAACCACGCGAATTTTTACATTAGCATCTTTATAACGTTTTGCCGCCACTGTTGCTAACGCAGCTTCAATGGCTTCAAAAATAACCTCTTTCGACACACCGCGTTCGTTTGACATTGAATCAACAACTAACAAAATATTTTTATTCATTTTTTAGCCTTTGAAATCCCCTATCAGATTCGCTTTTTCAACTTCGCTTAACGCAATTGCCAATCTATCATTATCAATTTTCAATGTAACCATTGTATCCATAACAATGGAAATAATACCACGAAATTAATACTGACCTTCTTTCGCCGGTATCCGCACTGTATTTTAACAAATCCTCCTATCTATAAATTGATGATAATAATTAATCGTAATCAAAATCCAGTCCAGGGGACGAAACTTCCAAATTATAAGGACCATTAATAGGGTTTGCGACATCTAGCGCCGCACCTACTTGTCGACTAATTTTTGCACAATCATCTAAACTAATACCATCCGGACCATCAATTGTAATCCGTAATGTGCTCATGCCACCGCGGTGATGCAGTTCACAAGTCACCAGTTCAAAGCGCAACATTTTTATGATTGGAGCGACAATCCGCTTTAGCACTTGCGTTTGACCCATTTTCCATCCTAAAAATAAAAAAGGGCACAAACAAAGAAGGCCCTGAATTCATTGAAATCCCAACAGGAGCCTAAAAGCCAAAGTTGGTAGCGGGGATAGGATTTGAACCTACGACCTTCGGGTTATGAGCCCGACGAGCTACCAGACTGCTCCACCCCGCATCAATGCTTTTTCGTGTGCCCTTCATATTATAGATAAATTTATAGCATGACAAGCTTAAATTGTCATCAGGGCAAGCAATATTCATTTTGGTCAAGATGAAAAAGGGAAAATGCATCAAACCAATCAATGAGTAACTAAACTACTTAATTTGGAAGAATTAGCCATTTTGTAATATCCATTAATAACGCAAAAAGAAAATATCTTTTACTCATGGTATGGAGACAGAACTAGCAATATAATCAGCATGTTATAAATTACAGAGTATGTCGTTAGTTAGGCTGTGATTCTATTGTATGTCATCAATTAGGTTTTTAAAAAATTACAAGCGGCGGATACTTTTTCTAAGCTATCCAATTTTTCGTTGTTTCATTTTTCAGTTACTACGTAATAGGTAATCTCAGTGCTATTTTATTTTATTGAGATATTGTTGTTTTCTGAAACAAACAAGCTAACACACGAAGATTATTAGAATATCACCTTTTGTTCTTTGCTATTGTATAAGTGGTATCGCTTTTCTATTAGCGTTTTCTTTTAAAACACTCCTTGTCTTAACACTCCCTGTTTTAACAATTGACTGCTTATTTATAGAATGTGGCACAAGTATTCCATTCTCGAACACAGGTATGTTCATGGCTAGTTTTAAGATAATTTTTACGCAAAGGGAAGAAGGAAGAAGGAAGAAGGAAAAACAATTTTTGATGAAATCTTTTTATTTAACTTTTTTGTTAATAACCAGCTTCAATATGATCTCTAATTTGATTTTATTAATTTAATTCTATGATTTTGATTCTAAAACTATTTCTATTCAGTTCGATTAAGAACGTTACAATCTTATCTTTTGATCGATGTATTCCAATATTCTTTTCATTTTCAAGCATTTCACAAATTATCGTGAACCTATCAGTTTTGGATTTTTAGTATCTGCTGCTTCAAACTCTGTTCATTGACTTGCCCTGCTTATCGGCAGTAAAAACTAGCAGACTCCCGGATTCCTTTACAGCTTTGACAAATACTTTCTTCGGAACTAAGTATGCTTTGGTAACTGAGATGATTGGTTTTAAATTGATGCAACTACAGTTACAAATTATCACCTTATCCAATCGGCTTTTATAACCAAACTCACTCACAACATTTAAATACTTCGTGTTTTTATTTCTTATATGATTCTCGAACCTATACTGCAACCAAAGTTATTACACACTTTTTCAATGTCTGTACTACTTGTCTTATAGCCTTGCGGTTAGATTATAAAAGTTGTTATGTTGCCTACGCTTCCGAAAAGTAGCACTTACTTTGCTCTATCTATCTATTTTTTGTTGTTGCTGTTATTTATTGAATTTATTTAGATATTTTCTTCTTGTGAAGAAGCTTTAAAATATTTTATGCGACATGATCTGATGCCTCTTACACCACCTTCTGTATTCTACATTCATTTTTACCAGTTTATTATTGTTGTTACGATTTAGTTACATGCCCAATTAACTTCATTATCGATCTTCACTTTTATAATATGAGATAAATACTCACTGAGTAAAAATTCGTAAGTATAAAAATTCATTAATTGCCTTGATTAATCAAGTGTAAGCAATGTTTCGAAATCACTTTAATTGAAGCACTAATGAAAATTCTAAACAACAAGCAAAAAGAAAATAATTGAGATCGTTTATTTAAAAAACGCACCATCACTGAAGTCGATATTACCAACCGCAATTGGTATCTCAATACATAGAAACAAAGCAAAAATATTTGCCCAACGTATAAGTTATAAACGCTACAAATCCATAAATTTGATAAAGCTCTTCTTTACATTTTGAAAAGGCATGATACTGATTTAATTCAGCAATGTAGTAGTCGAATCGGTATTTAGAAAAATATATACAGACGATTACCACCATGTGCACTAAATAATAGTATATCCCTCGCCGCTCAATAATGAGGAACACTTAAGCGGAATGAAAAGCCCAATAAGAGAAAGTATATAACCAGCCTGGAAAAAGCCCAACAAAAAGAATAGCTAGCCCATTAAGAGAAATAGCAATTTTCATTTCTAGTGAAGATTGAATAGGCTTGAACTGAAAGGAAGTCTTTTCAAAATACATGACCTTAACCACACGAATATAATAATAGACACCAACAGCAGCTAATAAGACAGCAAGAACCGCCAACCATACTAAATGTACTTGAATTAACGAATCTAAGATATTCACCTTAGCGATAAATCCTACTAAAGGAGGAACTCCTGCTAAAGAAAATAAAATAAGCATCATCATAAAAGCTAACCATGGATTGCGATTGTTTAATCCTGCAAAATCCCTAATACTTTCAGCTTCGAAATTATCGTGACTCATTAAAGTGATCATACCAAAAGCACCAATACTCATCAGGCTATAAGTTATAATATAAAACATCCCAGCGGCATAACCTTCACGCGTACCACACAAGACACCTAATAACATGTAACCCATATGAGCAATCGATGAGTAAGCTAACATTCGTTTAATATTAGACTGCACAATAGCAGTAAAGTTACCGATAATCATCGATAAAATGGCGACAACAGTGAGCATTTCATGCCATTGCACCTGTAAAATAGGCATCGTGCCCATAAATAATCGAATTAACATAGCGTAAGTTGCTATTTTCGGTGCCGTTGAAATAAATAAGGTAACAGAACTCGGTGCACCTTCATATACATCTGGCACCCACATATGAAATGGAGCAGCACCCAATTTAAAAGCCACTCCTGCTGTTATAAAAACAAGCCCAACGATTAATACTAAATGCTGATTCAGTGATGTGCTAGAAATAACCCGCGTAACTTGGGTTAAATCTAAACTTTTAGTGGCACCAAAAATCATTGATATACCATAGAGTAACATTCCTGAAGCAACTGCACTGGTAATGAAGTATTTCATGCTCGCTTCCAGACAACGGGTTTTTTGACGATACATTGCCACCATAGCGTAGATTGGTAATGAAAATAATTCCAATCCCAAAAAGAGGGTTAGCAAATTACAGGAAGAAACCAGAATCATCATTCCTAGTAAAGACAACAAACCTAAGGAATAAAATTCCGTAACAGAAATTTTTCGTTCGTTGTTATATTCACGTGCGTAAATAAAAGAAAAAAACACGGATAAATAAATAAATAATTTCAAATAAACGGATAAACGATCCACAACAAATAATTTATCAAACGTACATGCTGTTGGAAAATTAAAATAGGCAAATACATGCCAAGTTATCCAGGTACTAATAATTAAAGTGACCTGCGCCAGATAATAGGAAATTTGAGGATATTGTTGTAAAAAAATGCCTACCATTAAGCTTACAAGCGCCATAAATAGTACAAACACCTCAGGAATTACTGGAATAAAATTAACTAATGTCAATAACATGTCGCTTACCTTTATAATCTAGGTTGCAATACTTCATATAGTAAATTATCAATCGATGCATGAAACACGTTTAATAATGCATTTGGATAAATACCAATCCACACGATAGCGGATGCCAATAAAATAAAAATAACAGTACCTGACAGATCAATATCTTTTAACTGCGCCACCGCAGGGTGCGTAATGGGACCAAAAAAGACTCGTTTATACATCCATAGGGTATAGGTAGCTCCAATTAATAAAGTAGATGCTGCCAAGAAAGTCACCCAAAAACTAGCCTTGAATGTACTAAGCAGAATCATAAATTCACCTACAAATCCGGAAGTTCCTGGCAATCCTATATCAGACATCGCAAAAACCATAAAAAAGGCAGCAAAACAAGGCATAGTTTTGGCAATGCCGCCAAAATCACGAATATGACGCGAGTGCAATTGTTGATACAGCATACTAAACCCTAAAAACATCGCACCAGCACTAAAAGAATGTGAAATGACTTGCATCATTGCACCTTCTAAACTTAAATATGCGTCTTTTCTACTTCCTGTGTGTGCTACAATCACAAACAGCATAAACGCACCTAATGTAACAAATCCCATGTGTGCTACTGATGAATACGCAACTAATTTTTTCATATCGGTTTGTGCAATCGCAATAAATCCAATATATATAATAGCAACAAGTGAGAGAACAATCATAAGCCAATCTAAATAATTGCTAGCATCAGGTATAATAGGCAAGCTAAATCGTAAGAATCCATAGCTACCCAATTTCAACATTAAAGTTGCCAGTACGACAGAACCACCTATCGGTGCCTCGGTGTGTGTATCAAGTAACCACGTATGAAATGGCCACATTGGTACTTTGATCGCAAATGAGATTAAAAAACCTAGGAAAACCAAAATCTGGATAGCTATACTCATATGTAGATGATAATAACTCAGGATATAAAAACTTCCTGAGTGGATGTGCAAATACAATAAAGAGATTAATAACAGTCCAGATCCTAAAAAATTATACAGGAAAAATTTAATCGCAGCATACGAGCGCTTTTCCATTCCCCAAATACCAATACTCAAGTACATTGGAATTAACATTGCTTCCCAAAAGAAATAAAATAACATCGCATCTAAGGATGAAAATGCCCCAATAATCGTTCCTTGCATTACCAGAAAAATAGCTAGATAGTACCCTACTTTCTTTTTAACCATCTTCCAAGAAGCTAAAATCACCAAGAAGGTCGTAAAACAAGTCAACAAAATAAGTGGCATGGAAATACCATCAACACCGATGTCGTAGTTTATTTTCAATATTGGAATCCAATTAAAATGTTCTGTGAATTGCATTGCTGCAGTAGTTGTATCGAAGGTGACATACAACGGGATACAGAACATGAGAGAAACTAACGCGATCAACAGAGCTAGCACACGTGCTCGATTAGCTCGCTCTGCTCTATTAAACATTGCTACAGGAATAGATCCAAAAATAGGCAACCAAATTAGTGTACTCAGCAGAGGTATATTATCAAATGCCATTATTTTACTTTATGACTAAACACTGACCAAATTAAAAATACTAATAGACTCAGTACCATTACGAATACATAATGATACAAATAGCCTGACTGCAAGCGACGCATGAAACGTGCTACGCGGGTAACGTTTCGTCCCGCGCCATCTATAATAAAATGATCTAGTAATTTCAAATCTCCTATAAGGAAAAAAAAATTAGCTAGTGTCCGACCACCACGAACAAAAATAATCCAATTAAAAATATCAAATGCATATCTAATAACTAAAATTCGATATAACCATGACATATGACGTTTTAGTAATGAGGGTATTTTCGGCACACTAATGACCGTAAACCAAGCAGATACAATGCCTAAAACAGATGACCAAAATGGCAGTGTGACAATTGAATGGAAAGCCATAAAAACAGCACCATGATATTCGTTAGCCATGGTTTTCAACACACCATCAGGAGATAATGTTTCGATGCTTGAGCCTAGTAAACCAGGATAACAATAAAGAATCCAATAAATTAGTTGTGCCCCCAGCAATAGTGAGGGAGCACCTAAAATCCATTGAGGTACACGCATATTCCACGGAGTTTCTTTTAACGTCGACCTCATTTTTGCAGTCATTCTGGCTTCCGTATGAAAAGTTATAAAAAACGCCCGAAAAATATAATAGCCTGTTACAAAAGCACCTGCTAATAAACATCCATATGCATATCCTGATCCTGGAATGGTGGAATACGAAACTGCCTCAATAATGGCGTCCTTAGAATAAAATCCTGCAAAAGGTGGAATAGCAGCCAATGATAAAGCACCTATTAAAAAAGTTATATAAGTTATTGGCAAATATCTTCGAAGATTACCCATTTTACGCATATCTTGTTCATGATGCATAGCAATAATAATAGAACCAACTGTTAAAAATAGTAATGCCTTAAAACAAGCATGCGTTAATAAATGAAAAATACCTACAGAATAAGCGGATGCGCCATCCGCCGCCATCATATAACCCAACTGTGACATTGTTGAAAATGCAATGACACGCTTGATATCAAATTCCACAAAAGCTAGTATACCTGTGAAAAGTGCCGTAGTTGCGCCAACAATAAGTACTGTACTGAGTGCTGCTTGTGATAATTCAAAGAGTGGCGACATACGAGCAACCAAAAATACACCTGCTGTCACCATTGTTGCTGCATGAATGAGAGCGGAAATTGGAATGGGACCCTCCATAGATTCTGGCAGCCATACGTGCAATGGCATTTGCGCTGACTTACCCATAGCGCCGATAAATAATAAGACACAAATCACTGTAATTATCGACCAATGAACATTAGGTAAAATACTCAGTGTATCATGTATATCTCCTGCTGCATTGAAGATAGTATGATAATCCAAGCTTCCAAAGTAATCCAAAATAGCAGCAATTCCCAAAATAAATCCAAAGTCACCAACTCGATTTACCAAAAAGGCTTTTAAACTCCCAGTCACAGCCGACTCCTTATCAAACCAAAAACCGATTAATAAATATGAAACTAAACCGACTCCTTCCCAGCCAAAAAATAATTGAAGAAAATTATTCGCCGTAACTAGCATGAGCATCGCAAAAGTAAACATCGACATGTAAGAGAAAAATCGTCGATAACTTGGATCATCAACCATATAGCCGGTACTATAAATATGTACTACCCAGGAAATAAAGGTTATAACTAACATCATCACTGATGTTAGTTGGTCTACCATAAGTCCCATATTGAAATGAAATCGACCACTAACACCCCAAGTGTAAATAGCCCCATAATAATGTTTCCCTTCGATTGTCACTAATTTAAAAAGCCAAATAGCACTTAAGAAGGAAATTGTCATCAAGCTAATGGTGATCCACTGTGTTCCACGCCGGCCCATGTATTTGGCACCTAATCCTGCAATTAGGCAACCTAATAAGGGTGCTAACACAATCAGTAATGTTAAATTCCGAACTACCATCTTTGTGTTCTTGCTATTTTTATTATCCTTAGTTCTCTACTATCCTTTCAAAACTTTCATATTATCCATACCAATACTGCTATGGTGACGATAACATAGTACTAAAATTGCTAAACCAATCGCTGACTCTGCGGCAGCAACTGTTAAAATAAAAAACACAAATATTTCTCCTACACCCATCTGAAAATATTGAGCAAAGGCAACAAAATTTGTATTAACAGCCAGTAACATGAGTTCAATACACATGAATAGCGTGATTAAATTATTTCGATTAATAATAATACCAGCAAATCCCAGGCCAAATAAAATAATACCGATTATCAAGAAATAACCTAGCGGTATCATGGTTTTTCTACCTTCATTTTTATGATACGCAAACGATTTTCCTTAGTTGTTCCCAATTGTTCTGAAATACGTTGTGACTTGGCATCCGATTTTCGCTTCTGCAATGCAAGCGTAATTGCTGCAATAATAGACACCAATAAAATAACAGCCCCGATTTCAAAAGGTAATAAATAATGAGTATAAAGCAAAATCCCAATTGCTTTTGCATTACTAAAATTAGCAGGTAGTACACGGGGTAACAGCGTAGAGGATGCTCCAAAATGTTGAGGCCTTACAGTAATTATCATCGTTACGGTGAATAACAAGATCGAAAATAATCCAAATAATAAAAATCGTACAAATCTTTTTTGTATCTTTACAGGTCTGACATTTAACATCATGACAATAAATAAAAATAATGTCATCACTGCGCCCACATAAACAAATATTAAAACTAAAGATAAAAATTCTGCTTGGATCATCATCCACAAAACAGCGCTCATAAAAGCAGTGAACACAAGAAAAAGTACAGCATGCACTGAATTACGCGATACGATGACCATCGTAGCAGCAGCAACCAAAACGATTGCAAAAATAAAAAACATCACTTCATACACAGGAAACATTAATCACTCTCAACTTGCTCCTCTTCCAAATCCCACAAAAATAAAAATCTAGACAATTAATTAAGGCTCAGTTATTCCTTCATTACTAAATACCACATATCTGTTATGAGAATAACAGATATGTTATCGGTACTTTTTATCATTTGCATGATTTTTGGCAATTTGCTCCTCATATATATCTCCGATCATGAGCAATTTTTCCTTAGTCAGTATATTCTCACCCCGATCTTTAATCGTATAGTGCATCTCTGGTGTCAAAACAATGGCATCAACAGGACATGCTTCTTCGCAAAATCCACAATTAATACATTTAAAAACATCAATATCATATAACGTTGCGCGTCGTGATCCATCTTTTTGACGTGGTCCAGCTTCAATCGTAATGGCACAAGCTGGACAAGCCGCTTCACATAATTTACACGCAATGCAACGTTCTTCCCCATTCGGATAACGTCGCAAAGCCAACATACCCCGAAATCGAAATGAGCTTGGGACTTCTTCATCTGGGTAATAGACAGTAACCTTTTTCTTGTAAAAATAGCGCAAAGTTAACAGAAGCCCTTTTAGCAGCTCCCAGAGCGTAAAACTTTTAACCACCTGTTTTAATCGTTTCACTTCTTAATCAAACCAAATACCTTAAATGAAATTCTACCGCCAAAGCTAAAACCATAATCCAGATTAACGTCACCGGAATTAATATTTTCCAGCAAAGACGCATGATTTGATCATAACGATAACGCGGAAATGTAGCTCGCATCCAAAAATAGATAAAAATAAAAAGTGATAATTTTAATAGAAACCAGGCTATTTCGGGCACCCAAGCAAACACCTTCTCTAATGCTGGAATGCCTTGAAAAGGTGACAACCATCCTCCCCAAAAAATTACTGTAGTAATAGCGGATACTAAAACCATGTTTGTATATTCGGCTAAAAAGAAAAGTGCAAACATAATGCCAGAGTATTCCACATGAAAACCAGCTACAATTTCAGATTCACCTTCGGCCACATCAAACGGCGCACGATTCGTTTCTGCAACTGCTGTAATCCAATACACCAAAAATAAAGGTAATAACGGCAACCATAACCAATGCCAAATTCCTCCTGTTTGTCGTAACACGATTTCTTGCAAATTCATCGTTCCTGTTGCAATCAATACTCCCACCAAAGTAAAACCCATCGGGATTTCATAGGAAACAACCTGAGCCGCCGAACGTAAAGCGCCAAAAAACGCGTACTTAGAATTAGAAGACCACCCTGCCACCAAAATGCCATATACACCCAATGAGGACATTGCAAATATAAAGAGCAAACCTGCATTCACATTGGCTAACACCCATCCTTTAGAAAAAGCAATCACTGACCACGCCAGCAAAGCCGGCACTAAAGATAAAATTGGCGCAATAAAATAAAGATAGCGGTTAGAAGCAGTAGGAACAATAATTTCTTTCAATAATAACTTAAGTATATCGGCAATTGGTTGCGCAAAACCCCGAAAGCCAACTTGATTAGGGCCTATACGTCCTTGAATATAACCAATAACTTTTCGTTCCGCAAAAGTTAAAAACGCAACTACGATTAGGATGGGAACTAAAATAATAACAATTTTGATGATAATTCGAATCATTATTATCATAATTTGATCCATCCCTAATCACTCCTTTCTAATCTAATCGTTGTATCTGCCTGACCAAAACCCGCGGTTGCTATTAATCCAGAAAACAATAAAACTGTATTATCAGCCAAGCGTTCGTCAATCATCAGTGGTAGTGTTACCCGGCTTTTCCCCTGAATTGCTGTCACAGAATCACCCACCATGAAGTTTAATCGAGAGGCGGTGTTTGCATTGAGGCGAATATTGTTCAATCGATCTGCCAAAGTTTCTTGCAAAGGTTGAGAACGGCGGACTATATTATCAACGCAAAACATTGGCCATGGAGCAAGACGCATCAGAAAGGATTCACCAATACCATCATTTTCACATGGATGGGAAGGTTGTGAAAACGATGATTGTTTAATGTTCTGTACTATTGGCGATCGTGCGAGCGTGAGATTGGAAATTGCTGGCATGAGTGAAGATTGGACTTTTTGTAGTGTCTCATAGTCAAATCCAGGCAAGCCAAAAAGGTTCCCTAAAGTGCGAAACACTTTCCACGCTGGTTGTGAATCATTTTCTGGTGTGCTTACCGGTATACACGATTGCCAACGCCCCTCTACATTAACAAACGTCCCACCCGATTCCGAAAATGGCGCAATAGGCAAAAGAATATCTGCATAAGATTCCATTTCTGAACTAAGAAACGTCGTCAAGCAAACTACAAATTCAGCATTTATTAATGTATTTTTAGCTTCTGCCGCATAGGCAGAATCTAACTCAGGTTCGACATTTAATAAAAAATAGGCTTTCAAAGGATCAGCTGTTAGCATCGTTTTTGCATCAAGGCCTGGTGAATCTAATAATTCGCCTGCTAGCCCACGATGGGGTATTGCACCAACCAACCAGGCGCCGGCGCTATTCCCTCCTTCTGTAAGCAAACCTACACTTGCTCCACATTTTTCTCCAATAAAATACGCCCATGTGCGAATCTCAGACGCTTCTGCATGATGAAGTGCGTGCTCTCCGAGAAAGATAGCAGCTTTTTCAGCTTTTGCTAGCGTTCCTATAATGGCATGTGATTTTTCACTGATTATCATATGCAGTACCTCAAGCAACCTCTGCGGAGAAACAATGATTTTTTCATTTATTTCAAAGGCAAATGGATAATCCACTGGATTAATAGCTAAAATTTTTGCACCTGCTGAATAAGCTTTATTAATGCGATGATTGATCAATGGTTGTTCAAATCGGACATTGGATCCAACTAATAAAATTACAGTCAAATTTTCAATATCGGCGATGGGCAAGCCTAAATTAGGAAAAATAGGAAATGCGTTTTGATCCCGAAAATCCTGCCAACGAATGCGATGATCAATATTATGGCTCCCCAAACCACGAAGCCATTTTTGTAATAAGTAATATTCTTCAACGGTAGCGCTTGATGATGTCAGTGCTCCAATTTGTGAGGCACCCTGTTTTTTAATTAACGTTCCTATTTTTGTTTTTATCGCTATCAGTGCTTTTTCCCAGGACACATCTAACCACTTTCCATTATTTTTTATTCGTGGTTGGTAAATTCGAGATTCATGATAAAAACCAAAATGACTAAAACGATCACGATCACTCATCCAAGTTTCATTTATTGCGTTATTTTCACGAGGTACTGCACGCATAACTGTCCGTTGTGGCGCATATTGTTGCCAGCGCGTATGAAAAAAAATATTACCTCCCACACAATCATGTGGCGCAATCGCAGCATTTTCATGATATTCCCATCCACGTCCTTGATAACGTGCTGGTTTATCCGTCAATGCCCCCACTGGGCAGAGATCAATAATATTTCCCGATAACTCTGATTGCATAAAATGCCTAATATAAGTGGAAATCACTTCTTTTTCTCCACGATTAATCACACCCAATTCAGGCAATCCTGCAATTTCTTCGCCAAAGCGCACGCATCGCGTACATTGAATACAACGCGTCATTTCAGTTTCTACCAATGGACCAATATTTTCACTAAATACTGCGCGCTTAGTTTTATCGTAGTTAGAACTTGAACGACCAAAACCCATCGCAAGATCCTGCAATTCACATTCGCCGCCTTGATCGCAAATAGGACAGTCTAAGGGATGATTAATCAATAAAAATTCCATGACAGCACGTTGAGCCTCAATGGTTTTTTGGGATCTAGTAAAAACTTTCATACCAGCAGTCACAGATGTAGCACAAGCAGGCATGGGTTTTCCAGATTTATTGACTTCCACTAAACACATACGGCAATTGGCAACAACAGATAATTTTTTGTGATAACAAAAACGCGGAATATAAATCCCCATTGCATCTGCTGCTTCAATAATTGAAGCAGTATCTTCTATCATCGTTTTTTTACCATCAATTTCAATTTCTACCATTGTTTCGTTTGCCTATATAATCCTATGGGTTATCTTAATAGATAGAATCTAGAACATGGTATTCGGTTACTTCTAACTTTCCTTTCTTTTCTCCGTCATAACCTCGTGATCAAGTCGAGGTATTGTGAAGTCTAGACCATACATTTCCCATAGGTAACATGATACTCAAATTCTTCATAAAAATGTTTTAGCATACCAGCTACTGGCCAGGCTATTGCCTCACCGAAAGCACAAATAGTGCGATTTTCAATGCTTTTGGCAACTCGACGTAACTGTTCCAAATCACGTTTTGTGCTCTCGGAATTTTCAATTTGATGCACTAAGCGATAAACCCAGCCTGTTCCTTCACGACAGGGAGTACATTGTCCGCACGATTCGTGCATGTAGAATTTAGAAATGCGCTCAAGCACTTTCACCATACAAGTCGATTGATCCATGATCACAACGCCACCAGATCCCAACATAGAGCCTGCTTCAATCAGTCCGTCAAAACTCATTACCGTCTTCATGATAATATCGGCTGGTAAAATAGGCATCGAACTGCCTCCTGGAATAACTGCTTTTAATATGCTCCCCTTGCGCATACCACCAGCTAGTGCCAATAATTCAGCGAATGGAATACCAAGTGGTACCTCATAATTGTTCGGCTTTATCACGTGACCACTGACAGAAAATATTTTTGTACCTCCATTGTTTGGAGGCCCTAAGTCGGCAAACCATTTACTACCCTTTTCTAAAATTACCGGTATGGAGGCATAAGTTTCCGCATTGTTAACATTGCTCGGGCAACCGTATAAACCAAAATTTGCAGGAAAGGGTGGCTTAAATCGTGGCCAACCACGCTTACCTTCTAATGCATTCATCAACGCGGTTTCTTCACCACAAATATAAGCTCCACCACTAAAATGATTATAGATGTCAATATCCACGCCTGAATTTAGTATGTTTTTCCCGAAGAGTCCTGTTTCGCATGCTTCTTGCAATGCTTGTTCACATCGATTAAAAGGCTCCCAAAATTCGCCGCGCAAAAAATGATATCCTACTTTGGCACCCAAAGTGTAACAAGCAATCGCGATTCCCTCTAATACCTGATGAGGATTAAATCGTAAAATATCTCGATCTTTAAATGTACCAGGTTCGCTTTCATCTGAATTGCAAATTACGTATTTTTCACCTGGCTTATCACGCGGCATAAAGCTCCATTTTAAGCCCGTCGGAAACCCAGCTCCACCACGACCCCGCAGAGCGGATGCCTTTATCTCATTAATGATATTTTCTGGTGGTGTTCTTTCTTTGAGAATCTTTCTCAATATTTTATAGCCACCAATGCTTTCATAAGACTTTAACGTCCACGGTTTTTGTAAATGCAAAGTACGATAACACACTGCATTAATCAGCATTAATCTTTGACTCTCGCTCTAATCCATCAATGATAGTTAGTATTTTTTCAGGTGTTAAATTTTCGTGATACTTTTGATCGTCAATTTGACACATGGGTGCGCCCCCGCAGGCAGCCATACATTCCACACTCTTTAGCGTAAACAGACCGTCGGCGGTTGTTTCATCAAAATCAATTAGTAAACGTTTTTTAACGCAATCGACGATCACATCACTTTCCATTAAAAAACATGATACACTCTGACAGATGCTGATTTTATGTTTACCGATTGGTTTGAGATTATATAAATCATAAAAGGTAGCTACTTCATAAATCCACACACGAGGTAATTTCAAATAATCCGCAACTGCATTCATTGCAGCTTTACTTAACCATCCCATATTTTGCTTCTGTACAAACATTAAAGCGGGTACGACTGCGGAGCGTTTTTGTGCTGGTGGATATTTAGTAACCCATCGATCAATTTCTTTGGCAACCAAGGCGTCGATTTTAAATTGTTTCTCTACGTTATACATTACCGATCAATCTCGCCAAATACGATATCAATACTAGAAATAATTGCTACTAAATCTGCGATCATATGCCCACGACACATCTCATTGATCGCCGCTAAATGCGGATAACTTGCTGCACGTACTTTAACGCGATAGGGTTTATTAGCACCATCAGAAATAATATACACACCAAATTCTCCTTTTGGCTGTTCCACTGCAGCATAAGCTTCACCTTCAGGAACCACATATCCTTCTGTAAATAATTTAAAATGATGAATTAAGGACTCCATATCGCGTTTCATTATTTCTCGACCCGGAGGCACAATTTTATGATTGTTAATCATGACTGGTCCTGGATTTTTGCGTAGCCATTCTACACATTGACGAATAATCCAAATGGATTGACGCATCTCCTCCATACGGACTAAATAGCGATCGTAACAATCGCCTTCCTGCCCGACTGGTATGTCAAAATCAACACGATCATAAGCTGCATAGGGCTGTTTTTTCCGAAGATCCCATTCCACTCCTGATGCACGTAAAAGAGGACCAGTAAAACCCAATTGCAATGCCCGTTCCGATGAAACAACACCAATACCTACTGTGCGTTGTTTCCAAATCCGATTATCAGTTAATAACATCTCGTATTCATCCACTAATTTGGGAAACCGTTCAGTAAAATTCCAAATAAAATCAAGTAGCGAACCTTCACGTGCTTCATTCATTTTTGCTACTTCTTTTCTATTATGCCAGCGCGAAGGTTTATATTTTGGCATGCTATCGGGTAAATCACGGTACACACCACCTGGGCGATAATAAGTAGCGTGCATGCGCGTGCCTGAAACTGCTTCATAGCAATCCATTAAATCTTCACGCTCACGAAAACAATAAAGAAAAACAGTCACCGCGCCTACATCTAATGCATGTGCTCCCAACCATAGTAAATGATTTAATATTCGTGTAATTTCATCGAACATTGTACGAATATACTTTGCACGAATAGGTGGATCGACTTTTAATAATTTCTCAATGGCTAAAACATAACCGTGTTCATTGGCCATCATGGAAACATAGTCTAAGCGATCCATATAACCGATTGATTGATTATACGGTTTACTTTCAGCCAGTTTTTCTGTCGCGCGGTGAAGAAAACCGATATGTGGATCTACTCGTTGAACCACTTCACCATCGACTTCGACGATTAAACGTAATACACCATGAGCCGCCGGATGTTGTGGTCCAAAATTAAATGTATAACTACGAACTTCAGCCATTTTTTTCTTCACATTTTTCATAACGATTATCGATACGGATTACTTTAGGAACAAGTACACGCGATTGAATATCAACGGGCTCATAAATACAACGTTGTTGCGCTGCATCATAACGAAGCTCAACCTCACCAACCAAGGGAAAATCTTTTCGGAAAGGATGACCTACAAAGCCATAATCAGTTAACAGCCTCCGTAAGTCTGGATGACCATCAAATATAATCCCAAATAAATCAAATGCTTCTCGCTCGTACCAATCCGCAGACTTCCATATTGTAATCATCGAAGGCACCACAGGTGGCTCACCATCAACATAAACTTTTAAACGGAGCCTATGATTATTAGTAATTGACAGCAAATGGTAAACCGCTGCAAATCTGGGTTTGCTCCACTGAATTGTTTGTTTTAATTGGCTCCCATTATAACCACGACTAAATCCTGTATTGGTCGTTTCCTCTGTACGCCAATGATTAACACCGTATTCTAAATAATCCACACCACAAATATCGAGTAACAATTCAAATTTAAATGAAGGCTCATCCCGTAACACTGTGCCAACCTCTAGAAGATAATTAGCCGATAATTCTATAGTCACGATATCAAGATCACCATTTACGTTTTCTATTCGTGAACCAAAATGATCTTTAACCAAACTTACAAGTATTTGCTTATTGTCAACCATTACATTTTCCTTAGACGTCTTCACGGTCAGCTGAGCCTTTTTTAGATAACTGCACTCGTGAAATAACTCTATGGTCTTGCTTAAAAGACTGCGAGTCAGCAGGAACCGCTACCCGACGATCAAAAATATTTCGATAACGAATTTTATTACGCAGTTGGATCACACCATAAAATAAAGCTTCTGCTGTGGGTGGGCATCCAGGCACATATATATCTACAGGTACAATACGATCACAACCACGAACTACTGAGTAAGCATAATGATAATACCCACCCCCATTTGCACATGAACCCATCGAAATTACCCAACGTGGTTCTGCCATTTGATCGTAAACTTTACGCAGTGCTGGTGCCATCTTATTACAAAGCGTACCTGCAACAATCATCACGTCGGATTGTCGAGGGCTAGGTCGAAATAATCCAGCACCGAAACGATCAAGATCATACCGAGATGAGGCGCACTGCATCATTTCAATAGCACAACAAGCTAATCCAAAAGTCATTGGCCACAATGAACCACTACGTGCCCACCGCATCAAATAATCCATGGAAGTCAACAAAAAACCATCTTTTGTTAACCAATACTTCATATTATTCCCATTCCAAAGCACCGCACTTCCATTCATAAACAAATCCAATGAGCAGGATAAAGAGAAAAATCACCATTGACCAAAAACCGCTCCAACCAATGTGTCGTAATACAACGGCCCAAGAAAATAAAAAAGCTGTTTCTAGATCAAAGATTATAAAAAGAATTGCTACTAAATAAAAACGAATGTTAAAGGGTAAACGAGCATCCTGAAATGCCTCAAAACCACATTCATAAGAGGATAATTTCGCTTTATATGGATGTTGGGGTCCAAAAAACCATCCTAACCCTAGAGAAAGGAAGCCAATAAATAGCCCAACACCCATAAATACTACAATAGAAAAATAATTCGCTAACAAAGGAGTAACTCTTTAATAATTAACTATGCACAGACAACCTCTAACAGCATACAGTATATCAAGTATATCAAATTTCCGTCAAAAACCGGTGTGCCGAAGGCCGGACTCGAACCGGCAAGAGGAACCTCCCCACTGTCCCCTCAAGACAGCGTGTTTACCAATTTCACCACTTCGGCCTTATTCTGGGAGGCCGACCTGCTCCTCATCTAATGAGCATGAGTACCACCAATCCCAAGCTGAAAATTTCTAAGTGGTATTGTTTTTAAAGGTAGCATTTTTCTTGAAACTTCGAATTGACGCGATGCCAAATAACTGAGTCCTATACTCGTCGTAAAAAAAATAGCCGCTAAAATGATCGTCATTTTCGTTAGGAACGGCGTAGCACCTGCGCTACCAAACATAGTGTTCGAAGCACCAATACCAAAGGTCGCCCCTACATCGGCACCTTTTCCGTGTTGCAACAACACGAGTGCAACAAGACAAATGGCGATCAGCACATGTATTAATAGAATTGCCGATTGCATTGTTGTCCTATTTGTAAAAATTGCTCCGCTTGCAAGGAAGCTTCTCCTACCAGTACCCCATCGACATCTGGCATCGCGAATAAAGCACCAGCATTATTTGGCTTTACGCTACCACCATATACAATCCGTGTAGTTGCTGCAAGCGTGATCTCACGTGCATGTAATTCGGTTCGAATCGCCGCATGCACTTCCTGGACCTGATCAGGTGTGGCATTTTTGCCGGTTCCAATAGCCCAAACAGGTTCATAGGCAATAACCATCCCATTAAGTGAATCCAGCAGGCCATTATCATTTATGCTCAGCACAACCGCAAGTTGTTTCTGTATTACCTTTAATGTTTGTCCCGTTTCACGCTCGTTTTCAGTTTCTCCGATGCAAATGATTGGTCGGATACCGTGCTTCAAAGCCACTTTTACTTTGGCAGCCACTTTCTCACCAGTTTCTCCATTAAACTGACGTCGCTCTGAATGCCCAACGATGACATAACAACAATGAAAATCACGTAACATTGCTGCGGAAATTTCCCCCGTATGAGCTCCAGTCTCATGCTCTGAGACATCCTGAGCTCCCCAGGAAATTTGGGTATACATCAAAGCGGCCTCACAATGAGCAATAAAAATAAAAGAAGGAAAAACAGCAAATTCCACTATTTTCAGGCACTTACAACCATGCTTTAGTGCTTCTAATAACACCGTTATGCTTTCGCGTGTACCATGCATCTTCCAATTGCCAGCAACTAACGGACGACGCTTCACTAAGAACCTCTATTTCTCTATGTAATTGCGCATTTTAACAGATTCTAACAGAATAAACACTATAACAAAGACCATATCAGTATCAGCAGTTCTTTTTAATATAGTCTTCAATTTATAGTCCCGAGCTAGATGGCGCTTAGCAAAGCTTCCTTACCGCTGTCTGTCGTGTGGAGAAAGAGGATTGTTCCTGTTCCTCTTCCCAGAACTACACAATTTTATAATTTACCTTATCATGTTTAGAACCACTATGAGACTTGCCTTATCTGCTGAACTTCTAGAAAGTATTAATAAATCCCCTTTATTTGTTCAGCACATTAAATATTTATGTTTCTTATCGAGATTCCCGTCAAGAGGTTTCAGTATACTTCTATTTTTAGAATAGATAAAACAACTAAAAGTCTTTTTGAAGACTTTAAAGAACTTTAATTTTTGCGTGCTTGAGAGCATCCTGAATGTAAAATTGATAATCAAGATTACCATAATATACTAATAAAATTTTCATCAGCGTATCAAGTTGTTTTTGTGAAACTGCATTAAATTTGGCCAGTTTAATTGCAATTACTTGAATAAGAGCCGAATCACCATTACTTAAAATCGTTGTGATCACTGAATGTTCTTTCGTAAGTGGAATAGAAAATGCACCCTTTATAATAGGCATCGGGATTGTTTTATTTATTCGTTCTACATTCTTTTCAATTTTCCATACTAACTGATCAGTATTTTTAATCATCGTTAATGATTGTCTTTGATTAATCGCATCTTGAATTTTTCTAGCCAACTGATTTGATTGTACTTCTGCTAATTGTTTTCTAATTTTCTGCTCAATGTACAAAGTAACTGTGTTTAACGGAGAAATATAGGAAGGTTGGTATTGTTTTATTCTTAAAACAGCTAAACTTCCATCTTTCAATTTTATCAAATTACTATTATTGTGTTGTAGTAATATATCATTGCTAAATGCCATTGCTATGATTTTAGGATTTGAAGCAATACCTTTTCGAGCACCATTACGTGTAAATAATCCCGTTGTCCGAATTTTTAAATTTAATTTTCGCGCAGCAGATTGAAGGGTTGTCGGGTCAGTATAAGTAATTGTCGATAATTGATTGCCTTTTTTGGTCAAAATTTCATTAACTTTTTCTTGAATTAAGTCGCATTTAATCCGAGCTTGCAGTTTACTCAGAGACTGTATTTTTTTTATATTTTTATTTTTTATATTTTTATAATATTGCTTTATTTCACGATTGCTCACTAAAATTTGCTGACGAATGATGCTAGGCGACAATAATAGATAAGCAATACTAATTTTTTCTGGCATCCGAAACACCTGACAGTGTTTCTGATAATAATCGGCAATCATTTTTTTGTGGATTTTAACTTTATTTAAAAAACGAGCGCTTGGAATAATCACATAACGAAAATTACGTGTTTGACGAAGTAATTCGTAATGAGTTTTTATTTCAGCAGGCAACACAAACGCACTGCTACGAATGCCATCTGCAAATTGTTGGATGATAAGTGCATCACCTATTTTCATAAAAAATTCGTTACCTGTTAATGAATTTTCACGCAGAAATGCTTGATAGCGCTCTTTAGAAAATTGTCCGTTCCTTTGAAAAACCGGCAATTCAGCAATAAACTGACTAATCTGATTAAAACTCATACGAAACCCAGCTTTTTTTGCAGAATGCAAAAGCACATTATTCATAATTAAATTTTGCAAAGTATATTGCTTTAGCGCTTCACTTTGTCTACTAACAAGTTGGCGTCCCAGTTTTAAGACATAAGTACGTTTCATCTGTTGAAAAACAGTAGCGAGTTCCTTTGCGGTAATTTTTTTGCCATCAACCTTAGCAACAATTTCTCTGTTTCCTGTTTCAGATTGTAAATAATACTGCATACTCCAAAGGATAAAAGAAAATGACATCGCTGCAAAAATAACCCAAGCAACCCAACCTTTAACATGTTTATAGAAATTCTGTAGCATGTAGCTAATTTCTGTTATATTTAGATAATTGGTTGTTAGTTATATGTTTTTAACATGGTACACTATACACGGTGTGCTATACCTTGGCAAGTGGCCTATACTGAGTCAAACTAAAGTGAAATATTTGTATGATGAGAATAGTTGATACTTCGTTTATTGTATTGAATAATGTCTGTTATGATGGCACTGTGTGTTATTTATAACAACAGATAAATACTCTGTGTATGCTATCATGCTCATGATAGCAAGAATGATAGTAAGTAGTGAAAATTTTTATTTCCGCCTTTCGACTGCTCATCTATTTTTCATAACAATAACTATATTTCAATATTCTATTTTATTTACTAATTAATATTGTTTTCTAAAAATTTTTCTATAGAATTTTCTTTTCTATAGATTTTGTCACTTCCACATTACAATTAATTGTATAATCTTTGATAATGTCTATCAAGAAGTATTCTTTATACATAGGATTAAGAAACTTAGAGTATCGTATGTTTTCTTAATGAGTAGAATTATATTTTTAAAGTTCATTTTTATTACTGGAAATGAATATTATAGTTTAGGAATGTACACTTACTAGTTAATGCTGACATTATTAAAATAATTATTAAAGAATAAAGGAATTCCATTTATTATAGTTATTTTCCCTGAGCCTATAACGATCACGTTTTTTGCTTTTTATGACAGGGCAAATAGTCTAATTTATCTGTTTAATCTAAGTTTTCTATACCGTCCTTCATTATGATACTGCTTTTCTGGTTTTGAAAGTATGTGCATTAACTATATGTGTTAAATAAATATTTCTCCTTTGCCTTGAGCGCTAGTATGATCGATTATAATTGTAACGTCTTTTATAGAGTTTACTGTTATTTCTATTTGATTTCTTTAAAAGGAAACTACAACCGATTTATTTGTTCCGATTGGTCTATATAATTTTTCAAATATCACATTTTATATTACTAATAATAATATTAACTGAGTTTTACAGTTAATATTTAAGATCCATTTTTATAATTATGCTTATTTCTATGTGGGATGGTTTATAAAAATTTTCAGTTTCTCAATTTTATTTAATTGCTGATATTTTAAAATTGATATACGAAATTTAAAAGTCTTGAAATTATAAATAGATATTAGAATAGATATTATCATGTTGAAAAATTTGGAATAAATCGATAAAATATGAATAAAATACGGTTGTCAATAACAATGAATAGCGATACCCTAATAAAGGAGAAGGAGTGATTGTTTCTATCGCTCCTTTTTACTCCTTTAAAAAGGACGGTGCTCAATTGAAAAATACAAGTGATATAAAAGTTGGTTTATATAAAGCGAGTGGAATTTTTGCAAGTTTTCTTTTTATCGATGGCTCCTATCATAACAGTTCTATCTCCTGCAGTAATGTTCATGTAACTAATTTGCTATTTTTAAGATATCTGGATCATTATAGTCCAATAGTATATTGCAGAGATCTTGATCTTGTAGATAGCGTTAAAGACTAAGCCTAAAGATTTAAGATGTATATTTTTAAAAACTGTTTAGTAGAATTATAGCAAACTTTATCAGAGAAAATATTCAAGTAATGGAGTTATTAATAAAAAAATTTTTAAAAATCTTCAGTACACTTCAGTACACATTTAAAAACTTTAATTAAAAGCTAATCGTATCTATGCTACAAATATAACATCCTTTGAAATTAGAACGACTATTCTGTTGAAAAATAAAAACTATAACTAAAAATGCATCAATATTGAATAAAAACTTTGGTCTTGAATATTATAATAATTATAAAAATATAATAGCCCAATATAATTTCGCTAAACAGTATTTATGTAAACACTTCTTAAAAACATAGTATGGTGAATATTCATTAAGTATAACTGATTCTCTCCAAGAGATATGTATTCATTTATCATTGTGAAACTTTAGAAAAAGTCTATCTATAAATAGCACTAAATTAAATTTTAGAATACAAGTACAAAAACTCTGTTTATCATAATATACCAAAACATGGGTACATTATTATGTTCTATTTTTAGAATAATTTTATAGACGTTTAAAATCAATTTTATATTATATTTTCCTATTTCCTTTTTTAAAGAAACACGAAGAGTTGTCAACCACCACTACATAGAAACTTTTGCGGTAATTTAGACAAGTATAAAACAGTGTGTGAAGAACAGTAAAAAGACAAGAACAGTGAAATTTCCAGAAACATTATAATATACTCAAAGTCATTGTTAGTTAATACGTTTCCATATATTTTGCTAGTAAATCCAGTAATTACTTCAATTATTCAACCAAAAATTGATAAAAGAAAAAATACTGCTTACTAGTTTTAAACTAGTTTTGAAAATGATTAGTATTTTCCTAATGCAAGTAATAAAATAATAAAAAGTGAAATCATTAGGCATATTCTTAGAAATGAGCCGATTAATTCTATTAATTATAGACTCATCTATAAAATTTAAGAACAGAAACTAGTACTTCATTAAAAGGATGACCTCTCATAATAAAAAAAGCACTATCCCATTTCATGAATATCGTTTCGCACGTACTTTACCTTTACAAGAATCATTTTACACAATAGTCAAATCTGTGGTTTTGCTAATTAACCGAATGCATAGAATTTTTAACGAACTTATTTACAAGTATCTTGACAATCAAGTTCATGCCAATTTAGTCGGCATCAAGGTACAGTCAAAGTAAAGACGAACAAATTCACAAAACTCATTTAAATTACTTGAAATCTACGAGCGATGCTAAAAATTCTCGAACGAAGACGGTACACAAATAGACAAAGGTTAACAACGAATTTTAGCATCAATAGCACGTTATTACGGATCATGACTATAATCAAAATATAACTACGTATTATACGCTACCCCTAGCATATGGATATATGCGAGCCATCTAATGTAAAAAAATCTAACATTCTTTAAAGTATTGCTATTATAACGGAGCGGACGGGACTCGAACCCGCGACCCCCGGCGTGACAGGCCGGTATTCTAACCAACTGAACTACCACTCCGCTTTGGAGCCTCTCAAGTCGACTCACTTCACTTCAAAGTTTTCTTTAATATTATCTAACCAATAATTATGATGGGTACTGTGGGACTCGAACCCACGACATTCGCCTTGTAAGGGCGACGCTCTACCAACTGAGCTAAGTACCCACGACAAAAATTTATTTAAAGAGGCATCAAGTTCCCGGGCAATGAAGATAACGAATGTATCTAGATTAATCAAGTTTCTTTTTGCTCTTTAATGATTAAATCTTTCTCTAGCTTCTTACCCACAGAGAATCAAATAAACCATAGTGCTGAAATTTGCACCGGTCCACTCGTCGTAGCTTATACTCGATTCTTACTACATGTTGACTAATTTTAAAGATATTAAACTTCGTAAGCACTATTATTTAATTGCTTCTTATTACTGATGTTACGATCGAATCGATAAACGCATCTAAAACGCAAGTAGCCACATTTCAATATCAACAACTCTTGCCATAATTGCAGTGAGCTCAATTTCAATGGGTTTACTTTTAGTTATAAATAAGTCTTTTCGACAAGCTTCATGATCAATGAATTAATTACACGATATGCACGCAATACACAGTATCTATAGTCCATAACTCTTGTTATCTGAACAAGAGATCAATTCTACTCTATCAAAAATCTTCGTTGTTATTTAAGTAAAGGTTTAGAGCCTTCCATATAGCAACCGCTCGAGCCACTCAGTTGTCCTATATTAATAGGAATATGGTTTTATATCGATTTCCACCAGTTTGTATAAAATCAAAATGCTGTACCGGGTTATTGTTACCAACCAAACGGTACCTTTCTTGCTCGTGTCATTTTTCCATTTTTTGTGCATAATTAAAGCTATTTTAGTAGCTAGTATTGTTTTTTTAAGTTACTGTTCCTTTGTTAATAGCATCTAGGAGTCTCATTACCTAGAAGGTCTCACCAGCCAGACGCTCTCCTGCTATCAATCACTATGTTGTTATGCATTATGAAGAAAGCAACGCTCTTCCCCTGCTTTTATGCGCTAGTCAACTAAAATCTTAAAACAAGCATGTACTTATCTAAAATATCCTCCTTGCTTTTAAATATTACAATGCTATCCATATAATGGATGCTATTCATTCTTATCATATACCCATTCAACATATGGGGTAGTTTAGTAAAACACCTTAGTTAGTAAACACCTTACCTTAAATCATGGCGCTTACTTGCTTTCTCAGTGGCCATTTTTTCTATCATATAAACATAAACACGACCATTTGTCGAAAACTGTAAATCCGCGATTACTAATACTATTGTGTATCTATTGATACTATCCCTCTATTTAGGAGGTGGTCGTATTAGTCATGCCTTACTTTATGTGAGAATTTTTCGCACAGCCATAAGTATAATGGTCGATATGTTTCATAAACTAAACTGATTTTTACTATTATCAATGAATAAATTAGATTTTCTGAGTCAGAATATGGTTAAGTAGTCAGAATATGGCTAAATAAAAGATTAATATCATTAATGCATTGATAATTGTTTGAATATTACGGTGCATTAATGCAATACAATAATCAACTGATTAGAGGGCGTCATAGATATCAGATTCATCTATAATAATAAGACTATAAAATTGATGATAAGCTAGACTTCCTGGAGTTAAGAATATAAAGCTATAAATAGGAGCCATTCTGTGATAACAGAAGATATGTAAATGAAATAAATAAAAGTTCAGTTTGAGCCATAGTGGCAGTAAGGCGGTAATATAATTAGTAACTCATTTTAGTAGCTTATTCCAAAGAACCTGTAATGTGATAATTTACTTGTGCTGCTTTGCTAACCTGAGGAGATAATACTTGATTAGCAATCCATGCAATAATACCAGCAAAAGGTCCTCCTGCAATACCAATGATTAAAGGTAAAGAAGAAGTGATATTTGGCATAATTGTTAAATGCAAATCGTAGTTTTTCTTCGTAAAACCAATAAGCCCTTCTACCCGCACCCAAGCAGCATCACCTATCAATGATACATTTTTTGTTCTCGCGATTCCCCCCATTAGAGAAAAATCTCCCTGAAATGCATTAAAAGCAAACCCTTTTTTAGTTAAATTCGCAAGAGTGAGCGGTAATTTTGGTAGTGATTGAAGACTTAATAAATTGAGCAGACGACTAAAACCGAGCTCAAATTCGGCACTTTCCCCAAATTCTGTCATGCGCCCATTTCGAAAAGAAGCCTTCACATGACCATATAAATGCGCTACCTCAAATTGATTAGGCGATCCCAGCCATCGCAAGGAAAAATTAGCATTTCCTTCGCCTCCTTCCAAAATGCGAGTTAAGCCCCATTGCTTAAGAAACGCACCTAAATCACAGCTAATAAATTGCCCAGACAGAGTGGTTTTTGATTTACCTACTTTATAATTCCATAATCCTAATGCATGCATATAAAACAAAGGCGTTGCTATATTGAGCTTATTAACTTTTAATCCAATTTTAGTTTTGGTTGTTTGCAACTCTATTTTTCCTATTAATCTTTTACCGTAACGAAAATCATCAATGGAAATGTTAAGAGATGGCCATCCTTGAAGATCGAGTTTTTGCTTTTTTTCTTGTGTTATTGGCAAATAAACTCGCGAAAAATGCCCTTGCCATTGTTGTTGTTGACGGTGATTATTCGGAATAAAAAGAGCACCAATGATTAATGGACTGTGAATATCAATCAACCATCCCTTCTCGGTGAGAAATAAGTCGAGAGCAGTATTCGCATCAACAAAATGACCACTGTAACGCATTTTAATTCTAGCGAATTTCTCATTAGAAAAAGTGACCGTAGAACTCAAAATAGCAGATTCTTGTGCTGATTTATTGTAGGGCGAAGGCAATATAGATTTAACACCGATTAAATCTGTGATGATATTCAAACTATCTACTGATTTTTTTTGGTTATTATGCAACCTTAGTAAAGCATGATAAGCAGTGGAACCACTTAAATTATTCAATATCGATGAATGGCATTGATTTCGCAATGCTTTTATTGTTACTCGGCCATGCACTTCCAATTGTAACGTCGATAAAGAATCAAAAGGATGAATTGTTACGATTTTAATAGTTATCGGGAGCCCTAACCATGCAGCATGAATTTGATCTGCTGAAAAATTCCAGTTAGCAAAATGAAAATTACCTTGAATGTTATCAAGCTTTATCCCCCAATTTTTTAAATTTAATTGGCTTTTTTTAATTGTTAAGTTTCCATCAGCTACAATGTCTCGCCTAGCCTCTTTTAACAGAGGGATCGTTAATTTTAAATTAAAATTCATTGGACCGCGAAAAACCATATTTTTCATTTTATCAGCAAGTAAAAGTGGTGTTGCCTGTAAAAATTTAAATCCGTCACTCAGATCAGAGGATATATGTCCTATCACCGTTAAAATTGGTTTTTCTAAGTTAGGTATAGTTGCTTTCAAATTATTAATGGTGTTTCCCAATATCTCTCCATGATCAGCAATAATGCACACCTTATTATTGTGAAAAGAAATTTTCGCATGGACATTTTGAATATCTGGCCATCCAGAATGATAGTGCAGATTAACGTGATCCACATTTGCAATCACATCGAAACAACCCCTACCATTATTTCCCCCATGCATGAAAGAAAATTTATTTAGTGGGTCCTTAAGATCGAGTGTACCGGATACTGCAGAGTTTGCTAAAAATGCTTGGTACAACCATATCAACAAGTTAGAGTTAATATGTCGATAAGGTAGGTAAATATTGTTCGACGTCACATTGTCTGTGATAAATTCTCCTTGCAAATTAATATAGGGATAGTATTTTGTAGGTATCCAAAGTAATCCTTGTTCTTGCCAGTGGAAATGATTATCCCCGATGCCACATTTCTTCAAATAAAAATCCCATCCTGTAGCATTACGTCTCCAATTAGCTGTTAATTGCAATTGATTTAATATGAAAGGTCGTCTAAAAATTAGAATTTGTGGGATAGCTATCATGCTTTGAGTTGATTGTAAGACGGGTTTATTCCTAGAAGAGCTTATATCAACAGAGCTGGCAACACGTGCAATACTAGATAAGTTGTTCCATGTATGAACACCAAGATCATTATTATCACTGATTATGTGATAATAAGAAGTTTGAGGCGCGTAAAGCACCGTCAAATTTTTTAACTGCCCTCGCAAATGTAAGTTTTGATAAAAGGTTCGCATTTTCTGTGGCCAGAATCCAATACTCTCAGCTAAAACATCTATACCTTCTAAATCAAAGTGATTACTTTTTAAAAAAAGAGTAGTGAGTGATCCCCTATGAATAATATGTACGCAGAAACTATGTTCCGGCCATTCTTTTCCTCCCGTACGTAAAAATATATGATTGCTCGTTAACCTCCATCCATCAGGATACTGCTGCCAGTACAAATTAGCAAAAACCTGATCAATTGCTACTGTTTTATGGGATTGAGCTATTGCAAACCTGAGGCTATGAGCACTTACTAAACCTTGCACAGATTGTAGTTGCCACTTATGCAATCGCATCCGTAACTGGACATAACCTTTTCCATGTTTAATCGAAAAATCTTTAGTATATGTCCGCATCCAACGGTTATCAACCAATTGCTTAAAAACAATATTTTTCACATTTACACGGAACCAAAGATTATCGCAATCTAATTTCAGTGAAAACCGAAATCGAGTATGTGTAGTCTGTCTAAGCCTACCTGCACCAGTTATTTGATGATGAAAAATATCATTCTTTACTACGATTTGTAAGTTATCAACAGAAATTAATTTCCCCTGTGATGTGAAATAATTGATAGTAATATTTTTTAAAGTGATATTAGATTGCCTTGAGAGTAATAAAATCGTATTTCTTATTTTATCTAAATTGGCAGTATTTTCTTTTCGCAGCACCATGCCTTTAATACGCCATTTACCTTCTTGTGTTTCAGCTACATTAATTTCTGTGCCTGATAATATTAAACGGCCAGGCAATAAACGCCAATGTAGTAAACTATGAAAAACATCTAAACTGATCGACAGTTGAGCAATCTGAAATAAGGGTTTGTGATGTTCGGAATCAATAATAATAACGTTGTGGAAATTAAACGCGGGACCAAGCCCATACCAACTCGTTGTAATACAACTGATACGAACCGATTGGTGTAGCATGTGGTTAGCCCATCGCTCAAAAAAATCTCGCTGATAATCCTGATAATTAAGTAACGGAATCGTTAAACGCGCAATGCCAATCAATGCGACAAAAAACACAACAACACTTACCGTCGTTATTAATAAACATTTCAAATAACGCTGCATTATACCTTCAAATCAATCTAATCTAAATCGATGATGATAATTCCGTAGTAAAAATCGCACCCAAGGCCATAAAAGCATTGTGCTTAAAATGGGTAGCCAATATTTCGCCGTTATTGGAGAAACATTAGCCATCACCATAATCCAATATTGTATCGCTAAATAAACAACCACTGAGATTGATACAAGAATGGTTTGTTGCCATGATGGCAAGCTGTGAATAATTGCCTGAAAACGAATGAAAAAATAAGAAATAATAGTGAATAAAAGAGCATGCTGCCCTACCATTGTACCTGTCAATAAATCAAGTAAAAGACCACTAATGAAAGCCGTTCCAATATTTACTCGATGAGGCATAGTCATCATCCAAAACAGCAAGACCATGAACACCCACGCTGGTCGTAACCACACAGCCCATGCTGGTAAAGGTAGGATAGTAAGCATCATTGCAATTAGTAACGTAATGCTAATAAAAATAAAGTCTTTTGAAAAACTATTTTCCATGTTCCTTACTTACAGGCGTCAAATTTGATTCTAATTCTTCTTGTACCGCTTTAGCTAATGAAGCTCTTTTGCTCGGCCAAGCCATCAGCACCTGCTGTAACTGCTCTAAATGCGCAGATCGTTGCAATATAATTGTTGCAAAGCGCTTAGAAGAACTATGCCCTATCTCAGATACGATACCAACCGGATAGCCTATAGGATAATGCAGCCCGAGACCCGATGATACAAATAGGTCCCCCTTCTGAATATCACTGGTATCAGGTATATTAATTAATACTAGTTTTTCAGAATTACCCATTCCAACAGCAATAGCGCGAATTCCGTTGCGATAATCTTGCACTGGAACGGCACTTTTTGGATCAGAGATCAACATGATTTTACTTGCTAATGGTCCGACATGAACCACTTGCCCAACTATACCATAAGCATCCAACACGGGTTGTCCAATATAAATGTGATAGCGCATCCCTTTATCAACGATAATTTGTTGTAAATTTGGATCTAAATTTACGGCAAGTAATTGAGCGATGGTTATTCTAGTATTATTGACATAAGAAGTTGACTTTAATAATTCCCGTAATTGTGAATTCTCGCGTTCTAGTGCGAGTAATTTTTGTAATTTGGATTCTAATAATAACTCATGAGCACGCAACCGTGTGTTATCATCGATTAATTGCTCTTGGGTAGTGATACTCGTAGCAATCCAATGGAGAGTCTTAATCGGTGCGTTAACTAGATATTGCATGGGGAGTACTATAAAGGCCAGGTAGGCCCGTGTTTTTTGAAAAAATGCAGCCTTCTGATCAAGAACAAGCAACGTGATGGCAAGCCCAACATATATAAGGGTTCGGAGTCCTGGCATTGAAGAGCGCGCAAAAATTAACTTGATACCTACCTCCTCTTTTAAAATAAAATATTATCAGTCACGTGAGAGAAATTCACTACCCATCGAACGCATTAGTTCTAATGCTCGTCCTCCACCACGAGCTACACAGGTTAAAGGATCCTCAGCTATCACAACAGGTAGTCCCGTTTCTTCCATTAAAAGTCTGTCGATATCTTTCAACAAGGCACCACCACCCGTTAATACCATCCCCCGTTCAGCGATATCGGCTGCTAATTCTGGAGGCGCTTGCTCCAGCGTACTCAAAACTGCGCTCACAATTCCGGAAAGGGGTTCTTGTAATGCTTCAATGATCTCATTATTCGTTAGAGTAAAGCTACGCGGTACACCTTCCGCCAAATTGCGTCCGCGAACCTCCATTTCTTTAATGTCATTACTGGAAAACGCTACAGCAATTTGATGCTTAATGCGCTCAGCTGTTGTTTCACCTATTAAAACACCATAATTACGACGAACATAACTGATGATAGCTTCATCAAATCGGTCACCGCCAATACGGACAGATTCAGCATAAACAATACCGCTTAACGAAATAATAGCAACCTCAGTGGTTCCACCACCAATATCAACTACCATTGAACCGCTAGCTTCTTCTACCGGCAAGCCAGCACCCATCGCAGCCGCCATTGGTTCTTCAATTAAATACACTTCGCGTGCACCAGCACCCAAAGCGGATTCTCTAATAGCACGTCGTTCTACTTGAGTTGATCCACAAGGAACACATACTAATACACGTGGACTTGGGCGCAGAAATCGCGTTTTATGTACTTTATGAATAAAGTACTGCAACATTTTTTCAGTTACATGAAAATCTGCAATAACACCATCTTTCAATGGTCTTGTGGCAACGATGTTACCTGGTGTACGTCCCAGCATGCGTTTGGCCTCAACACCCACAGCAGCTACCCTTTCCTGACCACCACGAGCACCTCGTCGAATTGCTACTACCGAAGGTTCATTTAGCACAATACCACCCTGCTCTATCATATAAATTAAAGTATTAGCAGTTCCTAGGTCGATGGATATATCGTTCGAAAGCAACCCACGTATTTTTTTAAGCACGGACAATCTCTTCCTACTGAGGTATTCAAAAATGTACTTTAACTGAAAATTATAGTCGAGGGAAGTAGCTAAATAGAACCTAATCTCATATTTCCCCTTTCTTAAGATACATATGGTCTGTACTAACCCTTTTTTAAATCTAAATCATATTTAGGAGACTATTTAGCGTTAAGACCAGAATAGTTTTTATTAGTCACATTACATAAATGCAAACTTAGAAAACATTGGTTAAAAGAGATCGGTTGCATGGAATTATCAAGGGAGGTTCTCTCAACGACTTTTAATGATCAGAAATCCTAGGATAAATATTTTATTATGTAGGTAATTCTTGTTACGGTTATTATTTTTATTTTCTTATACTTTAACATCTATACTAGTTCGATTTAAAAGCAAATATAGTACTAAGCTAGTACTAAACGCCATCTCGTCGCGTTTGAGAACAAGAAGAAATTGCTAATATTTAATCGCTACAGTGATTTTTCTAAGCTTTTTCTTTAGCTTTTTTTGACAGCAAAGAATCGTTTTATAGACTCTGTATGAAAGTCGTCTGGACATTAGATTGCATCAGAACTTAGTTTAATTTATATAGAGTTGTGTACGTTAGTGAGCGACATTCATTTTATTGCTGTTTATTACTATAGGTTAGTGTTATAGATTACCTGTATCTTCAAGGAATAGATGGAACTGGAAACATCATGTTAAGCAATTGAATACACCGCTTTACCATAAGTTGATATCGCGATTTAAATCGGTGTGCTAGATCAGGTTGAGATGGTATATGATCATATCACTTGTTAATAAGTTGCATTCTGTAAGCATGGATTGGTCATTTGCAAAGTAAATCAAATATCTTTTTTATAATTATACAGATCGCGCATGATAATGGAGTACAACTGAAAAATTCAGTGATCGGTGTTTTTTGAAAGCATGTGTCGCCTTTTTTCAAACAAAAAGGCGGAATAAAAATTAATTTCTCAAATACTGCGATGATAAAATTCATGGCTGACCGAAAGTCATGTCCTCTAATAGTGTGTCTTTCAACAACGAGTTGACCACAGAGGACTCCATAGTGAAACGAAAAGATTTTCTTTTGAAAATAGAGTGTCGAACAATGCAAGAAATTGATTTAACTTAAAGGAAGAGAATGAAAAAAGATCAATTTAAGAGCATTGTACAGAATCATTTAACACAATTAAATCCATCATCTAGTTATAGATAGTTACATAGAGAACAAGACCTTATAACACCAATGTTTAGCCAACTTATTGATTAGCTAGATCAGCCCGATGAATCATTCTAAACCCATTCTACAAAAGATTTCTAGAAACAAGTCCATGAGAAAAGCAAATAAATGTACTATCCAAGTAGATGTTTAATCACACTTACTTTCGCAACATCAAAAATGAATTTTATATACGTGCTTTGTCATTACTTTGTAGTACTTTAACTTGAATGTGATGTGTAAAATCTGCTTGCATGACGTTGGATACTGGTGTGTATCCATTTGGATTTAAGAAAGTACGATATAAGGAAGAAAATATGAATATAAGACTATTTCACAAGAAAAGCACCCTAAAGTAATATCAATCTAGCCATTGGAACCCTATTAACAGTCATTTATCATCCTTAAGATTTATCATCTTAAGGATGATAAGATTACTTAAGATTAATAAATAATTAGAGATACATGGGGAGGAGTAGCAGACCAGAAAAGTATCGGTTAAAATAATTTAATATGGTTAAAATAATTTGATATTAATATAGATACTTTTCTAAGAAAAAAACCAGCACAGCGTCGTTCTGGTCGTGTTCAACTTTTCGACATGGGCTTAATAAAGAGTATATCTCGACTATAGTAATACATCTATATCAAAATGATTCCTAATAAAGGGCAGATCACACAATTTCAAGACAACTAAACTTCTCAAATTCAGTCTACCTTAATTTAGCATTATTTAATTTAGCATTATCGAAAAATATTAGATATAATTGTTCTCTCAATGGGAGATAGTCATGTCTATACTAGACGCTAGTGAGATTGATAAAATTGCACATTTAGCTAAACTAATTATCCCTGAAAATAAAAAGAAATCGATACAGAAAGAACTCAACAAAATTCTCGATTTAGTGGCTAAAATGAAAAAAATAGATACAAAGACGGTTGAACCGCTTTTGCATCCTTACGACATGCCACAACCATTTCGTGAAGACATCGTTACCGAACCTGATCAGCACACTTTACTCCAAAAGGTGGCACCGCAAATTGAAACTGGACTCTATATAGTCCCAACCGTAATTAAAGATGAAGAATAAAAAGGAAAAAAGCATGCACCGAAACACTATTGCTGAATTAAGTCGAGCACTTCAACACAGAAACATATCCAGCGTGGAACTTACACAACATTTCATCAATCGCATTAAAAATCTCGATACCACGCTTAACAGTTTCATTACTGTAACAGAAGAACACGCCTTAAAACAAGCAAAAGCGGCTGATGTACGGATAGCAAAAGATGAAGCAACACCACTAACCGGTATTCCTATTGCGCAAAAAGATGTTTTTTGCACTAAAGGTATCAAAACTAGTTGCGGATCAAAAATGCTCGATAATTTTATTGCTCCTTACGATGCCACTGTCGTTAAACAACTGGATCATGCGGGTGCTGTACTAATAGGTAAAACGAATATGGATGAATTTGCTATGGGTTCCTCCAATGAAACCAGCTATTATGGACCAGTTAAAAATCCATGGGATATCGAGCGCATCCCGGGAGGATCATCCGGCGGTTCAGCAGCTGCAGTTGCCGCCCGAATAGTGCCTGCTGCAACCGGTACTGATACGGGGGGTTCCATTCGTCAACCAGCTGCTTTGTGCGGTATTACTGGCTTGAAACCCACTTATGGTCGTGTATCTCGTTTCGGGATGATCGCTTTTGCTTCTAGCTTGGATCAAGGCGGACTGTTAACTCAAACTGCACAAGATGCAGCGCTGTTGCTCAGTATTATTGCTATACATGACCGGAGGGATTCAACTAGTATCAATAAAAGTGTACCTGATTACACCACCACTCTAGATCATTCCTTAGAGGGTTTAAAAATTGGTTTGCCGAAAGACTATTTGAATCAAGATATAAATGCAAATATTACAACTTCTATTGCAGCTGTAAAAACAATATTTGAAAAATTAGGAGCTACTGTCATAGATATTTACTTGCCTCACACGGATTTTGCCGCCTCAGCCTATTATGTGTTATCAACTACTGAATGTTCTTCTAATCTTGCACGCTACGATGGTGTTCGATATGGATATCGATGCAATAATCCCATAGATTTGGATGATCTTTACAAACGATCCCGCTCGGAAGGTTTTGGCACTGAAGTGAAACGTCGCATTATGATTGGTAGCTATGTGCTTTCTACCGGTTACTACGAAGCCTATTATTTAAAGGCTCAAAAAATTCGTCGATTAATACGTAATGACTTTAGCGATGCATTTAAAACCGTGGATATTATTTTATCGCCCTCAACACCCACACCTGCATTTAAAATAGGAGAAAAAATATCAGATCCAATAGAAATGTATCTATCTGATATTTATACCATATCTGCCAATTTAGCTGGCTTACCTGCCATTTCCTTCCCTGCTGGTTTTATTAATCACTTACCAATTGGAGCTCAGCTAATTGGAAATTATTTTGATGAAGCACATCTATTAAATATAGTTCATCGTTATCAGCAAGAGACAGATTACCATAGGCAATTGCCATCTGCATCGAGGTATTAAGATGGAGTGTGAACCAATTATTGGTTTAGAAGTACACGTGCAGTTACGCACAAAAACAAAAATTTTTTCTGGTGCCTCTACGACTTATGGTGCAGAGCCTAATACACAAGCCTGTGCGATCGATCTCGGTTTTCCAGGTGTTTTACCAGTTTTAAATAAAGAAGCTATAAAATTAGCCGTTCGTTTTGGTTTGAGTATTCAAGCCACCATTGCGACTCATTGTATTTTTTCAAGAAAAAATTATTTCTACCCAGATTTACCAAAAGGCTATCAAATTAGTCAACATGAATTTCCGATTATTAAATCGGGTTATCTCGATATTGAGAGTGAAGATGAAGTTACTAAACGCATTGGTATTAGGCGGGCACATTTGGAAGAAGACGCAGGAAAATCTATTCATGAAAAAAGGCGAGGCCACTCCGGAATCGATTTCAATCGCGCGGGTACACCCCTACTAGAAATTGTTTCCTACCCTGATATTCGTTCTGCCGCAGAAGCTGTTACTTATTTAAAAACCCTGCATGCGCTTGTGCGCTATATTAATATCAGTGATGCTAATATGCAAGAAGGTGCCTTTCGTTGTGATGTGAATATTTCATTACGCCCCCAGGGTAAAAAAAAATTTGGAACGCGTACTGAAATTAAAAACGTTAACTCTTTTCGTTTTGTAGAACGTGCTATTTCATTCGAAATTAAACGACAAAGAAAAATTTTAGAGAGTGGTGGCAAGATTGTGCAAGAAACGCGATTATATGATGCTGTACGGGATGAAACACGATCTATGCGCACAAAAGAAAAAACACATGATTATCGTTATTTTCCTGATCCCGATCTGTTACGAGTAGAAATCACACCAGAATTTATTAAATCTGTAAAAAGACAGTTACCTGAATTACCGTGGGAAAAACGAAAACGCTTTAAAAAGAGTTATCACTTAAGCAGCTATGATGTTAAATTACTGACGACTAATATCGATACAGCTAATTATTTTGAAGCCGTAGTAAAATTAGATAAAACTCTATCTCCTAAGCTTGCAGCCAACTGGATCAATAGTGATCTGGTTGCCGCGTTAAATAAAAACAATCTTTCCATCGCAGAAAATCCTATCAATGCTAAGCAATTAGTAACTCTTCTCAATCGAATTACTGATAATACTTTATCCAGTAGTATGGGCAAGCAAGTATTTGAAGCTATGTGGGAAGGAAAAGGTGATGCAGATACGATCATCAAACAGCAAGGGCTTAAACAAATCACTAACATTGATACTCTTGAAAAAATTATTAATGAAGTGATTGCCAATAATCCCGTACAAGTCAAACAATATCGCGCAGGTAAAAATAAACTTATAGCTTTTTTCGTCGGTCAAGTCATGAAAGCTTCAAAAGGCAGAGCCAATCCTCAATGCGTTAATAACTTATTAAAGAAAAAGTTAATAACTTATTAAAGAAAAAAATATAAAATTCATCCCATGCCTTTTCTCTTAGCTTAATAACCTTATCTATTAAATTTACCAAGTGGCAGGCAGAACAGGAGGGGGGGTTAACGAATAACATCAATACCATAATCTTAAAATATCAAAGTAAGAAATTAAAGAGTTAACTCTTGTTTGCATTATATCTGTTGCTTTTCGGATTTCCAATTTAGGTTGTTGGGTTATTATTTATTTGATTTCTTTAACTTCATGATTAATCTGAAGTATGTCTTTCATAGTGCTCCTCTTAATAGTCAGCACGTCATAAATAGTAATGGACATACGCGAGAGAAAAGGTACAGGATCATGGAATGGTTCAACAAAACTGTCATGTGTGCTGGTACGCAACGTTAGTTAGTAAAAGCTGAATAACAGAGTCACTCCTACTAGCACGTAGGAGGCCTTACAGGAGGCGTCAAATGATGTACCATGTTTAGGAAAACCTGTCGCTGCTTCAAATCTCGCTGGTTTTGCTTGCGTAGTCATCACTAAACATACCCAGATACTTGCTCGTAAACAATAACCTTCTCTTCTTCCAATAAAATAATGTTTCTCTTTCAGATTAGTTATTAGCATTTTTTCTTTAATTACTTAATACCTTATAATATCTGATATGTAGATAGATGATTATGATAGAGATTTATGTATACTTTTCTGTCAAACTATATAAAAGTATTCATGATACAGCTTATAATCGACTAAATCTTATACAGAAATTGGCGACGTTGAATAATCGCATCCAGTTTATTATACCTTAATGTATGAACGATGTTTCCCGTTTGATTTTCATAAATAATTAACGACATACATTTAACACTAGCAATGAGCAGTAATGTTATACTAACCATAAGATCAATGTAAGATTTGAAGATGACGTTTTATCTTATTTTATAGTTATGCTTGTGATAGCATTTTCGCCAACAACCTTTCGTAAATTATACATCGTCTCCAATCTTATCTCCCATACCCCTTTGTTGGAGGATCAAAGCTAATCTAAAGTGCGAGTTTTACTCACATAAAAAGAGACTCAGTCTTTTATCGAGATTTAATTGAGGAGTGAGACCCTATAACAACTATAATAAAAAGAGTTACTAATTAGTTTCTGAATTCTGCTTGCACAGGAAAATAACAGTTACAATTCAATTGATTTTTAATTGATCGGTTCTTATCTTAATTTCTAGATAATGCTTATTGTTTAGATAAATAGTTAATAAAGTCAAAATTGATAGTGGGTTAAAATCTATGATACAGAATACTAAAGATGGAAAGATAAGAATTAAGATGATCAAAGATAAGAATGGTGTATTTAAGGGGAAAATATGCTAAATACGACAAAAATTTCGCACTTGTCAAAAAGATGCATTGTTAGTAAAAGCATTGATAATGCTTTTAATGAAAGTATCGATTATGTTTTCTAACTTTTTTCCTACCGGATTTGCTGAATTTAAGCAGTTTGAGGATGAATTGATAGGCTACGACGCTACGGATGTATATGTATAAATACCGGACGGCAAGCACAGTTCAGAATTGTATAATATTTTTAACATTGGTAACAAAAACTTATTATGTTAAATAGATTTAGAGAGTTGCTTTCAGGTGAAAAACATACCCTTGCTCAGTAAGCTAAAGGAAAGAAGAAGAATTATGCTCAAGAATATTTAAAGATCAGCATTGAAATGCATAAAAGATTTAAAATTCAATCTCTTGTACGAACCAAATAAATCTAAAGCGAACAAGTTTTTCTCACAACAAATCATATTGTTTAATTGTTGTTTTATACAATATGATTTCAATTAAATACATTATCCTCTTAAATAACTATGCACAATATTCATTATCGCCTCCTGTTGTTGCTAGGTGGTGAGTGTAAAACTTATTTCAGCCAATTTTCAAAAAGTTATCGACAATCTATGTGTCATAGAATCTCGCACCCTATGTGCTGCTCTAGCCTAAACTAACATTTTGCCTATTAACAGCTTAAAGCTTATATAGACATCCATGCCAACAACATCGATTAAATTAGACTTCAAGTAACAAGTTATCCAATATGGGATTAGTGCAAGTCTCCATACTTATGCTTATAGATAACAATATATTTTTCCATTAATGTACTACTCTGTCCGGTAATTTATCTTTATGCTACTAACAAGAAACAATGATATCTATGTACTAATCTTATAAAGATTACATTGTTTTCCACGAAATATAGCAAGAATAGTTTTGATTATCATTTGGTATTCAGTAAATATTCAGTAGATTCAACAGCAAATATTCTATCGAAGTTGTTCTTACTCGTTTTATTTCGAATAAGTATCAAGTAAGTAAAATTTTAGTATATTTACTATTAACAGCGTGACAAGAAAACAGAATGAAAATAAAATATGCTAGGCTGATTGATGTTATTTTTTACTAATTATTTATTTTCTTTATAATCAAGGAGATATATGTGAAAAATTTTTCTGCTAAAAGCAGCAGCTAAAAATAGCTTGTAACAACAAGCATGATACAAAAGAAGGTACCTTGCTTTAAAAATCCGGTCCAATACTGCTCAATTTTTATCATACAGATATTCTTTAATAATTCAGTAATAGATTAAAATTAATATTTAATAAATCTCATTACAAGCAAGTTAAGATTGCTATGACAAACAGCTGACATCTATGTCATAGACTTAAAAAAATAATTCTATAATCGCCATGAGCATATCAAGCAACATAACTAATTGATTTCAAGTTCATCTTTTTTATCAATCAAATCAATTGGTTAATCAAATCAAAAAGAATTATTACATCCATTTTTATTTTCGTCGCCAGTAAGTACCTTCCGAGGAATCCTCGATAGTCACACTAAAATCACTCAATTGATTGCGGATTTGATCGGCTGTTTTCCAGTCTTTTTTTACTCTTGCGTCATTGCGTTGGGTAATAAACGTTTCAATTTCTAGGATATCCATTTCTTTTTTACCACCATTACCTTGTAAAAATCGCTCAGGAACTTGATTCAACAGACCAAAAACATGACCAAGATGTTTTAATTCAGAACCTAAAATTGCTGCTTTTTCTATTTGATTCTCATTGCGAAGTCGATTAATTTCCCGAGTTATTTCAAATAGAACAACGAATGCCATAGGGGTATTGAAATCATTGTCCATAGCTTCTTTAAAGCGATCTGTATACAAGGAAGATGGTTTCAGCTTCTCCCCTATGCATGGTAAACCACGTAAGGAAAGATACAATCGTTCTAAAGCAGCACGACCATTATTTAAATTTACTTTGGAATAATTAAGAGGACTACGATAATGTCCTGACAATAAAAAATATCGTAAGACCTCAACATCATGTTCTTTAAGTACTTCTTGAACAGGAATAATATTACCAAGTGACTTTGACATTTTTTCTTTTTCAATTTCAAGAAGACCTGTATGCATCCATAGCATTACAAAAGGTTTTTTTTCAGCTGCTTCGGATTGTGCAATTTCATTTTCATGGTGAGGAAATTTTAAATCTAGTCCACCTCCATGAATATCAAACGGTTGTCCTAAAAGATTGTTCGACATTGTAGAACACTCGATATGCCAGCCAGGTCGCCCTTCCCCCCACGGAGAATTCCATTTGGGTTCTCCTGGTTTTGTTTGTTTCCATAATACAAAATCCAGAGGATCATGTTTATATTTGCCAATTTCTGTGTATGTATTTGCTCGAAGCTGATCTAAATTACGATGAGATAGTTTTCCATAATCCTTAAAACAACGTACATTGAAATAAACATCCCCATTCTGTCCAATATAAGCACTTTCATTTTTCATTAGTCTCTCTATTAACTGAATAATTTGTGGTATATATTGCGTTGCTCGAGGTTCTTTATCGGCCGACAAAACATGAAGCGCATTTTCATCTTCATGTAAAATTCGAATAAATCGTTCTGCTAGCGCTGTAGGATTTTCATTCTGCTCTTTGGCGCGGTCGATAATCTTATCATCAATATCAGTAATATTACGAATAAAATTTACTTCATAACTCCGCATTCGTAAATAACGCACAATCATATCAAAGATTATCCACGAACGCGCATGACCAATGTGCATACGATCATATACTGTCATGCCACATACATAAAGCTTAACTTTACCTTCCTCAATTGGTTTGAATTCTTCTTTCCGTTTCGTTAAACTGTTAAAAATTTTCACCGCCTCGCTTCTTGTAATCGTTTTTGGATAGTTTTGGCATCCATCAATAAAATCAGTTTCGCTAGTTCAGGACCATGTTCAACACCGGTTAAGGCTATTCGTAAGGGTTGATATAATGCCCTCCCTGCAAGATTTAATGTTCCCTTTAAATAATTCATTATCAACTTTAAATCCTTATCAAATTTCCTAAAGGCTTCAGCTGCTTTTTCAAAGTAGACCTTATCCGTTTTTTGTAGGTATGTTCGCTGCATTAGTGAAAATGATAGGGCGCTATTAAAGCAGACATCAATCCAATAATTAACATCCTGCAGAAAATACACATTAGGTTTGATCGTTGTCAGAAATAAAGCAGTTTTGTCTACAGGGATTTTTGATTTTAATTCCTTTCCCATCCACTTCCAAAAATAATCACAGGATAATTTTTCGATAGCTCGTTTTTGCCAATAATCCAGTTGTTGCACGTTAAATTTAACAGGAGATTTTCCTAACAATTTGACATGAAACCCATCTGCCAATTCAGCAAGTGAAAGAAAAGTATCACTTTTATAATAATGTCCCAAACGCGCTAAATAATTTATCACGGCTTCTGGCAAATAACCTATTTCACGCAATTCTTTAATACTTCGACTGCCCCGTCGTTTGGATAAGGGACTACCATCTGAACCAACAATTAGAGCTATATGACCATAAGTAGGTACAGCTAAGCCAAGCGCTTGTAAGATCAAGAGCTGTCGTGGCGTATTAGTCAAATGATCCTCACCCCTTAACACATGAGTTACCCCCATGAGAGCGTCATCAACGGCGTTACAAAACATAAAAGGTGATGTGCCATTGGTACGACGAATAATAAAATCCCCAATATCATTGGTTCGAACGTGTTGTTCACCTCGTACTAAATCAGTAAAGGTCACTACTTTATTCTTCGGAACACAAAAACGCAAACTAGTCTGTAAGTACTTGGCGAGTTTCCCTCTCACCTCTGCGGAAGATAAAGAACGACATGTACCTGCGTAGCGTGGTGGTTTTCCAATAGAACGTTGAGTCTTTACCGACAACTTTAGTTGTTCTTCGCTGCAAAAACAAGGATATGCCTGCTTAGTTGCTTCTAAACGCTGATAATAATACTCATAAATAGTTTGACGTTGCGATTGATGATAAGGTCCCTTTTCCTTCCCCTCCTTATTCGGACCTTCCTGCCAATCTAGGCCCATCCAATGTAGATCTGCTCGAAGTCTAAAGTCAAATTTTTTTTTAGAACGCTCAGCATCTGTATCTTCAATTCGAAGCAAGAAGACGCCTTTATTTTTTTGCGCAAAAAGGTAGTTAAATAATGCTGTTCGAGCACTCCCCAAGTGTATGAGGCCAGTCGGACTTGGACAGAAACGACTTTTTATCATTAGACTCATTCCCAAAAACGCACTATTATGACAATTTTTGGCTTGCCTTCCAAGATATTTTATAATGATGAAATCCCACACCTTATTTATTTCCGATCTCCATTTAGAAGAAGAAAAACCTTCGATCACAGCTCGCTTTTTCGATTTTATGGAGTATCAAGCTCCTAAATCCGATGCTATTTACATTTTAGGTGATTTTTTTGAAGCATGGATTGGGGATGATAATCAGTCAATTTTTAATCGAAAAATTATCGAAGTACTTCGAAAACTCACTGAAAAAGGACCTGAAATTTACTTCATGCGAGGTAATCGAGATTTTTTAATTGGTAAAAAATTCGCAATAGCCGCTAATATTATCTTATTGAAAGATCCTACGGTGATTTCACTCTATAATAAATCTATTTTATTAATGCATGGCGATAGTCTCTGTATGTTAGATCATAAACATCAAATTTATCGTCGAAATGTTGCAAAACCGTGGGTAGAAAAATTAATGTTATCTCTCCCTTTAGTGCTACGACGCAAATTAGCTAAGGAGCTTCGCAAAAAAAGCCGCAATCACAATCGGTATTTATCCTTTGAAATTCAAGATGTCACTCATGATGCAGTAAAACGAGTCATGCAACGACACAACGTAGAATTACTCATTCACGGTCATACCCATCATCCTGCTATCCATGATTTAATTGTTGACAAAAAACCTGTTCAACGGATCGTCTTAGGTGCCTGGTACGAGAACGGAAGCGTTTTACGTTATTTTAGCGATGGACGATTTGAATTGCATACTTTTACTTAGCTATTGTATTGTATTGCTTCTTCTTACTCATAGATTGGAATGATGAAAATTGGCTACATTTATAATTTATATTCAGTGCTTTCAAGGGCATTATTAAGAAAAACGCTGATCGAATTAGTTCTCTTTCTGAAGAAACTACTTTGAATTTTAAAAACATATCCTGAAAACAGTCATACCTAGAAAAATTGATTACGTACTAAGGTGTACTTAGCTGGTAAATTTAGCTTCTTGTGAACATCAACTATCTCAAACAGGTATGCAATCTGTTATTCTCCGTACTGTTTTCTATTTTTCGCGTTTCGCGTATTTTTTAGAAGCTAATTTAGATCGGAGACACCAACAATTAATTCATAGTTGCAAAGAATGAGGAGTGTTACTTTTTCATTTCCGTTCCTTTAAAAGCAGTAGTTGTCATAGGTGATAGTGGATGTTTACATATCTATCCGTTCTACTATATTCTTCGCAGAAGAAAAGTTGAGTTTTTGAGGATCAACATAATATTATAGAAAGAAAGACGCCTCTTATCTGGCGCCCAACAACAACATCTTCATTTCTTTTACTGCGTTAGCGAGCCCAATTAAAACGGCACGAGAAATAATGCTATGGCCAATATTTAATTCATTGATAACAGAAATGGCTGCAATGGGCTGGACGTTGTGAATGGTTAGGCCGTGCCCGGCGTTAACAATAAAACCTAGGCTATTTGCGTAAATGGCTGCTTCGGTAATTCGCTTAAGTGCTAAATTATATTCGTCATCAGTTTTTGTGTTAGCGTAATGACCAGTGTGAATTTCAATGATAGGAACTCCACAGATTTTGGCAGCATCGATCTGTTTTTTATGGGGATCAATGAACAAAGATACTTTGATGCCTGCTTTGGCCAGGCGAATGCAAATCTTCTGCATTGATATCTGTTGTCTCGCTACATCTAATCCCCCTTCTGTGGTTAATTCTTCACGTTTTTCAGCTACCAAACAACAATGATCTGGTTTAATTTCTTCTGCAAACTGTATAATGGCTTCAGATGCAGCCATTTCTAAATTCATGGGAATGGTCAATTGTTGTTTTAAACTGCGTACGTCATTATCCTGGATATGTCGACGATCTTCACGTAAATGAAGAGTAATTCCATCAGCACCTGCGTTAACAGCAATAACTGCAGCTTCAACTGGATTGGGATAAGTAGTGCCGCGCGCTTGTCGCAATGTGGCAATGTGATCAATGTTAACTCCTAAGCGAACCATTTAACTTCTCCTATTTGTGCTTTGCACTCAAGTGCTTCTACCAAGAAAAAGAAGGAAATTAAAATATCATCGTTCCAATTTTACTATAAAATCCACTAATTTTTTCTTAAACAATAAGCTGCATCCTTCAATTATTTAGTTATACTAAGCCATATACTAATGCAATAATTCACGACTTTTAAGAGGTTTTTTCCCAAGCAATCGGCCTAATGTTACTCGCATGAGACGTTTGATATCTTTTAGCGATTTATAATCAAAAAATTTTCCCTCTCGTAAAGCAAGTAAACTTTTCCCACAAAAAACATTTTTTCTATTGCCTACTTCACAAGGTAAAAACCCTTGATCAGGATCATATTGATAAAATTGATCAGCTTCAATGGGTATATTGTTTTTTATCTCATATTGTAGTGGTAAACCATAACCTAATTCATCCAACAATCGTTTTTCAAAAAAACGCAAATTTTTTTCTAAATTACCATTAACTAATTGACCCAATGCTTCCTGATAAGCATAGAACAAACGATCATAAGGATCACCATGATACAATAGACGCATCAATAATTCGTTTAAATAAAAACCACATAATAATGGCTCACCTTCCAAGGGATATGGCATTCCGCTTAATTCTACATCACCTAAATATTTTAAATCGCTTCGACTTACCCACGATACTACAAGTGGAAAGAATAATTCTAACTTACCTTTATAACGTGATTTTAACCCTCGTGCACTCCGAGCTAATGCAGATACACGACCATAATTTAGAGTTAACAATTCAATAATCAAACTAGTATTACTATAGGGACGTCGATGTAAAATAAAGGCGGGTTCCAAAGAAACGCGCTCTGCCATTCTTTTAAACTCCAATTTTAGTATTGCTTGTTATCTGAATAGTCGACTTCACCTTCGTTTACAACTGTAACACATTTTTTTACCAGACAGTTCTTCTATGTCTATTCATGCTATTGTACTTGTTGTTTTAAGGTGTTCTACTTTTTCTAGACAATTATAATCCTTTTTCGTCCTTTTTTCTCAACTCGAATCGCTACTAAAATGCTAATAATTTTTCTGTTTCTACTTTAATACTTTTTTTAATTGAAAAACAATAAGATAATAGTAATATCCGATAGATTGAGTAACAGTTTATGCTAAACCACCTACCTGATCACCGTTTTTGTACAGTAAAATAATCTCATAAAAAGGAGATATCAATAGTGAGACATTGGCACCGCTTCTGGTTCTGTGCCAAGATCTTTGAATTACCTCAATAACTATTCATATCATATTTTCGGTACAACTTTTCCCGGTGTGGGATAATAAGTTTGGTTCAATAAAAAAACAACTATATCTATCTCTTCCTGCAAAGAACTTTAATCTACCGGATTCATATAGCAATTTATTGCTCAATGCGCTTCTATGTATGAAGCGAGGAGCATACCCACATAAATGACATGAGCATTTATTTAAGATTTTTATGCCAAAATACGAAATTGCGTGATTTGTGGCTTTCGGACACGGAAAGTAATACCAATTTTCTGATCTAGAAGCTGATTAGTCAAAATTAATTTACTTACGCTGAGCTATCCAATAGTAATCTGTAGCCACAATAGGTAATTTTACTCATTTAATAATTCTAAAAAATGTTCAGCAGCTATCTGTTCTGCTTGTCGGCGCGTCGTACTAACACCATTAGTCTTATGGGGAAGCCCTGTAACAGAACACATTACGATAAATATCTGTGCGTGAGCCTTACCAGTTGCTTTTATATTGTATATAGGCAATGGAAATTTTCGAGCCTGTAACCATTCTTGTAAGCGAGACTTTGCATCTTTTTTCGGTATTAGCTTTGATAAATCATACACTCGTTCCCCATACCAATTTAACAAACAACGCTGACAAATTTCCAATCCTGCATCAATATAAATGGCACCAATCACTGCTTCTAATGCACCAGCTAAAATAGAACGACGTGATTTCCCGCCACTTTTTCGCTCACCAACACCTAGTCGTAAATTCTCATTAATTTTCAAATCCATTGACAATTGTGCTAACATGTCTCCGTTTACTATCAAAGCGCGCATCCGGCTTAGTTCGCCTTCTCGTGCATTGGGGTGTCGTTGGTATAATTCAGAAGCAACAATAAGCCCTAGAACAGAATCCCCTAAAAATTCCAATCGTTCGTTATTATCAGATCCTGCACTGCGATGACTAAGCGCACTTTCCAATAATTTCACATTGCTAAATCTGTAACCTAAACGGTTCATTAATTCATTCAAATCGACCATGTAAATTCCTTTTCTAACATTAGCATAACGGAAACGCACTGATGCAGTAATATGCTAGATGTTGACTTGCCATACCTGATTATCTAAAACTATTAATCTATCTAAATTCTGAGTGTTTAACATAATTAAATCTTTTTCAAATATAAATTTCTATTGACAATTATCGTCACCATCATCTTAATTGCCTCCTATCATGAATAATGCTCTATAGGTATCACTAAATCATAATTTCCTCTCTCACTTTTACCGACTGTACATAATTTTTATGCTTGAATATCATTTAACTTGCTTGCTTTAAGTCAATCGAGTATTAATATCCTCCGTACATAAAAACTTCTATTTTTATGCCTATTATTGATACAGAAATATTTATTTTTATTAAGATGATATGATAATTCGATAATATTTATCTGTTTGAAAACAATTCTTAGGTCTTTTATAGCTAATGAATTAAAACAACTTTCGCTCATTCTATCTCATTCTAGAAAAAGCATTTTTACTAAAAATAGCTGATAAAACGAAGTCTATAATTAAATTATCCTAATAATGATTCAATAGTGACGAAATTACTAAGTATCACTGTCGGCTCTAGGAAATTGATTAGTACACGGTAAAGTTGGACTATATCGTAAACCGGATTATCTAAATTAATCGAATAAAATAGAAAAATCTTACATATTCAACGAGACAAGTAATTTTGTTTTTAAGCAAGGCAAAAAGAACCGTCTTACCACACTCACGTTGACAATACCATGAAAATTAATATTAAATCGAAAATCATTTTTCAGGTTTCACTCTCAAGAACGCTAAAAATGCTCCCTGCGGAATAGCAACTTTCCCTATATGTTTCATGCGCTTTTTACCTATCCTTTGTTTTTCCAATAACTTTCGTTTACGTGTAATGTCGCCGCCATAACATTTCGCTGTTACATTCTTTCGCAGCGCCTTTACCGACATACGTGCAATAACTTTGGTACCAATTGCTGCTTGTATTATCACCTCAAACATTTGGCGTGGAATCAAATCTTTTAATTGTTCAGTCAACCTTTTCGCGCACGCAAGTACCCGGTCACGATGAACGATGACCGCTAAAGTATCCACTTTTTGCCCTCCAATAAGGATATCCAGTTTTACCAAATTTGCAGACTGAAAGCGATAAAAATTATAATCTAATGAAGCATATCCTCGACTAGCTGATTTTAACCGATTAAAGAAATCCAAAACGACCTCACTTAGGGGAATCTCATAGCTTATTGATACTCTTTTGCTCAAATACGATAATTTTTTTTGTACACCCCGCTTTTCAACACACACAGCAATCACAGCACCTAAAAATTCAGGTGGTACTAAGATATTCACTATCACAATAGGTTCTCGAATTTCAGTGATCTTAGTGGCTTCTGGCAAACAACTCGGATTATTGATATAAAAAATTTCATTTTGCTTGGTCAAAACTTCATAATTTACTGTCGGTGCGGTGGCAATCAGTTCCAGATTGTATTCACGCTCTAATCGTTCCTGGACAATTTCCATGTGTAGCGTTCCTAAAAATCCACAACGAAAACCAAATCCTAAAGTTTGAGAAGATTCCGGTTCGTAAAATATAGCAGCGTCATTTAAGCGTAATTTTGCAAGAGCTTCGCAAAATGTCTCATAATCTTCGGAATTAATCGGGAATAAGCCAGCAAATACTTGTGGTTTAAGTTGCTGAAATCCAGGTAATGGGGTTTTTACTCCATCTTTAGCATGCGTTAGCGTATCACCAACAGGAATACCGAAAACATCTTTAATTCCAGTAATCACAAAACCTACTGCTCCAGTGCTTAGCGCTTCAAGTAAATGACGTTTTGGTGTAAAATGGCCGACGTGCTTAACGTGATAAGTCTCACCAGTTGACATTACGCGAATTCTATCGCCTTTACGTAATATGCCAGTTTTAACTCGCACTAACGATACCACACCCAAATAACTATCGAACCAAGAATCAATGACTAAAGCCTGCAATGGAGATTTTATATTACCCACTGGCGGTGGAATTACTTTCACCAGTTTCTCTAACAACTCTTTAATTCCAACGCCTTCTTTAGCGCTCACCCAAATGGCATTACGTGCGTCAATGCCGATAACATCTTTAATTTCCTGAATAGTACGCTCAGGGTTTGCTTGTGGTGAATCAATTTTATTTAAAACAGGAAGAATAACAAGCCCTTGTTCAATCGCCATATGGTAAGTGGTCACTGTTTGCGCTTCTACTCCCTGTGTTGTATCCACTATCAACAAGGCGCCCTCACAAGTGGCAAGCGATCGTGACACCTCATAAGCAAAATCTACGTGCCCTGGTGTATCGATAATACTAAGTTGATAAATATGACCATCCTGGGCTTGATAATTAAGCGTAACACTTTGCGCCTTAATAGTAATTCCGCGTTCACGTTCAATATCCATTGAATCAAGCACTTGAGATTTCATCTCTCGATCACTTAATCCACCACAAAACTGAATAAACCGATCCGCTAATGTCGATTTTCCGTGATCAATGTGCGCAATAATAGAGAAATTCCGAATAAATCTTTGTGGAATTGCTGTCATAACTATCGTTTGTTTTTCTTGAACGTATAGTAGCACAGGATAAAGATATCGCGAAGAATATTGCTGTTTCTCGACTTTTTATTTTTAATATTTTTATTAAAATGGTTGTTAGGATGGTTATAGCGATAAACAGGTTAATGCGATATCTTTAATACGCATTGGTCCAACTTCTGAAAATATGATAAATCAAACTTCATAATCACTACAAGCGCTTCAGTCATTTATTGAAAGGAAACAACAAAAAATTTCTTTTGTTTGAGGAAGAACTTACTTTCGATAACTTCAAATTTTATTAAAAGCACTACTACTTAGCAGCTATCGACCTTGCAAATAACCACATAAACCATGGTACGATACCAAATGATTTCTAATCCGGTGTGTTCTAGAGAAGCACCGCTAATTCTTAACATCAGAACAACGACGATGGACGTAGCCTTACTAGGATTAGCGATCTCTGAAGAGAAGATACAAGTTGTTTTAGATAACAAAATTCAGACAAAACTGTCCCTCCGATTCCGCATTGTTTCTAATGCAACTAAGTGAATCAAAATAGACTGAGATAGCCCATCATAAAGAGATCGTACATCAACTTGATTCCCCACATAAACAGGCATACACTTTGACATCTTTGGAAAACTATTTTATATTCCACCATTGACTAAATGTTAATTTCTAACATTCATCATGACCAATATCATCCAAATTTAAGAAACCTAGGTATTTCTAAAAGTAGCGATTTTACATTAATTACATAGTCATATAGATCTATTGTCTCTTTTGCTTTATTGTTGAAATAATGAAGAAAAGCAAAGATTCATGATTTATAATTCTCTAATTGTCCAATTGATAAGTCCGAACTTCATGCCCATACGAAGATAGATCCACTCATTAAAGAATCTTCGTTAGATAATTTCATAAATAACCATGCACCATCATGTATTTCATAGCACATCAAGAGCGGATAGTAAAGCTAAATGCCTTATTTTTTAATGCAACTTAATTTTAACTATTTAATTTTTATAGAATTTAAGTAAAGCAGTTTTCATGTGAAAAGTCGGCGTTCTTTATATTAAACACATTTTGAGCGAGCTAGCGAGCTAATTGTTTATATTTCTTTATTACCCACCCAAACTCATTATTTTTCGCTGCAAATCCTCCACAAATACAATAATCTACAACAGTAATTAATTTACCATCGTAATAAATTAATGGAATACGATTGCGTTGCCATGAAGGGATTTTCCATTCCTGCATCAATTTCTTAAGTGAATGTGTTTCTTTTCGCCCTGCCGGTTGACAGCGTTCCCCACCTCGACGGAATCGGACAGTAATTTGTTGGATATCAATAGCCGTAGATATTCCCTTACCTTTTTTTTTTACAGCTCGTAATACTCCCAGAGTACCAGGCAAATATAATGGGTCATGTAAATTCCATGTGATAATCACACTCGTATCAAGAAGTGAGGAGGAGGAGACCGTTGATATATGTAGTGCATTGCCGAATCGCCGAATTTCAACGTCATCATAAACAAAAACGGGAACCGCATCCGCCGATGCTGCTAGAACATCACTTCGCATTTGCTCCAATTGTTTTGTCTGTGGCATACTGAATCCCCGACGATAAATCCAACGGCGTAAAGTATTCCGTTGTTGTTCAGGTGTCAGTTGTAATAAAGGTCTAATAGCTAATGCTCCGTTCATTTGCATAGTTTGCAAATTTATATCTGCTGATTGATCCAACAAATGAGCCGCTTCTGCACAGTGGTTGGTGGATCGCGAAATAACTGAAAATACTTTAGGCCAACGACGACGTAAAATCGGAAATACTTCATGTCGCAAATAATTTCGGTTAAATCGCAATTCAAAATTCATATCGTCTTCAATCCAATGCAGATGATTTTTTTTAGCATATGTTTTTAAATCCTCGCGATTCATGCTCAATAAAGGTCGCAATAAATAACCTCTCCCCAATTTTTTTTTCAAAGGCATTCCAGACAAACCTCTTACACCTGCACCACGCAATAATTGAAGCAAAAAAGTTTCGGCCTGATCATTCTGTGTATGTGCGGTAAGTATATTTTCTTTGTCATGAACGTGATTTTGCAAAACATCGTAACGCATCTTTCGTGCCACTGCTTCAATACTATCACCATTATTCAACATGAGCCTCAACGATTCCACGTGAAAAGGAATGCCTAACTGTTGAGCAACTTTCTTGCAATGGTCTTCCCATTGATTAGAATTGGAATTTAGATGATGATTAATGTGTAAAGCACGAACTTGAATAGAAGAATTTTGTTTCTGGCATTCTGCCATCGCATATAATAAAACGTGAGAATCCATTCCTCCGCTATAAGCAATACAAAAATAAGGATCATCAGTTAATTCGCCCAATACTGTAACAAGCTTCTTCACTGTTAACACAGCCTAATCCTTTCCGTAACTTGACCAACGACGATAACGCTCTTCCAATAATAATTCGATGGATTTTGATCGTAAATCAATCAAATGTGCCTGTAATTTTTTCTGAAGCGTAGTAGCCATCGCGTCAACATCTCGATGTGCAGCCCCGAGAGGTTCTTTAATTATTTCATCAATTAAACCAAGCTTGTGCAAGCGATTAGCGGTAAGTCCTAAAGCATGAGCAGCCTCACCTGCTTTTTCTGCGCTTTTCCATAAGATAGAGGCACAACCCTCAGGAGAAATGACAGAGTAATAAGCATATTGTAACATCAAAGTTCGATCACCAACGCCAATGGCTAAAGCACCACCGGAACAACCTTCACCTAGTACAATACAAATAATTGGAGTTTTTAATTTCGACATTTCAAACAGATTTCGCGCAATGGCCTCACTCTGATTGCGTGCTTCAGCATCCACACCAGGGTAAGCGCCTGGTGTGTCAATGAATGTGGTTACGGGAATTGAGAATCGCTCAGCTAGCTTCATTAACCGAAGCGCTTTGCGAAAATCTTCCGGTTTTGACATTCCAAAATTATGATAAATTTTTTCTTTAGTTGTACGTCCTTTTTGTTGGCCAATAACCACGATGGGTTCTCCACACAATCGTGCAAGACCCCCAATGATCGCAGTACCTTGTGAGTAATGACGATCACCTTGTAACTCATGAAAATCGGTAAAAACACGATTGAGATAATCCTTTGTGTATGGGCGCAATGGATGACGTGCCAATTGCACAATTTGTTTCGCTGTTAAACGAGAAAAAATTTGATGCGCTAACTGCTTACTTTTTTCTTCCAGCTTAGCAACTTCCTTACTAAGACTAATATCTTGACTGGTGCCAACGCGACGAAGCTCTTCAATTTTTTCCTGAAGTTCTGCAATGGGTTGTTCAAAATCTAAATAATCCAGATTCATGGTACCTATTCATTGATATTTTATAGAGTTTAATTTAGCAGTTTTGATTATCTCCTGCCAAGAGGAAAAGTGATATGCTACTTTGGTTTATAAATGATCAATCTTCGCTATCATGATTCTCGTCACACTAGTGGCCTCGAGTTTGTGTATCACATTTATTCAGTGTTATCGGTATTTTTGACCTCGGTATTTTGACCATTGATGAGTTTATTGATAATATCTTAGGGGTAATGCTTATGATCTTTTCTTTAGTGCTTGTCAAGAAATGCAGATTATACTCGCGATCTTGATTATACAGTTATTGGCTTTTTATCTTATTCGTCTTCGAGAAATAGATAGTCCGTCGTGAAGAAAAGTGTCAAGCAGTCTCAAATAACTATATATCTCCGGGAAACTTGATGTTATATCTGTCTACAATTGTGACTGGCATCTTTCTGGGCTGGCATCTTTCTGAGAATGTCGGGCGCGATCAAGAATACCTCTGTATTGTTGATCGCAACTCTATCGCATAAAGGCTTTGCAAGTTTTGAAGTAATAGCTATTTTAGTCGGCCGTTATAGCAATTCGCTTATCAAAGACAAAACATTTTCCTTTAAAATAATTACTCCCACATTTTTCATAGTAATGCAGAATCCCACCATCAAGTTGATAAACTTTTTTAAATCCTTTTTTTATCATTAGAGCAGATGCTTTTTCACAGCGAATGCCACCAGTACAGAAAGTCAAGATGCATTCATTTTTAAAAGATTCTGGCAATTGATCAATAGCTTTGGGGAAATCGCTGAATGATCGGAGATGAAGATTAATTGCATTTTCAAACGTCCCCATAGTAACTTCGAAATCATTACGTGTATCTAAAATTACCATATTTTGTTTTTGTTGATAATAACGTCTGAACATTTCAGGTGAAATATGTGGTGCCGTTTCTTTCTCAGGATGAATATCAGCACAACGCATCGTGACAATTTCTCTTTTAATCTGAACCACGAGTTTTGCAAATGGGTAAGATGCTGATAGAGTTTCTTTGTAAACTAAATCACCTAAGGTTTGTATACAGGATAAAAATTGCTTATATCTATCAACATTTTTTCGTTCGCCAGCTATCATTAGATTAATCCCTTCAGTACTCAATAAAATTGTACCTTTTAAATGGGATACAAGGGCCCCTTCTCGCAGCTGACTTTGTAATACAGTTAGAAGTTCGTTTTTAAGCGTTAGAAATTTATAAGCAGCTATGTTGATTATTTCCATTCTACCCTTACTTAACCCGCATGTATCACGATTTTTATGCTATTCACGAATACACCACATACATACGATGGTTAGGTCGTACAAACACTGCCTTGGTAATATTCTCAATTACTCTAGGTGTAAGTTAACTGATCACGGCATAAAAATCAAAGTCGATATTATAAAATATTAATCATATATCCAGCTACTACAAACCCCAGTAGGATTTGCGATATACAACGCATTGTGCATAATACTATCTCCATACTAACATCAATCGTTGCATTAGTCATATTGCATCGTCAACTTCTATTTCAACTTCCATGCCCGCATTTTTAAAAGTTTTATAAGAAATAAGTCCTTATTTATCAAAAGAAATTGACAGCACGTCATATCTTCAATAATTCATGTAGCTATTTTTCAGAACCACAGGAGAATATTTATTGTATATTAAGAAAAAATAAATAAACATCTGAAGCTTAGAAACATTTCTTTGAATTAATAACGCCAAGCCGATTATTTTTCTCATCACCTGCACGATAAAGCTATATCCCTAATCGAATAAACTGCTGCACGAACCCATTGACCATTTAGATGTTTAATAAGAGGATGAATTTTACCGCCTATCAAACAAAAAAGTTATTAAAAATACAATCAGTTTACTAGTCATTTGTTAAAATTTATTATGTTATCTTCAGTTATAACTTGTTGTTTCTAGTATTTTTGCGAATCCAAAAATACTAACAGTAATATCAAATGATATTCTACAACGTGCATTGTAAGTGAAGGCCTATACTGATGCGGCGCTTTATCATTAGTAATGATAAAGTAAGTGATACTTCCTTCGGCGATTTATTCGATGTGTACCCAAGCGAAACCTCATACAAATATTAATAGGGATCCGAGATCAGTGTTTGTTCTAATTAGACAGAGTTGTATCCTACACCACACAGCGTAAATGTATATACAACTCAAACGAGTTAAAACACAATGTTCTATCTGTTTTGTACATAAGAAAATCACCATACTGGTAATGTATAGTTCGTTTCAATCCAATCGATGATTGTCAAATCCGGGGTATCAGTTTTACAAATACATTTTCTTGCATTAATTAACGCACGTCTTCTTGAAACCTAACGACGGTGAAATTTCCATAAGTACCTTTTATTTTAAGGTAGTCTAAATTTTGTGATACATATTAATAAAGATATTTTCATACAACAATACGCACTCAACTTACCTTAATGTTCCGTTTTTTGGGGACGTTCTAGAAGCTCGCGCGCTGCCTGACGTGGATCTAAATTTTCGTGCAGTATTCGATAGACTTGATGAGAAATCGGCATTTCAACAGCGTGCTTTTTAGCCAATTTATACACTTGATCAGTATTGTATAAACCTTCAATTGCTCCTTCAATAGCCTGTTCTGCTATCTTTAAATCAACACCTTTGCCTAAGGCTAATCCAAATCGACGATTGCGTGATTGATTATCTGTACAGGTAAGGACTAAATCACCTAATCCTGCCAAACCAGTCAGCGTTTCCTGCTTACCGCCCATAACGTAGATCAATCTTCCCATTTCAGCTAATCCGCGTGTAATTAACGCAGCCCGTGCATTAGCACCTAATGCCAGTCCATCACTAATACCAGTTGCGATGGCCAATATATTTTTCACACTTCCACATAATTCCATACCAATCATGTCATCATTTTGATAAACACGAAAATATGCGCTATGCAGTCGCTTAGTTAAGTCTTTTGAAAACTCAGCGCTATTGCTTGCTACTGCAATTGCTGTAGGTAAATTAGCAACCACCTCTGTGGCCAGGCTAGGCCCGGATACTACCGCCATAGGTAAATATCCTAATTCCATTTCCACCACTTGATGCAATAAATAACCTGTTACAGCTAAGCCTTTCGTTCCCCAGGCGATACGAGTATTTGAATCGAGGTAAGGTTTAATTCGAATCACTACTTCTTGAAATGCAAAACTTGGCACTACGATTAAAATGTCCATGACGTTATCCAAACTACTCTTTAAGTTGCTGGAAAAATGCAGCTTTTTAGGAAAGGGGTAATGTGGTAAATAACGATTACTGGTACGTTGCTCTCGTCTTTCATCAACGTGATCTTTTTTCCAAGACCAAAGCCGAACCTCTTGACCATTTCGTGCTAACACAAGCGCTAATGCGGTGCCCCATGAGCCTGCGCCTAATACCGTAATGGGATGTTGATGATCTCTAACCATCAACGTTTCTAATGTACATGCTCGCCGTCTTGCGAGCGATCATGTTGTTCTAGGAGAGCATCAACATTGACCGAAACTAAATCAAGTTGAGAACAACCATCACGTATCAACACATCAGTAATCACTTTTTGTCTTTTTTGTTTAATAAGAGTATTTAGACAAAAACTTCTAAATACGGTACGCATATGTTCTTTAGTAAAACTGGTTAGTAGTATTGGTGCGCTTCCATTAAAAATACCGTCTCATGTTTCACTATTACACTAACAGCTACCGTCAAACGGTTATTCTCGCCTAAATCGTTTGGCCTCAGTGACTAGATCCACACTTATCCTAAGCTACCTTTTCTAGGAAAACTAGCGAGACACGAGATGCTTCAAAAAAATGATAACATATGAATGCTGAACAGCAAATTCAAGCTTACTATCTTGCATCTCAACTTACGCTCGTTAACTTTCCTACCATTCTGAAATCCCCTCAACATTCAACACGTAAACAGCGCGTCTAATTGTTTCTTTTGTTCCAATTTCCATAATGCATCGAAACCTCCAATTCCATAATCATTAATGAATATCTGAGGCACCGTGCGCAGCCCATTACTTCGTTTTAACATCTCGCGGAATTTTTCTTCTTCCTGATCGACGTGAATTTCTGTATATTTCACACCTTTCTGGTCTAATAACGCCTTGGCTTTGATACAATAGGGGCAACGCGCTGTAGTATAGATTTCAATCTTCAAACTCATTTTTAGTCACCGGCATGTTGGCATTGTTCCAAGCATTCATACCACCTGTTAAAATATAAATTTTTTTATATCCATGCTCGCGTAGCATATTGATAATACGTCCTAATTTTTGACCCATCGCACACACGATAATCAATGGTCGACGCTTATATTGCTCCAAGTGCTCCATACTTTCATCTAGCCCTTTTAGGGATATATGAATAGCATTAGCGATATGACCTTTATTGTATGCATTCGCATCGCGAATATCAATAACTATAGCTTCTTCACTATTAATCAAGCGAGTCGCTTGAAAAGGAGTAAGGCGATTTCTACCACTAAGACCCTTACTACGCGACTCTATTATGAATAGTACAACTGAAGCGCTAACGAAAGCCATTACTAAAGCCCAATGATTAACAATAAACTGAGAGATCTGTTCCATCATCTTTACACACTGCAAAATTTAAACTCCCCCCAGTATACTTTATTTCAAATACAGTGGAAATGCCATACAACCAATACATTGCCTCCTATTTTAGTATTAAAGAAAAAGAGCTTGGATGCAAATATAATTTCTTTCATACACCTGTATTTGACCGTTGTCTTTTTATCAGCATATTATCTCGAGTCCTTTCGAGATTGCTTAATTAGCAATAGAATTTCAAGACATAGATAATATTAATGAGTGAATTATAAAAACAAAAACCTGGGATTATTTTATGCACCGACTAAAACACAAAGAGTGCAGAAAATGAGGGCGATATTACAAATAAATCGTATCTGTTCTCGCATCCAAATAAAGAAAAATACCAATGAAAATGAATATAAAAAATTTTGGTAATCGAACGTGAAGTTGCTTATTCGGGTAACATCTATTTTATGATCGTAAATATTATTCCTAATAAGCCTTAGTCTAGTCAATTAAGTAAATAGATTATCTTGCTCGATGTTGTAAAAGTATCCTTTCACTTCATAATAAAGAATACCAATACGGAAATTACAAGGAAATACCGATAAACAAGATTATTTACTTAAAAACAGTAACCCCATCAGCCGAATTAGAAATTTTAATATTCTCTATTATAGGAATTACTTGGAATAGAAAAAGTAAGCACTCGAATGAACAAGTATTAAGGAACATTAAGGACGTAACTGGTTCTGAATTAACGTAGCTAGTTCCAAATTAAATATTTTTCGATATTTTTCGATGCAGAAAGACAATTTTTCGGAAGATCATCCGGTAAAAAAATGGCAACAAAACCCACGATGATACACCGCAACTTTTGGCTGCACATCAAAATTATACCAAAACACTACTTTTACATGCCCAGGCCTGAACACCGCTTCGATAGATATTTTTTAAAAACCAAAAACCGATCCATCTCTCTCAGTGAATCAATCTGGCTTCAACCATCAGACCAGCATAATAGCTTAACCCGATATGCGGGCTCTCATACGGGAGTTTCCATCGATTATACCGTCTTTATTGGTTGTGATCAATATCACAAAGCACGTTCTAAAACAGACGTTATACAAGAATTGATAATACTTGTTTTATTTTTTCTTTCTTAAGAGTTGATAAATTAGCGATGTTTAACGTCATCAATCCCAATTTTTTATAAAGCTCAGAGAGACCTATCTTTGACAGCACGCGCAAATGTTTGCCAATTGTATTAGAATCACCTCTCTTAATCGGACCGGTTAAAGACCGTTCTGCTGATCGGGTGATATCAATGTTATCCAAGGTATTTTTCATGAGATTGATCATCATTCTTGTTGCAGTAACATCCTCTATATCCGCTTCTTTTAAGCAAACTAACGCGCTTTCATATAATGTAACTAAATAATTAGAAGCAAAAATGCTAGCGGCATGGTAGATGATTTTTTTACTTTGGTCAATGGGATACACTAAGTAACCTATTGTACTAAAAAGCTGAGATAATTGTTCGACGGCGTTTTGGTCGCCTTCGATAGTACAATAAGCACCTTCTAATTGAATGGTATTTTCTCCAATAAAACTTCGTAAAGGATGTACACTCGCTATAGAACAGTTCTTCTTTTTAACTGATATGAGTTGATTTGATGTCAATGCCCCACTACAATGCGCTACAATGCTTTCTTTTTTGAGATTATTACTCCTCGCCAATTTTTCACAGCAAGTGCAAATATCATCGTCCGGAGTTGTAATAAAAGTCAAATCAGCTGGTGGCAATGTATTGATATTTTTATAAATCTTTCCTTGTCCAATGAAATTGACGGCATTAATACCACTTTGTCGATTACAGATTCCCTGAATTTCTGCAGCATTATTAATGACTATTTGCCTAGCAATATTTTTCCCAAGCTTACCTGCACCGATAAAATTAATTTTCATCATACTCAATCTGTGGTTTCTGATTAAAATTTTCTATTTTAATTGGTGATAAGATATCTGCTGGTTTAAAATGAAAAAATTGGCCGAAAAAATATAGCTCCGATTCAAGTGCTGTTTGAATCGTTTCTGTACAACGAAAACCATGCTGTTCATGCTTAAATGTTATATAAGAATAAGGCAACCCTCTTTTATTCATCTCTGCAATCATAATCTCCACTTGCCAAGGTGGAACCACCTTATCTTCCAAACCCTGTAAAAAAATAATTGGACAAGTTAATCGATCTACGTGATTAATCGGTGATCGTATTCTATACAGTGTTTTTTTCTCCGGGTATTTACCCACCAAAGTTTCTAGATAACATGATTCAAATTTATGAGTATCGTTTACAAAACCTTCTAAATCTACGATACCAAAATAACTAGATCCAATAGAGAACACATTATAAAAAGTTAAGGCACATAAAGCAGTATAACCACCTGCACTGCTGCCACGTATAATTAATCGTTTTAGATCTGCTTTTCCTTTTCTTACTAAAAACTTCGCTCCATTGACACAATCAGCAACATCGACTATGCCCCACCGTTTTTTTAAACGTTTACGATAAGCTTTACCATAACCCGTACTCCCACCATAATTCACATCTAAAACAGCAAATCCACGACTAGTCCAGAATTGATTTTTTAAATTAAGTGTTGCTGAAGTAGCATCTGTGGGACCTCCATGGCTCATAACAATCAAAGGGGGCTTTTCATTTGCTGGCGTCATATAGTCATCATTGTGTGGTGCATAATAAAAGCCATACGCCGTTTGTTTATTATTGGTTAAAAATTCAATCGCCTTCGGAATAGAAAAGTATTTTTTATCTATTTTTAATGAAGTGCTTTCATACAGGATAGCAGATTGTTTATTTTTCAAGTCATAGTATGCCAAAGTAGGAAATCGATCGTAACTAGCACCAATGAAAACGACTGTATTATTTCGAATCGCTAACGTGGGTACAAAATTAGTGAAAGGTAAATTAAACGCGGAATAATGTCTATCTTCGATTAAACCTAATGTTTGCTTTCCATTTTTCATCACAATAACGACGATTTGATCCTTATTAAGGAAGTCATATGTTTTAATTTTAAAAACCCATTGAGGGTAACCGCAATCAGCATACATCGGGCAAACTAATTTAAATCTTCCATCATTATAGTAATAAATATTTTCGAATCCACTTCTATCAGAAATAAAATAAAGTTTTCCATCACAACTAAAGGAAGGTTGGGAAATATATTCATTGAGACCACCCGCAATCTTACGAGCGTTGGTTAATTGTAAAGTCGTTGTTAAATCAGCTAACCAAAGATCAGTTCCATCCCAAGGCATTTGAGGACGATTCCAGCAAATCCAAGCAATCTGATTTCCTATTTGATTTAATCGGGGTGCCGCATAAAAATCATATCCTCGCATTAATGTTTTGATTCGTTGCGTTCCGTCAGTAGCAATGGCTACGAGTTCATTCACAACGGATTTTTCGTGCGATTCTCGGACCACTATCAACCATTGTCCCCCTGGAATCACTACACCATCCGCATAACGTAGCCCTCTTGGCTTCTTCGGCATCGGAGTAATCAGTTTTGGATCTTCACCTATCTTTTGACGATACCAGCATTGGTCTGTATCTCTAGAAAAATAAATAGTATCTTGATGAATCACATAATCTCCACCCCCATATTCATGCACCCGCGTTCGCACGCTAAAATCGGAAGGCGTAACTACTTGGATATTTTCCACTGAAGACAAATGCATAACCACTTGACGTCCCGTCTCTTCAGGACGACGCTCCAACCAATAAATGTCATCACCACTTACTTCAACTTCAACCAAAACTCGGGATGAGTTTGCCGCTAAACCAGCATTAATTGGGGATTGCCATGCACCATAAGGTGCTCTTTTTTTCAATATCCTCATTTTTAAACCCTTATTACAAGTTGTGGAAATTTTCTTTGATCAAGGTAGTCTTCTGGAATATTGGCTTTTCCGTCTGACAATATTCAGATCCCACTTAGATACTCTATATAAGCCTTCTCATTTCTATATGGATTACTTAATTTAGCATATTTCCTTTCATGAGTTGCGTGTAATATTTGTAGTATCCTTGATGAATTGTCTTATACTTACCAGATTAATTTTTAGAGGATTTGTTACTTTCTTAGCAGATTAATTTGTACCACTGTCGACTGCCAGATTTGTTACCTTTAAAGTTGCCATGAATAATATATCTATATAGAATAGTAGATAGAGGTAGACAAAAGATGATTGTGGAAAAATCTCTTAAACAATAGCAATCTTTTTTTGGTGAAAATGATACAGTGATAAATTGATTGCTTCTCATTTCATAAATTTAAAGAGCCTGCTTGACTAACGATTTTCACTTCTAATTCTGTTTTAATGTTTCTAATGCTTCGACTTATTAATATCGTCAACTTGTAGTGGCTTTACATAATGCCAGAAATAATCTAGCAAGCTTCCATAGGTATTTTATTAAAAGTCGCTTCATGAAGATTTCTCATAAACCTACCGAAACGGACAATAAATATTATGTTGATGATCAAACGATAGCGATAAAACAATAATTCTTCTTATTACTTCGTATAAATCCTATTTATTTTTATTGTTACTTTAAGCCCAATTGTTCAGTACTGCTATCACAAAGGAACATTTTTCTAATACCTAGTTCTTTATTAGTTTACTCGAAAAATTTGAGTAAGAAGATGAGATACTTGTTATTTCAATTACTGATTATTTCAATTCTTAATCTCAAGACAAGCGAAAAACATTTCTTCGACGATGGATATTTTCCAAGTGAAATCCTCATATCCCCAAATGCTTTTTCTAAATCTTCCATTGCTGTGATTTTATATAGCAAAGATACCTTGTTTTAATTACTTTTTAGAATTTAAAATACCCCACTCTATTATTTAATCATATTTAATCACATTTATAGAATGATAGAATCAAAATGAAGGATTTTACAATCCTAAAACCTATAAAGAGAATTCATGTTTCTCGTTCTAAGAGACTGTTCATATAATTCTGTCAGCAATGATCTAGTCTTTCTAAAATTCACTCAGCAACGTCCTCATATGGAATTTTCTACATGTTTCATAATAAAACATTTTTTCTGATCTAAACTATTATTTCTAAGACAAAAAAGAAATAAATTTTCAGTATTTTTTAAATAAAAACAACCGTTAATCCTCAATCTAATCTTTAACTGTAAAAATGAACACTTGTTTAGTGAATGATGTTTAAGTTCCACTCTTAAGAACGGTAAATTGATAATCATAAATAATAAAATCGACCGGCAATCCAGTCTGCATTAAGAGCAAATCGCTTAGTATCCAGATGAAGATTCCGTGGGAAAAGCCGCGTGGAAGAAACCACATTTAGAAAAAGATTGGTGCAATTTAAGAATTTTGATAATTTTTATGCTTTTTTATTACTACTTTATTTATATAGTTTAGTAAAATAAGGAACTAGTTTTTCCAAAATGCACGTTTCAAGTTGAAAATCTAGATCCCTTAATACTTGTTAATAAACATTACGAATTATGATAGTTAGGATAAAATAAGGCATTTTTGATTCCTTTCCTTTAAATAGAAAGTTTCATTGTCTTGAGGAATATCGAGCGATAACTTTGACAATTCAACCATTCCACTAACTGGTAACAACAGTAACCGTAATCTCCTTGTCCATATAAGAAAATTCTTAAAAATTTTCCATTACACTTGCTATTGACTTTATACAAGATTGACACAGAAAAAATAATATCTTTCCATAAAAATCTTTCTTTTGATTGCCTTTCAAAAATTCCCTAGGACTAGATATAACTTTTTTCATTCTACCAGATCAAATTCTGGATATTACAATAAGATCTAATCTTTATGAGTAACGACTTTTTACCTAAAAAATCGTCCGAAAATCGTACACATGATATAAATATGTATATTTCATAACATATTTTCATCCACTGTACATTAAGAACTAATTTAAATAGTTTTTTTCTTTAAAAATCAATATACAAAGCAATATTGAGCAATTAAGACTCTTATTAAAATTAAAATAAACTAAATATGATAAATTAAAAATATAAAATTGAACAAAAGAATAGTAAAATTAGCTTCTTACTGTTCACTAAAGTGAAACTGCATCCAAGTACAACGATGCTTTCATATGCAGAAAATTTTAATTAAGACATTTACATAATGGCTAAAACTAACCAAAACATCCATGCTAAACCAATGGTACTTATCATTCTTGACGGATTTGGGGAGAGTGAAGAAAAATTACACAACGCTATTAAATTAGCTGATACACCAACATGGGATAATTTAATAGCCCATTATCCTCATATTTTACTCGGAGCTTCCGGTAAGATAGTAGGCCTTCCTGACGGACAAATGGGTAATTCCGAAGTGGGACACCTTCATATTGGTTCAGGACGTAAAGTTCCCCAAGATTTAACGCGTATTGATACGGCTATTACAAACGGAGATTTTTATAAAAATCCTATTTTTATTGATGCTATTAAAAAAGCTAAAGAAAATAATAAAACCGTACACATTATCGGATTATTATCACCAGGTGGTGTACATAGCCATGACAACCAAATTGCCGCAATAATTGATTTAGTTCATCAGCATGGGATTAAAAAAAATTATTTACACGCTATTTTAGATGGGAGAGATACACCACAAAAATCCGCTTTAAAATCGATTGAAAAAGTTCAGCATCAATATACTAAATATGGGCACGGTAAAATAGTATCTCTAATTGGCCGCTATTATGCTATGGACCGCGATAAACGTTGGAATCGAACAAAAACAGCTTATAATTTATTAACACAGGGAATTGCTAAGCATCATGCCAAAACGGCGAAAGAAGCGTTAGCGCTGGCTTATGAACGTGATGAAACGGATGAGTTTGTAACACCAACCAGTATTCACTGTGAGGGTAAAATACCAACTAAAATTGAAGACGGGGATGTGATCATTTTTATGAACTTCCGAGCAGATCGTGCCCGCCAGTTAACACGTGCTTTGACAGATCAAAACTTCATTGCCTTTAAGAGAAAAATTATACCCACCTTAGCCTGTTCAGTAACACTTACGGCGTATGCGAAGGACATCAACACCACCGTTGCTTTTCCGTCACTACACCTAAACAACACACTTGGCGAATATTTATCAACACTTGGTTATCGACAACTACGTGTTGCTGAAACAGAAAAATATGCCCACGTTACTTATTTTTTAAATGGCGGACGAGAAGCGCCTTTTCCTGGCGAAGACCGTCTATTAATTCCTTCCCCTAAAGTCACCACCTATGATCTTAAGCCGGAAATGAGCGCCGTTGAAGTGACTAATAGATTAGTCAAAATTATTAAAAATGAAGATTACGATCTAATTATCTGCAATTTTGCTAATCCAGATATGGTTGGTCATACAGGTAATGAATCAGCTACAAAAATCGCTATTCAGACTATTGATCATAGTCTAAAACGAATTATCGCAGCGCTTCAGTCCGTTGGCGGTGAAGTGCTGATTACAGCTGATCATGGAAATGCAGAAAAAATGTTTGATGAAAAAACTAATCAACCTCATACAGCACATACCAGCAATTTGGTACCATTGATTTACATAGGCAGACAGGCACAATTTCAACAAAGTGTAGGTGCACTGGATGATGTAGCACCAATTTTGTTATATCTCATGGGATTGGACAAGCCTGTTGAAATGACAGGGCGCAATTTAATCACTTTAAAATAATACAACGATCTACCATCGATTACCGCTTTAATACAGAAGGTCATGTCTCTATTGACTTGACAACTTGCGGTAACTGCACTTCGGATATTGAAACAGATTAAATGTAAACTCGAATACATAAATATTACACAGATATTACATGTATTATTTTATGTAGTAACAAAGAATAGTAACATTGTGAACTATCGAAATAAAAAAGAACCAGCATATTACAAAAAACTACAACATAATACTAATACATAAGAGTAAGGAGAATATCGAAGACCAGAAAAACTCCAAGTACGAGCTGAATAAATGCTTTCAAATCTTAACCAAAAAGTGCAAATTAAAAAAATACCTTGCCAAAATTTATCGATGAAAAACACTGTACTCAAATAAATCAACTTACCTAGACGCAGATGTCAAAGTAGCTCTCTCAGGGTCATCCAATGGGTTCATGTACTCTGGTTATCATTGATTCGGTCATAGAGACGGTTATTATGGTACTTTACAGACATAACTCATAATTTATAATTTAAGAAGACAATCGGGTGAGTAAGAGTAGCAAGACATGATTGATTACCATGGCAGGAAGTGGTAGCCATAAGAATCAGCGCTTGACTTTGCAATTCGTTACAACTTGAAACCGATAAATCCGTCGAAGTAATGTGTGAAGAGAGGATAGATGAATTCAAAAAACATGACGAAAAAGATAGTAACAATGATCATAGCTATTACTGCGAATCTAAGTGTCACAACCATACTGCCGCTTTCTCATTCTGTCATGCTGAACGCGTTAACGCCTGCACAAATTAATACACAGGATGATGAATTGCCTACAAAAGATGTACAGAGATTTGTGACGACTATTGCATTGATTCACCACTATTATATCAAGAATGTCAGTAATAAAAAATTGTTCAGCGATGCTATCAGTGATATGATTGCCAGCCTTGACCCGCATTCCAGCTATCTCAACGCTAATGATTTGAAAGAATTAAAAACCACAGTTTCTGGTGAGTTTGTCGGTGTAGGTATCGAGCTTACTGTATCCAAAGACGGGTTTTTAAAAGTCATCAGCCCATTGGATAATTCTCCTGCCGCTCACACAGGCATTAAGCCCAATGATTACATAATTAAAATCAATCATCAATTGGTTCAAAATATGAGTCTTCTTGAAGCCGTAAATCGAATCAAAGGTAAAAAGGATACGATAGTTAAATTAACCGTATTAAGAAAGGGAATCGGTAAACCACTAATTTTTAATATTAAACGCGAACCACTTCACCTAATCAGCGTAAAAAGTAAAATGCTTGAACCGGGGTATGGATATGTTCGCATCACCTTCTTCCAAGGACCGGTGGAAAAACAACTCCGCACTGCTATTGATCAACTAAAAAAAGAAGCAGATGGTCATTTAAATGGATTAGTACTAGATTTACGTAACAATCCAGGTGGCTTACTAGATGCAAGTGCCAAAGTAGTTGACAATTTTCTGGATGCCGATAAGACACATAAATATCACAATGACATCGTGTATACTAAAGGTCGAGTACCTAGTGCTGATGTACATATTAAGGCTAGCGGTAACGACATGATTCCTAAGACCCCGATAGTAGTCCTAATTAATGGTGGTTCCGCTTCTGCGTCGGAAATTGTGGCGGGTGCTTTACAAGATTACAAACGGGCGATCATTATGGGCACCCCTAGTTTTGGAAAAGGATCGGTACAAACAGTGTTACCAATCAGCAATGATGAAGCTATTAAACTAACCACAGCCTTATATTACACGCCTGCGGGTCGTGAAATCCAGGCAAAAGGTATTATTCCGAACGTCACTGTACCAGAGCTTAAAGTTAAGCCGGCTGAACTCAGTTCAACCTTTGATGAAGCAAATTTCCAAAATCACTTACTAAACGATATGCTGCCCAAAAACAACGAAACAAAGTCTGCGGAAGAAAAATACTTGTTACATACGCAACTGCAATTAGCAAAAACAGATTATCAATTGTATGAAGCTTTATTAATGCTTCAAGGATTGAATGCCCACGTAAAAACTAGCTAATCTCATACACGCACCCATAGAGAATAGAACCCTGTATCTCTCCATCAATATGGTCTCTATTTCTGCTAAAGATGATAACTGATACCGTCTTTATGCATCTGAAGACAACCGATACATATCCCATTTTCTATTCACAAGTTTTATATACAAACTGTGCTTATTTTCAGAAACAAAACTCATTATTTATTAACTCATTGTTGCAATTTCTCGAAATTTTCTAGCGCCTCCATTTCAGACATGAATATTACTCTTTGCTAATATCAGACCTTCTGCAAAAGCAGGTACCATAAACAGATCATAACTGCAAGTAACTCTGCGTAGTCTCAACGAAACGTCCTTTTGCACCAAAATGATGAAGTCAAGTGCCATCTTCAATCAAGATTGTGATATCAAGCCCGCAGCACAGTACCCCATTATCACAGTACCCCATTATCAATATTTATATCCCATTTTCCTTACTACCATGCAATCTCCAAGAAATATGCTTGATCGCTCCTAACATTGTAATTATAAAATCATGGTTATTCCTTTCATATACGCTTTCTTAAGTTTAAAAATAAAATTCATGATATAAACATTCAAAGCTAACCGATACATTTAGCTTGTGAGATTCATTTTTTATAAATAAGATTTGTTCCAATATTTAAAGATATCAAAACATAGAGACTTAGTTCTGAATTCAAATTAAACTGCGACGGGGGCTTTAATCGCCGGATGAGGGTGATAACCAGTTATCTCAAAATCTGAAAAATCATAATCGAATAATGACGCTGGTTTTCGCTTAATGATTAATTGAGACAATTGACGCGGTTGTCTGGATAATTGTTCTTTAACTTGAGTTTGGTGGTTATTATAAATATGACAATCCCCACCAGACCAAATAAATTCACCTACACTTAAATCACACAGTTTAGCAATCATATGTGTTAATAAAGAATAAGAAGCAATATTAAAAGGTACTCCTAGAAATGCGTCGGCTGAACGCTGAGTTAATTTACAGGAAAGAGAACCGTTTACAATGTAAAATTGAAAAAGCAGATGACAAGGCAACAATGCCATTTGATCCAGTTCCCCAACATTCCATGCACTAACAATTAATCTCCGAGAACATGGATCCGTTCTTATACTCCGAATTAATTGCTGTATTTGATCAATAAGTCGCCCATCAGCACACCGCCAGTGACGCCACTGTTTTCCATAGATGGGGCCTAAGTTACCTTTTTCATCAGCCCACTCATCCCAAATGGTTATACCATGGTCATGCAAATAACGAACATTCATATCACCATTCAAAAACCAGAGCAATTCATAAATTATGCTTTTCAGATGAATTTTTTTAGTGGTTATCAACGGAAATCCGCTATGCAAGTTGAATCGCATTTCATAACCAAACACACTACACGTCCCCGTACCTGTTCGATCGGATTTATCGACTCCATGTTTAAGAATAAAATCTAGAAATTCGAGATATTGTTTCATCTACTAACTACCGCTAATTCGGTAGACATCTGTTTAACAGCAGCATATGTATTTTTGCGCCGCCATTGTTGTTAATAAAATTGACCAAACCACCCAGATTACTACCATAATATGGGGCATAACCATTCGTTTAATGATCCAAAAAATAGCGGCGACCAGGATTCCTGTAATCACAGGAATAATTAATAATGAAATCACATCTTGCATAACCCGCCCTACATTGTCATTGAAGAAAATCAGATGCAATACTCTGGCGATATAATTATGGAGATAAACTAACCCATCTAAAAGACGGGTGGTTTCCTGTCTAAAAAGGATACTTACAAACGATAATAAAATAATAAGAACAAACTGTTTAAACATTTCAACTCAACGTTGTTTCCCGCGTCGTTCCCTGCGTTGATATACCCACCATAATATTAAAGCGCCACTAATAATCATCGGCAATGACAACTCTTGTCCTCGAGTGAGCCAACCCCACGCTACAAATCCCAGCTGTCGATCGGGTTGTCGAAAAAATTCAACCGTGAAACGGAAAATCCCATAACATAATGAAAATAAACTCATTACTGCAAACCGTGGTCGAATTTTAGAAGAAAACCACCAGATAATAATAAACAATAATATGCCTTCCAAAAAAAATTCATAAAGCTGAGAAGGATGACGTGGTAAAAGACCACCTTCTGAAAACACTATCCCCCAAGGCATTGTTGTTACCCGCCCCCATAGTTCCCCATTGATAAAATTCCCAATACGTCCAGCTGCTAGGCCTAGTGGAACTAATGGAACTATAAAATCAGTCACATCCGCCCAATATTTTCCCACACGCTGGCTAAAAATCCAAGCAGCAATAGCTACCCCAATTAACCCACCATGAAACGACATTCCTCCACACCACACTTGAAAAACCGTCACTGGGTTCTCTAAAAAATCAGAGAAATCATAAAAAAGCATATATCCCAAACGCCCACCAATAATAATCCCTAGCGCACAATAAAAAATTAGATCTCCCACTTGCTGCGAAGTCCATCCTTGATTTATCTGTCGCGTCCGATATAAAGCAAGAAACCATCCTATCGCAAATCCAACTAAGTACATAAGCGCATACCAGTGCACTTTAATGAGTCCTAATCGAAAAGCGATCGGATCAATTTGTAGATCATTAATCACGAGCAGAGTATACAGAAGACGCATAAGAGAAGATAGAAGATCAACTTCATGGTGTCTAAATCAGCTAATATAAGTTTCGTAACATGACTAGACAGATTTTATTCAACGACTTTGTTCAGTATAATACACTAATTATTGGTATTTTATATCTCTATATTTATCTTTAAATTTACAGAAAATATCATAATACATAAGTCGAAAAATCTTGATTGCTTTAAAAATATAATAACATGATTGAAAGATTCATGATTAATACTATTTAAAGTAGTCAAAATAGGTACATAACGTTTAGGGAACGATAACACGATCTATAGTAGAGCATGGCCCCCATTTATAAGTTAGATGAATATTCCTCAAAATTTCTCAAGCAAGTATAAGAAATATTTTTCGTCTGAAACCCACCATGAATAGGACGACGTATTCTTAACGCACGGTGTGAAAAAAATCACAAATATAAACAATCATAGATTGATTAATTAAAGAATAAAACTGTAATTACATAAACCGCTGATAGCAAAATAAGTCACTTTAAGAAAAAGTGTATTTGCTACAATTATATCACATAATTAACGCTTAAAATATTATTGTAAGGCCTTAGGATGCAACGAGTACTTAGTTATCCGAAATTTAATAGGCGTTGTTAATTAATTAATGAGGTAGATTTCGATGATAATTAATAATGATAAATATGTTCTTGATTATTATGCAACATAATGTTGATGTGCAGAAATTTTTCATTATTTATAAACTGATAGAGCATGCATTTGGTAGGAAATTTATTTTGGACAATCTTTCCTACTAGATCAGTAAGATTATAAAATTCGTTGCTGTAAGCAGGGACATGAAAAAAGGCTCTTTTCTTATTTTGAAATAAAGAAATATTGAAGTGATCTTTAAATTGAGAGGCTATTTCTTTACTCATGCAAGAAAAAAGGACTAGTAACACTTATCGTGACAATAAAAAGTAAATTAATTAAAAAGGAAATTAACTTTAAAAACATATTTGCTTATCGTGAGGTTTGTTCATCATTATAGGCTGTATTTATGAACCGCAAGGAAGCAGTGTGACCAATAAAAAGACAGTTTTTTGATCCACTATTATGCTTATCATCATCTATATTAAAATTTAGAATACAAAGATAAGGCAGCTATAAAACTTTCAGAAGAAAATAAGATTGAGTAAAATTATACGTTAAATAAAAGCAATCGCAAAGGATAACAGTAACTCATGAAAACTGCGGTTTAATGTAAATTCAACATCAGTTTACTAGGTCACATTGTAAAATAATATATTTCAAATTCTTGTAAACAATCGATAAATATATCAAACTCAAATAAACTAACCTTTGCAAGTTTAGTAAAGATAAAGGGGCTATTTTAGTATTTTTGGCTATAGGCGATGCATCAATTATCGTCGTGCCGACAACGGACCTCGATTGCATATTATGATATTAATGAGTTAATATGCGGCCACCGTGAGGAGAGGTGTGTTTTCGCAATTATCTTGCAATTCTTGCGATACAAGCCGTTTTATTTTAGTTTTATTTTAGTCTTATTTTACATGAGCATTGTGACCAAGTGACGATACTGATCTCTCTTGTAGGTTCTCCACGTGACATTTGTTTGGCGGAAGACCCTTAGACCACCCCATTTTAGCAAGTACAGTGGTAGAATGAAAGTTTTAGTTATTACATGAAGAGAGATTCTACGCAACTACGCATATCAAAGTACGCATGTCAAAGCAATAAAAGCCATATCAAAAAGAAAAAATTATACCATCTGTGCAAAAGGCGGCAACTGAAGGATGGTCTTTAGTAGAGCTATGGACTCCAACGTGAAACGTAGTCGATACGATTTTAATTACGTCCAGCACGAATTAATCCACCTAATCCAGCTTCTTCAAGCGCATTTTCTAGATGTAAACGAATATCTTTAGGATCATCCATTTTCAACATTTCTTTCAATAATTCTTTTGCTTTTTTCATCGAAAAATTACGAATCACCCATTTAATGCGTGGTAAAATTCGCGCACTCATGCTCAATGTATCAAACCCCATTGCTAATAGTAAAACCACTGCTAACGGATCTCCAGCCATTTCTCCACAAAGGCTGACCGGCTTTCCCGCCCGATGTCCTGCTTTTACCACTGCCTTTAAAGCCTGTAAGACAGCCGGATGTAATCCATCATAGAGATTAGCTACCCTCGGGTTATTTCGATCAACCGCTAACAAGTATTGGATCAGATCATTGCTTCCTACAGATAAAAAATCCACTCGCCTCGCTAATTCATAAGCCTGATAAACCGTTGCAGGTACTTCAATCATCAATCCAAGCAAAGGTAATCCAACATTTACCCCCTCTTCGATCAATTCATTGTATGCCTGATTAATCAGGCGAATAGCCGTCTCGACTTCGTGGACCGACGTGATCATCGGCAATAATAAAGATAAATTATTCAGTTCCTCACTCGCATGTAACATCGCACGAACTTGCTGCAAGAAAATTTCAGGATGATCCAAAGTGACCCGAATGCCTCGCCATCCTAAAAAAGGATTGTCCTCTTCAACCGAAAAATAGGGTAACACTTTATCGCCCCCGATATCTAATGTCCGCATAATCACGGGGCGCGGTGCGAAAATGTTGAGCAACTGACGATACATAATACGTTGTTCTTCTTCGCTAGGGAAGCGATCGCGAATTATAAATGGCATTTCCGTGCGATATAAACCAACGCCTTCAGCCCCGACACTCAGTGATAATCCTCCTTCAGCAGCAAGACCGGTATTTATATATAATGCTAATGTATGTCCATCCGTTGTTTCTGCTGGTAAATTACGTAATGTTTGCAATTCTTCGTCAAGTTGATGTTCTTCTTCAGCTAGTGCTTTGAACTCTTTTTTAATTACCAAGGAAGGCGATAAATAAATTTGACCATTGTAACCATCAACAATTAATTCTTGATTTGATAATCTAAAAAGTGATGTTCCCCGAACTCCCATCACTGCTGGTAAACCCAATGCACGCGCTAAAATAGCTACGTGTGAATTACTCGACCCTGTACCTGATACCACTCCATACAAGCGTTCTGGTGGAACTTCAAGCAAGGATGTTGCTGTTACTTCTTCGCTCACTAAAATCATATTTTTAGGGTATTCTAGTTCTTCTTGTTCACTAGATTGTAAATGGGCTAAAATACGTCGACCTAAATCACGAAAATCAGTTGCTCGTTCACGCAAATAAGGGTCTTCTAAAGATTCAAAATGTAATACCTGTTTTTTTATAACGTGTTTTAACGCACCTTGTGCCCATTGACCTTGTTTGATTTCGGTAATGACTTCGTTAATAAACGTTCGACTATCTAAAAGACGAAGGTAAGCATCAAATAATTCATTTTCCGCTATGCTTAAAGAATTTTTTGCACGTGCTTGCAACATATGCATTTCATCACGTGCGGCAGCAAGAGCCGCCTCGAAATCCGAAATTTCAACATCAATATTAGTACATTTATGCTCAGGAACTGCATCTAAATCAGCTGGTGGATAAACAATCATAGCTATACCAATCGCAATCCCTGAAGAACCAGGTACACCCGATAAAACTGCCTCCGTTTTTTTCCATCGTCGTTCTTGCCCACTAAGTTTTTCTAGAGCTCCTTTAGCACGTGCATGAGCAATTTCTGCAGCTAAATGAATGGCTAAAGTCACACAAAATGCTTCCTCTTCCTCGGCTAAATTACGGATCTCACGTTGCTGCACCATCAATATTCCCAACAATTCTCCTTGTTCAATGATAGGGATTCCTAAAAATCCGTGAAACCCTTCTTCTCCTAATTCAATACGACGTTTATAATTAGGATGTAACGGCGCATCTGCTAAATTAATTGGTTCCTCACGTTCCCCCACAAGCCCAATTAATCCTTCCCCAAATTTCAATCTTGTCTTTCCCACTTGTTTAGTATTCAGTCCCTGTGTTGCAATTAATACGTATTCTCCGTGCACATCATCACAAATAAAAATACTACAAGCATCAGCAGGTAATTTTTCGCACAGTCGTTTAACAACAAGCGATAGAGCTTCCTCCAAGTTTGGAGTTACATTAACTTCTTGAGTAATTTGACGAAGAATTTTTAACATTATTTAGATTAAATCTCGCAAACTTTTAACATTCTTTGCAAACATCGCTTTAATACTACGTGTCTAACGGATATCAATTAATTACCTATCATCAGCGCTAATAAGGTTTCACCTCGCCTCATCTACATGATTTGAAGAAATATGATTATCAACCACTACCAGTAGTTATGAAAAAATCGTTTCTGCCGATGCCAAATATCAACAATATAGTGACCTATAAATTTAATATAACGCCTAAACTTTTTGGAATACGATAACTCAATTAATAACGAAACCTCTTCAGCTAATTTCCGGGTGGTGATTGCTCGCAGAGTTTCTTAGGTAACATCTATTGCGAGGAAAGTGTCACGCATCAGAATTTCCTACTCACATCCCTAAAACAATTTCTTCTTTAATTCACAATAACCGTGTTAACATTCAATCAGATACGTTGAATGACTAATTGCGCTCTTTACTATTTTAACTCATTGTTTCAACATTAAATAGCGCGTTCCACCGTTATTACGGATATGACCCGGGGTCGGAAGAAACCAAACTTGCGGGAAACGATCAATACATAAGAATGACGGATAACACGATAAGGATCTTAACTTTATCACTATTTTTTAGTTAAACCATCACAACCGTTGAATGCAACAAGCCTACCTAAAAATAGGTGTTTTGATCCACAGCCTTTCCTTATATTGCTCTACTTGCAATTCACACTAAAACACATTATGTTGTCTCTAACAAGAAAAAATACCCATACTTATGATATTGGTTTTAAGGAACTCGGTCTATTGGTGGGAAACCTTAGCAGGCTAGCCTGGCCTTTCAGACAGGTGCCGGCTGTTTTGCCCTGATTAGATAACGTATAAATACCTTACCATAGCTCGTTTTATTTGTCAGGAGGAGCGCATGGAGACAAAAAACGCACAACAACAAACAGCTGTAGTTCCGTCCAATATAGACATGCACGATACCGACGTACTCGCGACACAACCAAGCCAATTACGCGTGATTAAACGAGATGGTCGTGTAGTAAAATACGCCAATACTCATATTGTTATCGCAATGAAAAAAGCCTTTTTGGCAGTAGAAGGAGAAACAGCACAAAATTCCAGTCGAGTGCAAGAAATTGCCTCATACCTTGCACGTCAGATCACCGATTTATTTTGTAGTCGCTGGCCATCGGGCGGGAACATACATATCGAATCTATCCAGGATGAAGTGGAACTCGCTCTTATGTATGCCGGATTACATAAAGTCGCGCGAGCCTATGTATTATATCGAGAAGAGCGTCGCAAACAGCGCGAAGAACAACAAAAAACGAATAATTCACATGTCACTGGTGTGTATGTCACGCTAGATACTGGTGCCAAAATACCACTAGAAAAAACCAGGATAGCGCATATTATTCAAGCCGCTTGTAGCAATTTAGATGACGTCGATGCTTCTAAGATTCTTCATGGAACCACTCATAATTTATTCGACGGCGTTACATTGAAAGATGTTTACAAAGCTCTTGTCATGGCTGCACGGACACTAGTGGAAAACGAACCCAATTACACGTACGTGACAGCACGCTTATTACTACACGCTTTATACAACGAAGTACTGAATGGTCTCCATCTCTCACGTAATTTAATGCATGAAAATATTGAACGATATTATCCTGCTGCATTTAAAGCTTTCATTCGTCAAGGCATCAAAATCGAACGCTTACATCTTAATTTAAGAACCTTTGATCTAGATCGTTTAGCGACAGCGTTAAAATTTAAACGTGATAAACAATTTACTTATCTTGGTTTACAAACGCTCTATGATCGATACTTAATTCATCAAGAACAAGTTCGCATTGAACTACCACAGGTTTTTTTCATGCGCGTGGCCATGGGATTAGCACAAAACGAAGGAAAAGCACGTAATGAACGCGCCATTGAATTCTATGATGTGCTTTCCTCTTTTAATTTTATGAGCTCAACACCAACGTTATTTAATTCAGGTACCACATTTCCTCAACTTTCAAGCTGTTTTTTAACGACAGTACCAGACAGCCTAGACGGTATTTATAGCGCTATCAAGGATAATGCTTTACTTTCGAAATATGCAGGGGGCTTGGGAAATGATTGGACACCAGTTAGAGCAATGGGCGCCTATATTAAAGGGACAAATGGAAAATCACTAGGTGTTGTGCCTTTCCTTAATGTCGCTGATGCAACGGCTATCGCTGTTAACCAAGGAGGCAAACGAAAAGGTGCCGTTTGTGCGTATCTGGAGACATGGCACATGGATATCGAGGAATTTCTCGATTTACGCAAAAATACTGGTGATGATCGTCGACGCACACACGATATGAACACCGCCAACTGGATTCCCGACTTATTTATGAAGCGTGTATTTGAAAACGGTGAATGGACTCTGTTTTCCCCTGATGAAGTGCCTGAATTGCATGACAGCTTCGGTGAAGCATTTGAAAAAGCATACGTAATCTATGAAGAAAAAGCACGTTGTGGTAAAGTTCGTTCAAAAACCATTCCAGCATGTTCACTCTGGCGAAAAATGCTAAGCATGTTATTTGAAACAGGCCACCCATGGGTCACTTTTAAAGATACTTGCAATTTACGATCGCCGCAACAACATGTTGGTGTTATTCACAGTTCGAACTTGTGCACGGAAATCACTTTAAACACATCTCGAGATGAAATTGCGGTTTGTAATTTAGGCAGTATCAATCTCGTCAGTCATATGAGAGAAGGAAAATTAGACGTAGAAAAATTAGCGCGCACGATAAAAACGGCTATTCGCATGTTGGACAATGTCATCAACATTAATTATTACAGTGTCCCTCAAGCGTATAATTCCAACCTTAAACATCGCCCAATTGGGCTTGGTTTAATGGGTTTTCAAGATGCGCTGTATCTGCAAAAAATTTCGTATGCTTCGGAAGCAGCTGTACAGTTCGCTGACCATAGTATGGAGACCATTAGCTATTATGCTATTCAAGCTTCGATGGAATTGGCTAAAGAGCGCGGAAAATATCAAAGCTTTGAAGGTTCTTTTTGGAGCCAAGGTATCTTGCCGATTGATTCAATTCAATTATTAAAACAAAGTCGCGGAAAATATCTAGACCAAAACAGTGATCAAACGTTAGATTGGGATATATTACGACAACAAGTAATAACCCATGGAATGCGTAATTCCAACGTCATGGCTATTGCACCAACAGCAACGATTTCGAATATTTGTGGCGTTTCTCAGTCGATCGAACCGACTTATCAGAATTTATTTGTGAAATCGAACTTGTCGGGTGAATTCACGATTATTAATCCCTATTTGGTCAAAGAACTTAAAAGTCGTCAATTGTGGGATAATGTTATGGTGCATGACCTCAAATACTACAATGGTAGTGTGCAAAAAATTGATCGCGTTCCAACGGAACTAAAACAATTATATACAACCGCCTTTGAAGTGGAGCCCTATTGGTTAATCGAAGCAGCATCTCGTCGACAAAAATGGATCGATCAGGCACAATCGCTTAATTTATATATGTCGGAACCATCTGGGAAAAAATTAGATGTGCTTTGCCGCACAGCATGGTTGCGTGGATTAAAAACTACTTATTATTTACGCAGTATGGGTGCCACAAGCACCGAAAAGGCAACAATTCATGATTCCACTTTAAATGCGATCGTTAAACAAGGCGCCCCGAAAGTATGTGTGATTGATGATTCTGATTGCGAGGTATGCCAATGAGCAGAATCCCACTCACTTTAATAGGCACTTGCCGACCTTTTAGGGCATGCACGCAAGAAAAGCGTGTTTTTTAGGAACGACACGTGTTTTCCCTAGAATGTATATTCGAGAGGGAGGGATGGGGCTTCCCGATTTTTATTTAATAAATTGTTTTTATTTAATAAATTGAACAATAAGGAGAATCATATGTTGACTCACCAAAAAATTAGCAGTTTATTGGAGTGGGACGATTACTGCAATCATGAAACAATCGATGTAACTTCAGAAAAAATAGTTGAAACTGCTTTTTCTGCATCTCACAAAGAAAAAAAAGCTGTCAAAAATAAAATAAATGATGTTCGTGAGACAGATAGTAGTATAGCTCAAAGCAGCATGACTGGTTTAGATCAACTCGAAATGGGGGCTGCTCGTATTCAAGTCGATGATAAAAAGATCATCAACTGCCGTGCAGATCTCAATCAATTAGTTCCGTTCAAATACACATGGGCCTGGCAAAAATATTTATCTGCTTGCGCTAATCATTGGATGCCAAATGAAATTAACATGGCGGCCGATATTGCTCTATGGAAGGACCCACATGGACTAACTGCAGATGAACGAACCATTATCAAACGTAGCCTCGGCTTTTTTTCTACGGCTGATTCATTGGTAGCTAATAATTTAGTTCTTGCTATTTATCGGCATATTACAAATCCTGAATGTCGTCAATATTTGTTACGTCAAGCTTTCGAAGAAGCCTTGCACACTCATGCTTATCAGCACATTATCGAAAGTTTAGGCTTAGAAGAAGCTGAAGTATTTAATATGTATCGAGAATTACCGGCTGTTGCTAATAAAGCTATATGGGCATTACCTTTTACAAACAGTTTATCTAATCCTAATTTTAAAACTGGAATTCCAGAAAGTGACCGTCGTTTACTACGCGATTTAATCGCTTTTTATGTGGTTTTCGAAGGGCTTTTCTTTTATGTCGGGTTTACTCAAATTCTCGCGATGGGGCGTCGTGGAAAGATGATGGGAACATCCGAACAATTTCAATATATTTTACGTGATGAATCTATGCACATAAACTTCGGCATTGACGTAGTTAATCAGATCAAAATTGAGAATCCGCATTTATGGACTAAAGATTTTCAAGACGAGGTTATCAAAATGATTCTTGAAGGAGTTGAGCTTGAATATCAATACGCGAAGGACACTATGCCAAGAGGCATTTTAGGATTAAATACAAAAATGTTTAAACACTATTTACAATACATTGCTAACCGACGTTTTATTCAAATCGGATTGCCTGAACAATGTCCAGAAGCGAAAAATACTTTTCCATGGATGAGTGAAATGATGGATCTTAAGAAGGAAAAAAATTTCTTCGAAACTCGCGTAATTGAATACCAAGCGGGTGGAACACTTAAATGGGATGAATGACAAACCACACACATACTCACCTCATGTTAATTAAATTAAGTGATACAACGCCTAACATGGTATTTCCTTGTGTTTCCTTAAGTTACTCTCTAGTATGATGGTGTTTAAAATCTTTCTGCATTTGTGTAAAAAGATACGAAGAAAAACTAGAAAATAATAATTAAAGAAAAAACCATGCTCAATTTAAGTGTAACATTACAGTTATAGGCTACTGATAATTCATCATCTTTAATATTACCTTTTGCTTTACATAATTTTGTTGTAAAACTACCTTTTTAGGGTAATTATTGCACAGTTGTGCCTGAAAATTCAACAGAGAGCTCATCAATACAAGAGGTAATGCACACAAAAGGAAATAATATCAGTTTCTCCAGTTTGCCCAAAGTCAACTTTGATAGCTGTTATAGCAGCTTTGATTTTATTCAAAAAGATACTCTAATATTTTAAGCTTATTTTTATCCATTTTTGTATCTCATAAAATATTCATAGAAAATTTTTACTGGCGATTTTGGTGTCCTTTCAAACTTGCCGTCCAAACTCATAAAATTATGGTAGTCATAAAAAAGTTCTTCAAATTTATCACAATGAAGACAATATTTTATTGTAAAAGGGAAATCACAATATATCTAAAAAATCATTAAGTTCCAGAAAAATAAATAACTAAACTAGATTAGTTGGATTTAATAAAAGAAAAGGAAAGTATTAAATTGATTTTACTTTTATATTTTTAGATAAAATCCCAAAACTAATTTTTTTTTCAAAATCTTACAAAGCATTTAATAGCTCTGCCTTTTCTTTCTTTATATTTTACTCAGTCTAATCCCATCTTAAGCTTGTTTTGTTTCAGATAATACTTGATCAATTGATGCTAAAGTCATACTCCTTAAAAACGGTGATAGAAGCAACTATGTATTTGATCCAAATCTTTTATCATTTTCAGTGGAAACATTTGTCACGAAAATTCACATCATCCGATTTGTACTATTAATTTTAACACCACTAGTATAGTATTGTCGGATGGCACATAAATTATATGGGGATATTTTGCGGCAAACAGTCCTGTTAATAATAACCTTTGAATTTTTGAATTTTAATAGACCTCCTGGTTATAAAATTAGTACGTTATTGAACGGATCCGCTTTTAAAATGCCGACTTCTATAATTACCAAACTCACTTTCAACTAAAAAAATCACACTTTATATCAAAATTGCATCGATAAGAAAATCTCAAAAAATTAATTTTCTTAACAACTCATCCTTTATTTGAGCTTATTAAGCCCTACTAAGGTATAATAGAATAGGTAATCATACTTTAGTATGTATTGTAACTTTCTTTATAATTAGAAGAATTGAGAGGTTTCTTCAGTTAAAGAAAGGCACGTTTCTTTTTATTGATAGCTTATAGTACCTGTTGCTGTCTATGGCAATACAGAAAGAAATTGGAAAAACCACCTGACTTTTTACCTTCCTGATCTGATTATCATCTGAAAAAAGGAGCCATTCAATTCTAGCACTATCAGTCAGTGTAGTTTTTGCATGATAATTTCCTTCGGAGTGTGGTAGACTTTTAAGCGCTGTGAAAGTCACTCAGTTTTTTTTGGTTACGATTAAAGACATACCTACTGATACTAAGTTAGTAAGCCATCAGTTAATGGTTCGTGCAGGTATGTTACGTAAGTTAGCAAGTGGTTTATATACATGGTTACCACTTGGATTTCGCGTACTAAGAAAAGTGGAAAATATTGTGCGTGAAGAAATGAATCGCAGTGGGGCTCTGGAGTTATTAATGCCGATTGTGCAACCAGCAAGTTTATGGCAAGAGTCAGATCGATGGGAAGCTTATGGTGCGGAATTGTTGAGGATCATGGATCGTCATGGAAATGATTTTTGTTTTAGTCCTACACATGAGGAAGTGATCACCGATATTGCTCGTCAGGAATTACACAGTTACAAGCAGCTTCCTATTAATCTTTATCAAATTCAGACTAAATTCCGTGATGAAATTCGTCCTCGTTTTGGAGTGATTCGATCGAGAGAATTTCTAATGAAAGATGCTTATTCTTTTGATCTCGATAAAAAAGGGATGCAGCTAGCTTACAATAATATGTATGAAGCTTATGTGCGAATATTTACACGTCTCGGATTAAATTTTCGTGCAGTTTTAGCAGATACTGGCACCATCGGTGGTGATTATTCGCATGAATTTCAAATACTAGCAGATGCAGGGGAAGATATTGTCGTTTATAGTGATGGAAGTGATTATGCAGCTAATATTGAAAAGGCAACGGCACAAGCTCCTGAAGGAAAACGTCCTATGTCTGTCACTAAGATGAAAAAAATGGCGACCCCTGCACCATGTACAATTGATCAACTTGCAAATTCATTTAATATATTACCTGAAAGAAGCGTAAAAACATTCATTGTTAAGGGAGAACAATCACCTTTTGTCGCACTTGTTTTACGTGGTGATCATGAATTAAATCCGGTAAAGGCTCAGCACTTACCCGGTGTTGCTTCGCCTTTAGTGTTTGCGAGCGAGACAGAAATTAAAAAAATCATCGGTACTGGTCCAGACTCTCTAGGACCTGTGAATATCACGATCCCTTGCATTGTCGATCGAGACGCCGCTCATCTATCTGATTTTTGTTGTGGTGCGAATGAAGATAATTTTCATTTTATAAATGTCAATTGGGATCGTGATGTGGCTCTAGAGGTAGTTGCTGATATTCGTAATGTGATTGAGGGCGATCTAAGTCCCGATGGGAAAGGGCATCTGCACTTTGCACACGGTATTGAAGTGGGACAAGTTTTTCAACTCAGTGATAAATATAGTCGAAAAATGAATGCTACCATGACTGATGGAGTTGGAAAAAATCGCTATTTGCAAATGGGATGCTATGGTATTGGCGTATCACGGATAGTAGCTGCAGCTATCGAACAGAATCACGATGAACGAGGTATCCTTTGGCCAGAAGCTATGGCACCTTTTTCAATTGCATTGGTTCCGATGAATATGCACAAATCGGGCCGCGTACGTGAAGCCTGTGAAAAATTATATAACAAGTTAGTGCAAGCAGATTATGATATACTTTGGGATGATCGAAAAGTACGACTTGGTGTCATGTTTGCTGATATGGATTTAATTGGTATACCCCATCGATTGGTGGTAAGTGAGCGAGGTCTAGATCAGGGAATCATTGAATATAAAAAACGCTGGAGTGATCGAACCGAAAATTTACCGTTTCATGACGTTTTGATTGAACTTAAAAAGAAAGTACGACAATAAAAAATTCCGGATTTTATCCGGAATTTTTTATTGTGAGTTTTGTTGGAAATCTATAATAAGTAAGAGTTTTAAATCTCCCTACCTTACTTAGGCGGTCAGAAGATTTCTTCTCCGTAAAAAAATCAAAGACCAGTAGCTCTTAATGATTACTTATTTTCGTCTTTCTCTGGTCTTTCTTTTGCATTTGATTAAAAGAAGCACCAGGATATTTTTGATGATGAGCGTTAGACATAACGCTATTTTCCTTTTCAATCTTATTGCTTTGTTGACAAGCAGTTAGACCGACGATAAAACACGACATTATAGCGACTGTTAAAATTTTTTTCATAATCTCTCCTATAACAACTCCTATGATTATTTTTTCCTCTTCCTGAGAGAGGACACTATCAAAACTTAACATAAATCTATGTGAGAAAATAGTCATTATTGTCCAATGTTTCCCCAAAATTTATATTCTTGGCTATAATATGTTTAAACCAAACCAAAATGAAATAGATACTATGATATGTTTTGTTAGGCAGGATGTTTTTTGCTAATATTTTTTCTATTCTTCGTCTAGCTTAATTGTATCTTTGTTGTTTAGAACGAATAGCTTTATCGATTAAGTCTTCCCATTGTACTTTTTAGTTTTGTACTTATGATGACACTATAATCCATAATTATTATGTTAAAGTCTGTAACCGGCTATTAAACAATCTAATTGGTTTGCATCCTATTATTATTTACTTGTAAGCTGATTTTGTTATAATAAGGCTTGTTTTATAGTGAATTACTAAAGAATTACTAAAGGTCCAGTATGTCTCAATGGTTAGCCAGTTCCCGGCGTGTTTTATGTCGTTGGATGGGGTGGTTTTTTCTCATTAATGTTTTTTTAGCTTTTGTGATAGGTATTGGGTATCTTCGACTATTGCCAGATTTCCATGCGATAAACGGCATCACAAATAGTGAGATAGCTTTGGCATGGCTGTTCTTAATTGTCTCCTTTTTTACTCAATTGGCGGTTGTGTTTTTCTTTTGTTGCTTATTACTTATTGGAATAGTGGTATTGTTTCCTCGTCGATGGCTGTCTTTTCCCCTGGCGATCATTGTTGCGTCCGCTCTTATTTTTATGTTAGTTGTCGATATTGTGACATTTGGTTTATATCATATGCATTATTTTAGCGAAGGATTACGAATTTTTGAGGCCGGTGCTGTATCACAAGTAATCGCGTTGTCGTCACTAGAAAGACTTTTTCTGATTGTATTCATTATTGTTTTATTTGCAGTTGAATATGTTATTGCATCATTTGTGTGGCGTCAGGTAATTAAGGAGAATAAGGGGTGTCGTGGATATATTTTTGCCAGCGTATTAGTACTGGCCTTTTTGCTTTCTTACGGTAGCATGTTTATAACACAGACAGTGAATTATCGGTATAGGTTTAATCCTATTGATCGTCATGTTGTTTTAGAAGATGCACGTATTCTACCTTATTATGATGAAGTTTATAGTCTATTTATGCCAAGTGATCCGAATATACGATGCATTCTTACATCAGAAGGAAAGGTTTACTTTCAAACACACCAACTCAATCATCTACTTAAGTATCCAATCCATCCTCTCCGATGTGAGGCTCCGAAAAATTTATTAAATATACTTATCATTGGAATTGATACATGGCGTTACGATGCCATGAATAGTACCGTATCACCTAATATTGATCATTTTAAGAAACAGACATTGCAGTTTCAGAACCATTGGAGTGGTGGTAATTGCACTCAACCGGGACTTGTTTCATTATTCTATGGAATACCACCTAATTACTGGCGCGCGTTTTTAAATCAGCATTGCGGACCTGTGTTAATCCATCAATTTTTGAAAAATCACTATCAAACAGGAATATTTATCAGTGCGCCCCTTAATTATCCACCGTTTGATAAAACTATTTTCAATGAAGTTAGGCACCTCATTATACGAACTACTGGAGATAGCTCTATTGTGCGCGATCGTGCTATCACGAAAGAGTTTAATCATTTCATTGAAAAAATGGATAGAAAGCGGCCTTTTTTCAGTTTTCTCTTTTATGATGCTGTTCATAATTATTGTGAACAAGCGACTCCTAATTATCAACCTTTCCAACCCGCTGTTAGGCAATGTAATCGCTTTGCGTTAACATCGTATTCAGATCCTATACCATATGTTAATAGATATTATAATGCAGTTTATTTTGTTGATCACGAAGTGCAAAAAGTACTACATTTGTTAAAGATACATGGTTTGTTGAGAAATACTATTGTTATTATCACAACGGATCACGGTGAACAGCTCAATGATGAACGTATGGGATATTGGGTCCATGCAAGCGCATATACTCCTTATCAATTACATATTCCACTATTGATGTACTGGCCAGGGAAAAAACCAGAAATTTATTCATATTTTACAAATCATTACGACATTGTACCCACTTTAATGACACAAGTATTAGGTTGTCAAAATTCACTCTCTGATTATACAATCGGCCAGTCATTGTTTTTCAAAGGAGGTCGTCGTACTTTCTTAGTCGCGGGTAGTTATAGCGACTATGCTGTCATTACAAAAAAGCAAGTGACGCGTATTTATCCAGATGGAGATTATGTTATCAATTTTCTTAATGGCCGCCCAAAATATGATGCTTCTCTAAATAAAGATTTATTGCAACAGACATTGGAAGATTTGGAAAAATATTTCCGCTACTGATGTATCATAGTAGTAAAAAAACGTGTACTAAAGATACTGCCTTCCTATTATTTACCTATAGGAATTTCGGTTTTTGTACATGTCATGTTATTAAATGTACTAAGTATTTACTAAGTATTAATGTATCTATGCAGAGTGGGTATAAATTTAATGATCAAAGCAGATCAATACCGGTCGTTAATGCTGTTGTTGTGTGTCGGCACTTGGTTGATAATCAAATTAAAAAAATAAATCAGATTGAGAAACGAAAACGCACCGTTACAAAAAACTCATAAAGAAAAATTACAACAGCACGTACTTACTTGTAAAAAGCAACAAATTACTAAACAAGAACAGTTAATATCTACACGAACTAAGCAATTGCAATTGAAGCAGCAGCGGAAACTTGGAATGACTTCTAAGAAGAAAGCACTAGTCATGAAAAAAGCAGAGTACCTTAGCCAAAAAACAATAACAGTTATACAAAGAAATTACTTTAGCAAGAAATTACTCAAGAGGAGATATAAATAGTTAAAAACCAACAAACCGCGTAAATGCAAGATATTTTAATCAATATAAAGCACAAATTATCCCAAGCTATAGCACAGCAGTGGATAGTGCCTCCTATAGACGTCAATACAAATCTGTCGTCGTGTATTCTGCTCATTCATTTGACGCCAGAAACGGTGAGAAGATTCATGTGATGTAAAGCTAGTCGCTTGCTAAAAACGGAGTGGTGCTGCCCTTCTCCATATAAGTATTTTAGCTATTAACCAATGTATGACGAGTTCAATATAATAAAACTTATCAATGTTATCGTCCGATTCTAACGAATGTTCTCGATTTGTTTTGCTATTTCAATTTGACTCAACTGTTCACTTTCCACACATCTTGTAAGATATAATTTTCTCAGAATCATCGGAAGAATTGTGCTTCATTCCAGATCCTTTCCTTTACTTAGGACAAGAGGTTAAAGATTAATTCGGATTGTGTAGAGGTCCACGTGGGTTTTATTCTTCAGATTCAATAAAGCTACGTAGCTTCTCAGCTCGACTAGGATGACGCAATTTACGTAGGGATTTTGCTTCGATTTGACGAATCCGTTCCCGTGTGACATCAAATTGTTTACCTACTTCTTCGAGTGTATGATCAGTATTCATATCGATGCCGAAGCGCATACGTAGTACTTTAGCTTCCCGAGGAGTAAGTGTGGCTAAAATTTCTCGAGTGGCTTCCTGAAGACCGGAAGAAGTTGCATAATCTATTGGAGATTCTGTGTTTATATCTTCGATAAAGTCTCCTAAGTTAGAATCTTCATCTTCACCAATTGGTGTTTCCATTGAAATAGGTTCTTTCGCAATTTTTAACACTTTTCTTACTTTCTCTTCAGACATCTCCATACGTCGACCTAATTCTTCTGGAGTTGCCTCTTGACCGGTTTCTTGTAAAATTTGTCGATTAATGCGATTAAGTTTATTGATAGTTTCAATCATATGCACGGGAATACGGATAGTGCGTGCCTGGTCAGCAATTGAGCGCGTAATAGCTTGCCGAATCCACCACGTTGCATATGTCGAAAATTTATAACCGCGACGATATTCAAATTTATCGACCGCTTTCATTAAGCCAATATTACCTTCTTGAATAAGATCGAGAAATTGCAAGCCGCGATTGGTGTATTTTTTTGCGATTGAAATTACTAGTCGTAAGTTGGCTTCAATCATCTCTTTTTTTGCACGACGCGATTTTGCTTCACCAATTGCTACACGACGATTGATTTCCTTTATTTCCTGAATACTTAAATTACTTTTTTCCTCTAACTGCGTCAGATTTCGTTGGGCACGATAAATTTCTTTGCTGTATTTTTCTAATCGTTTTGCTTGTTCCTTATTTTCTTTTTTGTACTGTTCCAACCATTCTATATTTGTCTCATTGTGTGGAAACGAAGTAATAAACTTTTTACGAAGAGTTTTTGCTTTTGTCACACAATAATTCATAATCAATCGTTCTTGTGTGCGTGCTTCCTGTAGTAAAGAACGTAATCGACCCGTGAGTCGATTAAACTGCTTAATAGAAAGCTTAAAGATAGAAAAGCATTCTGCAAGATTCTTTTGATGTTTTAGAGTTTCTAAATTCTTTTTGCTGTAACGTTTAATTGAATTTAAATAACGACCATAGAGCCTTTTAAGCTCGTGCATATGCTTTTGAGTAACAAGAGGATCCGGGGCACTCTCATCAAAATCATCCGTATCCTCATCTTCATCCCCTTCGGATAAGTCCGATTCTTTAGTGCGCTCTTCAAGCTGTAATGCTTCTTCGGATTCTTCGTCAAAAAAACCGATAAGTAAATCATTTAAACGCCCTTCTCTCATTAGAAGAGTGTCGTATTCTCTAATAAACGATTCGATGAGTTCAGGATATTCAACTATCGCACTCATCACTTGTCGAATGCCTTTTTCGATGCGTTTGGCGATAATAATCTCACCTTCTCGTGTTAATAATTCGACGCTACCCATTTCGCGCATATACATACGAATAGGATCGGTAGTACGGGTTTCTGTTGCTAATACTTCAGCGACATCTTCATTAATTTCATCATCTGATTGAGTATCCTCGCCCAAAAGCAATGAGTCAGCATCAGGAGGAACTTCAAAAACTTTAATGCCCATTTCTGTAAGACGGCCGATAATACCTTCTATTTGTGAAGGATCAGCATAATCATTAGGAAGAAGATTAATTAAATCTTCATGGATCAGATAACCTTTATGCTTCGCTTCTTCTAATAAAGCACCAAAACCTAATCGCTGAGTTTCTGTGATGTTTTCTTCAGCTGTTATGAGTAATTGGACTTGAAGCGAAGAAGCAAGAGCTGGTTTTTTCTCAATAGAGGGCACGAACGAAGATCTTTCTGGTTCTATAACTACCATAGCTTTTTTAGCTTTAGTAGTCTGCTTCGTATTGATCGTTAGTGTAGGTTTGACATTTGTCAATGTACGTCTAACTGCTGTTAGTTTAATCTTTACCGACCGTTTAGCGTTGGGTTTTTGAATTTGGTCTCTTTCAGTAATAGTTTTTTGCTTCTCTTTAATAACTTTGATTTTAGATTTCTTTTTGTGGGTTGACATAAATATTGCTGTACCTCAATGGTTCAAAAGACTCTATTCTACAACTAACTGATAAGTATAGCACCTCCGATATTTGATACGACAGCTAAATCCGCGCTACGTAAGGTTTACTACTATCAATGTGTGTGCTAATGAGGGATAGTTGTGATTATATGAGGTCAATAGTGGATTTCATCAGAAGTTTTTGGAGTCTTTTCTTCTCTTCTGGAGTAAGTACGTGAGTTTTTAGTTTGTTAATGAGAGCTGTTGCAAGATCTTGAGATTTTTGTTCTTGAAGCCGTGATAGAGCACCTTTTAATTCAGCGAGCAGTCCTTCTTTAGTTGCAATAGGCAATTGGTGAGCAGCTAGTTGAGCGATATACTGGCGCTCAGCTTCATCATCCCATTGCTCTAAAAGGATGCCTATTGATATAGTGGGGAAGTTTTTTAAGGTAGTGATTAATTTAAGTAGCAATTCAACACCTGGTGCCTGTACACCATCAAAATCAGGTAAGGGGTTAATTTCTATAATCAATTCAGGTTGTTTTAGAAGAACGGCAATAGCTCGGTAAGCAGTTGATAAAACGCATTTTTTAGCAGAAAAATAGGGTAATGAAGGTGAGATAGAAAGTAACAATGAGCTAATTTGATCAGCATTAGTGCCTAATCGCTTGGCTACTTGATTCAATAAAAATTGACGGAAAATGCCTTGAGGCATAATATCAAGATATTCGCAGGCCCGTTTGGCAAAATGTGCTTTGTCATCCAGTGAGCGAATAGGAATTTCTTCTTCTAGTGATTGAAAGAGCATCTCTTCGAGAGGTAGAGCTTGCTTTATTTTTATTTCAAAAGCTTTTTGTCCAATTTTTTGGACGATACTATCGGGATCTTCACCCACTGGTAAAAACAAAAAACGAATATGAATACCATCTCGCATTAATGGTAAACTTTTTGTTAATGCGCGAAACGCTGCACGGCGGCCAGCCTCGTCTCCATCAAAACAGTAGATGATTTTATTGGTATACCGTAATAATTTTTGCAAATGATATACACTTGTGGCTGTACCAAGCGTTGCGACAGCATAGGTAATCTGATGTTGATGCAGTGAAATGACGTCCATGTAACCTTCAACGACTAATATGTGCTGCAATTCACGATTGACTTTACGTGCTTCATATAATCCGTATAATTCATTACCTTTGCGAAAAATGGGAGTTTCAGGCGAATTCATGTATTTAGGCTGATCATCTCCTAGTGCTCGTCCTCCGAAAGCAATAACACGACCTCGAACATCTCGGATGGGAAACATAACGCGATGTCGAAAGCGATCAAAACAATGGTTTTCTTTTTTAATCATGAGCCCGTTGGCAATCAACTGCGATTGTATTTTTGGAGTTTTTATTAAAAATCGAAAATTTTCCCATCCCGGTGGGGCATAACCGATAGCAAACCGTCTGGCAATTTCTCCGGTTAAGCCACGAGATTTTAAATAATCGATAACTACACTTGCATGTCTTAATTCGTGTTGATAGTATCGTGAGATATTAGCTAATAAAGTATAATAATCATCAGATTCAGCTGGTTTTGAGCGTCGGAAAATTTCGATCGGGATTTCTAGTCCTTGTTGGTTAGCCAAATCAGTAATTACTTCGATAAATTCCATGCGGTCAAAGGCCATCAAAAAATTAATTGCGTTACCGTGAGCACCACAGCCAAAACAATAATAAAATTGTTTATTAGCACTCACTGTAAATGAGGGTGTTTTTTCATTGTGGAAAGGGCACAAGCATAAATAATTATCGCCACGCTTTTTTAAGTTGACACGTGTCCGAACAAGCGAAACAATATCTGTACGAGATAGAAGATCTTGGATGAACGTTTGTGCAATGTGGCCCATGAACTCATTCCATCATAACTTCTGTAAGTGACTATACGTAGGACTAGATGACATGAAGTAGCTGGATTAGGCTAAACGTTCTTTTACTTTGGCGCTCACGAGACTCATGTCGGCGTGTTGACTGCCCAGTTTCTCTTTTAGAGCTACCATAACTTTACCCATGTCCTTCATTAATGTTACATTAGTTTGTTTGATCGCTTGACTGATAATTTTCTCAATCTCAGTTTCACTGAGCGCCTTTGGAAGATATTCTTGTAGGAAGTCGATTTCTTGTTGCTCTTTATTAGCAAGGTCAAAACGATTGCCATTCTTATATTGAGTAATTGAATCGCATCGTTGTTTAATCATTTTTTTAATAACCTTTGCAACCCCTGTATCATCAAGTGTAACTTGATTATCAATCTCATATTGTTTGATTGCCGCAATTAGAGAACGAATAATACTTAGAAGTTCTCTTTTCCGGGCACGCATCGCTGCCTTCATGTCCTCCCAAATTCGAATTTTGAGTGTGTCATTCATTGACTTTCCTTCATTTAGTGTCGTGTGCGTTCGCGCTCCAACGCTTCTCTTTCTTTTTGAATCTTTTTAATATGACGTTTGATTGCTGCAGCGCGTTTGCGCTTACGTTTACTGGTTGGCTTTTCGTAGTATTCAATTTGACGTAGTTTAGTCATAATACCGGCTTTTTCACACGCTCGTTTAAAGCGACGCATAGCAACGTCAAAAGCATTACTATCGTGTACTTCTATTATTGGCATACTCTGATTAACCTCCAGAGCTCGCAATGATACTGAGTTTACATGGGAAAAGCAATGTACTTAAAGTATATGAGGGGTAGTACACTTGGATTGATTTTCAGTATCTAAATGCCCTCGATATTTTAGTGCGTAAAATGTTTATCATATTTACTATATATAGTGGTTAGTGATGATTAAATTTCAATATATTTAAATTAGGTAAAGGAAGATTACTATTATGACGAATCATTAAAAAATGCAACTGATTATACTTTGCTGCGTTTGGATTCGCTTACTCATATATTGTCTTGGCATTAAAGCTGCTCATTATCGGATAGATTATATAATTTAATAAGTTGAAAGCAGTTTGAGTTTGCACTGATCTGTGGTTTTTGCCACTGACCCTGTTTATACTGACTGTTTATACAGCATTACACACTACCCAGCATTTTTTGGAACTATCTTCGATTTTAGTGTGACTGAGAAGGATATTAAAACGGGTTTAATTATTTGATTTATTAATAAATATGATTATTCCTGACGTTTTATAATGTTTGTAAAAAATACGAGCATATGGATAGGTGTAGAAATTGTTAAAATATTTTATCCCTAACAATCAAAGGAAGTGGTAGTAAAAATCTCGTAATTCGTCATTCAAAGGACTGAGTTACACACCTCCTTAATCAAGGAAATCAATTTGCGATTCAGAATACTACGTAAATTTATTCAATTGGAATCAAGCAGCGGTATTATTCTGTTTGTCGCCGCCATTCTAGCGCTTGTTTTAGATAATACATCTGCCCAAATTTATTATGAATCGTTGCTTAGTTTGCATCTAGGCTTTCGCCTGGGTTCCTTACACTTATCTAAACCGTTTTTGTTATGGATTAACGATGGATTGATGATAGTGTTCTTTTTATTGGTAGGACTAGAAGTTAAACGCGAAATACTGGAAGGTGAACTTAATAGTTTTGCGAAGGTAGCATTACCTGCGATCGCAGGCTTAGGCGGAATGGCCGTTCCTGCTTTGATTTATGTGTTTTTTAATTGGGGGAACGACATTACACTTCGAGGATGGGCCATTCCCGGAGCAACCGATATTGCTTTTTCGATGGGTATTTTAGCTTTTTTGAGGAAAAGATTGCCAGTTGCTTTGAAAATATTTTTAACTACTTTGGCGATGTTTGATGATATTGGCGCAATTATTATCATCACATTTTTTTATACGCATTATGCGCATTATATTTTCTTACATTCATTACTTATTGAGGGTGTACTAATTTTTATATTGATTTTATTAAATTGCTTACGAGTGACGATGATTACAGCCTACGTTCTTGTAGGTATTGCTTTATGGTTTTCTGTATTCAAGCTCGGCGTTCATGCCACTTTGGCTGGTATTATATTAGCTTTTGCTATTCCGCTTCATAACTCTAAAAAACTGGGAACTTCACCACTGCGTGAATTAGAACGTAAGCTACATCCATGGGTAGCTTTTGGTGTACTGCCAGTATTTGCGTTTGCAAATGCAGGTGTTTCTTTGGCAGGAGTTGGTTTAAAAAATTTACTGAGTCCTGTAACTGTAGGAGTCGCTCTAGGTTTATTTCTTGGTAAGCAGCTGGGTATATGGTCCGTTTGCTGGCTTGCTATTAAAGGTGGTTTAGTGTATATGCCGAGTGGCGGAAATTGGAGAGGAATTTACGGAATCAGTTTAACAGCCGGTGTTGGTTTTACGATGAGTTTGTTCATTGGGACGTTAGCATTTGAACCTATTGGGGGGCATTATTCAGAAATGGCGCGATTGGGTGTTATTATTGGTTCGTTTTTGTCTGGTGTTTTAGGATATGTAATTTTACGTTTAACCTATCCTTCCAATTAATTTTTAAGATCTTAAGATATAGTTTATCGATTGCATTTTAAATGAGTGCAGTTATACGTATGTAGATTTAAAGCAAAGCATAACCCACCCTCAAGATATAGTAATTTGATATCCTATCAATAATAAGTTGTATTTCTGTACCATGGGAAATATTCCTTATAATTTAAGAATAAAGCAAGTAATTTAAAGACAATTATGAGCATCGTGATGTTCCGTAAAGATATAGACATTCAAACTGGACTACATCTGCTACTCTCTTGTGAACGGGAATTTATCGACCAAATAATTTTACTAGCAGTACTAGCGGACGGTTGATGTTATAAAAGTTATAATAAGACAAAATTAAACGATACCACGTTGTTTAACGATAATTTAATTTAATGACTGAAATCAAGTATCATGTTGCAAACTATCTTTATGTAAAGATCATGAGGTGGTATTCTTTTAAAAAAATACCTAATAAACTTTTTAGAAAAAGCATCCGCTTCATTTTTAACGTGAAAATTCATCTAAATAAATAAGTTCTACTGTTTGCGCAAATTTATCAGTAATGATAGTGATAGGATTTGTGTAATCTCACAAAATATAACTCACGATGAAAATTCATTATAAATGCGTTGTATTAAGTTGATGAGTATGCAATAGCATTTTTAAATTAGAAAGATAATGATAGAAGTATCGATGAAAAAGCTTTTACTAAAACATAAATACTATCGAATAGATAAAGTTCTTTAGTTGGTTTAGGAAGGGTTAATAAACAAAGTAGGTGTTTGAAGAAAAAATGACTTAACACTTGTACTTAACACTTGTTTAGAAAGCGGTTTAGAAAAGCTGTTTTGTATAGATCTATTGCAGTTAATCAATAGTCTCTTTTTTCGATGGTTTTTTGAATAACATTGGTTCCCAATTGATATTGATAATTATGTAGAGAGTTGTACGTTAATTTTAATGAAATTTAATCCAAGTACTTCTTGCCAGCACTTAACAGGAATTTTCTTCTTTACTTAGAGGCCGATTATTTTTAGATCTAGCTATATATATTTTAGATCTGGCTATACATATGGATATATAGCACAAGACGTAGATCAAAACTATACGGTGTGCCATTTGTGTGTGTGGTGTACAAATTTAGTGTTTTCCGCTATGGAAGGTCTGCGATTATCCTACTCTGCAGTAGATCATCGCATGGCATCATCGTAGATAAATAGGTTTTTGTCTATCATGTATATTGATTGTAGATATAAAAACCGCGAGTTCTCAGGATTAATGATCCTGATTGAATTGACATGAAAACACTTATTGTATCGAAGAAATATTTAGCGGACAGAAATATTGCTAAAGCATGTAGAATTTTCCATACTGAATTCTATACATTCTTTCAAATTTTCATAAATGTGTTGTGATAAAAAGAAAATGTGAGAGCGCATTGATACACGCTCCATATATACTTACTTATTAACCCCACCCGTAAGCGACTTAACCGTTTTTGCAGTGACTGCGGTCCTACCTCACGAGGTATCCCATCGATTGGTAAGAAAGTAAATAGCATTGATGACTTATCAGGTTGCTTGTTAGTCTTAATTATGATCGTATAGTAATTATTCGGCTTTGATGTAATAAAACGCTCGTGTGTCGATTTGTTGATTTTGCCATATCTAAAGTAGAAGTAGATTTGATGGGTCAGTCTATTATCACATAAAAGTTGTGAACTAGTAGTCTATATCCCTGCGAGATGTTCAGATTTCAATACTAAATATTTTTCAGATGAAGTTATTTCAATTATGTGAATTGAGTTTTTTGGATGAGTAGGATAGCAAAGGAAGATTAAAAGATAGAACATTGATAAAAATTACTGTATTTTGTAGTTGAACAGTTTCTATGTTTAAGAGAGCATTGTTGTTATCCCATCTGACTGATATGGACCAGGGGCTAGTAGCCCGTATAATGTTGGAGCTAGATGTTGCATCATAATGTACAAATGCTATATGTGCAAAACGCTAAAACTAACGCAATGAATAGAATTAAAGCAGTTTATTTTAGTATCCTGCTGATTTTAACCTATTTTATGTGGGGCTATTTTAGGTAAGTAAATTGATACTACCTGTGCCTATCTTTTGTAAGAGTATCATGATTTGTACCATTTTTCCATAATCTGACCTATTATCACCTCTAATGTGGACTACCTTTGGTAGTGGTTTTATTTAGAAGGTTATAAAGCGACAGTAACTTTTCATTTTAAGTACAATAATGGTACGTAAGGACTTCTAATATAAGCATCATACCTGCTGCTCCAAGGGGTATGTTGTTTGTTACAATTCAATCCCTGTATTGCTGTTATCCACACAATTTACAGATCTAATTTTTCGTGTAAGACAGTTGCATAGATGCCTTTATCATAAGTAATACCATTGAATCCACTATTCTCACTCCAGGAAGCAAGCTCAAAAAGCTATTTCTATTAATTATGTATTTCTATTGCACTTCTTTCATTTACAGGGACAACAAGACAAGATTTAGATTTTTTATTTTTCATTAATGATAGGGGAGAATAGAGTATGGACTGGCAAGCCGAAGTGCTGATAAGTTTGCTGCGTGACAATTCGTCCACGAGGTGTACGAAGAATAAGGCCTTCCTGAATTAGATAAGGTTCGATAACATCCTCAATGGTACCACGCTCTTCACTGATAGCTGCAGCTAAGCTTTCAATACCAACAGGACCACCTTGAAATTTTTCAATGATCGTATGGAGTAATTTTCGATCCATTAAATCTAAACCGCGAATATCAATGCTTAATAAATTCAATGCTTCTTTTGCGATAGATTCGGTAATGACACCATTCGTACGTACTTGCGCGAAATCACGAACCCGGCGAAGCAATCGATTAGCAATGCGCGGTGTACCACGAGATCGTTGTGCAATTTCGATTGCGCCATTTTCCTCAATATCGACACCAAAAATATGAGCGGCGCGTTTGATAATATGAATAAGTTCATTAACACGATAAAATTCTAATCGTTCAACGATGCCAAAGCGATCACGAAATGGTGATGTTAATAATCCGGCGCGCATTGTGGCGCCGACTAATGTAAAGGGTGGCAAATCTAGTTTAATCGATCGCGCAGCTGGCCCTTCTCCGATAATGATATCCAGTTGGAAATCTTCCAAGGCTGGATATAAGATTTCTTCAACAGCGGGATTTAATCGGTGAATTTCGTCGATAAACAAAACATCGTGAGGCTCAAGATTAGTGAGCAATGCTGCAAGATCTCCTGCTTTTTCAATCAGAGGCCCTGATGTTTGCTTCAGGCCTGCACGCATTTCGTAGGCGATTATATGTGCTAATGTGGTCTTACCTAAACCTGGTGGTCCAAAAATTAAAACATGATCTAGCGATTCGCTTCGCTTAACAGCTGCACGAATAAAAATTTCCATGTGCTCACGAACGCTCCTTTGACCGATATAATCTTGAAGTCGTCGAGGTCGGATAGAGTGTTCAATGGCAGGGTTACTAGATTGCATAACGGTATCATTAGCAAGATTTGTTTGAGTTTCTGTTGTATTCATTAATATGCTCTTGTTATTTTATCTGCTTTAGTGCCAAACGAATTAATCCTTCACTAGTAAGTGAAGGTTGCTGAACTGCATTAATGACACGTTTGGCTTCTTTAGGTTTATATCCTAACGCAATTAATGCGCTGATAGCATCCTGCATCGATTGATTAGTGGAAGGGATATTTTCTTTTGAAATGAATTCATTTGTTTGCCAGCGCATTAGTACGTCTCTAGTTTCTATCATTAAGCGTTCTGCTGTTTTTCGTCCAATGCCAGGGGTGCTAACAAGTTGATCAATATTCTGATTGAGAATGCATTGCACAAATTCATCAGGGTCTATGGTTGATAAGATCGTTAAAGCGGATTTGGGACCAACACCGTTCACTTTGATTAAAGCGCGAAATAACCGCCGATCATGTTCATTATGAAATCCATAAAGTATGTGAGCGTCTTTATAAATAACTAGATGGGTATAAAGAATAACTTCTTCAGAGATATTGGGTAAATGATGAAAAGTAGATAAGGGCGCTGAAATTTCGTAACCAACCCTAGCTGCTTCTAACAATAAATATGGCGGTTGTTTTGCAAGTATAATACCACGAAGACGTCCGATCATACTTGAGTTCCTTTTTTTTCAATCTGCATTAATCTTTCTGACAAGCGTTGAATCCTTGCATGACACAATGCGATTGCTAACGCATCTGCCGCATCGGCTGGTGGTGATTTAACTAATTGTAACAACATTCGAACCATATGCTGTACTTGTATTTTAGTTGCAGCCCCATATCCTACGATAGCTTGTTTGATTTGACGTGCGCTGTATTCGGTTACGGGTAATGCCCGACTAGCGGTGGCAACGAGAGCCGCACCGCGAGCTTGTCCGAGTTTTAAAGCTGATTGAGGATTATGAAAAATAAATACTTGTTCGATAGCAGCTTCCTGTGGCTGGTAAATAGCCATTATATGACGTAATCCCTCATCAATCTCCTGTAAGCGGAGATTGAGTGATTTGAAATTTGTTTTGATTTGTCCAAATGTAATACAGCCTTGTTTTGATTCTTGTGACCAGATTACCCCATAGCCTGTAATACGCGACCCTGGATCGATTCCGATGATAATTCGTTTTGATGCCGTAGTACATTGGTTGTTTATTCTAGTCAATAGGGGTTCCACACACAGATACTCGTTGATAGAGCGTTATTATTTATAGTATTTCATCTAGGGATAATCGGCGTTGGAATAGACATTTTTTACGTCATCTAAAGCTTCCAACATTTCCGTCAGACGGAACATTTGTTCAGCATTTTTTTTATTTAATTTCATTTTAGTTAAAGCCAACATAGTTATTTCTGCACGAGAAGGCTTGAGGTTAGCGCCTTTCATGGTATGGTACACCCTTTCAAATTGCTCAGGAACCGTAATAATATCGATGCTTCCATCATCATTCATTATGACATCATCTGTATCCATTTCTAGGGCTATTTCGATAATTTTTTCTTCGTCACTATTAATAGGGAAAGTAAGTAAACCGCGTTGTATGAAAAGATAAGCGACCGAACCATCTGTACCCAAATTGCCCCCACACTTGCTGAAAGCATGTCGAACTTCAGTCACAGTGCGATTTTTATTATCGGTCAAACAATCCACCATGACAGCAACGCTATTAGGACCATACCCTTCATAGCAGATTTCCGTCAGATTATATCTACTAGCTTCATTACCAGCGCTTCGCTTAATAGCGCGATGAATCGTATTTTTTGTCATATTAGCAGTATAAGCTTTATCTATCACCGCGCGTAGTCTGGGATTAAAATCAATATCTTGACTACCTAATCGTGCTGCTATACTGATTTCGCGGATTAATTTTGTAAAGACCTTGCTGCGTTTTGCATCTTGCCGTGCTTTGGTATGCCTAATATTTGTCCATTTGCTATGTCCAGCCATGATAAATACCCGATAAAGGAAGTTATTCTCTTCTGTGTTTGTTTATTCGTAATCCCAAAGTGTCTAACTGTTGAATTTCAATCGACGTAGGAGCGTTCGTTAATAGACAATGAGTAGTTTGTGTTTTTGGGAACGCAATGACATCACGGATAGAGGTGGTATCTGTCATGATGGCAACTAAACGATCTAACCCAAATGCCATACCTCCTAATGGAGGACAACCAAACTGCAATGCTGTCAGTAGATGACCAAATTGTGCTTCGGCTATTTCCCTAGAAATTCCCAAAATTTTTAATACTGTGTACTGCATTTCAATGTTATTAATGCGAATTGAACCGCCACCAATTTCGTTGCCGTTTAAAACCATGTCATAAGCATGGGAAAGTGCAGCACCTGGATCAGCAAGAAGTGTTTCGGTATCTGTTTCTTGAGGAGCGGTAAATGGATGATGTAATACTTTCCAGGAGGTTTCTGTATCTTCGCGTCTAAACATCGGAAAATCTGTAACCCATAATGGTTTCCATTTTTCTTGATACAGATTGCGATCTGCGCATAAACGATCACGCAACGCACTTAAAGACTCATTTACTATTTGCGCTTTATCTGCTCCAAAAAATAGAATGTCTCCGCTTTGTGCTTGCGTACGCTTGAGAATTTCAATGATAATATTGTCAGGTAAAAATTTCAGAATTGGTGAATATAATCCTTCAAAACTTTTTTCGATATTCTCAATTTTGATATAGGACAGCCCTTTAGCGCCATAAATTTCGACGAGTTGCGTATAATCATCAATAGCTTTACGCGTTAGCTCTAAGCCACCAGGTAATCGCAAAGCAACTACACGACCCTTGGGATCATTAGCTGGTTCTTTAAATACTTTGAATGCAACCGATTTCATAAGATCAGTTATATCTATAAAAATAAGAGGGTTGCGAAGGTCAGGCCGATCCGTGCCATAGTTTTTTATTGCGTCGGCATAGGTCATGCGTGGAAAAGGATTCGGCAGTTGTACACTTAAAAACGTGGAAAATAAATACCGAATTAGGATTTCCACTAAATCTTGAATATCTTTTTCTTCAATAAATGACATTTCTAAATCAAGCTGGGTAAATTCAGGTTGGCGATCAGCTCGTAAATCTTCATCACGAAAACATCGCACTATTTGATAATAGCGATCAAAACCAGCTACCATCAAAATTTCTTTAAAGATTTGCGGCGATTGCGGCAACGCAAAAAAATGACCATATTCGACGCGGCTCGGAACTAAATAATCACGAGCACCTTCTGGCGTTGATTTTGTTAGCATCGGCGTCTCAATATCGAGAAAATTTCGCTTATTTAAAAAGCGGCGAATTTCTCGAGTAATATGCGAACGCATTTTAATCCGATGAGCCATCTCCGGTCGCCTTAAATCTAAGTAACGATACTTCAAGCGAATTTCTTCTCCGACTTCCTGATATTGATTAATATTGAAAGGTAGTGGTTTAGATTTATTTAATAATTCAAGGCGAATTGCAACGATTTCCATTTCTCCGGACGAAATACTGGGATTAATAGTTCCTTCAGGACGCTTATTAACAGTACCTGTAATTTTAACCACATACTCGTTTCGCAAATTTTCAGCTGTTTTGAAAATTTGCGCTTGTACCGGACTGAAAATCACCTGAACCAATCCTTCTCGATCGCGTAGATCGATGAAAATTAATCCTCCATGATCTCGACGCCTATGCACCCATCCACAGAGTGTTACTGTTTGACCAGTCAATGATGCATTGATCTCATCAGTGTAATGCGTGCGCATATTATTCTCGCATAATGAAGTGAATTTGACATAGTAACGAGAGTTATGGGGAGGATCAAGTTGCTTTCCCTATCTATAGGGATTTTTGGTTTTATGATACAAATCTTATAAATCAGCAATATGTTGTATCGATTTGATCGCTATGAGAGAAAAAAGATTCCGCTCAGTTTATTGATCAATTTACCTAATAGCAATTGAAATGAAGTGCGAAGAAAAGAGGTAATGCTAACTTAGTTGCAATTCTATAGTTCTAACTTAGTATATTTTGACATTCGAAAATAATCATTTGAAAAGCCTATTCAATACTGATTTTAAAATCGTAGCATATCTTTATCTATGAGCCAGACATAGAAAATCTGAAATGAAATTAGGCATGATGGTTAGTTGTACGTAGAAAGCAGTGTATGATGATCGTTTTAAGAGATAATATATTGGAGAGACATTCAAGTTAGTGAAATTTATGAATCTTAGTACTACATCCAGTCCTTGTGAGGGTATTTGATAAGCGCTACTTTCTAGGAAGATTGACTTTGAGGTTCCTGAATAGATGCATACATGTGTTGCTTGTTTTACAGGTGAGTGATACCGTTAATTTGTGAAATAACGAGCTGCGAAATTGGTGTCTAACCAATTAGATCTGTGGAAAAGAGAATTGTAAAAAGTGAATTATCCTAAAATAATTATCCTAGAATAAGGATATTGTGTTCAAATGGCTGTTCGCAGGAGAAACAGAATAACAAGTACCGTCCAGAAAAGCAGAGAGATGGTGAATAATAAAAGTTACGTAAATGGAATAGCCGATTAATGCCCCGCAAGAAAATATCGACGAATCAAATGGTCTTGTTTTATTTTTTATTTTCTGTTTGTTCTTTATTGACCTCTTTTATCACTTATTTTTTCGGCCATTGTTTTTTGATGAGAGCTTTTAACTGTTGTCCCTTCTTATTAGACTTTGTTAAGAAAATTAGCAAAGCGCTATCCACGCCTTTTTAAAGGAGCGTCAACCTATAATAGTCTGGTCTGCATTACACTTCAAAAAGCTGTAGAAAAGTATAGTTTTCTCATCATCCAACTAAAATGTTCGTAGCTGTATACGTATTATTCAAGCTACCCTATCTCGTTTCAAAGTATTAGAATCAATTGTTATCTGGTAATCAAGTCCGAATTATTGAGAGAAACAAATGAGATTGACCCAATCGCTTTTTCTTTAAATACATACAATTACGAACAGCATGACGTCACTTTCTCGATTCAGTGAGAAAGAATCCTGTTTGCCTTAAAAAACCTCCTATGCTTTTAACAATCCTACGCTTTTAACAGCTTTAACATGTTGCATAACAAGACCAATATAGTATTTAAATACTAGCGTTTCATTAGCTTTGGTAAATTACCAATCTTTCCCATAGCAATTTTCATACAACAATTTTTGAAGAAATTCAAACGATCAACTATTGTTAAACCCACATTACGTGCTTGCACTATGAAGGGAAACTGAGTGCAAAAGCATTCTTTAAGTAAAGCAATAGCAACTAACATCATTACATTGTCGCTTTTACGCCAACGCTCATAGCGGCGCAAAACTCGCAAACTGCCTACATCTCGCTGTTCTTGTTGTGCATCAATAATACATTGGGCTAAACAAGCTGCATCCATAAATCCTAAATTTACACCTTGGCCCGCCAATGGATGAATCGTATGCGCCGCATCGCCCATAAGTACCATGCGTGGTCGGACATATTTTTTTGCATGACGCATAATTAACGGGAACGATCTAGGAGAATTTAGGCAAAAAATTCCTCCCAATCGCGATCCGAAGGCATTATTTAATGCTACGTTAAATGTTCTTTCTTTCATCATCATTAATTTATCCACTTCTTCAGTCGAGAGAGACCATACCATAGCACAATGATGTGGATCATTCAGCGGTAATAACGCTAATACTGCCTCTGGCAAGAAAACCTGCCAACCTGTTTGCTGATGATCATTTACGGTTTTAACAACCGTAACTACAGCACTTTGCTTATAAGCATGTTCACTTAACTCAATTCTCATCTTTTCCCGTAGCCAGGAATCTGAACCATCAGCACCTACCAGACAAAACGTTTGTATTTTTTGTTTATTATTCAATTCAAGTTCAATAAAATCTTTTGATAATAATAAATTGAGAGGTTTTGCAGGACAAATCAGTGTGACGTAAGGATCGTTTTGTAATCGTCTCCATAAAACACGAATTATTTCTCGGTTTTCAACAATAGCGCCTAATGATGGCGTACCAACATCTGCACTATCGAACATAACCTCAGCTCCTCCCAAACCATCCCACACTTTTAGTTTTATTAAGGGAGAATAGGCCCGTGAACTAATTTCTTTCCAAATGTCAATTGTTTTTAATAAGCATTGTGATGCAACATTGATCGCACTCACACGTGAATCCAAATTATCCTTATCCCACCGTAATAGTGGTTTTTCCGCTTCAACAACCACAACATTTATTTTCCCGTCAGCTAATAATGCAGCCAATAATAATCCTACCATACCACCACCAATAATCGTTAGTGGCTTTAATTCAGATGGCTTTTTCATGATCATCAAGTCTCAATCCTCGTACTAATTTTGGCAAACGACCGGATAAACCCATTATACTTTTAGCCAGATGCTTTTTAAGTGGAAATAATAGTTCTGTTGTTAATAAAGCTAATCCACGCAAGCGATTTATTAACGGCAATTGCAAACCAAACCATTCTGAAATGCCACGCGCTAATCCGGCTATCCAGTTCTGATCAGTTTTACGCCATCGTTCATAGCTCTGTAAAAGATAGGCATCACCTAATGATTTTTTTTCGCGACGTGCGGTCGTTAACATTTCACTCAAGACTGCTACATCCCGTAAGCCTAAATTAAATCCCTGAGCTACAAAGGGATATAATGTATGTGCCGCATTTCCAATTAACACACAATGAGGTCGAGTTTGTTGTTTAGTTAGCAATAGTTGTAATGGATATCGCTTCTTACCTCGTATCGCCGATTTAATATGTCCGAGAAAATGGCCAAAAATCGTTTGAATTACTCCTCGAAATTTTTCATCTGTCCACTGTGTTATTTCATCTCCTTTTATTTTCGACATCGTCCAAACCAAACGACAGTAATAGTGATCTAAGAGGGGTAAAATAGCTAATGTACCTTGCGATGTAAAACGCTCATAAGCTGTGAAACGATGTGATCTTTCTAATTTCAGCAACGCAACCAATGCGATTTCGTTTTTATTTTCTTCTTTGACAGGAATATTTAAGGATTGACGTACTGTGGACTTCGTACCATCAGCGCCTACCAATAAATTAGCTTGTAATTCTTGCTCTCCATGAACGGTTAAATAACGAACAACGACATTTTCATTACTGCATTGAATATGTTGTATCTGATTAATTGAAATAATCTCAACATCTTTTTGAGAGACGATTCGTTGATAAAGGATTTTTTGTAATCTAAAGAAAGGAACGACATAACCTAAGGTAGGTACTCTTAATTCATCAGCTCGAAAATGTACCGCACCCAATACACCTTGCTCTGATACATGTACGATGCTAATCGGACAAGCCTCATCGGCTAAATCATCCCATACATCCAGAGTCTGTAAAATTTGATGACTACCTAAGGATAAAGTGATCGGTCGCGTATCTTTTTGAGTGAGGAGCGTGGCCTGCGGCAAATGATGTTCTAAAACAGCTATACGTATCCCTTGATTTTGTAAGGCCACCGTCAAACTCATGCCTACTAATCCAGCTCCTATGATGACTATATCTGGTTTTTGCATGTAGACCATTCTATCACGCCAAGCGCTCTCAAAAAAATACCCATCTGCTCCATACTCTAGAAATAACATTAACTAATGCTTTTTACTCTATTTATTTTTCTCTATCACTATGTCATTATCCATCACTTTAAGGGCTATAAAACTAAAGCCTGTCTATTTTTATGACAACGAAGGAACTTCCACAAAAGACAAAGTATGACTAATAATATCCAAAAGACACTCTAGGATGTTATCGGTTATATGTGATGATATATCTCAAAATAACAAAATTTCCCTCGGAATTAGTTGGGATGGAAGCTCAAATTCAAATTCAATGTGATAACGTTTTTAGAAAACAGAGGTGAACATGACCCTTATCGCCACTCGTTTATCTGAGTTACGGAACCTCATCCGTAAAATAGGTGCAGACTATTACTATGTACCCGCAACAGATCCACATGGAAACGAGTACGTGCCTCCTTGCTGGCAACGTCGTGCTTGGATCAGCAATTTTACTGGTTCTGCGGGAGATCTTGTTATCGGAATACATGAAGCTTTTCTCTGGACAGACTCACGATATTTCTTACAAGCGGAACAGCAACTCGATAATTCTTTATATCGGTTAATAAAAATGGAGCAAGGAGAAATACCAACCATTGACCAATGGTTGGTCCAACAAAACTGTCCTCTTATTTTTGCTACTGACTCCCAATTAATTAGTATTCAGCAAGCTAAAAGAATTAAACATGCGCTTAAAAAAAACGGAGGTAATCTAATAGTTGTCGAAGACAACCTCATCGATCGAATCTGGAAAAATCGCCCATCCCTTCCAAAAACCACTATCCGTTTACAACCTCAATTCTATGCGGGAAAAAGTACGGAAAAAAAATTAGCTCAATTACGAACAGCTCTCCAGTCTGTAAATGCTGATGTTATCGTACTTAGTACTCTCGACGCCATTGCTTGGCTCTTTAATATTCGGGGTAACGATATTACCTATAATCCGCTTGTCATTAGCTACGCGATTATAACTAAAAAAGAAGCTACACTCTTTGTTGATCTCGATAAAATTACAAAAGAAGTTAAATCGAAATTTGAAGATATTTCTCTTCAAATAAAACCTTATGAGGCGTTTTCTAATGCGCTCCAACAACTGTCAGGCATCCCATGGTTGGATCCCACAATTACAAGCTGGTGGGTCAAGAAACAGTTAAAAAACATTACTACTTGGATTGCTCAGCCTTCACCCATTACGCTGGCAAAGGCTATAAAAAACCCAACGGAACAAGAAGGAGCGCGTAAAGCACACATCATCGATGCCATAAGCATGGTCAAATTTTTACACTGGATTGAAACTCATTGGCAAGAAGACGTCACTGAAATAACAGCTAGTAACAAACTGGAAGCATTTCGTCGAGAGGACCCTCGCTGTGTGAATTTAAGTTTTGCGACTATCAGCGGATTTGGGCCACATAGTGCCATTATTCACTACTCTGCAACTCCTGAAACTGATAGTCGCATCGATGATTCCTCACTTTACCTTATTGACTCTGGTGGCCAGTATCTAGCAGGAACAACTGATGTCACCCGTACTATCCATTTAGGAACGCCAACGGAAGAACAAAAAGAACTCTATACGTTGGTACTTAAAGGACATTTAGCGATCCGGCATATAGTTTTTCCAAAATATACTTGTGGAGAACGTATTGATGCGCTAGCGCATCAATTTCTTTGGCGTAAAGCACTCGATTATAGACATGGCACAGGACATGGTGTGGGTAGTTACTTATGTGTGCATGAGGGCCCACAAGCAATTACTGCTCGAAATACACATATTCCTCTGCAACCAGGTATGATTTTGAGTAACGAACCTGGAGTGTATTTAGCCAATAAATATGGGATCCGGATTGAAAATCTTTGTTTAATAATTGAAAAATTTACTACCGATGATAGCCGAACTCAACATGGTCCTTTTTATATGTTTGAAGATCTTACACTAGTCCCCTATTGTCGAAAGCTAATCCAAGTCCAGATACTTACCAGTGAAGAAATCCAACAAATTAACGATTATCATCACCAAATTTATCAAACACTAAAGGATTTATTACCCACTACGGCATTAGTCGATTGGCTTAAAGCAGTAACTATTCCATTATAAAACTTCTCTTCCTAAAGAAGAATACTAATAAGATTGACCTTAATAAAGATAGGATATTGATATTATTTTTTACTGTGCTTATTGTGTTAGATCATAAAACGCAGATTACTCCTTGAAAATATAATAAGGATCACAAGGATGAAAGTAACATACATCATTGAGCGTAATAATTGGAACACCGGGTTAATATCATTTGCTTCGTGCATGCGCATGCTTACAGGTAAAAAAGCATGCTTACAGGTAAAAAATAATACGCTATGATAAAAATATCCAATCAGATACATGAGCAATTACTGTTAATTAGAAAAATTACAGACATCTAAAAAATAGAAAAATTAATTACATGACTGAAGAAAGAATATTATTTCTATAAAACCTGGATCGCAGTTACAAAATTAAATGCCCACTCGATCAGAAACAAGATCTCCAGGAAGCTGCTGACTATGTCAGCACGTACAAACCATGAAAAATTCGACAAACTCGTATTAGTATCAACAATACCGAACGTATTACGATTATTATCGCACTAAATACTTACCATGAATTCATGCAACTGAAAAACCGCGTTGGCGTAATAAACCAAGCGCATTCAAGATTTATAGCATTGTATTGAAAATGCTCTAGAGATGCAAAGAAGTTATGTTGTAACATAAAAGTTCTTTAGTAGCTCACACATCTGCAAGAACGCATATTTGAATCAGCACAACTTACATTAGTATAAATTGTAGTATTATAGAGAACTGGCTGTGTATTCATGCTATTCAGTAGATTTATAAGCTACCTTGAGATAATAGTTATTTGGAGTCCGGTGATTACCTACACCCCATCTGTCTCCTATAAATGTAATAACGTTATAGTAATAATGTCATGTGGATTTTGAATGAATGTTTCAACTGAAAAAAAACGACTTCGAAATCTCATGCGTCAAAAGAGAAATAGTTTTTCTCCTCAACAAAGAAATAATCTCTCTCATCTTATCTGTGAAAAAGTAATGACACTTTCTTTATTCCAGGATAGCCAACAGGTAGCATTTTATCTTACACATGATGGCGAAGTAGATATTAAAAATCTCCTGACTGAGGCTTTAAGAGGCAGAAAGGTATGCTGTTTACCTGCCTTGCAAGTTAACCAAGATCATCATTTAGGTTTTTATTCTTATCAGTCAGGAGATTTGTTGATAAAAAATTATTTTGGCATCAAAGAACCTGACTTTTCTCAAAAAAAATCCATTTCTATAATGACATTAGATTTAATATTTCTACCTTTAGTTGCTTTTGACGAAAGGGGTAATCGTTTAGGTCGTGGTGCTGGCTATTATGATAGGACGCTAGCTTTTTTACAGCACTTAGAAAAAAAACCACTCTTGATAGGTATTGCTTATGAATTTCAGAAAGTAGATACACTGTTCACTGAAGTATGGGATATCCCTCTAAACCTCGTTGTCACGGAAGAAGAAGTTTATTATTTTTAGCCTAACGCAATTGTATTATATTCAAAACAAAAAGTTGACTAATAAATAAAGTCAGCAAAAGAATCTTTGAAGCAAGAAGGCACTCTGTAACGGGGAGTAGAATTAACAGTCAATGATATTCACTCACAGAACTATGTAGCACTATTACTAATGCAGATAGTCTAGAAATTAGGGTACTAATTGGGATTCTATTCCTCTCTAATGACTATAAAATTAATTTTAGAATTTCTTTTAATGATTCCATCAAGATAATTCAAAAAATCAATAAACATAATATGTTCCGATCAAATTTTCCGACTATCTATGCAAAAAGAACGTTTGACAATAACATTACCTGCTAATGAAGCGTTTACCAAAACACTTATGAAGAAGCAACGCTCGGCTAAATAATGCATATGCCTTGTTTTAAGAACTATCCTGGAACATACTATTATGCTTTAAAAGATTAAAAGAGAGTACTCCAGAGGTAAGATGATTCGATTCCTATAAGCTAACGAATACCATACTAATGCTTTCGGGTAGTAGTTATACTAAATTAAGTAATGACAAATAACCAAACTATAATTATCTTGCATCATCATTTAATAATGATAGATATAATTCAAAATTCTGCCAATTAATTTTTACATGCTATCAGTCAAAAGCGTGAGATAAAAACCACCATCATAATACAAGATCATTGTTTAATGTGTTGTAGTATTAAGAATAACTACTCAATGTCTCGTGTCAACAACACCATTTCCTTAACTGGATGGTAGTATTAGGCGAATGTCTATTATCCCATTCACTTCCTTTAGGAACATCGAAAATTTGTATCATCGTCTATCATTTTTTACGGCACATACCCGCTATTTAAATCAGACAGTAAACTACTGTAAATTATGTATAGCCAAGTTCAAGCATATGTTTCATGAGCACTAACTGCAATTTCAGCAAGATTGCTTTTTATCAATCAGTTACGAAAGTCAGAGACTCGCTGTTAAATAAAAGCATATCTAAAAATATTCTGTATTTAATCTCTGTATTTAATTTTTAGATATCTACTGTTTTGCACCAAATGATGCATCTCCGAATTTCATTGTTGGCTCACGTATTAGTCTAGATTCATTCCATTTTATCCTTTAATATGTTAATTAATCGTTATTTTTAATGTTTCTACTTTAAGACAAGTTTAAAAAAACCGCCTTACCCACGTTCATATGACAAAGCCAGGCATAACAACATAGACATGACTTTCACTGCTTCTATTACTACATTATTCAAAATTATTCAAATATTGCGCAGACAAGCGTGCAACAATAGCGATATGGATATAGATCCTTCTATAACAAAGTTCTTCTAAGTTAGTGTGGAGTCAAGATTAATACTAATCATTGTGATATCGTGCACATCTTGTGAGGCTAGCTCTTGTCCTATATCAACTGTACAGATATTTAATTGACATTTGTACATGAAATGGTATGATAGCCTAGAACTTTGTCACATGGTTGCTTTGCAGACTTGACAGTTCGGTTGCATCCAATCTAAAACAACTCGCGTTACATCACATCAGATAATATATAGTTCACTAATTCGCCAGGCAACACGAAACCACTACCGTAATCTTTTTACGTTTCATTTTTTCAATTTCTAATCGTTTTTATACACTTTAAATACACTGGTGACAATGAGCTCTATCCAAAACCTTACTAATTCTGTAATATCATGATCGAGTTACAAAAATAACAGCATCTTTATCTTAATTAGCTACGCCAGCAACAAGCATGGCGCACTTTCGTGTGAACTTGTGAACTTAATTGTTCAAAGATATTCTCTCCAGCCAAATTTTAAATTGTAATAACATTATAGAGATCACGATCACAAAATGCTCCATAACTTTAGTCTTATGCGTACGTGTAAGCCATTGACATGGATTCCTTTTTATAGCGTAGAATCCATAGTGGCTCGTCTACAACCGAGAAAATCTATCAGAACAAATAAGTTACGATTTTTTTGCATAATACTATTTTATATGCTATCCAGAATTCTTATCTATAAAATAGATATCCAAGATAGCGAATCCGAGATATAAAACCTAGAGTATAAAACGACCTCTGCTCACACAGTGTATCTTAATACGGGAATTTCAAATTACATAGAACAGTCGGTGTCTCATTACTATTAAAGAACCAACTGTGCGCAATTTTGAAGTTTTTCTCCATTCAAAAATCCATTTGATTAATGTTCCTTTTTTACCATTTATATCTTACAATCGGAAAATTTGGTGCCAGTAGGAAAACGAATTAGAACTAAAATTAGAACTAATAGTTATCAAAAATTGATTCAACACCGATAAAACTTTATGTTCTGGATATGCATCTATATGGCATATCGCAACTATCATCAATCATCTTATTGAGTCATTTGGAAAAGTCGTGATTTCCACACGCTCTCATGAGCTAGACGGTTGGAGTAAGTAGTAAGGTATTTTTCTGAACTAAATCACTTAGCATTGCCATGACTCTAGTGATGTATTCTTAATTACTTAATTATTTTTCTACTAACATCGTTATCAAAACATTGCTATTAGATTCAATTCGCGTTATTGTGCGTCATTTCAGTAAAAGCTTAATACAATATGATATGGGATTGTACACCAAGCTTATGCGTTATTTGTATACCTTATTACTTTATGTTGCCATGCCTTTCGTATTATTTCGCTTATTATGGCGATCAGTGCGACTAGAAGGGTATCGTCAGAGACTTTTTGAACGCTTTGGATATATCGATGCTATTGATCCAAATGACCATTCTATTTGGATTCATGCGGTTTCCGTAGGAGAAACTGTTGCTGCTATTCCTTTGATTAAAGCGCTACAGAAACATTATCCTCATTATACACTGATGATAACCACTACAACGCCAACGGGTTCTTTACAGGTCCAGAAAAATTTCGATACTAAACGGGTCCGCCATGTTTATTTACCTTATGACTTGCCGGCTCCTATTAAACGATTTTTAACACGCGTTCATCCACAATTTGCTATCATTATGGAAACGGAACTTTGGCCTAATTTATTACATTATACTCATCAACAAAATATTCCTGTGTGTTTAGCCAATGCCCGTCTTTCGGAACGTTCTATGCAGAATTATCAACGCATCGATAGTATTACAAAAAAAATGCTTTCAAAGATTACTTGTGTGGCCGCTCAAAGCGATGTCGATGGAAGACGATTTATTCGTCTTGGTTTATTACCTGAACAATTAGTGATCACTGGTAATATGAAATTTGATCTCCACATACCAATATCGCTTATTCAGCAAGGTAAATCTCTTCGAGAAACTTGGGGAACACGTCCAACGTTAATTGCAGCGAGTACCCACGAAGGTGAAGAAATCGTTTTACTCGAAGCATTTCATCAACTTCGTATTCATTTTCCACAAGCTTTTTTAATTTTAGTACCACGACATCCGGATCGTTTTGCTAAAGTGGCTCGACTATGTGAAACAACCGGTTTTTCAATTGTCAAACGAAGTCTGCAACAAATTCCGAACTCAAAAACGGATATTTTACTTGGTGATACCATGGGTGAACTCTGTTTACTTTATGCAGCTAGTGATGTTGCCTTTGTAGGGGGTAGCCTCGTTCCTGTTGGCGGACACAACCTTATCGAGCCCGCCGCTCTTCATCTTCCGCTCATCAGCGGACATTATTTACATAATTTTGTAGCTGCAAGCAAGTTATTAAAAGGAGCAAACGCTTTAATTATTGTAAATGATAGTCAAAGCATTTCTAATGCAACTGCGCAACTGTTTCATAATCCTCAGGAAAAAAACGCCCTTGCTGAACGCGCTTATCAGGTCAGTGCTGCCAATACTGGTGCGGTTATTAAACATATGAATCTGATCAAACAACTTATGTTCCTAAACTCGTGTTCCTGAATTATACTAAATCTTCTGAATTATACTAAATCTTAAGGATATTCTTAAATTATGAATGTTATCTTTGATGATTCTAGTGAATGATATAGCTAAAATAGAAAGAAGGTAAGGAAAGAGTATGTTTGATCCAAAATACATTAATGATATCGTAAATCGTCTTTTAGAACTGATACCGCCTGGTGTTAAGAATTTACCGAAGGATTTAGAAAAAAATTTTAAAAGCATTTTGCAGCAGTCTATTAGTAAGATGGATTTAGTGACGCGGGAAGAATTTGATATTCAAGTGAAAATGTTGGCACGTACACGAACAAAGCTAGAAATGCTGGAAGAAAAACTAAACGAGCTTGAAAGACGGGAATAATTAATGCAGTTGACCATTATCACATGGTTACGGTATATAATGCCTCTGTATTAACGATTCAATTTGTTCATCTAATTAAAATGTCTGTCCTTTCTATCACGGAGGCTCCAAAGGATCTGCTTGGAGGAAGTAAAAATAAGCCGATGTCTGGTTTTTGGACTGATGTGAATCGATAGTCAACTAAAATCTTTTGACATATTAATGTTCTATTTCGTTTTCTATTAACAGTTGGTTTATCTAATCGATTAAAAGTGAATATGAATTTTCCAGTTGTTACATCCAAAAATTGCAATCTATCTGTAGCACGATTCCTTTTGTGATAACAATCACTAAGCAAGTGAAGTTTATTAAAATCGGACAATGTTTGACAGAATATTCAAGCAAAAATGAGGAAATGTGTATGGTTTACCAAATTCATGTAGACATCTGTATACGCATTTGTGCTATAAAGCTTCATTGCCTTTCTATCGGAAAGCAGTGTATATAGTGCAAGATGGATAATTCGGATCTTTTAAAGATATCATGGGTAATCTTACAAAAAATAAGTTTTAGCAATTGCTACAGCGTATAATCGTGTAGTTATAATCTTTTTTAAAATTTTCTGTGATGTAAGTTGAAGAATCGATCGAAGTAGCTATTATTTATTTTCCAAGTTAGCAGCAAGCTCTGACTACATGAGAGCATAGCACAAGTAACCGAGTTTTCGTATGCCACACCACGGTCATCATATTATGCACTTCTAGTTGTGATGTCAGTGGACAGTAATCTAATCCGACAAACCGGATAGGATTAACTGGCTCATCACGATATTAACTCATCACGAAATTTCATTTCGACACACTGCCAACATTTTCAAAACCAATTATCAAATTTGATTTTCCATTAGTTTCTGAAAATATCTACTATGATTCCTTATTTTAAGGACTTTTGTTGTACCAGTAGTAAATAGTGTCTATCGATATCTGAATTACTATCATGAGATCGTAATATGGCAATTCCACTTCCTAAATTTATTTAATTAAATGCGAGCCACTGAGTTGAGGTACTTACTATAACCTTCTTAATATTCGAACATATATCACAATCAAGCGCGACGTGTGCTTTGCAGATGGAGTGATACAATATATAAACGGCTCACTTTAAAAACACATATAGTGATGCGATTTAAAAATACTAAGAACATAGAAACAAACCCATTAATCGCTCTCCTTGCGTCGTTTGGGTTAGAACTTTAATAGATTCTTTCTTTTGAAATCATGATTCATCTGTGAGAGATATAAGAAAAACAGTACTTGCAATTTACCTACCAAGAAAATTGCGAATAGATTATCTATTCGATTATCTATTCTTTAATTTTATATAAATTTATATTTTTATATAAATTTATATAAAATAATGGCTACTGTCACGTTTTTTATCCACACTATCCTTCCTTATTACTGCCAAGCTTGCAACATACTAGCTTAAAGCAGGCGGCGTTTTTTATGGGTATTAGCAGATTTTTGTCTTCAGATGAGTCTTCCAGAAATTTTCACTATTTAGTTATTATGTAATTTCAACGTCTTAAAGCTACACTAACTTATCTTAATCAACGATTGTGCATTTATGGCATGACCATACCAATCGAGTCTAGTTAAAAATATCATCAGTGTGATAGCAAAAAACTATTATTCTTAACTTATAGAGAACTATTATTTTTTATTGTAAGTTAATTATTTTGTTAAGTGTTATTTATACCGTTAATATGTACCTTTTTGCTGTCGAAATCAAATTACGTTTCAAAATAGGAAAACGTGTATGCTTTAAATAAAGCAAATGGCTTCACTCCGTGCAGTTATCACCATCCAAGAATAATCAAAAAAATTCCCAGTCCACATGCTATCCATTGCCAGTGCGTTATCGACATGGATCTGATAAAAAAACTGGCAATCGTACTAACTAAAAAAGCAACACCAATACCGAAAATAAAAGCACACTTATCTTTTTTCAAGGGTGGTGTTAACGGATTTTGGTATCCTACGCGTTGACGCAAATTAGTTTCCTGCAGAACGTCGTGAAATAGCCGAGGTATTTTTAAAGCCGCCTTGATGGTAACAGATAGTTCCTTTTTGGTTATCTCAAAAAAATGACGAGGACCGCGTTGTTTACGCATCCAATCTTCGATGAAAGGTTTCGCTGTTTGCCAAAGATTTAAATCGGGATAAAGGTGACGACCCAAACCCTCAACGCTGATTAATGTTTTTTGCAGCAGTAACAATTGGGGTTGTATCTCCATGTTAAATTGATCAGCGGTTTGGAATAACCGCATTAATAATCGTCCAAACGAAATATCTTTTAGAGGCTTTTCAAAAATGGGCTCGCAGACAGTGCGGATAGCTGCTTCAAATTGGTCAACGCGAGAATTGGGAGCAATCCAACCAGATTCCACATGTAAGATAGCTATTTGCCGATAGTCCCGTCTGAAAAAAGCCTCTAAATTTTCCGCAATATAATGCTGGTCTTGTGGGCTTAATGAGCCCATAATTCCAAAATCGACGCCGAGATACTTAGGATTTTCAGGATCGCTAACATCAACAAACAAATTACCAGGATGCATATCCGCGTGGAAAAAACTATCACGCAACACTTGCGTAAAAAAGATTTCAACACCAGATTCAGCTAATCTTTTGAAATTAGTGTTGGCAGCTTTTAATTCAGCGATGTTGGAAATACGGATTCCGTGAATACGCTCCATTACCATCACATTACTACGAGCATAATTCCAATAAATTTTTGGTACATACATTTTTTTAGAATCAGTAAAATTACGTCGCAATTGAGCAGCATTCGCAGCTTCACGCATTAAATCAAGCTCGTAATAAATAGTTTGTTCAAATTCTGCAACTACTTCTACAGGTTTTAGCCGCTTACCATATTTCCAAAATTTACGAGCTAATTTTGCACCTAGATACATTAATGCGATATCACGCTGAATTGTTTTAAAAATATGTGGGCGCAATACTTTGATGATAACTTCATTTCCGTTGTGTAAAGTACCTGTATGTACTTGTGCAATGGAGGCAGAAGCTAAAGGTGTTTCATCAAAACTAGCGAAACATGTTAAGATAGATTTTCCATAAGCTTTCTCAATCATTGCTTTCGCGATTTTTCCTGGGAACGGTGGAACTTGATCTTGCAATTTTTCTAATTCTTCTGCTATATCATCTGGTAGGAGATCACGTCGAGTAGAAAGTAGTTGCCCAAATTTAACAAAAATAGGTCCCAATTTTTCAAGTACGGTACGCAAAGATCCTCCTCGAGTTTTACCTTTTTGACCAAAACTCCATGGATTTAAATAACTTAACATCCGTAGCCATGGCGAAAATTCGTTGGCTACAGGACGATTAAAACTATGGCGGAGAATAATTAAATTAATTTGAACTAATCGGATTAGCTGCAAGGGGCGTATCATATAGATATTTTCCTTTTCGCTAGTAGACGATTAATTCTCGCTTCTGTGCGTTTTACGTTGTATTGAAGATGGTTAAATGATTGCATAAAAAAGTCTACTTCTTCAGCAGTCGGAGTAAATCGAGCTTCTATTTGTAGATAATCTTTTATATTTTTATAAAATGTTTCAGTAACAAATTTACTGATGTCTTTCGCTCGATGAATTACTACGCTGATTTTGTGGGCAATAATATCACCTGTAATTTTTGATAAACATTCTTCCCAATCGATATCAATATTCAATAAGATATCTCGTATTTCTTCACCTATGTTCGTATTACCACTAATTTCAACAGCATGCTCAGATAAAGCAGAACCTTTATATTTTGCGTATCCTATCTTGAATAAACCAAAAAATGTGCCTGTGATAATTGTGTCAGGTTTATTGTTGCAAACAGTCAACAAACGAATCTTGGATTGGGAAGGCAAAATAAAAAAAGAAAGCTTCCAGTCGGTAAATTCTATTTTAATAATTTTATTTTCCACGCTAGACAAACGCTTAGTGCTTGCGGGATCAAGTTGCAGACAAGTATTAAGCACCTTTTCTAATCCAGATAAGACTAATGTGAGCATTAAAATTTATAACCTTTATGGACAGAAACGATACCGCCACTTAAATTATGATAATCACAGTTTTCAAATCCAGCTTTGGTCATATAGACAAGTAGTGTTTTTTGATCCGGATAAACGCGAATGGATTCTACTAAGTAGCGATAACTCGCTTGGTCATTAGCGACCATCTTGCCAAGCCAGGGTAATACTTTAAAGGAATAAACGTCATAGAGAGTTTTCAATAACGTTGATGCTGGTTTGGAAAATTCTAAAATAGTTATAAATCCGCCTGGTTTTAAGGCACGATAGATGGACCGAAGCGCTTTCATCTTATCTGTTATATTTCGAAGCCCGAAGCCGATAATAATGCGATCGAAAAAATTATCGGAAAAAGGAAGGTCTTCTGCATTAGCTTGAATTAGTTTAACATTCTTAAAAATTCCTTGATCTAATAATCGGTTCTGTCCTATTGATAACATGGCCGCATTAATATCTACTAATATAATCTCTCCATTGTCACCAATAAGAGGACTTATTTGTCGGGTGAGATCTCCTGTACCACCAGCCAAATCCAAGATGCGTTGCCCCTGACGCAAGTGACAAAGCATTACAGCAAAATTTTTCCAGCAGCGGTGAGTGCCAAAGGACATTAGATCATTCATTAAATCATATTTTTTGGCTACGGATTTGAATACCTGTTCCACTTTAGCAGTTTTTTCATGCCGAAGAATGGACTGATAACCGAAATAAGTGATTTCTTCCATCTTATTCATGCACTAATCATAACCCGCCCGCAAGATCAGCACAACTGATGCCATATGTCTCCTTCTAATATCTCTTCCTGGTTGATTATACTAATTGGCAATTTGTATCCGTAACAGATAGATTAAAATGCAGATTAAAAACTACATTGTCTTCTCTTAGAAGACGATTCGTTCGGTAGCTTTTGATGAATTAATTAAATAATGAATTAATTAAATAATTCTATTTCATCTGCTAATCTGACATATACCATTATGAGGCGCAAGGACTACTCGCTAAATAAAGTTAAGATACAGAGCAACTAAATAACGAATATCAGTCAAGGCTATCAATTAGGATGACGATATACTTCACGGAAGTATAATAAAAATTATAAAAATTGAAAATTCTCGGTAAAGGCATCTGAATGTTTGAGATGGATTATTGTATCCATTTCCGTTAAGCATGCTAAATTTAAACATTACAATACAATATTAGTTTGTCAGTATATTGATTTATTAGTATTTCTAGATGCATTTGCTCTGTTCTCTTAAGATTGTGCCAGGAGAAACATAATCGTATAGTTTCCGGATGGTCGTTTATTATAGTAACGTACTGTCCAGTGATTGCTGAAACTTTTAACCGATCAGTTCTTTGTTATAAATACAGATCTCCACATTAATAGACTTATTATTGGCCGACGGGAAACGTACGTGTTACAAAAGAGCACCTATATTATTACAGCCAGTACTTTTCTGTGGTGTTCTTCCACACAGAAAAGCTGATCTCTTAATCACTCTTAAGGCCTTTCAATTAAGTTTATGGCACAGTCTACATATAGCGTACTTGTACTTGTATTAACTGGACTTATCAACTCACCATTTTTTGCTTTATATTCATTCGTACCGTTTATAAACGACTAGTCAAAACTGGCCAAAATAAAACATTTTCCTTATGTTTAGTTCATTATCTAATAATTTTATACACCCTAGTATATTTAGACACCTTGATATTTAGAGAATATACCGACTTAAATCTTCGTCCTCAGCCAGTTTTTGCAATTGTTCATTAACATAAATAGAGTTGATGGTAATCGATTCGCCTTGTCTATCAGTAGCCTCAAAGGAGACTTCTTCTAGTAATCGCTCCATAATCGTGTGCAAGCGACGAGCGCCGATATTTTCTGAACGGTTATTAACTTGATAAGCAATTTCCGCTAGACGTTTAATACCGTCTTTAGTGAAGTTCAAACCAAAGTCCTCTGTCTTTAGCAGTTCAGTATATTGTTCCGTTAAAGAAGCTTTGGGTTCAGTTAATATTCGCACGAAATCATCCGCCGTGAGTGCCTTTAGTTCCACGCGAATTGGAAAACGACCTTGCAATTCAGGAACTAAATCTGACGGCTTTGCGATATGAAAGGCGCCAGAAGCAATAAACAAAATATGATCGGTTTTAACCATTCCATATTTAGTAAAAACGGTACTGCCTTCAACAAGTGGCAAAAGATCCCGTTGTACACCTTCACGTGAAACATCAGTGCCAACAGCCCCCTCCCGTTTAACGATTTTATCGATCTCATCAATAAATACAATACCATTTTGTTCAACACTCATGAGTACTTGAGATTTTATTTCATCCTCATTGACCAGTTTTGCGGCTTCTTCTTCCTCTAAAATACGTCGAGCGTCTTTGACCTTTAAGCGACGAGACTTTGTACGTCGATTAGCCATACTTGACATGATGCCTTGCAATTGACTTACCATTTCCTCCATGCCGGGGGGGCCCATAATTTCGAAAGACGGTGTTGCGCTAACTTCTACTTCAATTTCTTTATCGTTTAGTTCCCCATTACGTAGTTTTCTACGAAATAATTTTCTCGTAGCAGACTCTTTTATCTCTCCGAGAGAAGATTCTTCTTTATTACTAGATTCTCCTGTAAAAGCACCACGAGCTGGTGGAATTAAAGCATCTAATACACGCTCTTCCGCGGCTTCTTCCGCTATGCTTTTTACTTGACGTATAGCTTTTTCGCGTGTCATTTTAACGGCAACATCAATTAAATCGCGAATAATAGATTCTACATCACGACCTACATAACCTACCTCTGTGAATTTAGTTGCTTCCACTTTAAGAAAAGGTGCATTTGCTAAGTTGGATAAACGACGAGCGATTTCCGTTTTACCTACACCGGTAGGGCCGATCATTAAAATATTCTTTGGAAATATTTCCCGTCGTAATTCTTCTGATAATTGCATACGACGCCAACGATTACGAAGAGCAATAGCTACTGCCCGTTTCGCTTCATCTTGCCCGATAATAAATTTGTCGAGTTCAGCCACAATCTCGCGTGGTGTCATTGTCATCGAGACTTCAGAAGCATGTACTGTAGATAAAGAATTCTTTATGTCTACCATAAAATGCCTGGTTTATTATGTTTTGCTCTCTAGTTCTTCAATTGTAAATTGGTGGTTTGTATAAATGCAGATTTCAGCAGCAACGGTGAGCCCCTTTTCCACAATTTCTCGTGCGCTGAGAGTAGTATTTTCCAATAAAGTTTTTGCGGCTGCTTGAGCGTATGGACCTCCCGAACCAACAGCCATTAAGCTTTGTTCCGGTTCGATAACATCTCCAATACCCGTAATAATTAAAGATGTTTTAGCGTCAGCAACAGTTAGCAAAGCTTCAAGGCGACGCAGCATACGATCGGTTCTCCAATCTTTTGCTAATTCCACCGCTGCCCGAGTTAAATTACCTAAATGCTGTTCCAACTTACTTTCAAATCGTTCAAAAAGGGTGAATGCATCTGCCGTACCGCCTGCGAACCCCGCAATGACATTATCCTTATAAAGTCGGCGGACCTTCCGGGCATTTGCTTTCATAATGGTACTATTCATTGATACTTGCCCATCTCCTCCGATGACGACTTTACCATGTCGTCTTACTGAAAGAATCGTAGTACCGCATAATTGTTTCACACCATCTCCCAGGTTAGCCTTCCTATAGATTGGGTTAAGAAGTACGATTTTCAAGTTGGTTCACTTAGACTGTTTTTCATTTTTCTGATTTTGGTATAGGTACTTGCATTTTAGGCAAGATAGTATAGAAAGAGAATTGAAGTTTTGAGGCTGCTGGAGCGTAGAACGCCGATTTAGGTATCGTTGCTGAATACACCGTTTTATTTTTCGAATGAATACGATTGGATTTTTGATGATAGAAGATTAGAGCTAATATGAAAGCAACGATACAAACGCCAAAAATTAAGAAAGTACCCCTTCGAATTCCAGGGCGTGTCTGATAACTTGAGTGTTTTGCATAGTCCTTGACCATACATCATTTCTTCAGTGCATTTATCTATGAATTTTTAGAAATAGCAGGTGAACCATTAATTAAAACTATTAATTAAAACTTAACTCTATCATAAATTGTTTTTAATTGTATATCCTAGCTTTCTTAAAAATTTTCAATTAATTTTCAATTTTTAGATTAGATTTTATCGATTAAAACAATGTTCAATTTATTAACGGGAGATTATTTCCAAATTTGTGTTATTAAAAATAGTTTCTGCTGATTATCGGTGCAATCAATCTTGTTGGTATAGAGATTGTAAGCGACATTATTGCGATATAGTAATGTGCAAGAATGAAAAGTAAATTTTATGTGAGTGATTTATTAGCGCTTCTGAAAAGGCATTTTCCCGCTGATATATCTTGAAAACACATAGCAATCATATTAAAAATACATTGTGCAATAACATATTGTACAATAGCAAATCTCTGACAAATATTTTTCATTGGATTGAGATAATTAATGACTTGAAAGGCTAAGACTGAGGAGATTTTTCCGCAACCAAATCTAGGTGGTTTCAGATTGGCAGAATATGCATGAGGTAAATATGCATGAGGTAAACAAGCGGAAATCACCCAATAGCCTATTCTAAGCTAAAATTTCTCAAAATGGAATACAGGAAGAAGGATGTTCTCACGACAAGAGAAGCAAAGCAATAATACATATTAAAAGTTTTGCATCTTTCTAGAGTGATTCACATTCTTTTAGGAGCGGAAATTCCTAACAGTGTTAAGCCATTAATGAGAACTTGTTTCACTGCAGCAATTAGATTCAATCGAGCATTACGCAGTTTATCATTTTCGGGCAAGAAACGCTCCGTATTATAGTAAGTATGAAAGTGATTAGCAAGAGTTTGCAGATAGTGAGCAAGTAAATGTGGAGCGTACTGCACCGCTGCACTTCTTATTAGCTCAGGATATCGTACTAACGTACTTAATAATTTTTTTTCATACCTTGTGGATAGTAAGGATAGATTTTTCATACCTGACGATTCATCCCATGATTTTTGAGTAGATTTTAATTGATGAAATATACTACAAATGCGCGCATGAGCATATTGAATGTAATACACAGGATTTGCGCTCGATTTTGATTTTGCCAATTCAAGATTAAAGTTAAGATGTTGATTAGGTTTTCGCATAATATAGAAAAATCTAGCTGAGTCGTTGCCCACTGTATTACGTAATGCGCGTAAAGTGATAAAAGCCCCTTCTCGAGTGGACATTGAGATCTTTTCTTTTCCTTGATGCAGGATGGCAAATTGTACTATCAAAATATGTAACTTTTCTGGGGATTTTCCGAGGCCTTTTAAAAAAGCGCGAATTCTAGAAATATAACCATGATGATCCGCGCCAAATATATCAATGAGCAAGTCATAGCCTTGATTGTACTTATAAAGGTGGTAAGCCAAATCAGAAGCAAAGTAAGTAGGCACACCATTTTTACGCATTAGTACACGATCTTTTTCATCACCAAATGCTGTAGCACGAAACCATTTAGCCCTATTCTTTTCGTAAACATAACCACCCTTAGCTAATTGATCGATACTAGCCTGAATAGAGTCTTCATTAATTAATTGCGTTTCAGCAAACCATGCTTCATAAAATACTCCAAATTCTTCAAGATCATTTCTAATATCATTTAAGATACTATCAAGTGCTGCATGAAAAATAAGATTAAAATCAGTACGTCCCAATATTTTTTTTTGAATTTTTATCCACGTATCCAAATAAGTTTCAGAATCCATATGAATATCAACTTCGAAACGGAAATTCTCATTAATGAATTTTCGCGTACGATAAAATTGATCACCATATTTTTTTTTCAAATTTTGGGCAATATCAATAATGTATTGACCTTGATAGGCATTTTTAGGAAGATCAAAGGCTTCTTCATAACTTTGTAAATAGCGAATCCAGACACTTAATGCTACAATATCTGTTTGCCGACCGGCATCATTAATGTAATACTCTCGATGAACATCGTAACCCACCGCTTTCAGCAAATTAGCAACACAAGCCCCATACGCGGCTCCTCGACCATGCCCTACGTGCAACGGACCGGTGGGGTTTGCAGAAACATATTCAATATGTACGCGTTTTCCTTTGCCAAGTTCGCTTTCGCCATAGCGTTGACCCGCTTTGAGTATAGAAGGAATCACAAAATGGTAGTTGCCTTCTTCAAGAAAGAAGTTAATAAAACCTGGGCCAGCGATCTCAATTTTGGTAATTTTCTCTGAAGCAGGTAGAGCATTAACAATTTTTTCTGCTAAAGCACATGGGCTCATTCCGATAGATTTACTAAGAACAAGCGCCACATTAGACGAAAAATTACCATATTGTAGATCATCGTTGGAAACCACCTTAATTACAGGCGATACATCAATTGTGAAGATTCCATCCGCTCGCAGGGTCTTCATAGCTTGATTTAATAGAGATTCTATATCTTGCTTCATAGCTTCTAAGTCTATCACGTAGTTATATGAATGAAATCTTGGCAATGCAGTTCTAACACTTTCGCGTCAGTAAGCAGTATGCCAGAATGTTATAAAAATAACTCAGTGAAATATTAGAGTATTATTTGAAGGTATGAGATCATTCTAAAGATACGTTGAAAGAAATTTTATATAAATATCAAATAGTTAAAACAAATAATAGAAACCTGACTATCATTACCAGTGAGCTAATTAAGGTTTTTCTAGTTCTAATGTTAGGGAAGCTTACGACTCCTTTCTCAAGGATCATGTTGTCAATTTCATGAACGCTTTGTATGTGCATTTGATATCATCAGCGAAACATGATGCTGACTTGGACATAGATGAAGCAGCTATGCTGACCTATTACCGGAACCGTAAGTAATTTAAAAATTGGACTTATATTATTTAGTAAAGGCGTGGAAGAAATGTAAATTAAAACATTCGCCATAATGTTAAAAATCTCATCATTGGCTTAGATAATCTGAGAATGCAACTGATCATTTCAAGTGTTTAGAAAAATCTGGCTTCGTTGTTTAAAATAGGTGTTCTAGAATTTGAGGTCATCCACATTTTGGTTTTTTATCATTTTTATAAATATACTCCCTAGTGTTTATAAAAATTCATTCCCATATTTGCTATTGATCTTGAAATTGTTAGGCTTGAATTGAAAAAATGACTATGAAGACATTCTACCAATCTAATTTAGCAGTGTAAATCGTTTTTCCATTGTGATTATTTAAAATTTTTATTATGATACGTTTTTATTATCTGTGACGATAACGATTGTTCTTGGTCTTTTAGGTGTAGATGAATTTTGCGTTATGATGGTGTTGTTATAATTGTGAAACCTTCTGGTGAAGAATTGCTCATTTAGTTATTCTTGATACTTTGTTTGTCTAGCTAGGGGAGTCGTTCTTTGCAGGACAGAACACATGCTAATTCCATACCCTGTTCCTAATGCTGATAGTGATTAACGAAAATATAGATCGCATTTTTTGTTTGAAATGAGGTGTTTTTATAGTGAACCATTCAATCTACGTAATTTACTGATGTGGGTAAGAATCATTCGTCTAAAATGAAACATCGTAGCATAACATCCCCACAGTATGAAATTTTGAGCGCTGTGATATATCAAGTTTGTCGGATCAGTTGGTTCAGTCAAGTGTTATTTGATGTTATCAGATAATATGATATCACCTTAAGAAATTCAAGAGGATGCAATATTCTGCATATATTTATTCAACGGTCATAATCATATTGTAATACCTTGATTAGATTTATAAAATCTCTGCTGTCTTTTAATCGTATATTGATAGCACATCAATACTTAATAGTTGTTTTCCATAAAATGTATGTATGCAATGTATGAGAATCAATGCTGTAGTTTACAAAACCATTTATAGCGAGAGGCTACGTGTTGATAACGTAAGTTCATATGGCAAGAAGCAGAAGCCATCGTATTTTGATAAATTTGGTGGGTAATACTTCAGTTACAATTATATTAAAGCTCAAGTTCTGCTATCCATAAATCATTATCTCCTATTTATCAGTGTGTCATTTACATTAGTAATTTGATAATGCATGAATGATTGGAAATTAATTGTATAAAATTAAATGAACATTAATATAATTCAATATATTAAAGACTAATCTGGTTGAGCAGCATGCTAAAGAGGCTATTTTAACAATGCATAATCTTTTTCTATTTCGATTTTATCCAAATTTACGGAGAAATTCGAGACATTTCATGCTGACATTTCATATTAGCAAACTAACACTTATTTATGTAAACTCGTCAAATTTACAATTTCAATTTAATTTATAATTTATAGCTTGAATACTATCAACTTGACAAAAACCAATGCTTGAATATGTCATGCCATGACATATTTGTTTTCTTTTAGATGTATTTGAATTGATCACCTACTAACCTTATATTGATTACCTTATATTGATTATAGTTGATCGATTCATTGACTTGAATGAGTAAGATTGTATAAGCAGCAAAGCACTTAAGTACATTTAAGATTTAAATTCCCAATTGATACTGATTGATATTTTTTCGTTGCACAGGTAATAAAAGCAATAAACCGGACATAAATGGTAAATTCAGGATTTAATTTGTAACCACATGCAAATGTTAGCAACAATTTCACGCGATGTGTGAATGCTCTGAATTTATATCCACGAAATTACGTATATAATTTACTCAAGCTTTAAACATAAAAAGCATCAACTGGAAATTTAAGTAAAGTACAAAGAAATAATTAATAAAATACTAGTACTTGCGCAAAATGATTTTTATGATAAGGCTAAAATCATGACGATAATGACACTAACGAAATCATGTGTTATACGGGATACAAAATCTCAAATCTCATATAGTCATCTCATTGTAGTCGCACAGTAGTGTAAGCAATAACACTTAAGACAAATATTACAAATTTCTCAATAACAATGTATGGTTATGCTGGATGTAAGCGTCCGTATTATTTAGCAATACGTTTGCATTTTTAATAATGGTCTAGTTTTGTAGAATAAAAGATGTAGCAAGTGTTTGAGCTCCTTTATATTATGATAAATATTTCCATTCCAAAATACCGGTTGCGTTGGTTTTTTAGGTTTAGCATCTCACCTACGCAATCATTGCAGCGTACGGTGGAAGAATTTTTAATCGAAGTATTAGAGATAGTGACGGTGGAATTACTATTGTATATTAGTTAGACTCATACCTCATGAAATCTACATATGTTCGTTCTATAGGTATTCTTCGGTTAGGTGCACTAGGAGATATATGTCTTACCGTACCATTAGTCCGTCTTTTACAGAAACATCTTCCTCACGCGGAAATTTACTGGATCATCAATCGACTGCTGTATAATCTTGTAGAAGGACTATCTGGGGTTAAATTTATCGTTATAGATAAACCAAAATCCATTAAGGATTATTGGTGTTGTTATCAACAGTTAAAATCTTATGCTTTTGATGTGTTATTGGTGCCACAAGCCACATTACGATCGAATTTTTTATGTATATTAACAAAGGCTAAAATTAAATACGGTTGTGGGAAATTACATAGTCGAAACCTACAAAATTTTTTTGTAGACCGTACAGTAATATCTAAGCGAGAACATTTGTTAGAAAGTTTTTTACGGTTCGCTGAACCTTTTGGCATTACAGATAAAACCATTGAATGGCAACTGCCTATTAACGCAGATGATCATGCTTGGGTAAAACAGCAGATAGGCTGGTATGCGGGAAAATGGTTAGCGATTTGTCCTGCTACAAGCAAAGAAGAGCGTAATTGGTTTAGTGAGCGTTACGCCAAAGTTGTTAATGAATTAAAAAAACATTGGAGTTTTAATGTTGTGTTAATAGGAGGAGGGCTGAGCGCTTTAGAAAAGGCGATGGCCTGCGAGATTAGCAATCAGTTAGAAGAACCTCCTCTCAATCTTGTCGGAAAAAGTTCATTGAAACAGTTAACCGCATTATTAAGCAAAATTGATGTTTTATTATCTCCTGACACAGGTCCTTTACATATTGCTCAAGCAATGGGAACGCCAGTGGTTGGGCTCTATGGGGTATCATCTCCAAGAAAGACTGGACCTTATTTTTCTCAACAATGGGTCGTTAATAAATTCCCTGAAGCAGTAAAAACCATCTTAGGGAAAGATCTTATAAAAATAAGTTGGCGTGAACGAGTGCATTCCAGAGACGCTATGGCACTGATTACTGTCGATGAAGTCAAGCATAAACTCGAAAAGATATTTTTAGGATTGGAAAAGAGACCCCCTATCGCTCATGACAAGAAATGTTTCGAATAAATAATGTGTCATGCTTGTATAAAAAAATCTAAACCTAGTATAAGTTTTATTTTTCTTAGATCCCCATTTATACGAGGATAACGACGGTAGGAATGGATTTACTTGTTCTTAGGATTAAACTTAAAAAATTCCATGTGTATTTAGTAACATGCGTCCTTTTTTATTGTCCAGTTCTGATATATTGTTAAGCTGATTAGCATGATCTGTAGAACTATAACTTCTGGAGGTCGCATGAATAGTGAATAGCTTAAGTACGCTTCATGATAAAATGCTTCTTTACAACCATGAATGTTATTACTATTGTTTAATAATCGATTAGCGACCTGATTCTAGTTCTACGAGAGATAAAAATTTTTAGCTATTCTTGCATAATAAAAATAATTTTGAATATACTTTTCAAAAAAAAAGAGAATGCTTCATAAAAGCACAATCTGTCTGGACATCCAAGTTTAGATTACTAAAGTAGTGCCAAGTAGTGTGCGTATATGTTTATTAAGTGTCGCCAGACATATAGATGCACATTTATTATCATTGTCTTATTAGTGTGATAAAAATCAATTTAACAGGGATCATGTAAAAGGGATTATTATAGATGATACGAGTTTTGGAAATGCATTTAGTAAAAAAGGAATGTAATGAAAAACAAGTTATTGAAGGGATCTTTGATTATAAAAAAGATTGAATTATCAGTAAGAAACACTGCATTTTCTGCTGTTAAAAATAGTTATATAAAATAGTAATGGCTATACTATATATGTAAGGCTGGTGGAGAGTACTTAGATCCTAAGTTGATATCCCTACTAAATTAACTCACTAAATTTATCGAATAGATATGATGTTTATTATTTTTATGGGACAATACAGATGATTATCTCTCTTGAAGAGTGATCTCACAGAAGATGATAAAAACGGCTATACTAACTTCAATTAATTGAGGAATTGGAAAAATAGTGACAGAATTAAATCTATAGAAAGTAAAAATCTATCGACACAATCATCAGACTTAGTAATGGTAGATACTCATCTCCTAATACGCATGAACTGATAAAATTAAAATAAAAAATTGATAGAAAATTTGAGGCGATATTAAAATTAAATTTCTTTGAAGAAGAAAAATTTCCCCTAGGACCATTAAATTAGGATACGTAGAGGAAACTAAATATAGATGTCTTATCAAGATCTTTAAAAACAAAGATGAGATGAGAAGACCGACACAGAGAAATGATGTGGGGGAGTACTTGTAAAAAGCAATACTGGGAGCCTGTCTCAAAATTATCCAGCTCGTAACACTTCGCCTGTAATGGCATCGCGGATTTCTGTAGGACGACGAGAAGGCCCAATAGGGCCTTCAAGAATCCTATCTATTTGGTTACCAAAAATCATACATAACATCCGAACATTCCGGATAGGATGTTCTCCTTCCTGGTTTGCACTGGTTGAAACGATAGGTCTACCGAACTGATGACATAATAGTTTTGCTATGGGGTGATCAGTAACACGAATGGCAATAGTATGATGGTGTTTGCGTTGAATCCATGAAGGTGCTTTAAAACTCGCTGGAAAAACCCATGTAAAAGGACCAGGCCAACTATGAAATACGCGAGTAAGTGCTTTATAGCTAATAGGTTGTGTCAGTGGAACTAATTGTTGCCATGTGGAAGCAATTAAAATAAAGCCTTTTTCAAAAGAGCGCTTCTTTAGCGCTAATAATTGAGTAACAGCATTATAATTGAAAGGATCACAGCCTAATCCATAAACAGCCTCCGTTGGATAAGCAATAACACCCCCTCGCCGGAGTACAGTGACTGCGTCGTTAATCGATTGGGTAACATCATGCATTAAGGTTATACGTTTTTTGAAATTTCTTATCTGCCTTTTGTAAAGCATCTTGTTTCAGTGCTCGTTTCTTTCGTAGCTTCTTTGCAATTTTTTCATCTTTAAGAGCGATAATTTGTGCTGCTAAAATCGCTGCATTTTTAGCGCCCGCTTTTCCGATAGCTGTACAGGCAACAGGGACACCACTAGGCATTTGTACAGTAGATAACAGAGCATCTAATCCACCGAGACTGCCGCTTGCCATAGGAACACCAATGACTGGTTTAATGGTATATGACGCCACAGTACCGGCTAAATGTGCTGCCAGACCTGCCGCTGCAATAAAAACTGCACAACCACGCCTATCCGCATCTTCAACAAATTTAATAGTTTTTATAGGAGTACGATGCGCCGACAATATATGTGCCTCAAAAGTAATGTCCAACGATTCTAATTCAATAAAAACCACTTCCATAGTGGTGATATCACTATCGGATCCCAGTAAAATAGCAACAAAAGGTTTACTCGTCAATTTTCACTTTCCCTTCAGCATTGATTCTGTAAAATTACAACCTTTTTGTGGACACACCTTTTCTACACCACGACTTTTAGTAATTTTTACTGATAAAATTGACCAATGGCATTTTGGGCACTCTTCTGCAACTGGCTTATTCCAAATTGCATAGCTGCAATTTGGATAATGCATACAAGAATAAAAGATTTTTTTCAAACGAGTTTTGCGTTGTAAAATAGTGCCTTTATTACACTTCGGACAAGTTACACCAGTATCTTTTAGTTTCTCTAGTGATTCTATATGCCTGCAACTAGGATAACCGCTACAACCGATAAATTTCCCGTAGAGTCCTGTCTTAATAATTAAATTTGATTTACACTCTGGACATTTTCGCCTTTTTATTACTCGTTGAGATTCGCTGGCAGTTTGAGTTAGACTACGAGTATAATCACAGTTTGGATAGTCAGTGCAGCCAATAAATCGTCCTCGTTTTCCTAGTCGAATAGACAATTGAGCGCTACATTTAGGGCATTTTTCATCGATTTGTTCTTGTGTCACATCACTGCGTCTCACTGTTTTGTCAGTAACATCGATCAAATGCTTAAATGACAACCAAAATGCTTCTAAAATAGGAAGCCACGCCTTTTCACCACGAGCGATATTATCTAGTTCATCTTCTAGTTTCGCTGTAAAATCATAGTCCACATATTGCGTGAAATAGTGTGTCAAAAATTGATTTACTACACGACCAATGTCGGTAGCCACGAAATGCTTATTATCCACATCGACATATTTTCGATTCTTAAGAGTTGCGATAATGTTTGCGTAAGTGGAGGGTCGACCGATATCGTATTCTTCTAGTGTTTTTACCAAGCTCGCTTCAGTATAGCGTGTAGGTGGTTCGGTAAAATGTTGTTCACCTCTAATTTTTTTCACATCAATGAGTTGTCTTTCTTTTAGCAACGAAAGCATTTTGCTATTGTTTTCATCATCTTCTTGTTTTGTGTCACTTGTTTCCTGATAAATAGTGGTAAAGCCGGGATTTAGAATAGTAGAACCATTAGCACGAAAAAGTGCATTAGTAGCACTCAAATCAACTGCTATTGTGTGCAAAGTAGCTTCAATCATTTGACAGGCAATGGTACGTTTCCAAATCAAGGTATAAAGCTTTAACTGATCACTATTTAAATATTTTTTTAATTTTTCTGGGATGCGAAAAGCAGATGTCGGCCGTATGGATTCATGGGCTTCCTGTGCATTTTTGGATTTAGTTTTATAAATACGTGTTTCGATAGGTATATTTTCCAAACCATATTTTTCTTCAATTAATTCACGAATTTCTTGTAAAGCTTCTGGTGCTAGTGTAACAGAGTCAGTTCGCATATAAGTAATAAGACCCATCGCACCTTCTTCACCGATATTTATTCCCTCATATAATTGCTGCGCAATTTGCATTGTTTTATAAGTAGAAAAACCTAACCTACGTGCTGCTTCTTGTTGCATGGTTGAGGTAATAAAAGGAGGAGCAGGATTTCGTTTACGTTCAAATTTAGCGACTTTAATAACAGTAAGCTTACCACTTGCTACTTTTATAATCGCTTGGCAGATTTTATCTGCAACTTTTTTATTTATTATGGAAAATTGTTCAATTTTCTTATTTCGAAACTTGATTAAGTGCGCGTCGAAATTTTGTTTTTGTGAGTTGCAATCTGCGTGAATCGTCCAATATTCCTGATTTTTGAAATTTTCAATTTCAATGTCTCTTTCAACAATCAATCGTAATGCAGGGCTTTGAACGCGACCCGCCGATAAACCGGGGCGGATTTTTCGCCATAATAGCGGTGATAAATGAAAACCGACCAGATAATCCAATGTACGACGTGCTTGTTGTGCATTCACTAAATCCATTGAAATGTCACGAGGATGTATAATAGCATTTTGAACAGCTTTTTTAGTAATCTGATGGAAAGTAATGCGAGTAAAAGTTTTATCTTTCAGCGTGTTTTTCTCTTTTAGTATCTGTTTTATATGCCAAGCAATAGCTTCACCTTCGCGATCAGGATCAGTGGCAAGATATAGGGTGTCACAAGTTTTTAATGTTTTTGCAATAGCGTCTATGTGTCGCACGTTGCTCTCGATTGTCTGATAATGCATTTTAAAATGATCATTCGGATCAACGGCACCTGCTTTAGGAATTAGATCGCGTACGTGACCATAAGAAGCCATTACTTTAAAACCTTTCCCTAAATACTTCTCAATCGTTTTCGCCTTCGCAGGCGATTCAACCACTATTATTGATTTAACCATAGTTAATCGTACACCATCTAACGCATTATTGAGAACCAATAATTCCATACTTTCAAGAGTCTGCTTTCATCAAGCCAATTGACAAGAACAATAAGAACAATCCATTTAAGGAGACTGACATTTAAGATTTATCTCTGAAAACTCAATTGTCTGGTCGACAACAGCAAGTTCAGGTCCGTAGGTCTGAAAATTCAGAATGCTTTGTTTTTCTGAAGTAAGAAGGAAAAGATGGCATTCTACATCCAATAATTTATGTTCGCAATTGTTACATACACGAAATGCACTTTGCTTTTGAAAAGCCGTATTGGTTCTCAAACGCTGTAAGTAAGGTTCTTTGACCATGCTACATCAAAACTTAAGCAATGACCAATTCGACAAAATTGAATTCTTCCAATTGACCCAGAAGCTTCTTATTTTAAGCTTCAAAGTGCAATTTTCTCGCGTGTAATATATTAATTAAAGATACATAATACATTTTCGTCTCTCATTCTCTATCACCATATGGATAACAACGAAGCAGCTGCTTTTTAAAGTTTGAAAACCACCTCACCATTTCTTACCACTACTTGATCTACAGAAGCAATTCTAAAATAATATCTATAAATGCAGTAAGTGCTATTTATGCATTAAAATATCGCTTTATGAGTGTTGTCACTGTTAATCATACTTTCCAAGAGTCTGTAATAATATCTTTATATAGATTCAACTAGTTTTTCTCATTCTTTAACCAGCACATAATAACGGTGGTTAAGAAGACATAGGTAGAGCCTGAAGTAATGCACACTTCTACAGTTTTATTTGGTAGAGATTGGGCGGATAGTAATTAACAAGTCATTATTTTGATGATGCATGCATATACTGAAGTCAAATTTGTTAGTGATAGCATTTTATCGCAGCGAATATCAGAAAAGACAATCTAGAAATAATAAACAGTACGGGATGAGATGTGTTTAGATGGGAATTAAGGTAAGAAATTTAACCCATTATTAAAATACCAAACCAGTGGTAGGTTCTCTCCTATTTGCTTACAAAGCAAATTGATGGCTAGCGCCGTTGTGTTAAACGTTAAAATCATTATTAATAACGAAAATTCAGCTTGAGAAATTTTCCTTATCACTTCGAAAGTGTTTCGCAAACCAGTAGGTATTGTTAGATTTCAGTGATTAACAATGGAAAATTGAGATTGATTTAAAAAGAGATTATCTATGGCATAAAATAGTTTGTTAACTCAACAATTTTTTCTAAACAAGAACAATGAGGTGTCTTACCACTAGAAAACGCAATAACTAGACTCAACTTCTGATTTAATTCTTTGAGTATCCTTGAATATCTGTTCTGTATAATCGATTGAGTTGGTAATACAACTCGTCGGTTTGCTCAATGAGCATTTAGAGGATAGTGATTAATTGCATGTAATTGGCAATACGATAATATATTGTATATGTCATTGACAATTATTTTTGCCGGGACACCTGCATTTTCGGTTCCAATCTTGGAGACTTTGCTTCGATCTTCGCATCAAGTAGTTGCCGTTTATACACAACCTGATCGCCCTACAGGGCGTGGACGAAAGGTGAGTCAAAGTCCTGTTAAGATTATCGCGAAGAAACATGGAATTCTTGTTAGACAACCTGCTTCGTTGCAAGAGTCAACAGCGCAACAAGAATTAATGGCAATGAAGTCAGATGTAATGGTGGTGGTAGCTTACGGATTGCTGCTCCCTAAAATTATATTGACAAATCCCAAATTGGGTTGTTTGAATGTGCATGCATCACTATTACCACGATGGCGCGGAGCTGCACCAATTCAGCAAGCTATTTTAACAGGTGATTGTAAAACTGGTGTTAGTATTATACAAATGAATGAAGAACTAGATACAGGCGATGTGTTAGCAAAACGATCTTGTATGATTCAAGCAAAGGACACTAGTGCTAATTTATACAATCGGCTTTCGCAATTGGGTGCAGACTTATTAACAGAAATTTTGGATAAACTAGAGGAAGCATCTGTCACAGCAGAAAAACAGGACAGTAATAGAGCTATTTATGCACCAAAAATTCGGAAGAAACAAGCTGAATTAGATTGGCGTAAATCAGCCGATGAATTGGCACGATATGTGCGTGCGTTTAATCCAACGCCTGTAGCTTTTACGTATTTTAATGGACAACCTATTCGAATTTGGGAAGCAGAAGCATTAGATGTATTTGATGAAAAAACAGTGCTAGAACCAGGAACACTAGCTCATGCTGATAAAAATGGACTGGATATTGTGACAGGAAAAGGTATTTTACGAGTGTATAAGCTTCAATTACCCGGTAAACGAATACATTCAGCCAATGATTTTATTAATGCACATCAGGGCGAGTTAATTTCAGGAAAGGCAATTTTTAAGGCTTTTTATCCTACAATTTGAATGAGAGATGGTGCAGAAAGAAAGGGGTACAATTTTGCAAAAGAGAAAGAAATTAATTATTTTAGATCGCGACGGTGTTATTAATTACAAGTCCGAAAATTATATTAAAAATCCCTGCGAATGGATTCCCATTCCAGGCAGTTTGGAGGCAATTGCGTGTCTGAATAAAGCAGATTACCAAGTAGTCGTGGCAACTAATCAATCGGGAGTTGGCCGTGGTTATTATTCATTGGATACCTTAGAAACAATTCATGAAAAAATGCAGCGTGAACTATCAAAAGTTGGTGGTTATGTCGATCGCATTTATTTTTGTCCTCACGTACCGGAAGTAAAATGTAATTGTCGAAAACCTAAACCTGGTCTTTTGCATTTAATTGCAAATGACTTTCCTGAGGCGTTTCCTAGCTCTACATTTATCGGTGATAGTTTACAGGATATTCAGGCAGGACAAATAGTGGGTTGTCAAGTTGTACTAGTGAAAACAGGCAATGGAGAAGAAACCATTATTGTAGGAAAAGGATTAGAAGCTGTTTCGATTTATGAGGACTTACAGGATTTTGTGAATCACCTAGTGCTAAAATCAGAATGATCTTCCCACAATGCTCCTCCCATATGGACGACATTTAGCATGGACATTTAAAATGAATGTTTGGAGCTGCTGTGGGGGCATCGTAGTTGTATTTTCATTTCCCACAAGCTACACAACCCAAGATCTCTCTATACAAGAGATTGTTAATTTATCCAGTTAATTTATGCATATTAATTCATGCATACGCAATTTATACGTTTTTATCTGTACCATCCAAAAACGCTATACATTCCATTCAGATATGATGTGACATAGATACAAATTTTATTGTTGTTTTTACGTATCGTCTATTCCTTCTTTGACGAATTAAATATGTACGTGTATATATGCATAAAATTTACATTGCTAATTGTAAACCAGCATACACGATATTGATAGAATATTGAATATGCACAGACCATCATTAAATACGTTAGTGCACAAAATTATTGATTAGGTGGTCAAAAAGTGAGTGACCCTATAAATATTGAACATTACAACACAAACAGTTTTTGACTAAATCAGAAGAAGAAAAACCGAAAAAACGTTTTGACATAGTCATCTAATCCCCATTATTTAAATTGGCATTGTCATTTTTTACTACTAAAGACAATGTGCTCGCTGTTATCATGGATATGCTTGTCATGTAAAAGGAGAATGAATAATATGCAATACATTGATTATTAATTATTTTTATGTATGATTAGGAAACATTGGTTATTGTAGGAAGTGTAAGGAAATGTTCTTTTCCTTCGTTTTGCGTTTCCTGCTAAATTCACTGATCGACTGAATTCTAATCAGAAGGGCTTGTAAACGAAGAAATATCGTTATGTTTTGCAGATATGCTATCCCTTGCAGATATAACCATAAACGATCCTCATGCTTTGTTACTATTTTACTGGATTTGCTCGCAGACTGCAGGCTACCATGTGTATTTTGATACTACGCAAATTTATTTACATGAATTAGCTCTTATTTTTAGAGAATTAACAGTAGTGCATCAAGTACACAATAAATTTGTACATTCCTGAACATAATGGTGTATAGGTAAGCCTATGAAAACAAGGTATGCAGGCTAGTATTTTCGGTGTAGATTCTGAAGTATACCAATAGATCTTGTCTGGCGTATAGTTAAGCATAGTGAATAGAATCGATTTTGATGATTAGTAAATTACGATTATTAGGATTCTAGGATTCTCGTTGTTGATTTTCAAAATTAAAATTTATCATAAAGAAGTATGCTATTTCACAAATTATTCTTCTGTCTTTCCTCTTACTAACCGACCTTCTTAACAAGACAAATAAGACTTTGTAACCAATAAGCTTTCTTTAGTTTAATATACTTTCTCTTATCTGATGTATTTTACCTGATCTATTATGGGTACTAGTCTTAGTTACGGAAATACGCATTGGAACCAATTGTTATTATATTGTTAAATATATACGCTCTTCCAATAATGCCACAGTCATATTTAGCTCTGTTTATATAATTCCTATTGTCTATGTGGTCTTTTACTTATACCTTAATAGTTTCATAGAAAAATTGATGATCTAAATAGTCCAAACTAGTTTTTACAGTTGCACTAGTATTAGTGTACCTAGTGTACCATTGGCTCATCGAACCCATTGTTTCATATCGAAACTAGAAGCTATTGTTTCATGCAAGAAGTACATATTCATATTTATTCTAATATATATTTAGTTCATCAAATGCATTATCCTTAAAAGGAGGTTTTCAACACTATGTGAGCTCGGCTAGATAATAAAAGTGGAATAGTAAATTTAGATCGCTTACTTACGTTACCATATGCGGTAATAACAAAGTTCATATACCAATTATAATGAGCTGATCTCATGCATTATCAGCTTATCGAGAACGTGTTACCTAAAGCAATGTGCATGATTGCTGATCTGAACAGCGGTGGAGTAATATGCAGTTTTTGGTTGGATGTTTTTTAATGTTTTTTACTGCTGTTAATTATATTGATTTTCTCCCTTTCAGTGACTAAAGTGGAAGGGGAAAAAGTCGGTGTGGTGTACACGTATTTTTACGTATGGATAAGTTTAATCATGGCAAATACGATGTTTTTTGCACATCTGGCGATTCCTGAGTTGAAAAGACATTTGCAAATAAAGGTTTTATTTGAATTCTCCGGATGGTAGACTAGTTTAGGCATTGATTATTCACGATAAAATTTTTAATCTTAAAGACGATATCACAAAAAAGTGATTGTTGTCGGAGAAGATGAATTAGCTTTCGGTGCTTATCTTATTTCTACTGCCACTAATAGGATTTACACTAACAACGATACATTGATTGGACTTATTGGTGTTATATAGCTGGTGATCATAAAAACCGACTTGATCCTTGCGAAACTTTAAATTGCAGTGATATTACTAAAATTAAACAAATTCTGGAAAAGTGCATCAGAATTTTATTGCTCTTATGATTGCAGGACGTGGCGATAGATTGCGCGGTGATCATCAAAAACTATTTTCAGGGATTTTTGGATAGATAAAGAGGCGATTAATCTTGGTATCGTAGACGACACGGCTAATTTGGAGACAGTACTTCGACAAGAATTTGTCGTAAATAATTATCAAGATTACACTACAAGAATACCTATATTTCAATCATTATTTCGTAATATTATCACTGATCTTTATTTTTGTTTAACTAATGAGATTGCACCTATTCGTGAGCAAGTTTATTAATGAGTACTTATATCATCGGTGATGTACAAGGTTGCTATCAGGAGTTACAAGCATTACTGGCACTCATTCAATTTGATCCATTAAAAGATCAACTGGGTTTTGTGGGTGATCTCGTAAATCGGGGTCCTAATTCGTTAGAGGTATTACGTTTTATCAAATCCTTACCTTCGACGAAGATAGTGCTAGGTAACCATGATTTATACCTATTAATCATTGGCTATGATCTCGTGTCGCCTGATACTTATGAGCATACACTACATGCTGTTTTACGAGCACCTGATAAAATTGAATTATTGGAATGGATGCGAAAACATCCTTTAATTTATTACGAAGAAAACGAAAACGCACTTTTAGTTCACGCCGGCATACCCCCGCAATGGTCTATTAGAGAAAGTATTCAACGTGCTAATGAAGTTTCTTCTACCTTATGTAGTCCTCATTATAAAAATCATTTAACGTATTTATTGGGTAATCAATCTACTCAATGGAGAGATAATACACTGAACAATCAAGATCGATTGTGCTATATTAATAATGCTTTTACGCGTATGCGTTTTTGCGATGTCCAAGGAACTCTTGAGTTTGCAAGGACCAACACAACCGATGCCAACAAGTTTAAACCGTGGTTTAAATGGCGTGATTTTCAAAAAGACAACACCGATATTTTCTTTGGACATTGGGCTGCTTTAAATGGAAAGTGTGATACTCCGCGCTGTTACGCATTAGATACTGGTTGCGCTTGGGGACGTCAATTAACTGCGATTAATCTTAAAACCAAAGAACGTTTTTCTGTCGCTTGCGATTCATCGTTACGAATATGATACACCTAGGCGATATTAAGCCTTTCTAATTTTAGAAACCAAAAAGCATAAAGATTTTTTTCATCCGATGGATTAATCTTTTTGGAAATTATTTTCCATTCTTCAGCGTTCCATTTAGGAAAATAAGTGTCGCCATTAAAAGTATAGTCGATAATTGTAAGAATCATTTTAGTAGCTTTTGACAGTGCTTCTCTAAAAATGCATGCACCGCCTATGATCATAATTTCACGTTCTTGAGCCAATACATCCAAAGCGTCACCCAATGAATGAAAAATATCACAGCCTTCAAAAGTTGAATTATCTTGTTGTGTAATCACAATATTACGCCGATATGGTAATGGTTTTCCAAGACTTTCAAAAGTGCGTCGACCCATTATAATGGGCTTGCCTAAAGTAACTGCTTTAAAATGCGCTAAATCAGCCGGCAAATACCAAGGTAAAGCATTATTTCGACCAATCAAATAATTTTTATCCATAGCAGCAATAAGAGTAATAATCATTTTAAATTTAGTCCTTTCCGTAAAATGTCGTCATACCAATTATTTTACGACTACTAGCGATTTGAAAAGAGAACACACACAGTCACGATTTTGTTGGTACAAATTTCCCTTCTTTACAATTTTAATCATGCACCGCAATCGATTATCTGCATTGTCAACTGAATATCAGATGGTTATCGCTAATTAAGTTTCACAATTACTATCTTTTTATCCTTAGGAAAAAACACCTAATGCGTTAGAAATGACTGTAAATCCATGCTTAATGCTACATAAAACGCCCTCAAACTGCATATCAGCAGAACCGTACAACAAATAACGCTGCCTTAGCTCATACTTATATCCATAATTTCGCAATATTAATTTTAATCACAATCTATAATACTTAATTTTTTACCAAAACCACGTTTGCCCTTTTTCAGATAAAATACTTTTAGGATGAATGTTAGGCATTATTATTAAAGAAAGTTGTAAAATCAATCCCGAGTTAACTAATTATTCAAAGTGCTGTTTGCACGTGGAACATAAAAGAAATATAGAAATATCTTTGTATGCATTATTCTGTATTTTTTTTATTTTTTACTAACTTTAGTGCTAAAAAACCAAAGAACAAAACCAAAGAACAATGAGTTAGAGATAAATTTGTTTATAACAACAATGATATTAATCAACCTCAGTATGAGCGATAATTAATCGATCAAAAGAATCATGAGTCTATATTTAATATGACACATGTTCAATATGACACATATTCAATGACCTCCTACAAAATAGGTTTAGCAAAAACAATATTTAACTGAGTATTCAACTCTATTATAGGTTTTATTGACTTCCACTTTAGGCCTCCTATTTTTAAAAGACGCTGTAATGCCCATAAAAACCATCGCATATATCCAGATTCTCTGCTGTATGAAGAAGAATTTCTCGGATCTTAACGTAAAAAGTAATTTAAAACCCTCGAATAAATCAAAAGTATTATTATGAATATAGTATTATTACGAATATTAAGATCCGTTACTACAAAACCTATGTGGTTATATTACTTATTTTAATAAAATCTTCTACTGTTAATTCTTGGGGTCGTAATTGACCATTAATATCTATAGTTTTCCATTGGTTAATATTAATGATTTTTTTTAATGCGTTACTAATCGTTTTTCTTCGATAAGAAAATGCTTCTTTGATGATGGCACTAAAATGTTCTAAATTTTTTACCGTCAAAGCTGGATTTCTCCTCGGTATTAATCGTACTACCGCAGATTCCACACGTGGAATTGGAATAAATGCATCGGGAGGAACTGTAAATAACAATGTGTTATCACAAAAATACTGCGCCATCACGCTAAGCCGCCCGTAATTAGTACTACCTACTAAAGCAGTAAGTCGTAATACTACTTCTTTTTGTAGCATAAAATGCATATCCTTAATGCAGGTTATCTGGGAAAATAAATGAAAAAGCAATGGTATTGAGATATTGTAAGGTAAATTTCCTACCATACGAAGCAATTGGTCATCCGTTTTTAACACCAAAAAATCAAATTGTAGAGCATTCCTTTGATAGAGAATAACATTCTCTTGTTGCTTGTATTTGGTTTCTAACAGTGCTAAGAGATCGTGATCGATTTCAACTAGAACTAACCTACCACATTTAGCTAATAAATGGTTAGTCAGCGCACCACGACCAGGACCAATTTCTACGAGAGTATCAGTGTTTTTAGGATAAATAGCTGCAGCGATTCTCTCTAAAACATAAGGATCATTAAGAAAATATTGACCAAATCGTTTTTTCAAAAGATTTTTCCTCGTTTTAGTCTTTTGTTCCAGACAAAGCAATTTTTGATGCTAATTTGACTGCTGCTAATAAACTTTTTTCATCAGCTAAATTTGTGCCAGCAAGATCGAACGCAGTACCATGATCAACCGATGTGCGAATAAAGGGTAGTCCAAACGTGATATTGACTGCGTGCCCAAAGCTAGAGGCTTTGACAAAAGGTAACCCCTGATCATGATAAAGCGCTAAAATAGCATCGAAAGATTTAATATTAATGGGGGTAAACACAGTGTCTGCAGGAAGTGGACCATTTAATTGGAGACCTTCTGCTTTAAGAGCGTCGATGACGGGACCAATAGTAGTGATTTCTTCTTTCCCTAGATAACCTTGCTCTCCAGCATGTGGGTTTAGTCCACATACAATAATGTTTGGATTTTTGATGGAAAAATATTTTTGTAAACCATGATGCAAAATTTGAATACAATTTTTTAGTGTGGATGCATGTATTGAGGAAGAAACTTGAGATAAAGGAATGTGCGTTGTATACAGGGCCACTTTTAAAGCGTCAGCTACAAAAAGCATTACTGTTTGTTTAGTACCGGTGATTGCTGCTAGCCATTCTGTATGTCCAGTGAATGGAATACCGGCTTTGTTTATGAGAAATTTACTCACAGGGCCTGTTACCATCGCTTCAAAATCCCCACTTTGACAACCTTTCACTGCGATTTTCAATGTTTCCAATACATACACTGCATTAGCTGGATCCGGGATTCCGGCTATACAAGATTTCCTTAGCGGAACATGCTGGATTGAAAGATTTCGAGGAATCGAGAGTCCGAGCATATCGGCTCTGTTTTTCAATAAATCTCGATCAATAATCACGCACAAAGATACAGGGAGTTCGTATTGCACAAGCTTAATTAAAATATCAGGCCCAATTCCTGCTGGTTCTCCTGGTGTAATGGCAATCAGTGTCATACAAGATCAAAACTAATAACAAATTATCATTTCATCACTGCTATATTACTCTAATACTACTCTTTACAGAAGTGAACACCTTATTAACGCATTCCTCACTCTGAATTCTTTTTTCTGTTGTTACAACAAGATAATGTGTTACTAATAAATACGTATGTAAGCTGTACGGCGCAATTGTAGTAACCATTTTTGTAGTGCCTGTCCAACTTTTTGTTGATAAATGATCTGTTGAGCTTGCTGATCAGTGACGCTACCCTTTACTTTTTTTTTGCCGATTAATTTGATGATATGAAAACCATTGGGTGCTCTAATGGGTCCCACAATTTCATTTAATTTCATTTTAGTGATTATGCTAGCGAAGATTTGTGGTAAATTATTAGTGGTCCTCCAACCTAAATCAACACTGCCTCGATACATTTTCATACTTTTTTCAAAACTGGATCCGCTATGAAGCTGTTTCAAAACTAGTATCGATTTTTCTCTAGTATAGTTAATTTGATCTTGAATAGCAGAATCAGGTAGAGCAACTAATATGGTTGCAACATGATATTCTATAGAGGTACATTGCTTTTGATACTGTTTTTGGAACGCTACGATGTCGGACTTATTAACAGTAATATCACTATTTACGGTTTGATGTTGTAATTTCGCAATGATTAATTGCTTCTTCAATTGATCACAGAATTGTTCGTACGTCATTCCTTCTCGCGCTATTTTTTGTTTGAGGATTGTTCTAGAAAAATGATTCTGTACAATAATGCGAGCAATAACCGTATTCACCTCTTTGTTGGTGACGTTGATATTATTTCGTTTTGCTAATTGTAGTTGCAATTTTTGATAAATCAGCTGATCAAGCACTTGCCGTTTAAATATTTTTTCATTTGGTAAAGGCAAATGCTCTTGCTCAAACTGTTGTTTTATGACACGCATCGCGTCAATAAGTTCACTATGTGTAATAATTTCATTATTCACAACTGCTACAATTTGATCTAATAATTGTTCATCAGGAGTAATAGTAGATGCAACAAGTAGGGTAGACTGTATAAAGATGCAGGCCGTGATAAATGCAATAAGGATAAAACTTAGCTTTTCTTGCAATATAAATCACCTCATATGCGTATTCGTTATTAATTACACTTGATGTGTTAGCGGTAAGATGTTATGAGGTGCGCCAAAACCACCTAGTCCCTTTAGTTGCAATTGAATAAAATAGGTAGTATCGCAAACATTTTGAAGATTGCTGTTAGCACTCAATACAAACTCCCTACTGCTACAAGAACGCCGCGTGAAAAAACTTAATGTCCAGCAACACGTATCGTATTCTATACCAATTGAATAGTTATTAGTATAGTTTTGACTAACATTATAGTTCCAATGGCCAGTGGCACTCCATTTTCTAAAAATGGGCCATGTTGCGGAAAGTGTAAGTTGGCCAATGTTTTCGATGTGTTGCTTGAAGAGATTACTTGGAGAAGTGACAGGGCTTAGCGCGATAGGATTACTGTTTTGTCGAAGAAAAATGTAACTTACGCCCATGTATTTTCTCCCATTTTTATAAGTTAGAGTAATGGAAGTATTACTCGCTTTTCCTGAATAAGAATCCCACACTAAACTTCCGGATAGTGAGTAGTGAAAAATTGGGTGCACCATGAGTTCGCCTACGATAGGAGACAAATGACACGTTGGTAATGTATGTCCTTCAGTAAGACTGACGCGTTGGTTTTCGATATAATAAATAAAGCCGATATTAGCACTTAGGAGCGCATCGCTACTGTTCGCATCTAACAAATTTGAGGTCAGAGCAAAAGTGATTTGATTGGCATTTTGAATTCGATCATCGCCAGTATATCGATTGACGGCAAATAGTTGTTCGAAAGAAAATGGTAATAATACTGTATCAAAATTGGGCAGTCTATCTTGGTTTTGGTAAGGAATATATAAATAGAAAAAACGTGGTTCTACAGTTTGAATTAACGAACGACTTCCAATTTGTAGATAATGATCAAAATATAGCAGCGAATCGACATCGAAAATAGGTGATGTTCGACTAGCTGTATAAGGTTGTTCAGACTTAGGATGAGCGAGATGATAAGTAATAGTGTCTTCCCAGATTTGCGGAATAAAACAGCCTGAAGCAAAATAAACAGGGAAGCTTACACCAGAGCGTATGTGCAGACGTTGACCCATAGGCTGCTTTGGAGTGAAATTACTTTTAAAGTTAAAATTAGTGGCTTCGGCATTAAAATTGAAATCCATTCTATTAGCGATATTGGGGTAATAACTTTCTACATTAAAGTCAGGTAATCGTGAGTATTGATCGAATTGTGAATTTTGAAATTGCGTAATTAAATGAAGTGTTTGATAAGTTTGTAAAAGTGCGCTGAATTGTGAGTGTAGTCCGCTATACTGTAAATCAACTTGATTTAAAAGTTGATTGGCTGTATTGCTGATAGCTAGTTGTTCACCTAAATCTTGAAAATAATAAGGATCGGTTACGTAATTTAAAATAACATGGGATGACCATTCAGAATTAAATAAAATAGTATCATCTATTGATAAAAAACCGCGTTGGTTTTTTAGCATTTGTAGTTGGTTAACGTAAGGAACGAGGAAAGGATTATTTGATAAAATAGGAAGATACTTATTAATGGTATTTTCACGAAATTTTTGGAATGCGATGTCATTCAGTAAGTAGTTTAGATAAACGTTTCCTTCACTGTATTCACTTAAGAAACGGAATAGCGCATGTATATTTAGTCCACGTCGAGTCATAATTTCAGGGGTTAACGTTAAGTCGTAATTAGACGCCATATTCCAGTAAAAAGGTAACGAAAAGATTTTCCCCAAATGAGTACTGTAGCCCACGCTAGGTATTAAAAAACCGGTTTTTTTGTGATGGTCAATAGGGAAGCTGTAGTAAGGAAAATAAAAGATTGGCACTCCTTGAAACAGAATCGATGCATTATAAGCTTTGCCTCGATGTGTTTGTTTGTTTAGAATGATGCTCGATGCGCTTATCCACCAGGTAGGATGAGTAGGGTCGCAGGTACTATAAGTCGCATATTGCAGGGTGATCACTCCGGCTTTATCTCGAATAGCTTGCTTCGCAGTACCCCAACTATTGAACGCATAGTGACACGTATGGATAAACATATCGTTATAAACGCGATAGGCTGCGTTTATTAGAATTATTGTTTTAGGAAAAGGTATGAGTATTCCCTGATCTGAAACAATTAATTTTCCTGCTTCATACAAGTAAACATGACCTACAAGAATAATTTTAGTAATGTGGCCAGTTTTAGCGTGACGATAAATATAAGCCGTATCTGATTGGATGATGCGCCCCGGCTGAGTGATAACAACTCCTTGTCGTAAAATTGAGACACCGTCAGTTGTTACAATAGAAGGACCTTTAGCAGTAATCATTGTCGATTCTTTTTTGATAGGCGCCAGATGGGAAAATTGGCTAACGATTAAGGGCTCTTTGAAATAACCTGAGCAAAAGAAATATAGATGATCGGTGGGTACCCAACCAAGAATGTCTGCAATATGCTGCTGATGATGCCGACGAGGATAATTTTCGAGTAATATTCTTTTCGTAAGAGCGTTTTTTTTTTCATAGTTTCGGCAGTTTTAGCACGATATTCTGTCATAGCAACACTAACCTGCTGAAAAAAGAGGAACATCAGAATGAAATAACAGAAAAAAAACAATTTTCTCAGCTTCACTGCCGGCATTTCTTTTAAAATAATTTTTACTAAGTTATGAATAATATTGTCTTAATATAGTAACCTCAATAAAGCAAAGTGTGCAAGGCAAACATTTTAGGTATTATAAGGATGATTATAAAGTAATAAATAATGCAGTTAGTAATTGCTAATTGAAAGATTTTCTTATCTCATAGGTGGTGTGAGTGTTCATTATTTTTTGTTCGTATATTGTAGTAGTCACATACCTAGCCTAGTTATAGATTTCTACCTAACAGAGTATCTTGTGATTTATTTGTCGCTACTTCTAGGAAACATTTATTATAGACTTGGTTTACGTGTTGCTTCGTTTATCTTTTAGGATTTTATTATTGACGGATTTTGCGGTAAAGCGTACGTTGATAGATTAAACTTTTTAAATACTGTTGTGATATACGCGTTTTATTACTTATTTGAACTTCTGACAGTCCCTTGAAAATTGAAGGCCATTAAAATTATACCTCAATTTATACTGGAGCTTTGCTATTGAGAGATATTTTTATTGTACGATTAGTATTTGGAAGGGTATTGAAATTCCATTATCAACAGCTGCATCGGTAGTACTCGAAAATTTTTTCCAGTTACTAATTGAGATGGTTAACATAACTTAATCGCAAACTTATATAATATCGCGACTATTATCCATGTAATAGCAATTAACAGTTGTTTTTATTTTGTTTGTTAGATTTTCAGATACCGTGTTCAGAATACATAATTTCTTAATAATCTTCTTTCATTGTTACTAGGATCGTTAGTATTAATTAACTTATTATTGATTAACTACTAAAGAAATGATTAGTTATCAGCAAGGATCAAGCATGGACCTTTTATTATAATAATAAGTGCATGAAATAAGTACATTAAAAAAGAAAAGTAAAATATTATTATTGATTTGATTCGATTTGGTTGGAACAACATTTAAAATGTCTGCTAGATCTGAAAATGTAATTGCATATAAAAAAATATTTAGGAATCTTGATATATGAGAGAGAGATGTTAATACTTTTCCTGTTACGTAAAAATTATGGTAGTTTATGGATCATTTAAGGTAACGCAAAGTGTTCTTAAATTGATATCGATGCTTTTGTGAAAAAAAAAGATAATTGCTTGAAAAAGTTGGGGTGTATTGTCAAGCATTTCACCATTAGGTGGTCAATTCTTAGTAAACGTTTTAAATGTTTTACGTGCATTTTTTAGAAAAATATTTTTTGAACCGAGTAACAATGAGTACTTATCTTTTAAAAACCACATTATTATTCTGGTAGTGATTAGCCTGAAGGCAAGGTTAGTATGCAGGCAAGTTACAGAGGATCATTGATTTAATTTAGGTATTACTGCAGAACTAAAATATTTAAGAAAAACGACTCGTCAACCACTTCCCAATGGTTCTAATTTCTTCAATGGAAATCTGATGTCCCATAGGATATGAATGCCATTCTATCAAATAATTTAGTTGTTTTAACCGTTGAAAAGCTTGGTAACCGAATATAAAAGGTAAAACTGGATCGGCATCACCATGTGCCATGAAAATAGGAGTATGGTGACTAGCCTGGCTGGCTTCTTCAGTAAGTTTATCAGCGAGAGGAAGGTAAGTAGATAAAGCGAAAATTCCTCCTAGTGGTTTTAAATAACGCAATCCCACATACAAAGCTACTGCACCACCCTGAGAAAATCCCGCTAAAACAATGTGTTCAGATGGTATGCCCTGTGCAATTTCTTCTTCAAGCAGTTTGTTAATAGATTGCTGTGTGTGAACAATACCAATTTCATCTTCTCGACGACTTAAATCTTCTAGATTATAAATGTCGTACCAGGCCCGCATCCGCACTTGGGCGTTGATGGTAATTGGCCTTAGAGGTGCGTGTGGGAATATGAAACGTAAGTAAAGATTTCGAGGTAAATTTAGTTGTGGGATGATACTAGTAAAATCATGGCCATCGGCACCCAATCCATGTAACCAAATAACACTGCCAATGGCTGTTTTAATTGGTGGAATAATGATTTTTTTTAGAGATTTGTTCATAACTATCCGCTAATATATCATCTCTAAAATATTTCTTGGATTTTTTTCGATCATTGATTATTGGTGGGATGGTAAAATTTATGAAGTTTTGCAGTAGTATGCAGCTATGAAAATATTCTTTTTTTTACCATGGATCATTATTGTAGGATTTTTCTTCGTCCTGCGTCGACTTAGCTGCTGCATTGACAAAAAAGAAAGTTTTGGTTTGGATAGAGTAGTTAGCTTACTGAGGAACAAAAGAAGTAAACAAAGTAACGGTGAAAAATGGAAAATCATATTGCTGATAATGATGGAAATAAGCTTTACTTTTATCCTGATTGGTTGTGGAGTTAGAGGTCCCTTATGTTTGTCAAAAAATATTCATACAAGTCAACAATCGATACAGAATGAAAATTAAATTCACAAAAATGCATACTTTAGGTAATGACTTTGTGGTGATTGATGCTACGAAACAATCAGTTACATTAACAACCTCGCAAATCCAAAAAATTGCAAATCGACGATTGGGTGTAGGATGCGATCAATTGTTAGTGATTGAATGCCCTAAAAAGAATGTGGTTCATTTTCATTTTCGTATTTTTAATGCTGACGGAAGTGAAGTAGGGCAATGTGGTAATGGAGCTTGTTGCATTGCACGATTCATTCGTGCACAAAAACTCAGTGATTATGATGAGCTTCTTATTTCTACGATTAATGATACATTAGAACTAAGAATTCGACCTGATGATAAGATATCTGTGAAAATGGGAATTCCACAATTTGATCCGCGAGATATCCCTTTTATTACAGCACAAATATCAAATACTTATGAAATTAAGGCGGAAGATCAAATTGTAAAGTTAGGTGTGGTCAATATCGGAAATCCGCATGCAATAATCCCTGTAGAGCATATTGATGCCGAACAAGTATCAATTCTTGGACTCTGTTTAAGTACGCATGAACTCTTTCCTGAAGGAATAAACGTTGGCTTCATGCGAGTTATTAATTCACAAACTATTCAGCTACGTGTCTATGAACGAGGGACAGGTGAAACTTTGGCTTGTGGTAGCGGGGCGTGCGCTGCTGTTGCCATAGGACGCCGTCTAGGCTTATTACAACAGAAACAAATTATGGTAAGCCAATCTGGTGGAAATTTAATCATCGATTGGCAAGGACCTCAAACTCCCATCATAATGACAGGTCCTGCGAAAAAGGTTTTTGAAGGCGAATGGTTGAATTAGGATCGTCTATTCTTAAAACTATAAGCCTTTAATTTTACTAAATTAAGCTAGTGTATTTTTTAAGCATTTTTCCCTTGCAGGTTTTACAATTTAATATAGAATGTGTGAACTTTTGACTGGACACGTTTAGACTTTTAGGAGACGAAAATGGCAGCATCGAAGATATTAAAAACAGAAACAGTGGCACTTGGAGTTTCACCTTATAAACTCGAAAATGGTGAAAAATATATGAATGACAAGCAATTGCAACATTTTCAGAAAATCTTGTTTGAGTGGAAAAGGCAATTAATGGAAGAAGTGGATTCTGTAGTAGTTCATTTAAAAGAGGAAGCTAATTCTTATGCAGATCCACTGGACCGCGCGGGTCAAGAACAGGGTTTTAATTTAGAATTACGTACAGTAGATCGTGAGCGAAAACTGATTAAGAAAATTGAACAAGCGCTAGATGCCATTGATGACAAAGAATATGGTTATTGTAAGGATTGTGGCGCTGAAATTGGTATTCGTCGATTAGAGGCTCGTCCTACAGCAACTAAATGTATTGACTGCAAGACGTTTGAAGAAATCCGGGAGAAACAGTCTGGTGGATAAACTTTTCATCCGCAATCTTAGGGTACTCGCGTGGGTGGGCATTTTCCCCTATGAAAAAATAGCAGCACAGACGGTTTTGCTTGATATTGTTTTTAGTGTTGATACTAAGTACGCCGCTAGTTCTGATGATCTGAAACATACCATCGATTATGCTAGTATTCGTGAAAGTATCATTGAATTCTTAAATCAGAATCGATTTAATTTGGTTGAGACCTTAGCTGATCGATGTGCAAATTTTTTATTGAATCGGTTTAGTATCCAGTGGTTGCAATTGAGTGTCACGAAGCTTTTTGTTTTTGATGATGCACAAGGAGGGGCCGGAGTCATTATTGAGCGAATGCGGGCATAGGACATCTTGCTCCCACATCCAAATCGTTCACGATTTTAACTAAAATGAACACTAACTCTGCAGTTTCCATTTTTAGTAGGAATAATGATTACCTTTAAAATGTCAGTAGTTTTGGTCGGCTATCCGCATGACTGCATTTAGTGGATGTGAAAAGAATCCCACATTTTTACGACAATCATAATTATGCAGATAATCCGTCATATGCATAATCGAGCTATTACAATATTGGGTGATTAAGAATAATTTGTACTATCTATCGTAGGAAAGTGGCAAAGTAGTAGGATATTTATTTTAGTGTTTAGTGTTTAATGAAATTCAATTCAATTATTTCCAAAGATTGGTAAATTTGAAGATAGTACTACACCTAAAGACAAGAAAAACCAATAGTGGAGCTTCATACTATCCGTCATATATATCAATTATATGTACTAAAAGTATAGTCATATCATCTCTTAGTTTCGTGAATGATTGGAGGAATCATTGGTTAGAGAATGAGAACTGAAAATTAGAATCTGGAAAGATTAGAATCTGGAATTAGAAAAAGCTTACGGCAGATGATAAACTCAAATCAAATATTAAATCAAACCAAGTAAGATTGTGACAGTCTGTTTATATAAAGAAAGTGTGTGACTATTATTGTCTACTAAAAGTAGATCTGTATGATTAAGAATTCTTTAATTGTAAAATTAAATATATTATCTCATCGGTATACAGAGATAAATGATTTATTGAGTGATCCCGATATTATGAGCGATCAGAGTCGTTATTGTAAATTGGGTAAAGAATATGCACAACTGGAGCCTATCGTAGGATGTTTCCAGAAATTTCAGCAAAACGCAAAAGCGCTCGAAGCTACGAGAAAAATGATTTCAGAAAAAGATTCTGAACTAAAAAAATTAGCAGAAGAAGAATTGGATAGATTAATCATGACAAAAAATGATCTAGAAGACCAATTAAAATTATTGTTGATACCCAAGGATCCCAATGATGAGCGCAATGTTTTTCTTGAAATTCGTGCAGGTGCTGGAGGAAATGAGGCAGCTATTTTTGCTGGTGATTTATTTCGAATGTATGGACGATATGTAGAAAAAAATGGGTGGGATATGGCAGTGGTATCCTACAATGAAAGCGAGCGCGGTGGTTTTAAAGAGATTATTGCACGAGTGGCTGGTGATGGGGTTTATTCGCAATTAAAATTTGAATCTGGTGCGCATCGAGTACAACGTGTACCCGTAACCGAATCACAGGGACGCATTCATACATCGGCATGTACCGTGGCTGTAATGCCTGAAGTAGAAGAAATTGATCAAATTGAAATTAATCCGACAGAATTGCGTATTGATACTTATCGTGCCTCTGGCGCAGGGGGGCAGCATGTCAACCGAACCGATTCGGCTGTGCGTATTACACATCTTCCGACAGGTATAGTGGTAGGGTGTCAGGATGAGCGTTCACAGCACAAAAATAAAGCGCGGGCGATGTCTTTATTACAATCCAAACTTTTAAATACTGAACGCGCGAAGCAAGAATGGGAACAAGCAGTGCAACGAAAATTATTGGTAGGCAGCGGTGACCGATCCGAACGAATTCGCACTTATAATTTCCCGAGAGGACGAATCACTGATCATCGTATTAATTTGACGCTTTATCGGTTAAATGAAGTGATGGAAGGAGATTTAAACTTTGTAATTGAACCGTTACTTCGCGAATTACAAGCAGAACAACTAGCGGCATTAAGCGAGATAAGTAAAGAATGAAAGTGTAGCTTTCAAATAAAGCAGAGATGATGAAAATCAAAAGCGTAATAACGGTATGACTATCGTTAAGAAAGTAATTAGAAATATTTCTTGTCAATTGGATATATGTTCAGAAACACCATATTTAGATGCGGCAGTATTAGTAAGTCATGTTCTTGAAAAGTCCCGCGTTGAATTATTTACTCATCCGGACATGCAAATCATGTCCATACAAAGAAAACAATTAACGAATTATGTAAATCGACGAATTTCAGGTGAACCGATGGCCTATATTTTAGGAGCAAAAGAGTTCTGGTCGCTTAACTTAACAGTAACACCGGATGTACTAATTCCTCGTCCTGAAACGGAAATGTTAGTAGAGTGGATCTTAAAAAATTTACCAAAAGACGCAACACTGCGAGTTGCTGATTTAGGTACGGGATCCGGCAATATTGCGATCGCTATTGCTTCAGAGCGACCTCATTGGGAGATCACTGCTGTTGATAATTCTAAAAAAGCCTTAAAAGTAGCAAAAATCAATGCTAAGAAACACCATATCCGAAATATTAATTTTTATTTTAGTGAATGGTGTCAAGCCTTAACGCGGTTAAATTATCATGTCATCATTGGAAATCCACCTTACATTCCTAATTATGATAAACATTTGCAGCAATTAAAATATGAACCTCTCAACGCTTTGGCTAGTGGTCCAGACGGATTATCCTCAATTAAAATAATTATTGAAGAAGCGAAATCGTATTTAACTAATGATGGTTGGTTATTACTCGAACATGGGTTTGATCAATCACAAAAGATTGTTGACTTGATGCAAAAAGCCCATTACCACGAAATTCAGGATCACGTCGATCTCGCTAGTTTACCGCGGATGATTGTTGCTAGGGGATAAGACTAATAAGACTTCTTAATTATATTACTCATCATATTTTAATTTTTGAAACTATTTACCAAGACACGCTTAATTAGCTAATTTTTCAGATTAAATACGTTACTTGTAAATACATTTCTCTACCGTCTGATCCAAAATCAATGGTTCCACACCAAAAAATTGCCGAGCAAAAGATTACCTTTGAATTTTATACAGGGTTTTAGAGATCAATAAGAAAAATATGGGAGATGATTTCTTGTAACTCTAAGGACGTACTGCAAGAATTACAGCCAATAACACCAACCAATACCAATAATTATAATGTTTCTGTTATGTTACAAATTTTTTTGTCAATAACAGAATCGGTCTTAAAAGAAGATTAAGCGAAAAATTTTTTTGATAAATTACTCCGTCGATTATGTTTATTAAGTAGATCAAATCATAAATCATATCTAGTTGCCGTAATTCGTAAAAATATTTCTTCTCAATCTGATTTTTATTTATTCATGTCAGTTCTTCTAAGTTTTCTAGTTTTCTGCATCTGAAACAGTTACAAGTCATAATTTATTGCTTTATTGACAAAATAAGTACCCCTCAGTTCTGATGAGCGAATGAAAATTTGTTATCAGCCCAATGTGTTTACAACATTATTTATTATCTATGAATTAAATATGAGTCAAATCTGACAAGTCAGTATTATAACATTGTTTGCTGATTGTGACTTAAAAATGAGGAACGTGGATTAAGCCTTATATCGGTAAGTATTGAGTCAATTGTCATACGGGGAAGAAAAATTATCCATCATTTGTCTTTTATCATTGTAGACCGCTTGAATATTAGAGGAAACTAGTATTTGATCAAGTATTGTATATTATAGGTAGTACTTGAAGGCAACATAATTGTATTCAATGCCTTAATTTGCATTTCCGATAATACATGCTGTTGCGCAATGATTAAGTAATCTACATAATCGTCAATGCCTGATGTTGAAAATGATTTTAGCGAGTCAAAATCTAAATAAATTAGAGAAAATACAAGACTCATTGAGCAAATACAAGATTTATTATGCGTATTTACAAATAAAATGTATCACAAAAGCGAATTAATATCCTTGGGGTACGGAGAATAAGAACTATGTTTGTTAAGAATTCGATCATTAAAGTGTGTCATGTAGCGGAACGCACGGGGGATTTCTAGTATTATAGCCTTGATATGCACAGACAAGCTTGTGGGCACACAGTCTCTCGTCGTGTCTTTCAATTGGGGCTACCAGAAGTATATTTCATCGCGTTATGCGGGTAAAAACGCTAGTAATTCTCTTCTGATATATCATCAAAAGGTGTTAAAAGAACTTATGTGGTTAGTGTTGAAAATAGAAGTGTCTACTTTTATTGTACAATGGCTTCTATGGAAATGGAAAATGGAAATAATTCCGCGTCCCTTATCACTTTCTGTGATTTTCGGTTTACTATTTGCACATGATGAACGCCTTGGATAATTTATATCTTAAGTGCGTTAATTAGTATCGATAATACTCCGATTTGAAAGGACCTTCTGGACTAATGCCAATATAATCAGCTTGTTGGGTTGTTAATTTTGTTAGCTTAGCGCCCACATGCCTCAAATGAAGACGGGCTACTTCTTCATCTAAATGTTTAGGTAAAAGGTAAACGCCAATAGGATATTTTTCCGGATGTTGCCAAAGTTCTATTTGTGCGAGTATTTGATTGGTGAACGAGTTAGACATTACTAAGCTAGGATGGCCCGTTGCACAACCCAAATTAACTAAGCGACCTTTGGCAAGAATTATTAAGCGTTTTCCATCTGGAAAAATCACTTGATCCACTTGAGGCTTGATGTTAACCCAAGGATGTTTTGCAAGAGAAGCGATATCAATTTCTTTATCAAAATGACCGATATTACATACAATCGCCTGATCCTTCATCTTTGACATGTGATCGTAGGTAATAACAGTAGTATTTCCAGTCGCTGTTACGAAAATGTCTGCTTGAGTGGCGATTTCATCCATTGTTATGACTCGATAACCTTCCATCGCTGCTTGTAAAGCACAAATAGGATCAATTTCTGTGATGTAAATAGTAGCACCATAAGCACGTAAGGATTGCGCACATCCTTTACCAACATCGCCGTAACCACAAATGACAACTTGTTTACCAGCGATCATAACATCTGTTGCTCGTTTGAGGGAATCGACGAGTGATTCACGACAACCGTAAAGATTATCGAATTTTGATTTCGTAACAGAATCATTCACATTAATGGCGGCAAATTTTAGCGTATTTTCCTTCATCATTTTATAAAGACGATGTACTCCAGTTGTAGTTTCCTCTGACACTCCTCGAATGTTTTTACATAATTCTGGATGTTTTTGGAGCACATAGGCTGTTAAATCACCTCCATCATCTAACAAGAGATTAGGCGTCCAGCTATTAGATCCTTTAAGGGTTGCAGAGATACATTTCCAATATTCTTCTTCCGTTTCTCCTTTCCAGGCAAAAACCGGGATACCTTCTTTAGCAATAGCCGCAGCTGCGTGGTTTTGAGTGGAGAAAATATTGCAAGATGACCAGCGAACTTCTGCACCTAAGATAAGTAAGGTTTCGATTAAAACCGCAGTCTGAATAGTCATGTGAATACAGCCAGCAATACGTGCACCCTTTAGAGGTTGGCTTGTTTTGTATTGTTCTCGGACGGCTATTAATCCCGGCATTTCCGTTTCAGCAATTTCAATTTCCTTTCGACCCCATTCAGCTAGGCCAATGTCCGCAATTCGATAATCTTTTACTATGCTTATTGCCACCATAATACACTTCTTTCTTTTCTTTTTCTCCATTTACCTCCATTATTTCTTGATCCTCATCTGAGGAAACTGGAGATCATTTTAATTAGGTCATAGATTAATTCGCGCGATTAAGCTATTATGTGCGAATGGAAAAACGTCATTGTTCTTCCTCAATAAGCGTCGTTATATGTTCAGTCATACTAGATAATCCAGCCGCTTCGCGAAGTGCTTCTGCTTTATCTACTCGTTCCCACTCAAATTCCGTCTCTTCTCTACCAAAATGTCCATAAGCAGCAGTAGCTTTATAAATAGGACGTAATAAGTTTAACGCTCGAATGATACCAGCAGGTCGAAGATCAAAATATTCTGTAATCAATCGCCGCATATGAGCTTCATCAATTTTTCCTGTTCTAAAGGTTTCAACACTAATGGAAGTAGGCTCAGTAATGCCAATGGCATAGGAAATCTGCACTTCGCATCGCTCAGCTAATCCAGCAGCTACAATATTTTTCGCGATATAACGGGCGGCATAAGCACCAGAACGATCGACCTTCGAGGGATCTTTACCTGAGAAACATCCTCCACCATGCCGAACCATTCCGCCATAAGTATCTACGATAATTTTTCGACCAGTCAATCCGCAATCGCCTACAGGTCCACCGATAACAAAACGCCCTGCAGGGTTAATCAGAAAACGAGTGCGTTTATTAATCCATTTTTTTGGCATGACAGGCTTTATAATTTCTTCGATGACCGCTTCTCTTAATTCTTTTTGTTGAATATCTGGATTATGTTGAGTGGAAAAAACGATACAAGTGGCAGCCACTGGGATACCATTTTCATAACGCAGCGTTACTTGTGATTTCGCGTCCGGACGAAGCCAGGTAAGAGCACTCTCCTTGCGTAATTGTGCTTGTCGTCGCATTAAGCGGTGAGCGTAAGTAATTGGAGCAGGCATAAAGACGTTTGTCTCTCGTGAAGCATATCCAAACATCAAACCCTGGTCACCGGCTCCCAGTTCTTTATCTGCTTGTTTGGCTATCCCCATGGATATATCGGGTGACTGTTTACCAATCGCAGAAATTACAGCGCAGGTTTCACCATCAAACCCAATATGCGGATCGTTATAACCAATTTGTAAAACTGTATTACGTGTGATTTGTTCAATATCAGCCCAAGCACTTGTAGTGATTTCACCTGCCACAAAAACCATTCCAGATTTAACTACAGCCTCACAAGCTACACGGCTGTGAGGATCTTGTGCGATAAGCACATCTAAAATAGCATCTGAAATTTGATCTGCTACTTTATCAGGATGACCTTCAGAAACAGATTCCGAGGTAAATAAAGTGGTGTGCACCATAATGCATGCCATTAAAAATGAAATAAGTGATTTTAGCAATAAAATTTTCAATAAATTGCTTTATTTTCTTTCGTAAAAATGCAGTTTACGATATTTTAAGTAATGAACCTTAAATACGGTTGGACAATGACCTATCTTCTACTTTTTAGTTGTCTCATAAAATTAATTATCTCATAACGTCAGAAGAAAGCTATAAGAAAGATTGAATTATAAAAGCAACCTAAAAATCGGAGCATACTACACATTGGTTTATGCAGCACAAATCGATTATTGGTTAATATGCCAATACTTAAAAAAATGAATGAAAATAAAACACTTATTATGTTGTAGAATGATAATATGGAATGAGTCAACAATGATCTATATCATAACTATGGAGACCCTAATTATCTCTGTTTTATGTTTAAACTGTAATCCAGATTGCCTGTCTATAGATCTCATAACTAGGTTCATTTCCTATCCTATATCAAGTAATTCAGTGTGCACCTAATAGAATTATAGATCATCTTCCTTAGTAAGGAAGCACTGCATGTATCTATCATAGATTCGTATACTCCTCTTGCAAATGAATCTTAAAAAGTATCATATGTAAGTAAGGAAAATACCTAAAAAGATCACCAATCCTACGTAATTGTTACTACGAAAAGCCGCAAAACAATTTTCAGGTTTTCGATAACGGATCAATACTTGCTGATAAATCATGAACCCCAAGGCAATTAAAAGCCCCAGATAAAACCAATAATTCAAGCTCAAAAACATCCCTAACATGCCAAATAATAGCAACATTCCTCCCTGCAATAATCCGATTATTAAACGATCATAGTGTCCAAATAAGATAGCCATTGACTTTACGCCAATTTTAAAATCATCTTCTCGATCCATTATCGCGTATTGCGTATCATACGTTATCGGCCATAATACCGCTGTTACAAATAAAAACCAGGCTATTTTAGGAACAACTCCCTGCTCTGCTGCGAATGCTATCGGGACACCCCATGAGAAAGTCAGTCCTAACCAAAATTGAGTCAAATAAGTCACTCTTTTTAAAAATGGATAAATAACTATCAATATAATCCCTACTATCGCTAACTCTATCACCAAACGGTTTAATAACCCTGCAAGAACTAAAGCAAATAAACATAAAATTCCAAACAACATTATTGCTTCAATAATTCCCACTGTACCTACAGCAAGTGGACGTAATTGAGTGCGTTGTACATACTTATCAATATTTCGGTCAATAAGATCATTCATAACACATCCTGCCGCCCGCATAATGACAACACCCAAAATAAAAATGACCAGTATTTTAAGAGATGGTATTCCACCTGCTGCCAACCACAAAGCCCATAAGGTTGGCCACAACAACAGAAAAATACCGATTGGTTTATCAAATCGCATCAATTGAAAATAGTGACGTATGTTAATCATAGACTAGGCTTTATTTTTGGTAGAGTAGGAAAACACACATTCACTAGCAAAATAGCTTTTTGTTTCTTTAGTAAAGACGAGAGTGATTTAGGATGATGTTTCATGTAGTCTTTTCAAATTTAAATTCGCTACAGCTTAAATAAGGATCTACAAACGAGAAGCCATACTTAAAGCTACTAAGCCCTCCTTTGTGTGGGGATTATAGGATTATATATGTGCCATTGATTATATATGCCATTATTATATATATTATGTTCATACAATAATAAATTTATCTTTATCTTTCGTGCCGTTCTAAATCAAAATTGTTGCATTCAGTTTATTTAAATGAATCATTCTGCAATTGCCTAATGTTTGGATCTAGGGTTTAGGGTTGTCGCATCACTCGACACGATCATTTTCGCTATTTCACTGTACCGAACCTTACTAAATGTCAATAGGGAACGCACGTGACTCATGTCTAATTGTTCTTCTTCCACTCAGATACGACGAGAATACCTGATTTAACTTTAATAAAAAACATAACCGATTGGTCATACTAGCGTGAACTCTATGATATATGATAACTGTACCTCTAGTATAGTTGGTGAGCTCTTCATTAGTAGACAATAAATCCATATCTAATCCAATTGGAACGTAGTATCTTGTCTCACGTATCGTTAATCGACTTTGCATTTCCTTACGGACACAAGCTGATTAACAAAATTTTGTTGTTTTAAATAAAATAAATTCACTAAATTAATGGTGGTTTTACCTACTCTACCTTCTAGTTAACGATTGCAATTATACTTGTTTTCAATTTCAACAAGATGACGCTCTGCATTTAAACCTGGCACTGTTAAACGATGTACGAAAAAAGGCTGTGCAATGATTTGTAACTCCTCTTTTGGATAACTGCCTTTCATTATAAACCATCTCCCCAGTGGACAGAGTAAATATTGGGTTTGATCCACAATAAGTCTTAGACTACCAAAAGCACGACATGTAATTGCGTCAAAACTCAATGCTGCTCGGTAGCCTGGGACACGTGCTTGCACAACAGCAACATTGGATATTTTAAATCGATGAATGGCTTGAAGCAAAAAAGCGGATCTCTTGTTTTTGCTATCGAGTAAAGTAAATTGTTTATTTGGATAGGCTAACGCCAGTGGGATTCCCGGAAAACCTGCTCCACTACCCACATCTAAAATCGTTTTTCCCTTAAAATAAGGGATGATAGATAAACTATCTAGAAGATGGTAGGTTATCATATTTCCTACGTCAGTAATTGCAGTGAGATTATAAGCTTGATTCCATTTTTGTAGGAAAATAAGAAAGTCAAGCAATGTTTGCTGAGTAGTTTCTGGAATTGCTAGTTTTAATTCAGCAATTCCTTTTTTAAGTTTTTCTTTCATTCTTACTTTTTTCGCTAAACCCTTGCTACTAAAAAAACCGGTCATTTCTAGGATAACTAACGGTTAGGTTTAATAGCAAGCAAGGTAACCACTGAATAATATAGATAATTCAGCACAAACCATTACTTTAATTCTCGTTTTTTCTTCAGATAAACAAGCAATAGAGAAATCGCAGCTGGAGTAATACCAGGAATTCGTGTAGCTTGCCCAAGAGTAGTTGGTTTAATTTGATTGAGCTTTTGTCGTACCTCATTAGATAATCCAGTGACTTCATTGTAATTAATACATGCTGGAATATGCGCAGATTCGTATTTTTTCTGACGAGCGATCTCAGCTAATTGATGAGTTAAATAACCCTCATATTTTGCTTGTATATCGATCTGCTCTGCGATAGCAGCATCATCTACAGCAGGGCCCAAATCTTCTATCTGCATTAGTTCAAAATAAGTAATCTCAGGACGACGCAAAAGATCCATTACAGAGTATTCTCGTTCTACATGTTGTTGAAAGCGTTCACGAATTTTTTCGGCAATGACCGACTTAGGTTGAACCCATTGTTGTCTCAAACGTTGTTGTTCTTTTTCAAGGAATTCTCGTTTACGAGAAAAAAAATCCCAACGTTCATCATCAATACAACCTAACTCACGTCCCTTTTCTGTTAAACGCAAGTCAGCGTTATCTTGCCTTAATATCAGTCTGTATTCTGCACGACTTGTGAACATGCGATAAGGCTCATTTGTTCCACGGGTTGTTAAATCATCTATTAGTACACCAATGTAAGCTTCATCTCTTGTAGGCACCCATGGTTCCCTTTCCTGAATCTGTAAAGCGGCGTTGATCCCCGCTATTAAACCTTGTGCGGCAGCTTCTTCATATCCAGTGGTACCGTTAATTTGTCCAGCAAAATAAAGCCCTGAAATACATTTGGTTTCTAGAGACGGTTTTAAATCACGGGGATCAAAGAAATCATATTCAATAGCATAACCCGGACGGGTAATATGACAACTTTCCAACCCTTTTATGCTGTGAATAAATTTTGACTGTACTTCAAAGGATAGGCTAGTTGAGATCCCGCTGGGATAAATTTCGTGTGTATTCAGTCCTTCTGGTTCTAAAAATAACTGATGTGATTGCCGATCCGAGAATCGAACCACCTTATCTTCAATGGATGGGCAATAACGCGGTCCAACGCCTTCGATAGTACCCAAAAAAAGTGGTGACGTTTTTAATCCAGAGCGAATAATATTATGTGTTTTTTCATTAGTATGAGTGATAAAACAAGAAAGTTGTTTTGGGTGTTCTTGTACCCTTCCCAAATAAGACATCATCGGCACGGGTTGATCACCTGGCTGTTCTTCTAATTGAGAATAATTGATTGTGCGTCCGTCAATACGCGGTGGAGTGCCTGTTTTTAATCGCTTAACGAAAAAAGGCATAGCGCGTAATCTCTTAGCTAGTGTAATAGAAGAAGGATCACCCATTCGACCCCCACTTCTATTTTCCATACCGATATGAATTTTCCCTCCTAAAAAAGTCCCCACTGTCAAAACCACAGCAGGTGCATAAAATAGAAGGCCCATTTGAGTATCAATACCTACTACTCTACTGTTTTTTATGATTAAATCATCAACTGCTTGTTGAAGCAACCATAAATCAGGTTGATTCTCCAATGCATTTCGAACAGCAGATTTGTATAAGACCCGATCCGTCTGCGCCCGAGTAGCTCTAACGGCAGGGCCTTTTCTTACATTCAGTGTGCGAAAATGAATGCCGGCCTGATCGGCCGCATAGGCCATGATTCCCCCTAATGCATCAATCTCCTTTACTAAGTGTGTCTTACCAATCCCACCAATGGAAGGATTACAAGACATCTGACCTAATGTTTCGATATTGTGCGTAACCAATAAAGTTTTGGCGCCCATGCGCGCTGAACCCAATGCAGCTTCAGTACCTGCGTGTCCACCGCCAACAATAATTACATCAAATTGTCTAATGATGCTTTTCATATACAGGATCTTATCACAAGCAAATCTTATTTATTTTACGCATCATATAAAGAAGAGCATTATTTCCCAATGCAAAATTCGGAGAATATTTGCCCAAGTAGATCATCTGCTGCAAATCTACCAGTGATTTCCGAAAGGGCATGTTGTGCTTGACGTAGATCTTCAGCAACAAGTTCACCAGCCTTTTGCTTTAAAAGTTGTTCTTCTGCTTTTTTCAGAAAAAACTTAGTTCTCGCAATGGCATCACAATGGCGCCGTCGTGCAATGAAATCATTTGCATCAATAGTTTTAAATTCAACAATCTCTTTCAAATGATATTTAAGTAAATTAATACCAGCACCAGTTTTAACAGAGATTTTAATCCGCATCCGATAATCAGTATTCTCTGTTACCGTTAATGGTTTTTCTCCAGTCAAATCAATCTTATTTTCTATAATAAAAATGGGTATTTTTTTTTCACTATTTGGGATTAATTGTTTTATCATTCTCTTACAATCTTCTTTTTTTAAAGCAAGAGAAGAGTCCAGCATGAGCAAAATAAGGTCCGCCTGTCCAGCAGCTGTTTTAGTGCGACGCACACCTTCTTGTTCAATAACATCCTCGGTAGCTCGCAAGCCCGCTGTGTCTAAAATTCGGATGGGCATACCATCGATGTTGATGGATTCACGAAGTATATCACGGGTGGTACCTGGAATATCAGTAGTAATTGCTATTTCTTGTCCACTAAGTAGATTGAATAAACTGGATTTGCCTACATTCGGTTCACCTGCTATCACGACATTAATTCCGTCACGTAACAACACACCTTGATTTGTTATTTTTTCAATCACCTGTACTTGCTGCAGTAGATTTTTTAATTTTATTTTTATCGATTCATCTGTCAAATAATCAATTTCTTCTTCTGAAAAATCAATTGCTGCTTCTATGTATGTCCGTAATTCAATAAAAGCAGTCATAAGTTCATGAATATATTTAGAAAACTCACCTTGCAATGAACGAATAGCAGATCGTGCAGCTTGTTCAGAACTAGCATTAATTAAATCCGCAATAGCTTCTGCTTGTGCTAAATCAATTTTATTATTTAAAAAAGCTCTTTCAGAAAATTCCCCCGGTCTTGCTAACCGCACTCCCTCTTTTAAGATGCTTTTAAGCAAGCAGTCTATGACAACAGGGCTACCATGACCATGGAGTTCTAAAATATCTTCACCAGTAAATGAATGAGGCTTTGGGAAATAAATAGCAATACCTTCATCGATAACGGACTGTTGATGTTTAAATGTGGCAAAAGTAGCATACCGAGGTTTCGGTAAATGCCCTAACATCTTTTTTGCAATAGCTTTAGTTTGTGGTCCCGACACACGAACAACTCCGACCCCGCCCCGACCAGCGGGCGTCACTCGCGCTACAATAGTTTCCTCAGGATAATTAGACATACGCATATATTAGATCTTCATTATCTTATCACTTAACGCGTCTAGCTTTTAATCTTGCTGTATAGCTTACGTAGCTTTTATTAACGTACCATTGTTGTAATATCTGAACGACATTATTTATTAACCAATATAAGACCAATCCTGCCGGGAAATTAATAAAAAATATAGTGAACACTACAGGTAAAATCCACATCATTTTCTGCTGTGTAGGGTCTGGAGACGTAGAGGAAAATCTTTGTTGGGCTAACATGCTCAATCCCATTAAAATGGGAAGAACATAATACGGATCTTTAGCAGATAGATCATGAATCCATAAAATAAACGGTGCCTGACGTAACTCAACGCTTTCAATAATAACATAATAAAATGCGATAAAAACGGGAATTTGAATTAGCATGGGTAAACAGCCACCCAGAGGATTAATTTTTTCTTTGCGATATAATTCCATGGTAGCACGGCTTAATGCCTGTCGATCATCATCGTAGCGTTCTTTTAATGCTTGTATGCGGGGTTGCATCTCACGCATGCGCGTCATGGAACGAAAGCTTTTCTCGGAAAACCAGTAAAAAACAATTTTAATTAAAATCGTTGTAACAACAATAGACCAACCCCAGTTCCTTACAATTTTGTGGATAGTATTCATAATCCAAAATAAAAGCATGGAAATAGGCCATAACCATCCATAATCAACTGTCCGCTCCAAGCCAGACGCTAATGTTTTTAATCTCTGAGCTATTTCTGGACCGATATAAATTGTTGCACAACTAGATGCGGTTTCCCCAGGCACAATATTTATTGTTGGACCTATAAATCCCATGATATAAATATTTTGCTTTCCATTTTGCGAGGGAATGACATGACTATAGTAATGATAAGTTAGTTTGGCACTTCCCGGAATCCATGCGCTCAAAAAATAATGCTGTTGCATGGCGATCCATCCAGCTTTTGACGTTCGATTAATATTTGTGTCATTGAGAGATTCATAAGTTACCTTCTTATAGGGTATTTGTGGGCTAGAGATTGCAAAACCATTATAACTCCGGATATAAAAATAGTGACGTTTAGCAAGCGGTTGTCGGCGTATCAATTGAGTATAGAGATTTCCTTGCCACGGTTTAGAAGTTACATTTTTTATTTTATAATTAAGCTGAATAATATAATCATTACGATGAAAAGTATAAGTTTTGACAATTCTCAATCCGTTAAATATTCGACCAGTCAATTGAACTACAAACTCAGTCTCTCCACTTTTAAAATATTTTTTTTTTGTGAATGTAAATTTAATTGATGGAGGTTCTTGATTGGTATTCGTGTTTGTAAGACCGCTTTGTGCAACATATAACTCATCAGAGTTAGCATTCAAAATTTGAACAGGTGTGTCTCTTTTCTCGAGTGAAACAGGATATTTCAGAAGCTTTGCCGAAATAATATTGCCATCCTGAGTATCAATTTCTACTTCGAGCACATTAGTTTTTACAGTGATCAATCTTCTCAGCAAAGTCTTGTTTCCCGCTGCAAGTTCTCCTCCTATTGCTCTTATTTTTGAAGTTGTGCCCAGTACAAGTGCTGGAGGTATATAGGTTGTTTCCTTCCCATTCACTTTTCCATCCACAAGTCTAGAGGAGCTAGAAACCATCTGATAATCTCGCATCCATGCGTTAAAAAGCAAAACTGCTAAAAGCGCTACAATAATGTACAAAATTATTTTCTTAGTATCCATATGATATCCATAATATTACATGGTTTTCTTATTATGTTTTATAGGAATTAAATCAATACCACCTAAATGAAAAGGCTGACAACGCAATAATCGAAAAATTGACAAGTACATACCTTGTATCACACCTAATTGTTTTATTGCCTTTTCTGCATAAGAAGAACAACTTGGATAGAAGCGGCAACTACTAAAAAACCAGGGACTTACTATACACTGATAGATTTTAATTAAACTAATGAAAATAAATTGGATTATTTGACTAATTGTTCGAGTAAGCGATTTATACATTTATATAACTCTCTGTTACTTGCTTGACTAGCGACCACTTTTGCGATAAAAACCAGATCAAGCGACACTAATTGATTCTTCTTTCTACGAAAGGCCTCCTTTACAATTCGTCTGATTCGATTTCGGATGACAGCTTTCCTAACATTGCGCTTACTTACTATCACACCTAATCGAGTATGTCCGATATTATTATCAAGATAATAAAGCGAATAATACCGACCCGACAACCGCTGATGTTTCGAATAAACATGCTGAAATTCTGTTGTCGTCCTAATTCGGTAATTTGACGATAATCGGCATTCCCTCGTCAGCTTATTAAATGCTTTCTCCCCTTGACACGACGACGGTTCAATACTTGACGACCATTTTTTGTAGTCATTCGTGCACGGAACCCATGTACTCGATTTCGCCTCAATCTACTGGGTTGATATGTTCGTTTCATAAACCAGCTCTTTAGACTAGCTCTTTAGACCTATTCAAAACCGCAATCATAAATCAGCATCACAGTACTGTCAAATAAAGTAAATCAAACGCTACTACCATTCTATATCACTTTGATTTATTGCATTTGTTAACTACATAAATTTAATCAATTAAACTCATAGAGATCATGGTAGTTATAGAGCCTGTTAATAAAAAAACAAGTTAGATTATTACTTATGGAACAGTTGGTTATAATGTTTTCATCTGTTAATGCATGAAAGAATATAAAAATGAATAATCTATATAAACTTGTGGATAAGTTATTAAGTTATTTCTAGAAAATGAAGTTTTAAAAACATAATAATCTATCTACAAGTTTATAGGCTAATGGAAACCTTTATCGTTTCTCACTGTTCACAAATAGAGCAGAAGCTCATAAAAGATGAACAATGTACATTATCTTATTTTAAGATATCTTAAAAATAGACAAGTGTATACTCAGTTGAAAAAATATTAAAAATGTTCATGGTTTTCTGCTAATTAACGCAAGTTATTTTGTTTTTATTTTGGTTTTTCAATTCCGTTTCTGGTGCTGTATTAATATTTATTTCATCCCTTTTTAGGACAAAAATCTCAGAACTAAAACTATATTTTTTAAAAGCAGTAACAGTAGAATTAGAATCAATCTTTAATGCAACCACTCATAGAGCCTATTTATCCACTGCTACCTACTTTTTATGAGTTCAAACGCATCTAAACTCATCTAACAAGACTTTTGTCGTGTTCTTATGGAATTTCGTTACCGTTTATATTCATTTAAAATACTTTAGGATTAAGCTAATTGACTTTTATTTTTCCCTTAACTACTCATAAAAATAATCTTTTAAGGGAAAGATGCTTAAAGTAGATTAAAACAGGCATTTTAGATCCACTGATCTATCTCTATTGTTTTTTGTGAGACGTAAAAATTTAAAACAAAACCATATAGCTCTTTATGAAAGCTGTAGCAAAACACTATCGCTTCTGTTGAAAAAGCAAGAAAAATCACGATTCTTCTCTTTTCAGGTGATATTGTTTCTCAAATTTTACTTAGGTTTGATCGACAATAACGACAATCATGTACCACTTCTCACTATTTTACCGTAGAAATTTATCAGATATACACCCAATGCTAAATTTCTACTGTAATAGTTTCAGAAAAGGTTATATATAAGGTTATGATCTTCTTATTATAGCATGAATAGTGTAACCATATGATTAAAGAGAAATATGTATATGCCTATAAGTGAGTGATATACACCATTGCATAAAACTATAAAAAAGGTAAATGGTATCAGAACAATTAAGAATTCCTATCGTTGCATTATCAACTAAAGATAAGAAGAAATTAACAGGGTCAACATCATAAATATCTTCTCGAACTTCACTTTTCTACTATTTTCTACTAAATAAAATATCCATATTTTACATGTAATTACCGGGAAAATGTACCTCATACTAGTACTAAAGTCTAAGAATAAATATATTCATAGTTCCTATGTCCAATCTTGATCACCCTAATAACTGCTTTTGCTTCAGCCATCTCACTGTTTTTTAATTGCTCCTTAAAATTAGAAAAGATGTAGATTAAAAAACATATTGAAGGTAAAAGTATTGGATGGTACTGTTACTAAAGTTAGCAGATGGATTGATCATTTTTAAGTAAAACTTAATATTACTTGTAAGATAAGGATGATATCTTACTGATGTGCCTCAAATAAAATATAGTTTTCTTAATATCTATTTTCATTTGAGGCATTTGAGGGACATATCATCAGAAGACCTTTCCATCTTTGACTTATCCTAACTCAAATCGAGGACGTTTCCATCATTGATAGTCATAGTGTTTTCGAACTTTTTATTGAAAATTTTGTTTAATTTTGATGTTTAATTTTAATTGAGTTAATTTTAATCAAAGTCAACTGCTTTACTAAAAGTACAACGATGAATTAGACCTATTCTAAAAGTAGAATAACATTCTATTTTACAGTTTAAAGTTTAAAACCTCATGAATATCAGCAAGATATATATATACATATATATAGTATACACATGGTTGAAACTTTTTTATGCATTAAATGTTCAGAGTTTCTAAACTCTGAACAAAATAACTTAATAAAATAAGCCTGTAAAACGCTCAACCTCCTATATAGTTTCTATAAAATCTAATTGTGATAATGATAATAACTAGTCAATCTATTTTGTACATAAAACCAAATAACAACACTCACATCTATTGAAATTAATTCAAGCTTGTTAAACAACAATGTATAAATAATATATACTTTCGATCAACAATAATTTTTTCTAAATTTTGGCATTACTCTTTTGTAAATTGATATGAATTTATAGTTAGCAATTTTGGCCGCTTAAAAAACTTCTATGAATAGTTTCTAATGTTCTAAAATAACTATCGTACATATAGGGATATTGTACAACCATTATATAACTACTAGAAAAACCAGCATGAACTGATCTCAATGTTATTTAAAACAACTACTCTATTTACATAGAGATTTTTCAGAAACTAAAATACAAACTATCGACTAATGAATTGTAATCGTAAGTTATTTATAGATAAGGATCTAAAAATTTGTTATTTTTTTATTCTGCTTTATGGTGTAATGAGGACAAATATTTCTTTTTCTCATTCACTTATGCAAATTAATTCCAATAGCTGCTTAGTCAGCAGCCAATGATGATCATGGATTGTGTATATTGGGATGGATTAAGCTCTTCTGATATTAATTTGGTTACACTTTACAACGCGTTCTTTATTTATAAAAAAACAGTAATATTCAAATAAGGAAATATCTTAATTATTTTTCATCTAAAGCTAGATTTAAAGATAATCTAAACCCTCTGACATTCTTTGTTTATTATTATAGAGAACCATAATTTGTTTATTAGAGCCGTAATGGACGCCATTGCTACTTATGAAAGTGGAAAAGTGGCTTTCCGTTCTTACCATTATTAGACTCCACAGCAGATGCTATTTTATATGTAGAAAATATGATGATTAGTAGTTCGACTTCTTAAGTAGCAGCGTTTTTCTTAAGTCGAACAACACAAAAATCTATATCTGTTTTTCTTTAGTAAAATTAAATTTAAGAGAATAGCACCGTTAATTTAGAAAGATTCAATAATCTTTTTATTGAAACGAAACAATAGCAAGTGAGTTAAGACATAATTGTTGTTTATGTTGCCTAAGATAGAACATTCGTTTGTGTAATATTAATTAATGCACTCATTTTAGGTATACCAGCGCTGATTAATGAATTGAGCGCATCTAGCAGAAGGATACCAGTCTTATTTACTATTTTGACTACTGGTTGATTTTGTTACCTCAGCAGCGGTAAACTGCAGCAATTTTGATGGTAACTTAGATTTAATTGTTTAAACCTTTACATGCCTTTTTGGACTTTTGATAGCTGTAATAGTTTTTAAGCGGCAATGTGAATTGATTATGAGTTAACGGAGTATGTATTTCATTAATAAAAACCAACTAAAAGTCAGTGAAATAAGTTATAGTATTTATATTTTATAAGATTTATAAAGTTATAATGGGAAGTAAACTAATTTCTTAGTGGTGGACTTTGATTAAAGGGACATCGCATGTAGTTCTTTATACGAGAGAATTCCCTTGTTCTCATTTAATTTGCTCATATTTTCGAATAATCTATGAATAACCTATAAAGTAATAATTTTGACATGATATTCATGATAATAAAGAAATATCTGCAATCTGAGTGAAAAGTTTTCGCAGCAATAAAAGTAATGCGAAACGATTGTTGCGCTTTTTCTCGTCATTCGTCATAACTATAACTTCATTAAAAAAAGCATCGATTGGCTCTCTAAGAGACGCTAATTCATTCAATGCTTTTGAGTAGTTTGCTTGTCTATATAAATTATTAACGGACTTAGCGCGTACTTTTAATGCTTTAGCAAGCATGCGTTCAGCATCGGAATCGAATAGAGAATCATCGATCAATTTTAATTTTTCCTCACTAGGTTGTTTTTTTAGAATATTACTGACACGTTTATTAGCAGCTGAAAGCGCATCTGCTTCAGGTAGAGTTTGAAAATGTTGCACTGCCTTAATACGCCGGTCAAAATCTAAAGGCTGTGTAGGTTGTGCAGACAGGACTGCTATAAATACAGGTAACGGCACATTTTTTTCGAGATACCAGGTACGTAGTCGCTCGATAATAAATTCAAAAGATTGATCAACCACCTTTTTGTTAGGTAATTCAATAGCGACATTTTTTTTTGCTTCTTCAAGTAATTTTAATAAATCTAAAGGAAGCCGTTTTTCAATTAAAATACGCAAAACACCAATAGCCGCTCGGCGCAAAGCAAAAGGATCTTTATCTCCCTTAGGAAGTTTGTAGATGCCGATAATTCCGATGATAGTATCTAACCGATCTGCAAGAGCGATACAAGCGCCTGGCAAACTTTGTGGTAAAGCATCACCAGAAAAGCGGGGTTGATAATGCTCTCTGATAGCATTAGCCAGACTCTCCGATTCTCTATCGTGAAGTGAATAATGATAGCCCATAATACCCTGTAAACTCGGAAATTCGTACACCATCTTACTAACTAAATCACATTTAGAGAGAAGACTACCGCGCTGGACAACTAGTTCATCAATATGAATTTGTTTGGCTATAAAAGTCGCGAGCCTGGAAATGCGTTTTGTTTTATCAGCAAGTGTACCGAGTTGGTGCTCAAAAACAATACCAGCTAATTTAGGCAGTCGACTTTCTAAGGTAACATCAAGATCGTTGTTATAAAAAAACAAAGCATCCGAAAGACGAGCGTTGATAACGCGTTCATTTCCTTCGATTATACATTTAGGATTTTTGCTTTCAATATTACTAACTAAGATAAAATATGGAAGTAGGTTACATGTTTTATCTTTTATTGGAAAACAACGCTGATGCATTTTTATTATAGCGATTAATACCTCCGGTGGGAGTCCCAAAAATTTTTCTTTAAAATGCCCCAACAAGGCAACAGGCCATTCGACCATACCGGTGACTTCCGTTAATAAATCTTTATCAATGATGGCTTGTCCTTTAATAGCGGCTACCTTTTGAATTAAAATCCGAGTTTTTTCAAATCGTTTTTCAAAGTCAGCAATTACCATACCATGTGTTAATAATATTTGCTGATAATCATTGGGTTTACTGATTATTATGCGTTCAGGACAATGAAAATGGTGACCTCGTGTTTTATCAGAAGTTATCTGACCAAATATAATGGCTGGAATAACACTGTTCCCAAAAATCATTACAGCCCAACGAACAGGGCGAACAAAAGGTTCTGTATGAACTCCCCAGCGCATACCTTTTAAAATGGGTAATTGCTTAATAGCCGTTTGAATGATCTCAGGCAATAATTTTTTAGTTGATTGACCTGATTGTGTAATATAGCAATATACAAAACTACCTTTTTTTGTTTCTTTTATGTGAAGCTGATCAGTCGAAATTCCACAAGATCGTGCAAAACCCAAACACGCCAATGTGGGAGTACCATCTTTTTTAAAAGCAGCTTTTACGTTAGGACCTTGTCGTTGAATGACACGTGGAGACTGCTCTGTTGCGAGACCATTTATTAATACTGCTAAACGACAAGGTGTTGCGAAGGAAAATAAAGTCTCAAACGATAATGCTGCTTTTTCAAGCTGTGTTTGAATATTATGAGATAATGAGTTTGATAATTTATTCAGTATACACGACGGTAATTCTTCACAACCAATTTCAAATAAAAAATCTTGTGTGACCATTAAGTAATTCCCCTCTTTTTTAATAGTGGAAATCCTAGTTTCTTTCGCGTGGAATAATATGTGTTTGCGACACTATGTGCTAATTTTCTCACGCGTAACATAAAACGTTGACGTTCCATCACTGAAATGGCTTGGCGGGCATCTAATAAGTTAAATATGTGAGAAGTTTTCAATACCATTTCATAAGCAACTAAGGGTAATCTGACTTCAATTAAACGTAGCGCTTCTTTTTCGTAGAAATCAAAATGTTTAAACAGAGTATCCACGTCGGCGTATTCAAAATTATAGGCCGACATTTCAATTTCATTTTGGTAAAAGACATCCCCATAGGTAATGTTACCATCTTGGTTTTCGGTCCAAATGAGATCGAACATATTATCTATTTGTTGCAGAAACATAGCCAACCGTTCTAAGCCATAGGTAATTTCACCGCTCACTGGATGACATGCTAAACCACCAACTTGTTGAAAATAGGTAAATTGAGTAATTTCCATCCCATTTTGCCATACTTCCCAACCAACTCCCCAAGAGCCCAACGTTGGTGCTTCCCAATTATCTTCAACAAAACGAATATCGTGAACGAGAGGGTCAATTCCTAAAGCCTTTAAGGAGCCGAGATAAACTTCCTGAATGTTATCTGGGGACGGTTTTAGCATAACTTGGTATTGGTAGTAATATTGTGTGCGATTGGGATTATTTCCATATCGACCATCGGTAGGGCGACGTGAAGGCTGAACATAAGCGGTACACCAGGGTTCAGGACCAATCGCTCGTAAAAAAGTGGCTGGATGAAAAGTACCAGCGCCTATTTCCATATCAAAGGGCTGAAGTAAAAGACACCCTTGGTTAGACCAATATTGACATAGAGTAAGGATCATTGTTTGGAAGTTTAATGGGTACAGGTTCATGTAAAATCCGAGATAATAATGAATTACGACCGTCCGCTCAATCTGTCTTGCCAAATTCTTACTTCAAAAATGACTAACGACCTGAACTGTTTCACTATCTGACTAATTACACTAAGATTTCATTTAGCATGAAGTGAAAATTAGTTAGTGAAAATCAACTGACACTTTATCACCACATGACGACGCTGATGTGTTAACTAGTGTCATGGTTGTGCTAATCGACAATTATCGCGAAATTGTTTTTGGATAGTAGGATCGTTCATATCATAATTAATTCCACTGTTTGATTAACTGTAAACCTGACTTTGAAGACTGCACCATTTATCAATAGAATTCTTGGTATTACATAGTGATGACTCATAGAAAACATAATATTTTCTTGCCTTATGACTACCGATGACGCTCTAACAGCTAATCGTGATTGTCTGTTAAAAATAGGCAGTACTCTAAAGAAGATACAAAAATATTTTCTTTGCTTCAAAAGATTTTGGATAGTTTGATTCATGGTTTTTGTAATGTTTTTGTTGATAATCAAAATTAGCTAGGTAGTATTACATTTAATCTTGTTTCCTATGATAAATAAAAGTTTTGGGTCACACATTGCACAACTTGTGCACATTACTCTTGCTGGTGTTCATATTTGGCTTTTGTAAGGCTTGAACAGCGTCTAATATTTTAGGCTCTAATATTTTAGGCATTTTAATAAAGTAATCATGAATATTGTACAAATTTCTCTCAGTCGTTGGATCGAAGCGCTGGACAGCACCGGACGGCTTGTTAACAGAACCATAAACACCCGTCAAAGATAGTGGGGTAATAACAGTAAAGCGCTGTCTCATGGTCACATCCTGTTTGTCAGTTATGTTGCCATTGTCTCTCGAATTTTTTGCATAGCATTCTTTTCGAGTTGACGAATGCGCTCAGCAGAAATGTCGTATTTTTCCGCCAATTCATGAAGTGTTAATTTTTTTTCATTTAACCAGCGTTGATATAGAATGTCTTGACTCCGTTCATCTAGTGTTTGAATAGCACTGTGTAAGAGTTGTTCTTGATCGTATGACCAATCGCTTTGTTCTAGTTGCAGAGCAGGATTATGATGTTTATCTTGGAGATAATGAGCTGGTGCTGCCACCACACCGCTGCTAGTATGGCCTTCATCGTTATCATCATCGCTTCCATCGAAAGCCTCGTCATGACTGTTTAATCTTTCTTCCATTTGGCGTACATCTTTAGTATTCACATGCAACGTTTCGGCAAGTGCTTGGGCTTCCTGTTCACTAAACCAACCACGCTTTTTAGCATGCTTCCGCAAATTGAAAAAAAGCTTACGTTGCGCTTTCGTAGTAGCGACTTTGACGATTCGCCAATTGCGAAGAATAAATTCATGAATTTCTGCTCGAATCCAATGTACGGCGAAAGACACCAAGCGAACACCCACTTTTGGATCGAAGCGCTTTACTGCTTTCATAAGACCAATGTTACCCTCTTGAATGAGATCAGCTTGAGGTAGTCCATAACCCGAATAACCGCGGGCAATCCGAACTACAAATCGTAGATGAGAGAGTACCAGTTTTCTGGCTGATTCTAGTTCATTATTTTTTTTAAATTTAATGGCTAACTCTCGTTCTTCCTTCGCGCTTAGCAATGGGATGCGGTTAACCCAGCTAATATAACTACCCAGACTTCCAACAGACAGCGATCTGTCCTCAACACATGTCAGAAACTGATTCATATGAGTCTTTATGCTACACTCCTTAATTCATCAAAGCTACTTGCCAATGACGACAATCCTAACATCTTTTCTTGCTAAACACCAGCAGAGCTAGATTAAATCTCAAATCTAGCCTAGTAACTTATTCGTCAGACTTTACCAAAGATAAAATAGACTCCGTTGAAGTTTTTGGTTATATACTAAAGAGAATTTCTTTGACAGTACAATAACCAATCCTGCTGTTAACAGGATCACAAGTTACTGATTAATTAATCATCTAAAGTGTTTATGTCAACATAATATCGACGCGTTGTCTTTCCTTGTCGTTTGTTCAATGTTCGTGATCATAATAATCCTATTTTTTGAAGATTAGGTTTATACTTATACACTACAAAGAATATCTTAGAGCAATAATTGAGAGCAATAAAATAATTAAGTTAACACAGTGTTGTATAGCACTATTGTTGGTTAATTAAGGTGTTTACTTAGAGATAAGTTTTGAAAAAAATGATTTCTATTTACTGTTGTACTTTCTTGTACAGCACTTCTCGGTGAGCTTACCGAAAAGATTATTAAAGATCAGTCCGTTGATGCTTTTTCAGTTGATTTAATTTTTGTATTAAAATTAATATTAAGGATAACAATAATTTTTCTACGGAAATTTTTCAAGAATGTTTTAATTAGTTAATCTTAATGATAGTATACTAAGAAACTAGATTAGAAAGTCACTCCGTCTGATTAAGTTTGTAAATGTAGTGTAATTTAAAATGACTACCTTTCTGTAAAGATAATCTTAGGTAAGATAAATAAAAATTGTTTTTGTGCTATTAACGAATTATGCTTTCTTTACAAACGATTATTTCGTAATCTATAAACTTTTAGGGATCGTTCAAGTTCTGATAAAGTATTAACCACACACATAAAGATAAAACTTAAGAATCAAAAAAGATAATACTCACCCGGAAAAGATAATATTCATGCCAATCTGGGTGCTCTATACAGCTATATAATTAGAGATCACTGATGAGTTCATGACCTGTACAAAAGATGAGCAGCAGTATAAGCAGCGCTAAAGATCATTAAACTGATGAGAAGTTATGCTAAAACATCTATACAACAAATTAATCCGTAAGAATTGTAAAATCTTTGATTGACATATTCAAAGAGAATGACGGATAAAAATTTGTGTTACACCTATTGACTTGAGAATCAAAATTTTCTTGTATTGGGATCAATTGTTCCAATTCTGAATTAAATAGCGATTACATATTTGAGTGATACATTTTCTTTTAAAGTTTTCCAAATCTGCAACAACCAATAACAACTCTTTTTCTGTCAATACACCAACATGCAAACCAGCAATTTGATACAAGGCGCGTTGCAACTCTGGCACGGTGATTGTTGCAGTCCCGAGCTTGCGAACTACCAATCCTGCTGCTATATTAGCCAACGTCACTGCTTGCACCCAATCACAGCCTGCCGCTAGTGAGGCTGCTATGACTGAGATCACGGTATCACCTGCTCCAGTCACATCGTACACTTCTCGGGTATATGCCGTTAAATTAACGGCTGCTTTGTCTTTCTGGATTAAAAGCATTCCATGCGTGCCACGTGTAATGAGGATAGCTTCAAAATGGTGTCGTTGAATAAGGACACGCGCTTTAGACTCAATTTCTTGTTCTGTTTTACAACAACCTGTCACTGCTTCAAATTCTTTTAAATTAGGCGTTAAAAGAGTAGCTCCCTCATAGCGAGTGAAATCAGTAGCTTTTGGATCAACCAATACAGGTAATCCTTTGTTACGAGCTTCTTTAATAAGAGTTGAAGCATTATTAAGTGTGCCTTTATTGTAATAGGGCGGTGATAAATTCCTCTGCATCAAAAGCCTTGAAATCATCAATCTGTTCACCGATACCAATAAATCGAATGGGTAATTGCATTTTTTTTGCGATAGCGAAAATAATTCCGCCTTTAGCGGTTCCGTCTAATTTTGTAAGAGCAATACCGCTCAAACCAATATGTTCATTAAATTGCTCTGCTTGGTTAATTGCATTTTGCCCCGTTCCTGCATCGATTATCAATAAAGTTTCATGTGGTGCTGCAAAATTTATTTTCTTTATGACGTACTTTATTTTTTTTAATTCTTGCATCAGATGAGATTGAGTATGCAGGCGACCTGCTGTATCAGCAATTAAAATATCATAATTTCTTGCCGTTGCCGCTTCCATTGCATCGTAAATTACAGAAGCACTGTCTGCACCGGGGTGCTGTGCGATAACCGGTATTTGACTACGTCCACCAAAAGCTTGCAATTGCTCAATAGCAGCTGCGCGAAAAGTATCCCCAGCAGCTAGAACGACACGTCTGTTTTGTAATTGATAAAAATGAGCTAATTTTGCAACAGTGGTTGTTTTACCAACACCGTTAACTCCTACTACTAAAATGACAAACGGTGATTGATTAATATTGAGCGGATTTTGGTAGGGTTTCAAGATAGTTAGTAATTCTGTTTTTAAACTGCTTATTAAAGCAGTTGGACTGGAAAAAGATTTACGAGCAACTTGCTGCGATAATTTTTTAAGAATAGATTGGCTTGCTTCCATACCCATATCGGCAGTTAAAAGAATTGTTTCTAATTTATCTAGTAAATCAACATCAATGTTCTTTTTTCCAAGCATCAGGTGACTGAGACTGTCAGTGAGCCGTCTGCGAGTTCGCCTTAGGCTCTCATTGAGACGAGAAAACCACTTTTTTTTTGGCTGTGAAGACCTGACATCGTTTTCTATAGACCGACGCTTGGATTTTGAAAAATCGAACATAGTCAACGCCTGTTAAAAATCATTTTATTTTAACATCGTCTGGTGGATTTGAGTAGTATTTACAATTATACTACATACTTGAAATTATTTAGTAAGTTATTTTTCCCATTAGGGCCAGTACGTGTTCATGAGTCGCAACTGACTAATAGTCTTAATTCATTGTTAAAGAGGTTGTCGAACACGGTTGTAATGAGTTTATAATGAGCATGATAGAATCACGGATATTTCGCGTGCTTTATAGAAAAAATTGATTAAAAAATTTTATAATACAAAGAGTTAAGTTTTATATAGGGAGACGGTGCACATATTTTGCCAATAGCCTATATGTTAGAACTTATGGACACTGTGGAACAGTGTTTATCAATACCTTCTTAGATCATCAATACGACAGATCTTGAATGTATAGGTGGTACGCAAGATATACAGGGTTAATATCCATGCTGGTTGTAATTTCAATTGTAGTGATAATGAGGGATGTCGAAACTAAAATTAAAACTATGCGTTTGTAAAAATTTTTGACCAATTAAATTGAGGTTACTTCCTTGGATAACATCTTATTAAGATATAGAAATGTATAGAAATTTCTCCCGCTAGAAATAAGCTAGAAATAATATAGACATTAGTTAGTTCCAAGATCTTATGATGAGACATTAAACACTTTTTCGCTCGCGCAATAACTAAGGTAGATCACTATATACATCATGTATATACCTCGTTGAAATACAGTGCAGAGCTCACGGTTTTGTTGGCATTTAATTTTCGTAGAAAAAGCAGCAAGCGACTATAGTACCTGGTTATATGCTTAATCAATTGCACAGTAGTTAGGTTGTTTGATTAGATCCCCGCGCGTAAACCAAACGTGTAGAAAACAAATCTATTATGGGGCATTTACATAGGATTCACCTGTTAATTAAACCGTGCATTTAAATGTTCTGAATCTATTAGTTGATTATGGATTGCATAAGAAAAACTAAATGGTAAAAAAACTATTAAAAACTGAACTTTTTCAAAGAAACAATTAGTTAATCTATTCTTCGGCTATTATTGATACATTAATAAGTGCTAGCTTATTTTAGATCGCCAATCGTTGTCACTAAAATGAATTACTGTCATGGATTTATCCGTTCCCTTTTCTATTCATGATAACGATACAGTAGTGTGCTAGTTATAAAATTTTATAACATTTATGTGATTAAGTCTGATTAATGAAGCAAATATTTAATTTTCGTTCATGTCACTGTATTCCCGATCAAGTTCCGGTGGTTGATATCTTGAGTAGTATGCTTTACCTGCTCTTCGATAATTAAAATAAATGGGGATTAACATCATGAGTGAATTCTTTGTTAGTTGAAGATACGATATAAGTAACGACAATTACTTGTGACCGAGTATAATCAGATAAACTCTCAATGTGGTATCAATAAGTCCGAGATATATGACAGCAGTAGGTTTGCGTCTTTAAGTAACAGTGATTAAATTACTAGAACCTGCTTTAGACAGATTTGTGGAAGTTTAACTATCATTGGAATGTCGACGATCTCATTTGATAAAGCGACAAACCTCATTTTAATTATAACAAGCAATTATCTAAAATCGTTTTAGCGACAGATGAAATAAAGATATTTTGTCAATGATGGCATTTATAGGTTATGATGATTTATTTTAGCTCGCGATAAAGAGAAAGCTGTCAACAAAACCATCGCATTATTGTCTGCCTGGCAAGATAAAATTGTGGTTTTTATTATTTAGTATCAGAAAGTTTTGTATCAATACACACTATTTTCGGCCTAGTAAGTACTAAGTAGAATACCATTCTGTAATTTATGATTGTTAGAATAATTAACATCACTCCGATTTTTTCTTGTTCTCGGAAATCGAATAGTTAGGTGGATTATCCTTAAAGAATTTTCTCTATTGTTGAGTCAGATAAGTAGTATTCATCATGATGATGGTTTATAAATTTAATTACTTAAGAACTTATGTAGATTCAACTATCGGAAGGGAAACAATCTTATCGGAGATGGAACATGTTCTCTAAAATTGTTTATAAATACAGATAACGTATTAGTTAAGATAATATCGCTTTAAATTAAGAAACCGACTGGAAACTATCTGAGCTACCATGATAAAATGAAAGTCATTGATCGCAACAGATAATGACCATCTTTAGACAAAAGATTTAAAAACATAGCTGTTATTAGTAGGACTTGTAGTTTGTGTATTACGTAATGTGAAGCCAGAATATTAGTGTTTATGTCTAAACGATTACAAGGAAAAGTTCGTATTATCGGTGGAAAATGGCGTGGCCGAGGTCTGGTTTTTCCTGAGGTTTCTAATTTACGCCCAACTGGTAATCGTGTTCGTGAAACTGTATTTAACTGGTTGATGCCTTATATTGTTGGTGCAAATTGTTTGGACTTATTTGCAGGCAGTGGTGCTTTTGGATTTGAAGCATTGTCACGAGGTGCAACTCATGTAACTTTTATTGATCATTCTGATCAAATTATCAACGCATTGAGAAAAAATGCAGCTATTTTAAAAGCCATTAATGTTGAATTTATCCGTAATGCATGTTTATTTGATTTCCCACTATTAAAAAAGAATATTTCTTTCGATATTATTTTTCTTGATCCTCCTTTTCGTCAAGGTTTTATTCGAAAGGCAGGAGAATGGTTGGAAAAAATACAAATAATGTCAGATCATGCTTTCATTTATGTAGAAGTTGAAAAGGATTTGAAACCTTTACCGGTACCTGAAAATTGGACAATTTATCGAAGAAGAGCAACGGGCGCTTTGTCATATAATCTATTTTTACGTCGTTCGCTATAGATCTTTATACTGGATAAAAATAAAATTTAGAAACTTTTACTGATTTTTCCTAATAGCAATCTGTGACTTCTGAATAACTCCGATTTAACTTTAACAGTGATTATCCTGAAATAATTTTCAGAGCAGATGCTGTTTATTGTTTATAAAATACAATATAGAAAAATGTTTTTAACCATACACACCATCCGATGATGATAAATTATTATGCAGCTCATAGAGAAGAGCGACCTTACTATATTTAAGGAGAACAACTAAAGCATTGTGTACAATAATCATAAGAAATACCCCATCCAAGCAAGAATTTTTGCTAATCGAAACTATATTTCCTTGTATTGCGTGATTGCAAGATTGAAGTATTTGTAAGATACAACGTAGATTTTCATGCTGATGTTTGCTGATACCAATCTATATGGGAGGTATATCCATAAATTATGCATACTATGAAAGACCAAAGGTCGTCTATTGTAAGCAAACGGTAGCCGTACCTTCTTACTATTTTTATTATGTATAACCATTTTAAGAAGATGTTTTCTCTCTATATCTTTTCGTATTATCTATTCAAATAGGTTAAATAAGCCTGCAATTAGATAAAATAACTAAATTATCAGCGCACATCATAGTAAGTTTGGTGCATTTGTGAATTTTATCACACGATGTTAAGAATAATACTTAAAACGCATACCCAGCCTGAAAATATTTTCAAGATATTTTGTCAGTGGATGTGATCAATTAAAGTGAAATAATGATTAAAAATTATTTAGATCAGCGCGAGGCTTAGTGTGTAAGCTGTGTAGGATTGCTTATCTTTAATCTGGGAACATATAATGCTTTCAGCAACTGATAAATTGTACCCCGTTACCATTAATCATGGAAATTGGTATGGTATGTATACTACGATGCGCATATATATTGTACCTTATGTATATTTTCAGTTCTTGTCGAACGACAGAAAGTGTTAAGTAGTGAACATATAAGTTAGTTTCTCTTTTTCATAAAATACTACATTCCATAAAGTGCGTTACCTAATGGTACTAATGCCATTAAATTCTAAACTCCTAAACTGATTATTGGTCCTAAAACAGATAGTCAAAAGATGAAAAATTCAAACAATTAAATTAATTATAGCTATATCTAAAAGTCTAGATTTTCGGCGGCTAACGCGTTTTGTTCAATAAAAATGCGACGAGGCTCAACTTGATCACCCATCAAAGTAGTAAAAATTTCATCGGCGATAACAGTATCTTCAATGCTTACGGATAGAAGTCGACGACTTTTTGGATTCATAGTAGTATCCCATAGTTGTTCTGGGTTCATTTCACCTAAGCCTTTATAACGTTGAATAGTCAATCCTTTTTTACCTTCTATGACTAACCAGTCTAAGGCTTCTCCAAAATTATTAATAATACGACGTTTGCCGTTACGCGTTATGTATGCACCTTCTTCAATCAAACCGGAAATCTTTTTATACAATTCAATAAGATGACGATAATCGGTGCAACTAAAGAAGTCTTGACGAAAAGTGTAACTATGCTTAACTCCGTGGCTGATGATAGTTGCAACGGGAAAATACCACTCACATTCTTCGTCTTTTTGAATGTTAATACGGTAATGTCTGTTATTTTCGGCATTTGATTGAATTAATCGCTTTTCAAGATGTTTCGCCCATTCACCTACTTTTTTTTCATTATTTAAATCTTCTACAGTCAATGTGGGGATATGTAACAGTTGTGCAAGCACTTCATTAGGATGTTGTTTACTTAATCTGTTGATACCTCGCATAGCCAAACGGTAATGAGAAGCTAAATCTTCTAAAGTAGATTTTTTGATTGCTGGTGCTTCTGGATTGGGATACAACTTCACATCTTCAAGTATGATTTTCAGCAACCAAGCGTCTAAAGAAGAATCATCTTTTACGTATTGTTCTTGTTTATTCTTTTTGACCCTATATAAAGGGGGCTGTGCAATATAAATATGACCGCGTTCAATTAATTCTGGCATTTGACGGTAAAAAAAGGTGAGTAAAAGAGTGCGAATGTGTGAGCCGTCAACATCTGCATCAGTCATGATAATAATACGATAGTAACGAAGTTTATCTGGATTGTATTCTTCTCGACCAATTCCACAGCCGAGAGCTGTGATTAAGGTGCGCACCTCATTGGAAGATAACATTTTTTCGAATCGAGCTTTTTCAACGTTTAAAATTTTACCTTTCAGCGGTAAAATCGCTTGATAGCGACGAGAGCGCGCTTGTTTTGCGGAACCGCCAGCAGAGTCACCCTCAACCAGGAATAATTCACAAAGTGCAGGGTCTTTTTCTTGACAATCAGTAAGCTTTCCAGGTAGTCTTCCTAGATCAAACATGTGCTTTTGACGCGTCATGTCGCGTGCTTTGCGCGCTGCTATTCTTGCGCGAGCAGCATCGATGATTTTCACTGCAATGAGTTTTGCTTGCTTTGGATTTTCTAATAAATAATCACGTAATTTTTCGGCAACTACGGTTTCTATAACAGGTCTCACTTCGGAAGAGACTAGTTTGCTTTTTGTTTGTGACGAAAATTTAGGATCAGGTACTTTGATAGAGAGTACCGTCGTTAAACCCTCGCGCGTATCATCACCGCTTATAATCACTTTATTTTTTTTAACTAATCCTTCCTGTTCAATATAATTATTAAGTGTACGTGTTAGCGCAGTACGAAATCCCGCTAAGTGAGTACCGCCATCGCTTTGAGGAATGTTATTAGTAAAACAAAAGACCGTTTCCTGAAAACCGTCGTTCCATTGCATCGCTACTTCAACAACAATGTCTTTGCTTTCGATAGAAAAATGAAAAACATCTTGGTTGATAGGAGTTTTTTTCTTATTTAAGTACTGAACAAACGCTTTAATACCACCCTTATATTCAAAAACGTCACTTTTTCCTGAACGTTCGTCCAACAATTCAATTCGAACTCCTGAGTTTAAAAAGGCAAGCTCTCTTAAGCGCTTAGCTAAGATGTCATAATGGAACTCAGTATCATTGAAAATCTCAACGCTTGGTTTAAACCGAATTTCTGTCCCGATTTTATCCGATTTACCTATAATCGCTAATGGCGCTTGAGGACATCCCATCTTATAGGATTGTGAATACATGTTGCCATTTTGATGGATAGTCATATGAAGCTCTTCCGATAAGGCATTGACAACTGAGACTCCCACACCATGTAAACCACCTGATACTTTGTAGGCATTTTTGTCGAACTTCCCACCAGCATGAAGAACTGTCATAATAACCTCTGCGGCAGAGCGATATTCTTCTGGATGGATGTCTGTGGGAATCCCTCGTCCGTTATCTCGTATAGTTACGAAGCCATTGGTATGGATGATAACCCAAATACGTGTACAAAACCCCGCGAGTGCCTCGTCGATCGAATTATCAACGACCTCAAATACCATGTGATGTAAACCAGAACCATCGCTTGTATCGCCGATATACATACCGGGACGTTTACGAACCGCATCAAGACCTTTAAGAACTTTAATAGTTGAGGAGTCATATTTTTGTGATGTACTCATGAATTATTACTCCGTGCTAGTAATTCTTAATATCTTGTAAGTTCGGTTCTTGGAATGTGTCTCATTGTATCACAGTTGAATACATCTGCTAGAATATTCACCAAGCTGTTCACCGAATATATATTTCACTAAGTTGAATACACGTTAAACATTTAATAGTTTTTTTAGATTCGTCAACTATTATAGGCGGCATATTTATTCAAGTTATGGAGATCGACCCACGTTTTACGTGGAACATTGATGTGTTAGGGGGTATATCCAGGTCAAAATGGTTAATTCCAGTAACGAACACTTGTGATTGTAATTTGGCCAATAAACTAACGACACATTCGCGTTTATCAACGTCTAGTTCTGCAATTAAGTCATCGATTAAATAAATAGGACTAAGTGATGTCCTTTCTTTAAGCAGGAGACCTTGTGTGATATGAAGGGCGTAAGTAACCAATTTTTGCTGTCCTTGAGATAAGATATCTTGAACCGGTAGAGAACGGATAGAAAAGCAAAAATCAGCACGCTGTGGACCTATTTGTGTATAACCCCGCTGTAGGTCCAGCTTTAAATGAGTAGTAAGGAGTTTAGTAAGAGTGTTTCCTTCGCTCCAACCGCGATAATAATGCAGAATGAGAGTATGTTCAGGTAAGAAATGTTGGAGAATTTCCTGAAAAAGATGATTGAATTCTGACGTGATCTTTTTCCGAAGTTTATCGATGTACTCGGCATTTTGAGTCAGTACTTCATCCAAGTAGGTAATTTCTTCTAACGATAATTGTGCTTTAAGTGCCGCATTACGTTGTTTCAAAATTCTTTGAATACGTTTCCAGGTAGGAAAAAAGGTAGGTTCCGCATGGAACAATATCCAATCAAGAAATTGACGTCGTACTTTCGGTCCATCTGATAAAAATTGATGGCTCATAGTACTTAAAATACATAGTGGTAATCGTTTTGCCAAAATTGACCAATCGGAGATCACCTCACCATTTATTTTTAGACGTCTACCTCCCTGTTTGTGACGTTCTACTCCAAGGGGAGTAGACTGCTTACCTTCATTAATCTCAATAAAGACAGAAAAGCTATCCGTAGAGTCTTGGATTAAACACTGAGGTAAATGGGTACGAAAGGAGCGCCCCACACCTAGATAATAAATTGCCTCCAATAAACTGGTTTTTCCAGCCCCATTGTGACCGAAGAAAAAATTAAAGCGTGAGGCGATAGTAATATCAACCGCAGACAAGTTTCGAAATTGATGGATTTTTATCGAAGTAATATATGGCATTCCATTATAATCGCATAGGCATAACAACAAAAGCGCTGTCAGTTTGATTTTCTGATTCTTGAATTAAAACGCTACTATCTGGGTTGGAAAAGGTCAGTGTTATATTGCCTGAAGAAGAAATAGTATTTAAAACATCTAAGAGATAGTTTACATTAAATCCTATATTCAAATCCTCCTTAGCATAATCAATTTTTACTTTTTCTTCTGCTGTTTCCTGCTGGTGGTTAGTCGCCAGAATACGTAATAAGTTTTGTCGAAATTCAAAGCGAATTCCTTTAAATTTTTCATTACAAAGAACAGCTGTGCGAATAAGTGCTTGTTTTAAGATATTTCTATCAATGACGACTTGCTTGTTACCACCTTTTGGAATGACTCGCTCACAATCGGGAAATCGGCCCTCAATGAGTTTTGAGGTAAAAGTAAAATCCTTGGTAGAAACACAAATATGATTATCCCCAATTTTAAGCATTGCTGGATCATCATTATCTGCTAGTAAGCGCAATAACTCAATCACACCCTTACGGGGAATAATAATTTGTAGGCGATGTTCAATGTTAGTTTCGATGTTTAATACATTAGCTGAAAGGCGATGTCCATCGGTGGCAATAGCACGTAATTGGGTTGGATAAGTTTCAAATAATAAGCCATTTAAATAATAACGAACATCCTGCTGTGCCATAGCAAAAGCTGTTCGTTGTAACAAGCGATGAAATTGATGCTGAGAAATCATTAATTTTAGATATGTCTCACGTCTTTCTACACTCGGAAAATCTTCTGCTGGCAAAGTAGACAACGTAAATCGACTGAACCCTGAACGAAGAATGATTTTTCCTTTATCACGATACAATTCAATTAGTGCATTTTTAGGAAGTGCTCGACAAACATCCATTAATTTTCGGCCAGGAATGGTTAATTTGAGTTGATCTACTTCATCATCTTTTTCTAGCTGTATTTGCCCAATCAGTTCTACTTCAAGATCAGTGCCTGTGATTGAAAGTGTATTTTTTTCTGTGGAAAGTAAAACATTTGAAAGAATTGGTATAGTTTGTTTACGTTCCACAACACCGATGACTAATTGCAAAGGCCTTAATAATGTTTCACGGATCAGATTGAGTTTCATAGGCGTACCTTCTTAATTACCAAATTTCAGTTAGGCAGACAAGATACGTACCAAGTTCTTGTAATCTTCCAAAATATCAAGCGATGTAGCAAGCACCTTGACTTTACGACAAGCATGTAAAACAGTGGTATGATCTCGGCCACCAAAGGCATCACCGATATTTCAGAAATACTACGATTAGTAAGAAGTTCTTTAGCTAGTTCCATAGCAATCTGACGAGGTTGTGTGATTGAACGACTGTGTCGTTTGGCTAATAAGTCAGATCCTTTGATTTTATAATATTCAGCTACTGTTTTTTGAATATTTTCAATAGTAACCGATCGCGCTTGAAGTGTAAGTAAGTCTTTCAATGCATTTTTTGTAAATGCAATGGTTATCAGCTGTCCTATAAAGTGAGTATTAGCAATTACTTGCTTTAAAGCACCTTCGAGTTCTCGGACGTTATTGGACTGAATGTGTTTAGCAACAAAGCAAGCAATCTCGTGAGGAATATGCACGTTTAATTGATCTGCTTTTGCCATCAAAATAGTAACACGTGTTTCTAGATCAGGTGGCTTCATGGTCACCATCAATCTCCAGCCAAATCGAGACTGTAGACGCTCCTCTAATCTATTAATTTCTTTTGGATAACGATTATAAGTTAAAATAATTTGCTGTTGATTATCCAATAAGGCATTAAAAGTATGAAAAAATTCTTCCTGAGGGCGACTCTTCTCTGCAAAGAATTGAATATCATCGATGAGTAATATATTGATGAATCGATAAAAGCGTTTGCATTCATCCATCATATTATGTTGCAACGCTTTGATCATATCAGCTACGAAACGTTCGGAATGTAAATATAGGATTTTCATGCTAGGATTTTTCTGTAAAACAGTATTACCTACTGCATGCATTAAGTGAGTTTTTCCTAATTCTACCCCACCATAAACAAATAACGAATTGTAGGCTTGTCCTGGATTTTCAACAACTTGAATAGCTGCGGCGCGTGCTAATTGATTAGATTTCCCTTCCACAAAGGTATTGAAAATGAAGCCACTATTGATGTTAGTTTGAGGATATGCTACTACAGTCGTAGTAGTCATTTTTCTAGTGATCTCTCCGGGTATATATTCAATTTCAACGGTTGATTTACTACCGATCTGTAATTCTATTTTCGTTAGGGTATCCGATAATTCATCCAACAGTTCTTTGATTCGGATTAAAAACCGTTCATTAATCCAATCTAGAACAAATCGATTAGGTGTGAGTGATAATAATCTATTTTTTTTGGATTCAATAGCATGCAAGAGAAGAATCCACGTATTGTATTGTTGCGATGGAATTTCGTCGCGTAAATAACCAAGACATTTGTCCCACAATAATACTGATACCGACAT